>CAZWDV010000014.1:0-39275 GCA_964632675.1 uncultured Sediminispirochaeta sp.
ATCATTACTACAAACCGAGAGCATGTAGCGGGTCTGGCCCCGATAGCCCTCGTCAAGCAACGCTTCGGTCTCAATGTCAAATACCTGGAGGTTGAATACGGCCAGGATTATGACGAAGATGCCTTTTTAGAGAGATTCAGTGGAAGTATTACACCTCGAACGAGGCTGTTAGTGGTATCCCACGTCTCTTTCTCTACCGGCCTCACGTTTCCCTTAAAAAAGCTGACCGATATTTGTCATAAAAACGGTATGTATATCCTCGTAGACGGAGCACAGGGGGCAGGTGCAACACCCTTGGATGTACATGACTGCGGTGTGGATTTCTATTCCCTGGCGGGAAGAAAGTGGCTGCTCGGCCCCGAAGGAATCGCAGCGCTTTATGTAGCTAAACAGAGGATTTCAGAAATCGATCCCACCTACATAAGTCCCTCTTCAGTTCAAAACCGTCACGACCTCGATATCTCTTCTCCTTACGTGATTCCCGCTCCCTTTGCCGCCAGATTTCAGACAGCTACCGCATTCAACCGTCCGATTCTACTCGGTTTTCGAGAGGCTCTCAATTTTTTACTCAACGATGTGGGCAAGGAGTGGCTATTGAAAAGAATTGCAGAGTCTGTTCAATATCTCAGAACTAAGCTTGAAAATATACCCGAAATAACAATAGTTACCCCCGCCGGTACAGAGGCCGGCTTTATTCATTTTCTTATCAAAGATTGGGACCCCGCCGCGTTCTGTACAATCATGAATGAGAAAAATTACATGATTAGACCGGTTCCAAAGCAACATCTTCCCGCTCCTATTCGCGTGTCCGTTGGTTTCTACAACACTACATCTGAAATAGATGCACTTGTCGAAACCATTGTAGATGTTATTGGCAGTGGAGATTCTTAAACAGAAGTGCAACTTGATGTATTTTTGTTATTGAAGGTATTATAAGTTAAAGGTATAATACTGTCGGCACTTGTGGATTAACAATGAGTTTGTACTCGTTCTATATCCCAGTTGCTGTTGGATAGCATCCAATTTAACGGGAAAGCAAAGGACTAAATGTGACCTCTGAAAATCGATTAAAAAATGAACTTCGCGCAAACATTCTAAAGGCGCTGGCAAATTTGACTCGTGTCTGTATTATTGAAAAATTAAAAGAGAAACCTCATAGCGTAAACGAGTTATCAGAGAAAATCGGGGAATCGAGTTCAATAACCTCAAGGCACTTGGGAATACTCAAAAGAGCAGGACTGATCGAAGACAACAAACAAGGAACAACTGTAGTGTACACAATGGCAACCGATAAAATTCCCAGCGTTTTGAATGCAGTCGATGAGGTAATTAAGCTTAACTACGAGCGATATAAATCGTTTTTCTCATAGAAGGCTTGTAAAAAGTCAAATATTAAGTCACATAGTCAAACAATCTTCCCGTTCATTATATCAAATTTTGTTTTCACATATTCAAAAAACAGTGCTATAATTGAAGGCAGAACCCTACATAATCCAAGGAGGATACTTTGGACAATAATACTCTCTTGCTTTTAGGCGATGAAGCTGTCGCCCAGGGGGCTTTGGATGCTGGGACTTCCGGATTCTATGCCTACCCCGGAACCCCTTCTACTGAAATTATGGAATACGTACAGCACTCCACACAAGCCGCCGAGAAAAATATTCACCGTACATGGTCCGCCAACGAAAAAACCGCGGTCGAAGCCGCATTAGGTATGAGCTACGCCGGAAAACGAACCATGGCGATGATGAAACATGTCGGATTAAACGTGGCCGCCGACCCGTTTATCAACTCCGGAATCACCGGTGCCAACGGCGGTATCATCGTGACAGTGGCCGACGATCCGAGCATGCACAGTTCCCAGAACGAGCAGGACAGCCGTGTGCTGGCCGACTTCGCCATGGTGCCGGTACTGGAACCCAGTAACCAGCAGGAAGCCTACCAGATGTGCTTTACCGGATACGAGCTTTCGGAAAAGTATCAGACCCCGATAGTTTTGCGACTGACTACCCGCATCGCCCACAGCCGTTCGGGTGTCACCCGCGGTGCGCCTCTAAAAGAGCACGAACTGACCATGCCGGAGAACAAACGCCAGTTTGTGTTGCTACCGGCTATCGCCCGGGGCCGCTACAAACTGCTCCTTGAAAAACAGCCTTCGCTGGAAGAAGAAGCCAACAATTCCCCCTACAACCGCTACTTCGAGGGTACCGATAAAAAGATGGGCATTATCGCCTCCGGAATTGCTTTTAACTATGTAATGGAAAACTTTCAAGACCAGCAATGCCCCTACCCGCTGCTCAAGTTGTCCCAGTACCCGATTCCACGGGCACTCATAGAGCGGATGGTAGCCGAATGCGACGAAATTCTGGTTGTCGAAGAGGGCATGCCGGTAGTCGAAGAGAAACTGCGTGGCCTGCTCGACCGCGGTCCGGCTAAAATCAAAGGCCGTATGACCGGCGAACTGCCCCGTGACGGCGAACTGAATCCCAGTATTGTAAGAAAAGCCCTCGGCCTCGAAGCCCATCCGGCGTCTCCCGCCCCGGAGGTAATCGCCCCACGCCCGCCGGCACTTTGCCCGGGCTGCAGCCATATCGACTCTTATAATGCAATTAACGAGGCTATCAAATCGGTGTACGGTGACGGACACGTATTCTCCGATATCGGCTGCTACACCCTCGGTGCTCTGCCGCCCTATGAATCGATCAACAGCTGTGTTGATATGGGCGCCTCCATTACCATGGCCAAAGGGGCCGCCGATGCGGGCCTGTATCCCAGTGCGGCGGTAATCGGAGATTCGACCTTCACCCACAGCGGTATGACCGGTCTGCTGGATGCGGTTATCGAAAACACCAATATCATCGTGTTTATTCTGGACAACTCCACCACTGCCATGACCGGCGGACAAAACAGCCACGGAACCGGCCGACTGCAGAAAATATGCGAAGGGCTGGGAGTAGCTCCCGATCACATCCGCAGCATCATTCCGAAGCGCAACACTCACGATCAGTTTGTTCAGATCATTAAAGAAGAGCTGGACTACAAGGGTGTTTCCGTTATCATTCCGCAGCGCGAGTGTGTACAGACCCAGCTCCGCCGCGCCAAGCTGAAAAAAGCTGAAGAACAGGGAGGCAAATAATGAAACTGGACATAATTCTGGCCGGCGTCGGGGGACAGGGCATTCTTTCAATCGCCACTGTACTTGGATATGCGGCCATACAGTCCGGACTGAGCCTGAAACAGGCCGAAGTTCACGGCATGAGTCAGCGCGGAGGCGACGTGCAGTCCCACCTGCGCATCTCGGATAAGACCATCTACAGCGATCTGGTTCCGAAGGGGGCCGCCGACATCATTCTATCGGTCGAACCGATGGAAAGCCTGCGCTATCTGCCCTACCTGTCCACCGAGGGCTGGCTGGTCACCAACACTACACCCTTCAAAAACATTCCCAACTATCCGGAACTCGAGAAAATCCTGGTCGAGGTGAAGAAGGTTCCACAGCATGTGGCCATCGATGCCGATGGAATGGCTAAGGACCTGAAGAACAGCCGGGGAATGAATATGGTAATGGCCGGAGCGGCTTCGCTGTTTATGGATATCGACTTCGAGAAGCTGAAAGAGGGTATCCGATACATTTTCGGACGTAAGGGCCAGGAGATTGTCGATTTGAATATCGCCACTCTGGAGGCCGGCCGGAAGTTCGCCGAAGAGAACCGTTCGTCATAAGCACTAACCGGAGGTATACCAATGGTTGTACAAGAACTCATTCGACCGGCCTCGATCGCGGTTGTAGGCGCGTCGAATAATACCCACAAACCGGGGGGCAAGGTCATCGAAAACCTGATTGCCGGCAATTTTGCCGGCCCGATCTATCCGGTTAATCCGAAAGAAGCGGAGGTGCAGGGCTTGCCCGCCTATGCCACCACAACCGATCTGCCGAAAACGCAGCTGGCAATACTGGCCATTCCGGCCAAACTCTGCACCGAAACAGTACGAATCTTGGCCGAAGAAAAGGGCACTAAAGCCTTTATCATTCTCTCGGCCGGCTTCAGTGAAGAGAGCGAAGCCGGAGCCGAGATTGAACACGATGTAGTCGAGATAATCGAAGAAAACGGCGGCAGCCTGATCGGCCCCAACTGTATCGGGGTGCTGACGCCGACCTACAATGGCGTCTTTACCACCCCAATCCCGAAACTCGACCCGCAGGGCTGCGATTTTATTTCCGGGTCCGGGGCTACCGCCGTCTTTATTATGGAAACCGGTATCCCGAAGGGGCTGACCTTTTCACAGGTTTTTTCGGTGGGCAACAGCGCCCAGATCGGGGTGGAAGAGGTGCTGGAGTACCTCGACGAAACCTTCGACCCGGAAGAGAGCTCGAAGGTGAAGCTGCTGTATATCGAGAGCATCAATAAACCGCAGAAATTGCTGCACCACGCCAAATCATTGATTCGCAAAGGCTGCCGGATAGCCGCGGTGAAGGCCGGTTCTTCCTCAGCCGGGAGCCGTGCGGCCAGTTCGCACACCGGTGCTCTGGCCAGTTCGGACACTTCCGTTGACGCCCTGTTCCGTAAAGCCGGTATTGTGCGCTGCTACGGCCGCGACGAGCTGACTACGGTGGCTTCGGTGTTTATGCATCCGCCCCTGCCGGGCAAGCGCATTGCCGTTATTACCCATGCCGGCGGACCGGCGGTCATGCTGACCGATGCGCTCTCCCACGGCGGGCTCGAAGTTCCGCCGATCGAAGGGCCGGCTGCCAAGGAGCTGAAGGAGAAACTATTTCCCGGAAGCTCGACTGCGAACCCGATCGACTTTCTGGCTACCGGTACCGCCGAACAGCTGGGACACATTATCGACTCCTGCGACACCCGCTTCGACAACATCGATGCAATGGTGGTAATTTTCGGAAGCCCCGGGCTGTTCGAAGTATATGATGTGTACGAAGTACTCCATCAAAAAATGCGCAGCTGTAAAAAACCAATTTATCCGGTACTGCCATCAATCATCAACGTGAAAAATGAAATCGAAGACTTCCTTTCAAAGGGCAACATCAATTTTCCCGACGAGGTGGAACTCGGCCGCGCACTGAGCCGCGTCTACGCTACTCCAAAAGCGGGGGCGACCAAACCCGAACCGCCGGAAATCGACCGTCAGGTTATCCGCGAAGTTATTGCCGCCTCCGGCAGCGGATACCTGAGCCCGGAAGCAGTCCAGCAGCTTCTGGACGCCGCCGGCATCCCCCGTGCCGGCGAAGGGGTTGCCGAAACCGTCGATCAGGCTGCCGAAGCAGCCGCAGATATAGGCTACCCGGTGGTAATGAAGGTAGTCGGACCGGTACACAAGTCCGATGTGGGCGGTGTAGTGGTAGGCGTAGAGACCGAGGAGAAGGTCCGCAGTGAATTCGAGCGGCTGATGCAGATAGAGGATACCACCGGAGTGCTGCTGCAGCCGATGCTCAGCGGCCTGGAACTGTTTGCCGGAGTGAAGTCCGAACCCGGTTTCGGCCATCTGGTGCTCTGCGGTCTGGGGGGCATTTTCGTTGAGGTGCTGAAGGATGTGCAGAGCGGACTCACCCCGCTTAGCCAGGAGGAAGCCCTCACGATGATCCGCGGCCTGAAGGGATATAAAATGATCGAGGGTACCCGCGGTCAGGCCGGTGTAGATGAATACCTGTTTGCAGACATCCTTATCCGCCTGGGAGCACTGGTAGACACGGCGCCTGAGATTGCAGAACTGGATTTGAACCCGCTCCTCGGAAGTCCTGACTATGTGAGTGCAGTCGATGCCCGTATTCGAGTAGACAAGGAGAGTTACAATGGAAAATAAAAAAAGAGACAATACTCCTATCGATGCCAAGGTAGTGTCACAGAAGATAAAAGCAAGCAGCATACATGATATGGGCAAAGCCGGTATCCGTGAGCTGGTCAAACTGGTTTATGATATTGAAGGCGAAACCGGTGACAAGTACATCCGCATGGAGATGGGGGTTCCCGGTTTGCCGGCCCCGGAGGTCGGCATTCAAGCCCAGATCGATGCGCTGAAAAAAGGAATTGCCTCGAAGTACTCCATGATCGACGGCCTGCCCGAGCTGAAGCAGGAAGCATCCCGGTTTGCAAAGCTGTTCCTCGACATCGATATAAGCCCCGACTCATGCCTGCCGACAGTCGGCTCGATGCAGGGGGGCTTTGCCACTTTCCTGGTAGCCAACCGCAACAATCACTACCGTAAAGGAACCCTGTTCATCGACCCGGGTTTCCCGGTGCAGAAACAGCAGTGCAAGGTGCTGGGTCATGAATATGAAAGTTTTGATGTCTACAACTACCGCGGCGAAAAGCTGCGGGACAAGCTGGAGTCGTACCTGCAGACCGGTGAAATCTCCTCGATTATGTACTCCAACCCGAACAATCCCACTTGGATTTGTTTTACCGATCAGGAGCTCAGGATTATCGGAGAATTATCCCAAAAGTTCGATGTAACGGTCATCGAAGACCTGGCGTACTTCGGCATGGACTTTCGACAAGACTACTCCCAGCCGGGCAAACCGCCGTATCAGCCGACCGTCGCCCACTACACCGACAACTATGTCCTGCTGTTATCCACTTCCAAGGCCTTCAGTTACGCCGGAGAGCGGCTCGGATTGATTCTGGTCTCCGACGCCCTGTTTACCCGGCGTTATCCCGACCTGAAGCGTTACTACCCCACCGATCTGTTCGGACATTCACTAATTTACGGGGCGTTGTATACGCTAACCGCCGGCACCAGTCACTCGGCCCAGTATGCAGTAGCTGCAATGCTGAAGGCTGTGAATGACGGAGACTACAACTTCGTGGAAAACGTCAAAGAATACGGCACCCGGGCGCAAATCATGAAAAAGCACATGGTGGAGAACGGCTTTAATATTGTATACGATCATGATGAAGACAATCCGATCGCCGACGGATTCTACTTTACCTTTTCTTATCCGGGTTTTACCGGGGGCGAACTGGTAGAGGAGCTGCTGTATTACGGAATAAGTGCAATTAGTTTGGAGATAACCGGCAGCGAACACAGCGAGGGGCTGCGGGCCTGTGTGTCACAGTTCAGCCTCGATCAGGAGGTGGACCTGGCGGCCAGACTGAAGCAGTTTCATGCCGATCATCCGGTAGAGGCCTCTTAAAAGGAGGTTGCACACACCTCCAGCGCAGCCGGCTTCGTTTGAATGAACCGCGGCTGCGCTTTTTTTATATCTTTTTTATTTTAGGCCCAAAGCCTGCTTTTGCGCGCTGAATATGTCAGCCACTCCGGCGTCGGCGGCATCCATGAGCTCATTCAGTTGATCCCGGCCGAAAGTACCTTTCTCACCGGTACCCTGCACTTCTACCAGCCGGTCACCCAGTTTAACGACATTCATGTCTACTTCGGCCTGGGAATCGTTGGCGTAGTCAAGGTCGCATACCACCTGTCCATCTACGATACCCACACTCACCGCGGCCAGTTGTCCGCGAAGGTAGTGCCCCGGCCCCGCGGAACCCTGTTCTCCGGCCAGCAGCTTGAGCGCGTCGTACAGGGCAACCCATCCGCCGGAAATAGCAGCCGTGCGGGTACCGCCATCGGCCTGAATTACATCGCAGTCTATCAGTATTGAAACCGGACCCAGACGCTCAAGGTCTACCGCCGCCCGTAAACTTCGTCCGATCAGCCGTTGAATTTCCGTACTGCGGCCGTCCCGCTTCAGGAGTTCCCGCCGTTTACGTCCTCCGCCGGTACTCCCCGGAAGCATTGCATATTCCGCGGTAATCCAGCCGGAACCGCTCTCCTCCAGAAACCGCGGCACCCCGGATTCAATAGTTGCCGTGCAAATTACCTTGGTATCACCGAATGCGGCCAGGCAGGAACCTGCCGGATGCATAAGATAGTTACGAATAAACTCTACTGATCGCATGAAATCTCCTTGTACCTCTTAACTATATACTGTGGAATTATAATTTCAAGTACATTATGATTCCAATAGAGGTATCGACTGAATGGCGAAGGTTCTGCTAATTGAGACTCACAAAGACTCTCCGGTCGAACAGATCTTGCGTTCGCTGGGCCACTCTATCATTAGCATCTATGTCAAAGAAAGGGGCTCTGAGGCTGTTACACCTCAGGTCACTACTCCCGAGGCGTCTAAAGGAGATGAGCTTCCCGATTTAATTATGTGGGATGAGGGAATCGACTATCCTCCGCTGGGTTATCTGCAGTCTGTTCATGCTGAACTTGCCCGCACGGCCATTCCGGAGATAGTACTCCTGCGTTCATACGATCCCCAGTTTCTTCGTTCATGGCTCGGCGGAACCCACTTCGGTTTCCTGCTGCGGCCGGTTACTGAGGCGGCGGTAATCTCGGTGGTTGAAAACGCGCTACTCCCCAGTAGCAGCACATCGGCAGGGCTGGCCGTGACGGAGGCGAATCGGGCGAAGTCGCAGTTCATCGCCAACATGTCCCACGAGCTGCGGACACCGTTGAATATTATCCTCGGTTTTTCGGAACTGCTCACACAGGAGGAAACGGATCCGGCCAAACTTAAAAAACTGGCCAGTGTCGAAGGGGCCGGAAAAAACCTGCTGGCGATAATCAATGCTATTCTCGATTTCTCACAGATCGAATCCAAGGGCGTGATATTAGAACAGGTACCTTTTTCTCTGCACAGTTTACTCATTCATCAAAAAACCTTTTTTGAAAAGCAGCTTGCAAGCAAACCGATAGAGTTCAAAACGGAAATAGCAGAAGATATGCCAGCCTACTTTTATGGTGATCGAGAAGGGTTCATCAGATAATAACCAATCTGGTTTCAAATGCCATTAAGTTTACCTCCGCCGGAAGCGTTAAACTATCTGCCGAATACAAGCAAGGAAGCGTCGTGCTGAAGGTCACGGATACCGGCATCGGTATCGATGCGGACAGATATGAGCAGCTCTACCGCCCCTTCGAGCAAATCGATGCTGCAACCAATCGCTGCTACAGCGGAACCGGACTCGGATTGGCGATAGTAAAGAGCCTGGTGGATGAAATGAAAGGAACGATCAATATAGAGAGTGTACTGGAGCAAGGATCGCAGTTCATCGTTACCCTGCCGCTGCAACCCTGCGAGCATTTCAAGCAAAACGACAACATTAGAGCCCCGGCGGCCACGGCCGGACTGTTGCTCAGACGCGCCAAGAGCTGACGCCATTTCGATAAAAATTTTCCGATATTCCTCCCGCGCCATCGTTGCAATTTGTTGCGCAAGGTACGGGTCCATGTTACAATTACGCCGCATAATAAGCAAAACTATCTGGAGGAACGGTCATGGAAATATCCACCTACGTGCGTCCGCAATCCTTAGAGGAAGCGTACTCACTTCTCGCCGATAAAAAGGCCTTTCTTATCGGTGGGGGCGCATGGTCCCGAATGAATTCCCGAAAAGTTGAACTTGCAGTCGACCTCTCCTCTCTCGATCTTCGTTTTATAAAAAAAAGCGGCACTACCATCGAGATAGGAGCAATGACCACTGTACGTGATCTTGAAACATCAACCGAACTGAATAAGGCCTTCAACGGCCTATTTCAAAAGGCGGTAGCCCACATAGTCGGAGTACAGATGCGCAATCTCATCACCGTCGGGGGTACTGTCGGCGGAAAATTCGGCTTTTCCGATCTTAATACGGTTCTATTGGGACTCGATGCGAAAGTAGCCCTGTACAAACAGGGTGAAATCGACTTTGAGAAATACCTTACCGGTCGCACCGAAGGACCGGCTTTAATCGAAAAATTAATCATCGATACTGACAAAGTACACGGTGCATACGCAGGCGTGCGAATCAGCCGTACCGATTTTTCGATTCTAAATGCGTGTGCGGTCTGCCGCAACGGCGCTTGGCGAATTGCCGTCGGGGCACGCCCCGGAAGCGCACGGCTTTCAGTAAAAGCTGCCGAAATACTCGGCACGGAAACAAATCCGGACGAAAAACTGGCCCGCAAGGCCGGTGAAGCAGCATCGCAGGAGCTCGATTTTGGAAACGATGTACGGGGCACCGCCGAGTATCGCACCTCGGTTTCTCGCAGCCTCGTAAAACGGGCTATTCAGGAGGTGGCGAAATGAAAATTGAACTAAAAATTAACGGACGACCGCGCCGGCTCGAGATAGAACCCGGCGACATGCTGGTCGATGTCCTGCGGGATGCCGGCTATGTGGAAGTAAAGAAGGGCTGCGACAGCGGCAGCTGCGGGGTGTGTACCGTCCTCATGAACGCTACCCCGATCCCCTCCTGCTCTACCCTGGCAGCCAAGGCCGACGGGCAGGAAATAGTGACAGTGAAGGGTATCGAAAAAGAGGCGACCGAATTTGCAGATTTTCTCACCGCCGAAGGTGCCGACCAGTGCGGATTCTGCGCCCCCGGTTTTGCCCTGACGGTATACTCGCTGATGCAGGAGAATACCGCCCCCAGCGAAGAGGAAATTCGGCACTACTTAGCCGGTAACCTCTGCCGCTGCAGCGGATATGAAGGACAGCTTCGTGCCATCACCAAGTTCCTGGAGGCGAAAAATGGATAAGCAGTTTACTACAGTAAAACATGAGCGCGCAAAGATAGATGGAAAGGGACTGGTTACCGGCCGGCCGGCTTACACCGACGACCTGACACCGAAGGATGCTTTGGTGGTTAAGCTCGTCCGCAGCCCCCATGCATTTGCAAAAATCAAGAAGATCGATGCCAGCAAGGCGCTGGACCTTCCGGGAGTCGAAGGGATTTACACTTATAAAGATGTGCCCCGGGTGCCGATTACCCGCGCCGGGCAGGGACATCCCGAACCGAGCCCGAAGGACAAGTTTATCCTCGATGAGTATGTCCGCTATCCGGGCGATGAAGTCGCGGTAGTCGCGGCGGTCGACGAGCACACCGCTCGCCGGGCAGTTGAACTGATTGATGTTGAATACGAAGTACTGAAACCGCTCATCGACATGGAGGAAGCCGAAACTAGCGATACGGTGGTGCACCCCGAGCCCGAGGCCTACACCATGTTTCCTATGGGTTTCGAGCCCAAGAAGAACATTGCCGCAACCTACGATATGAACCTCGGCGATGTCGACGCGGTGCTTAAAAACTGCGATCACGTGGTAGAACGGCGGTACTACACCCAGGCTCAGGCCCATGCCGCCCTCGAGCCGCATGCCTCCTACAGCTATTACGATCTGCACGGCCGCATCAACATCGTTACCTCTACCCAGAACCCCTTCCACACCCGCCGAATTCTCGGCGAGGTGTTCGAGGTGCCTTTGCGGAACATCCGCGTACAAAAACCGCGTATCGGCGGCGGATTCGGCGGCAAGCAGCAGATTCACCTAGAACTTTATGCCATGCTGGTAACCATGAAAACCGGCAAAGCGGCTAAGGTAGTTATGAGCCGCAAAGAGGTCTTTGAATCCTCATTTGCCCGCCACAAAATGCGCCTGGACATCCGCCTGGGCGCCGACAAAAACGGTCAGATCAAAGCCATCGACCTGCAGGTACTCTCCGACACGGGCGCCTACGGCGAACACGCTCTGACTGTTTTCACCAACTGCGGATCCAAGTCGCTGCCGCTGTACAACAAGGTGGAAGCGGTCCGTTTCGGCGGTAAAATCGTCTACACCAACCGCACCCCCGCCGGCGCCTACCGCGGCTACGGTGCAATCCAGGGCAACTATGCCCTTGAATCGGCCATGAGCGAGATGGCCCACACTCTGGGCATGGATCCGGCGGTTCTTCGCGAGCAGAACATGATCAAAGAGGGCGAGACCAGCGATATCTTCCGCGTCATGGGAGAAGGCGGCGAAGGCCACGAAATGTGGATCGAAAGCTGCAAACTGCAGTACTGTATGGACCGCGGCCGTGAACTGATCGACTGGGATCCAAAAAAGCTGAAAGGCGAAGTAAAAAACGGCAAAGTCCGCGGGAAAGGTATGGCCATCGCCATGCAGGGCTCCGGAATACCGCAAATCGATATGGGCTCGGCCACCCTCGAACTGCAGGACGACGGCTTCTTCAAACTGCTGATCGGTGCAACCGACCTGGGCACCGGCAGTGACACGATTTTGGCTCAGATAGCCGCCGAAGAGCTGGGCGTGCCGGCCGACGACATCGTAGTCTACAGCTCCGATACCGACCGCACCCCCTACGACGTTGGCGCCTACGCATCCAGTACCACCTACGTAACCGGGAACGCGGTTATCCGTGCTGCCCAGAACATGAAGCAAGTGCTGCGCGAGGCCGCTGCGGAAAAGTTCGGTGTAGAGGCCGATGACATCGAATTCAACGGCCGGGAACTGTGGGTGAAGGACGGCAAAAAGCAGATCAGCAGCATGAAGGACGGCAGCCAGTCGGTTACCCTCAAAGAGTTCAGCTACGACACCCTCTACCACGAAGGGCTCAATATGAAAACCCTGACAGCCACCGGCTCGTTCAGCGGCTCGGTCTCTCCCCCGCCCTATATGGCCGGGTTCTGCGAAGTCGAAGTCGACCTGGAAACCGGAAAAATCGACGTACTGGACTATGTGGCAATTACCGACTGCGGCACTCCGATCAACCCCAACCTGGCCAAGGTTCAGGTCGAGGGCGGCCTGATGCAGGGCATCGGTATGACCCTCACCGAAGACGTAGTGCTGACCGGCAACGGCAAGATGCTGACCAACAACTTTATGTCGTACAAAATTCCCTCCCGCGAGGACGTGGGTAAGCTGCGGGTAGAACTGGCCGAAAGCTACGATCCCACCGGACCCTTTGGAGCGAAGTCGGTAGGAGAGATCGGAATCGACACTCCCCTGGCGGCTATCTCCAATGCGGTGTTCAACGCCACCGGAGTACGCCTGACCTCACTGCCGCTTACACCGGCAAAGGTGCTGGCCGCGCTGGAAGCTCGGAAATTGGGCTGAGGCCGACGGCCTGCATTTCAAGCAGTATTTAGCCCGCCGGCCTTGCCGGCGGGTTTAGCGTGTCCGCAGCAGCATAGAAAGGTCTGTTTTGTAGGGGTGAAAATAGACCTGATTGAAACAGATCTGCCGGTCGTACAGGTCGTAGAAAATCTCTTCCCACATCTGCATAGGAGTTCCTGCGGGAGCTTCGAAGATTCCCGCTACCTCACTGTTTAACCCGGCCTTGAACCAGGCCGTAGCGTAGGTAATATCCCCGTCGTAAAAGCGGCGCAGGTAGTCGGTCAGCCGCATTTCATCCTTGCGCTTAGATAGCATCAGCCGCATGGCCGCCTTGATAACCTGCACCCGGCACACAATCACCGGCTCTCCGTCGGCAGTGTACACCCAGTCGAATGCAAACACCTGAGTATGCCGGAACTGCGGCATATGCACCAACAGATCCTCATTCGGCACAGCCAGGGAAATACCGGACTGCTCTACATCTATCTCCAGGTAGCTGTCCTGTAGCATATGCACGAAATCGTAGGTAATATCAAAGCGCATATTCAAATTCAGGGCGTGGGGATGACCGAAATTGCCCCGCCCCTGCCATGGAGTAATATACCCGTCTTTAATAAGGTCGGCCAGTGCTTCCCGTACGGTGGCTCGGCTGGTTCCGTAGCGCCTGGCCAACTGTTCCTCCGGCTCGAGGCGGTTGTTCCCGGGACGCATCGAGCGAATTTCTTCCATCAAGGCACTGCGCACCTTCTGATATAACGGCATTTCCTCTTTCTTAGCCATATACATTCCCTCTGTGTGGTTCCTCACGTACAAAAAATACTATGAGAATACAGGACACGCAGGCGGCAACAGCCGAGACAGGTCCCAATCCCCATACCCCTCTAGTTAAGTATGCTGTCGGACCGCTAGCCGCTGCAATAGTCGTGCCCAGCAACCCGCCGGCAACACTGAGCGACATAATTTTCCCCCGCTGCGACGGATACTGCTCACTGAGCAGCGGAAAATTGCTCACAGTGGCAAACTCAAAGAAAAACCGCGGCATCAGCAGGCTGATCAATGCTAAGGGCAGACTCAGGTTCAAAAACGGCTGCAGGGCGAAAAAAATTACCATTCCCCCCGCTCCGATCAATACGCTCTTGCGCTTTCCAATCCGATCACCGGCCACACTTACCAGGATGCTGCCGGCCCAGTCGAACACCCCCAGCAGCAGGGCCACCAGGCCAAGCTTGCTCGGTGCCAATCCGTATTCGGTTTCAAGCCAGCCGCCGTGGATAATCATGATGTGGGTAATTGCAAAAAAATTGAACACATTTACCAGCACCGCCGCCCAGGCCGATCTCCAGTGGGCTCCCAGATAAAAAAAATCGACTATCCGCCGCAGCCGCGAAGTTTTCAACGTCCGGCCGGACACCGGAGGCGGGGCCTCCCCCGCAAGCGACTCCCCGGTTTTGGCCTCGCCCCTGCGGTGTTTTTCGGTCTTCGGCAGGGTACCTAGCAGCAGGGCGGCGGCAATCAGACTGCCGCCCAACAGGTACAGCGGCTCGCGCCATGAGAACAGCTCTATCAACACTCCAATTAAAGCCAGGCCGATAATACCGGCTAAAGCCCAGGAGTATTCCACAATTCCCAGATACCGAGACCGTTTTTCATAGGGCAGCTTGGAACTCAAATAGGAGTGCAGATTCGGTGTAAAACCGCCCTGCCCCAGACCGGCCAGCACCATACTCAGAACGAGGATCGGCAGACCTCCGCCGGTGGACATCAGGAGTATGCCGATTCCGGCCAGCAGCAGGCTGAGGCGCATAATCAGCCGGTACCCGATTCTGTCGGCCATATGCCCCACCACCGGGGCGGCCAGCCCCATGATATTGCGCAGACTCACCAGCTGTCCCATGGTCACCGCGCTGACGCCCAGGCCCGCTGCGTACACCATCAGAAAGGGGTTGTAAAGCTGAACCGAGGTATCCACACACAGTTTGGCAATCACCCCGACTGCCACCAGATATCCTATGCCCCCGGTTCTCGATGTTCTTCTCTTTTGCATATATTCACCATTACCGAATGAGTCCGCGAGCCCCGGCTGGGCAGGGTCGGCCGACTCGATGTAAGTACATTCACCGCCGAAAACGGCATAGCAGAGTATGCCTCTGGCCGGTGGTCCGACTGAAATTTTTCGGTCTCGTTAGCGATCCGCCGAAACCATCTCCCTTGCGTACATGAAATTACTCCGGCCAGTATATCAGATGAAAGCCGAGCAATGCTATACATACGGCCGCTCGGACTAATGACAATCACCGCATCTCCGTCCTCGATACCGCGGTCGGCAGCATCCTGCGGATTGATGCGCACTCCCTCCTCGGCCGAACGGGCAAACTCGTCCACATTGTCGAACTGCGAGTTGTTCCTGAACCGCTCATGGGGAGTAATCAGACGCAGGGGAAACTCTGCCGCCTCCCGGTAATGCGAGTACACCGGAATCCGGCCGCCCCCCGCCGCTTCCAACTGCCGGCAGGCGACCTCTATCTTGCCCGACTCGGTGGCCAGGGGATACTCCTCGGGACTGCGGGCAAAACCGGAGAGCCCTACGCGATACTGTTCTTCACCGGCATAAATTCCATTTTTAAAAAATGCACTTATATCGTCCACCTCGCTGTGGCGCAGAAAATGGGCAATCCAATCTCCGGCAGTTTTACCCCCGGTGAAGGCCGCACCGAAGCCCAGTCGCCCGGCCAGGTCGGTAAAAATGTCCCAGTCGTTGCGGGCCCCGCCCACCGGCGCAATGGCTGCCGCGCTGTAGTACAGGTAATTCGTGTGACTAAAGATGATATCGCTGCGCTCCACAAAAGTGGTAACCGGCAGCACTACATCGGACAGGCGGGCCGTATCGGTCATAAAATAGTCGTGGGTCACTACAAACTCGGCCGCATCGAAGGCCTGCAGCACCTTCTGCAGCTCACTGCTCTGCACCGCGTAATTCCCACCCACATTGTACAGAAAGTCAATATCCGCCGGATACCCGCCCCGGCGGCCCTCCAGCACCGCGTCAGCCCAGCGGTACACCGGCACCCGGCTGCCCGCCGGGTTCGGCGGCACAGGCAGCTTACCGCAGCGCGGGCCCGGCAGCACGTTCCACTGCCCCGCACCGGTACTGCCGCCGGGCCGGCCGACGTTGCCCAGGGCCAGTTGCAGCACCCCGCCCATGCGGTCGGCCTGCTCGCCGCCGAGGGTCCGCTGTATAGACAGGCCCGGCAGCAGGGCGGCCGGGCGGGCCACCGCATACCAGCGCGCCAGCCGCTCTATCTCTGTGGGGCTCACGCCGCACAGCCCGGCCGCCCACGCGGGGCTCTTCGGCGGGCTGCCGTCTTTTCCGCGAATATGCGCCTCCAGCTCATCGAAGCCCACACTGTGCGCTTCGATAAAGCTGCGGTCCTCCAGCCCGTCCCGCAGAATGCAGAAGAGCAGCGCCTGCATCAGGGCCGTATCGGTTCCGGGGTACACCGGAATCCACCAGTCGGCAAACCGCCTGACAGTCCGGGTGCGGCGCGGATCGATGACTACTATCCGCGTGCCCCGCTGCTTGGCCTCGGAAAGAACCGCCTCGGTTTCGGGCCCGAAGCGGGTGTCCGCCGCGTTAAAACCCCACAGAAGAATCAGTTCCGAGTAGCGCAGGGTCTTCACATCGATTCCCACCGCAGCGGTGCCGTACATAAGGGGTTTCACGTAGTCGGTGGCCTCGCTGCTGTAACTGCCGTAGGTATCGGTAAACCCGCCCGCCAGGGCTAAAAAGCGCTTGGTAAGCTGGGCTGTGTTGTGCAGAGCCCCGCGACAGGCCCCGGAACCGCCAATCCGCATTACCGCCGCCGGACCTTTGCGAGTATGCGTCGACTGCAGCCGTGCGGCTACCAGATCGAGGGCCTCATCCCAACTGGCCGGCCGGAAGTCGCGCCTTCGGCGCTGCCGGCGCTCGCCGGAGGCAGAATTCCATTCGGCACTGTCCACCGCAATCATCGGACGGGTGAGCCGGTCGGGATGATACACAACCGATGGAAAGCGAAACCCCCGCATACAACCGTTCATATAGGCCGAACGCTGCGGATTGTTTCTAATTTTGGTGAGGACCCCTTCTTCAACGACGGCTTCGAGGGGACAGCCGGTGATACAGTCGCGGTTACACGACACAGGATAGGTTCTTGACTGCTTCATCCCTCCATATTATGCAGTATAAAATAACTTGTAAATAAAGATAATACTGATTACACTGTACCCACATGGATGAGATTTTTTACCAGTATCTGCTTGAAAATTTTAATTGAGTCATCCCGCATCGCTCATGAACAGTAGCAAATTCAAGTGACGGTGTCCGTCGGTGTTACCATTTCTAAAAATGACGACACACTTATGTATGCGTCGATCGGATAGAGCTCTTCCATTATAGAATAAAAAAGGGGGAAGTATATGAATGAAAGAAAACTGCGCTGGGGTATTCTCGGCACCGCAAAAATTGCCTCTAAAAGTGTTATTCCGGGCCTCAAACGGGGCAACTTATGCGATGTACGGGCGATTGCCTCCCGCACAGAAGACAAGGCCAAAACCGTTGCAAACCAGTTTGCACTACCCAAATACTATTCGACCTATGAGCAACTGTTGGATGATCCGGAGATAGAGGCCATATACATTCCCTTACCGAACCACCTGCATGTAGAATGGAGCCGCAAAGCGCTCGAGGCAGGTAAACATGTGCTGTGTGAAAAACCACTGGCTCTGCACACCGAAGAGGTACAGGAGCTGATTAAGCTGCGCGATGAAACCAAGCTGAAAATCGGCGAGGCATTTATGGTGCACACCCACCCGCAGTGGCTGCGGGCTAAATCGATTGTGCAGAACCCCAAGTTCGGAGGACTGCAGTCGATACAGGGGTTCTTCAGTTATAACAACCGCGACCCCGAAAATGTGCGCAATAAATATAGCGAAGGCGGCGGAGGTTTGTGGGACATCGGCTGCTACCCGGTGCATACCTCCCGCTTCATGTTCGACGAGGAACCGGAAAGGGTAATTGCCGGGTTTATCTACGATCCCAAATTCAAGGTAGATAAGATGGTCAGCGCCATTTTACAGTTCCCCACAGGGCAGGCTGCATTTACCAGCAGCACACAAATAGTACCGTGGCAGACTATGCAGTTTTTCGGAGAAAAACAGCGGGTAGAGATTGAAATTCCTTTCAACCAGCCGGGTGATTTTCCGGCGCGGCTGCTGATCGATGACGGCAGTGATGTAACCGGTGTTCCGGAAGAAATTGTAATTCCTCCAGCTGATCAATACGCTATTCAGGGCGACGAGTTCGCCCGGGCAGTGATAGAAAATACGGAAGTTCCGGTTCCTTTGGAAAATACCTTGTACAACACGGCAGTTATCAGAGCACTATTCCGATCCGGTGAAAGCGGCACATGGGAAACTCCGCAGGTATAGGGAGGACTACATGAAATCGATTGGATTTATCGGCGCAGGCAATATGGGCGCGGCAATTGGTCTCGGACTGCGATCCGCCCATCCGGATGCGAACATAGCTTTCTATGATATTGACCAGGATAAAGCACAACAGGTGGCCGAGGAGTGCCGCGGGACGGTCTGTTCCAGTTTGGCAGAACTGTTCTCTGCAGTCGAAGTGCTGGTTATTGCGGTTAAACCGCAGCATCTCAGTACCCTGTTCACCGAGATTTATGATCTGAGCAATGAACGCGAGTTCATCTCGATTGCCGCCGGCAAACCGATATCCGTATTCACACATAATCTTCGTACCAATAAAGTTATCCGCTTTATGCCGAACCTGGCAGCGAAAGTAGGAGAATCGGTAGTGGGGATTTCAGCGGTTGAAAACCTCGATCCGGAGTTCCGCAGTACCGCCTTCGAAGCGGCCAAGGCAATCGGACTGCCCCTCGAAATACCCGAGCGGCTCATGCCGGCTATAACCGGACTGTCGGGCTCGGGAATTGCCTATGTATTTGCGTTTCTCCATGCCCTGGCTCTGGGCGGAACCGATGCCGGGTTCTCCTATTCCCAGGCCCTCGATATCGCCTACTCTACCTGCCAGGGGGCGGTCAAGGTATTACGCAGCGAGGGAGTCTCTCCGGCCGAATACATCACAAGGGTTACTTCCGCCGGCGGAACCACTATTCGGGGCATCAAGGCCCTCGAAGAGGGGGGGCTGACTCCGACGGTAATGAAGGCCGTCAACGCGGCTGCCGAACGCGCCAAGGAAATCGAAACGGACTTGTAATAGCACTTCTAAAGTGGAAAATTTTGAAAAATTTTCCACTTTAGAATGCTTTCATTTTGTTTAAGATTTATAACTCAGCTTAAAGGTTTTGATGTAATTCTAATGTTGGTAGTCTTCTGACTAACAACATTAGAATTCCTGGACTTGTAAGAAATGCGCTGGTCGAGTAAGATAGTCCCGTTATGGTAGACCTAAAATACATCAAAGAACACCCTGAAGAGGTGCGAGAGAACATTCGTAACCGCTACATGAACGTAGACGTGGATGATATCCTGGCACTGTATGAAGAGAGAAATCGTCTTCTGCGCACTATCGAAGAGGTTCGACAGAAACGCAACGAGAACGCCAAGCGCATGAAGGGAAAGCTTGCAGAAGAAGCGCGTACTGCACTCATTGAAGAGGGAAAACAGCTCAAAGAGCAGATCGCCGCCCTCGAAGAGGAGATGAAATCTATCGATGTACGCATGTGGGATGCAGCCAAGAAGATCCCCAATGCCGCCCACCCGGATGCGCCCGTGGGCAAGGAAGACAAGGACAACCTGGAAATTCGCCGAGTCGGCACCCCGACATCCTTTGATTTCAACGCAAAAGACCACATTCAGCTGGGTGACGATCTCGATTTGATGGATTTCGAAACCGCCGGGAAAGTCTCCGGACCGAAGTTTTACTACTTGAAAAACGAGGCCGTGCTGCTGGAAATGGCTTTGATTCGCTATGCCCTGGATGTGCTGCAAAAGCACGGGTTTACCTTAACAATAACCCCCGATATCGCCAAAGAAGAGGTCGTCGAGGGCATCGGCTTTAACCCGCGCGGAGCGGAAAGCAATATTTATAACCTCGAGGGCACCGGCACTTGTCTGGTGGGTACCGCCGAAATCACGCTGGGGGGATATCACTCCAATTCTATTCTGCCCCGGGAACAACTTCCGATCAAAATGGCCGGCGTATCACACTGCTTCCGTCGCGAGGCTGGAGCAGCCGGACAGTACTCCAAAGGGCTTTACCGGGTCCATCAGTTTACCAAAGTGGAGATGTTCGTCTACGCCCGTCCCGAACAGTCCGAAGAGCTGCACAACGAGCTCCTGGCCATTGAAGAGGAGATCTTTCAGGGTCTGGACATTCCCTACCGCGTCGTAGACACCTGTACCGGTGACCTGGGAGCACCTGCCTACCGAAAGTTCGATTTGGAGGCCTGGATGCCCGGCCGCGGAGAGGCCGGCGATTGGGGAGAGGTGACCAGTACTTCAAACTGTACCGACTACCAGGCACGCAGACTGGGAGTTCGCTTTAAGGATGAAGGGAAAAACCGCTTTGTTCACATGTTGAATGGAACGGCGATTGCGGTTTCCCGGGCAATTATTACACTTCTGGAGAATAATCAGCAACCCGATGGATCGGTGACCATTCCGAAAAAATTGGTTCCCTACACCGGATTCGATACCATCCCCACCAAATAGCACTAGTACGTAAAAAGAACCGTCCGCACGGTTTTTTTACGCCCTCTATTTGCACATATAATTCAAACTCTTGACATATTGATCTTTATAATCCGAAAACACAAATCGCTTATGCTTGGCCATCGCCTCACTCACAGTATCAAGCAGTTTCTTTTCACACCGCTTGCAGAGGGCTTTATCCGCAATGTAGACAACCCCGGTTTCTTTTTCAGGGCCCGGAACGGCTTTTTTACAGGCATCACATATAATTGATAACATAGCACAACTCCTTCTTTTTCTACTCTCCCATATTATAGCTAACTTTACCGATATGTCGAGTACAAACAGTATACTCCAATTGTTGAAACAATTTATATCAATTATACTGGAAGTATGAAAATTTCAGCTTTGTTAACGGATTTATATGAACTTACAATGATGCAGGGATACTTTCTGAAGGAACGCAATCCGCGGGTAGTATTCGATATGTTCTTTCGCACCCATCCCTTCAAGAGCGGCTTCTCGGTTTTTGCCGGAATCGAGGACATGCTGAAAATAATCGAAGACTTTCGGTTTACCGCTGAGGACATCGAGTATCTCAAGAGCCTCGATCTGTTTAACGACCGCTTTCTCGACTATCTGCGGGAATTCAGTTTCTCAGGAGATATTTACAGCATGGCCGAGGGATCGGT
Source organism: uncultured Sediminispirochaeta sp. (assembly GCA_964632675.1). GTDB lineage: Bacteria > Spirochaetota > Spirochaetia > DSM-16054 > Sediminispirochaetaceae > DSBN01. The sequence continues at coordinate 21,306 of CAZWDV010000014.1, forward strand.
GATATTTCCAGGGGAACCACTGCTGCGGGTACACAGTCGTCTGATCGAGGCGCAGCTCATCGAAAGCATACTGTTGAACACCCTCAATTTTCAATCTCTGATCGCCACAAAGTCGGCTCGTATCTATTACGCCAGCAAAGCCGGCAAAATATTAGAGTTCGGTCTGCGGCGAGCTCAGGGATGGGACGGAGCCCTGTCGGCCACCAAAGCAGCCTACATCGGCGGTGCATTGGCCACTTCGAATACTCTCGGAGGAAAAAGGTACGGTATCCCGGTCAGCGGCACTATGGCTCATTCATGGATTATGGCCTTCAAAAGTGAACTTGAAGCGTTCGAGAAGTTCGCCGATCTTTACCCGGACAAGGCCATACTATTAATCGACACCTACGATACCCTCGGCAGCGGCATCGAGAATGCCATCAAAGTCGGTAAACAACTGCAAAAACAGGGAAAGCGGTTGGGAGTACGCCTGGACAGCGGGGACCTTTCCTATCTCAGTCAGAAGGTCCGCAAGCGCCTCGATGCAGCCGGTTTGAAAGATGCCTATATCACCGTTTCCAACGACCTGAATGAAGAGATCATACACCAGCTGGTTACCGACGGTGCGCCGATAGATATGTGGGGTGTGGGAACCAACCTGGTCACCGGAGGCAGCAGTGCCGCCTTCAGCGGGGTCTACAAACTGGCCGCCAAAGAGATGGACGGAATGATGGTTCCGACCCTAAAGGTTTCCAACAATATCGAAAAAACCACCAATCCGGGTGTAAAACAGGTATACCGGTTCTTCGATGATGAAGATATGGCAATGGCCGACCTCATTACCCTGGAGGAAGAGAACTTCGACCATACACGACCGCATACTTTGTACCATCCGATGTATCCCAATACTCATTTTACACTCAAGCACTACAAATCGGCCAAGCCGTTGATTGAAAAAAAGATGGCCGGGGGAAAGATCTGTGTAGACTTGCCTGAACTGACTGATATTCGCACCTACACACTCGAGCAGCTGAAAGGTTTCGACCCCACCTATAAACGCATCATCAATCCGCACATTTACAAGATCTCCCTGTCGACTGCTCTCAAGAACCTGAAGTACAGGATGGTCGATGAGTTCAAATACTGAGTCGCGGGTTACGATCATAGCCGAAGCCGGTACAGCCCATCTCGGAGACCTCGAGCGGGCCAAGCGTTTGATAGACGCAGCCGCTGCTGCCGGTGCTGACAGTATTAAATTTCAATGGGTAATTGCAGATGAAATTGTTCATCCGAATGCCGGGTCCATCATCCTGCACAGCCGGCCGGTTCACATTTGGGAGCGCTTTAAGTCGCTCGAGCGGCCGTTCGAGTTCTATGCCGATTTAAAAAGGGAAACCGAACAACGCGGGCTCGACTTTCTCTGCTCCCCCTTCGGGCTGGCAAGTGCTTCCGGCTTGCAAATGCTCGGGGTAGAGGCGATAAAAATCGCCTCTCCGGAACTGAACCACTATCCGCTGCTGGCCGCTCTGTCCGATCTGCCCATGATACTCTCGACCGGCGTTTCGAAATTGGGCGACATTGAACGCAGCCTGGAGTTTATTCGTACAAACGCCGAACCGAGGAAAGAACTATCTGCTCTTCCTTCTCTATCGCTGCTCCACTGTATCTCCGCATACCCGGCCCCGGAAGAGGAATACAACCTCGAGGTGCTTCCACTGCTGGGAAAGCTGTTTGGAACCCGAGTCGGCTTATCCGATCACTCTCTGCATCCTTCCCTGGTTCCTGTGTTGGCGGTAAGCCGGGGGGCCCAGATTATAGAAAAACACATTACCTTAGCCCACAGCGACAGCGGTCTCGATGACCCTATTGCGCTGGAACCGCATAATTTTGCTGCTATGGTACAGCGCGTCAGAGCTGCCGAACAGAAAGATCCAGGCCAGATTGAGTTCGAAATGCGTTCCGAATACGGAAATACCCGCGTGAGGCGGGTGCTCGGCAATGGTACAAAAAAATTGGCCGCCTCTGAGGCAGCCTTTTATGCTACAACAAACCGTTCGATAGTTGCGGTCGTAGATCTGCAGGCCGGCGAAAGACTGCAAGAGCACTCTTTTGCCCTGTTACGGTCAGAACAGCAACGCACTCCCGGTCTTCCTCCCCATTTTTCCGACCGCATTCTCGGAGCCCATCTGAAAAAGAGTGTACCCGCCGGAACAGGCATCACTTGGGCTGATCTTCTGTAAGCAAATTCAGCTCCCGCATCTCTCTGTACAGTTGCTCTTGACTGATCGGTTTCTGCAGATAAGCTTCGCACTGGCTTCGAAAGGCACTGAGCACATTCTTCGCGTCTCCGAGGGCAGTGGTCATGATAACCTTAGTGCCATCGCTGCCGATTTTGCCGTGCTGCTCTTCAATGTCCCGAATCTCCTTCAGAACCTCCTGGCCATCTTTTTTAGGCAACATGATGTCGAGACAGATCAGATCGTAGGGCGCCTTTTCATTCATCGCTATCTGAAAGGCTTCCAGTGCCTCCTGACCGTCGACTACCACATCGCACTCCCCTAGAGATGCCAAGTACTTGTGCATCAATTTTCGACTGGCAAAATCGTCTTCAACTATCAGTGTTTTCATTGCTCCTCCTCATGCAGTGCTAAAGAAATAGTAAACGGTGCACCTTCGGCATCAAAACCGAACTTCCAGAAACTGTCGAGGTCCTGGATTTCTTCAAGACTGAACAGAACAGTAGGGAAGGAAAGCTGCACTTTCGTCTCATTGTTCTGCAGTTCCCGTAAAAAATTCCCACCCAATACATTTAGTAATTCTAACAGACAGTCGTCGATTTCACTCACCGACAGATCATTCCAATCGGTTGCATGTATATTTTCTACAATAGCCTGTTTTATATCCGCTGGCATAGCGAGAAGGAGACGTCCATGCACAGGTTTGTAAAACTCGATAAACATGAGCTGCCCCGCATCAAAATTCTGCGGTTCTTCCCCTTCGATTACATCGATGAAGGCCATTTCTCCTAAAGTACTCTGAGTTGCGCGCATGACCGCGGCTTTGGCTTGTTCTCTGGTAATTTCCTGCATACTACTCTCCTAATAACTCGGTTATTTTTTCCGGTGTCATCGGTTTGCGAAGTATCCCCAGCACCCCTCTATTTGCCAGCTCGCTTTCCATTCGTTCATTTCCCATACTAGATATTACTAAGACCGGCAGCTTTTGCGTCTTTTCCATCAAGCGCAGTTTTTTGATAAAAGTGGTGCCGTCCATTTTGGGCATATTCAGATCGGTGACAACCAGGTCAACCTCGGTGCGATTCAGATTAGACATTGCCTTCAATCCGTCCTCGGCTTCGATATACGTACTGTCCTGATAGCCGGCCATCTGAAAACAGCGTTTGATAATCATTCTGGAAGTGGCAGAATCATCAACTATCATTATCTTCTCCAGTTTCATTCCTCTAACCCCCTCAAATTTGCCATTTGTTGCCGGCATTGGAAACGATAATAGTGCCGTCTCCTACCTTAAAACCGACGGTACGGCTGGCATTGCCGCCGGTATCCTCTTTGACAACGCCAAAACCATTCTTCCAGAGATACCGCTTAATAGCAATCGTGTTTCTGCGTCCGATATCAAAATGTCGATTTTGATCCATAATGCTTGCCCCCCCGGCAAGTTTCACTTTGATATTTTTTTTCTCAGCACCCTTCTGCAGCATTTCTTCAAACAGTTTCGGTAAGCCGGTGTCGGCGAAATATCCCGGCAGCTTTCCGGCTTTCTGAGCATTCACCTTTGAATCGGGCAAGGCAATATGAATAAGCCCGGCCACCTTCTTTTTGGGATCGTAAACGCACACGGCAACACACGAACCCAATGCATAAGTTTTCAGTTCATCATCGACCTTGTTGCTGACTTTTAACTCACCGATGCCAATATCAAGTCGCATTACTTCATCTCCCTCAACAGCCGCACCACTTCAACCGTTACATCATCAATCGCAACCAGTTTCTCTGCAGCTCCCATCTCGTAAGCCTCTTTCGGCATTCCGAAAACAACGCAGGTGCGCTCATCCTGGGCAAGGGTACGCGCTCCGGTACCGCGCATTTTGGCCATACCCGCGGCACCGTCACGCCCCATACCGGTCAGCAGCACCCCGATCGAGTTCACCCCGACATTCTCTGCGATTGAATTGAACAGCACATCAACCGATGGTGCGTGCCCGTTTACTTTTTCTGCATCCTTGACCCGTACCACATAACGACCGCCGGAGCGGACCACACTCATCTGCATACCTCCTGGAGCAATCAATACCCGCCCCTTCATAACTCGATCGTGGTCAGCGGCCTCTTTTACTTCTACCTTCGATAAAGAATTAAGTTTGTCTGCAAACATCTTGGTAAACTTCGGCGGCATGTGCTGCACAATTACCGTGCCTGGCATGTCGGGAGGAAATGCTTCGATTACCGCTCTTAATGCTACCGTTCCGCCTGTAGAGGCACCAATACCGATTACCTTGTCGGTTGTGCCATGCAGAACAGCCCCTTGCGGCCGCTTGGACTCAGTCCGGGTTTTGTTGCGCCACCGGCTCACATCAACGGTAGATGCAACTTTGATTTTCTGAACTAACTCATCGATCATATCTTCGAGCTTATTTCCGAAACTGGTCGAAGGTTTGAGCACAAAGTCGATTGCTCCGTTTTCCATTGCTTCCAGGGTAACCGTAGCCCCGGGTGCAGTTAGTGCCGACACCATCACCACCGGTAACGGATACTGTGGCATTAACCGACGCAGAAACTCCACACCATCCATCCGCGGCATTTCCACATCCAGCGTTAGTACATCCGGTTTGTTGTACACGATTTTATCACGCGCTACATATACGTCCGGGGCGCTTCCGATCACTTCTATTTCAGGGTCGCGGGCCAACCCAGTAGACAGAATTTTCCTGGCCAAAGCCGAATCGTCAATGACTAAGACTTTGATCTTATGAGTAAATTCTCGTCCGCTCATCCTGTTCCCTTTTTCACATATACCGCAGGCTGCACATACTGGAAATTCACATTGTCACGGCCTAGGGTTTCTGAATGGCCGATAAACAGGTATCCTCCCATAGTCAGGACTCCGCCGAACTTCTGCACCAGGGTCTCTTTCGTAGGCTGGTCAAAATATATCATTACGTTTCTGCAAAATACCGTATGGAATTTCTTTCGAAAAGGAAATGTTTCCCGCTTAAAATTCAAACGCTTGAACAGAACCATTTTTTTCAGGACATCCTTCACACTGTATCCACCCATCTCGTTCAGCGAAAAATACTTGTGCAGCAGCCCCTTCGGGATCTGATCGATGCGCTCTTTTCCGTAAGCACCAAGCATCGCTTTTTCTAAAGCCGTGCGTGAAATATCGGTTGCCAAAATCGGAGGACCGTCAGTGAAGAAGTGCGGACCGAAGAACTCGGCCAGCACAATGGCCAGAGTATACGCCTCTTCTCCGGTTGCACACCCGGCACACCACAGCCGCAAATCTTTACTGCGCTCAGCCTCGAGTTGCCCGGCAATATTCGGCAGGACGCGCTTCTCCAGAAAGTCGAAGTGGTCTTTCTCCCGATAAAAATAGGTGTGATTGGTAGAAATCTTATCCACCAGTTCAAGCAACCCGGCACCACTGGGATCATGGAGAATTGCATTGTAGTACGTATCGAAATCCGAATACCCCATTCGCCGCAGCAGTTTGTTCAGTCGTCCTCGTACGAGAACCCGTTTTTTTTCTGTAAGATGAATTCCGAACTTCTCGTACACAAGCTCCGAGATATGTTTGAACTCATCATCGGTAATGTCAATCAGACCTTCCATGCTCTCTCCACCACTCCAAAACACTTATTCAAGCACATATGAAATCAACGCACCGGTATCTACAATTAAGCTTACCTTTCCATCCGACATAATACTGCAACCGGACAAGGCGCGAATATCTTTCATATATGCAGGTAGACTTTTTATTACTATCTGACGGTACCCAATTATTTCGTCCACCATAATAGCGAGCTTGCGATCACGCGCTTGAACAACAACAACTATTCCGTCTTCGACCCTCTGTTTCGCAGCACTTATATTGAAGAACTCATACAGTTTTACCACCGGAATTACTTCATTGCGCAGGTTGATGACAATATTTTCGGTGTTGGTCTGGGTTATCTCCACTTCAGAGGCTTTGTGGAACTGAAGTACATCGGTAATCGGTAAAGAATACATCTGCGGTCCGACGGTAAAGGTAATACCATCAATAATTGCCAAAGTAAGCGGGATCTTTAAAACGAAGGTACTCCCTTCTCCCTCAACACTCTGAATATCGATTTTACCGCGCAGCTTTTCTATGTTTTTTTTCACCACATCCATGCCCACGCCACGGCCGGATATTTCCGACACCTTTTCGGCGGTGGAAAAGCCCGGTTCGAACACGAGCTTCCAGACATCCTCATCCTTCATATCTTCCGTATTACCCTGTATAAGCTCGCGGTCGAGTGAGCGCTCGAGAATAGCATCCCGCTTCAGTCCACCGCCGTCATCGGTTACGGTTATCCAGATTTCATTCCCTTCGTATCCGGCACTCAGTTGCACCGTACCGGCCTCCGGTTTGCCGGCGGCCAGGCGCTTCCCAGCCGATTCGATACCGTGGTCCAATGCATTGCGAATGATGTGCACGAGGGGGTCGGAAATCTCCTCCATAACCGTGCGGTCCATTTCTGTATCCTCGCCGCTTATCTCGAGATTTACCGGCTTCTCGAATTTTTTGGACAGATCCCGCACCAGTCGCCGCATTTTGCTGAACAGCCCTTCCAGCGGAATCATCCGCATGGCCATGGTGATCTCCTGCATTTCACGGGAGATCTTGGACAAATAGTTGGCCGACCGTTCAAAATTCGGCAGATCGTAGGACTCGAGCTCCGGATTGTTGATTACCATCGCTTCGGCCGTGATCAGTTCGCCCATCAGGTCGAACAGTTTATCAAGCCGCTCGGTATCCACGCGGATATCGCGCCGCTTGATCCTGTAATTCGCAAACTGATCTTTTTTCTCCGGTTCGCCCTTCCCCTGCTTCTGCAGAGCCTCCTCGATCTCCTCTTCTTTAGCGGCCCCCTGGTCGATCAGAATCTCTCCCAGTCGCATCCGCTGTACATCCAGGGCCTGATCGACTGCTTCCTGGGAGGCGATACCCATCTCCACCAGCATGTCGCCTAGGGGTTTGTAATCGCCCTCCTCTTTACTGGCAACCGCCTCCTCGGCATCCACACCGCCTTCAGCAAGTTCACCAGGCTGCATCTCGCCGCTGTGCACCTTTTTCAGGGTTACATTCAAGCCGTCTATGCTCTGTAGCAACAAGTTGACAATTTGTGCATCCGGCGTGCGGGCGCCTGTACGCAGGGTATCGAGGATACCTTCTATTCCCATGCACATTTTTTCCAGCATGGCGAAGCCGAAGAACCCTGCATTACCCTTGACAGTATGGATCGCCCTGAAGGCCTCCTCAATGCTGTCGGTGTTCGAAGGATCTTTTTCGAGCTCCAGCATCGAGCGTTCAGCAGTATCTACAAGGTCGGAGGTTTCCTCTACGAATTTTTGTATCATTTCGGGGGACACCAGTTCTTCAGTCAGACTCTTCGCCGGTTTTACCGGCTTCACTCCGCTGCCAGCACTCTCTTCGGCCGTTTCCGCCTCCGAGGGTGCAACCTCGCCCTGCCCGGATGCCGGAACGGTACCACCGGATTCTATCTGCTGCAGATAAGGCGCCAGCCTACGGTCGATTTCGAGAGTGTCTATACGGCCTTCATAAATTACCGCTCCACCGCTGCTAGTGTCGAGCTCTTCGGATTGCGATTCAATATCCAAAACCATCTGCTGCAGCATGTCGCTCCCATTCAGCAGTATGTCGACAATTTCATCGTCGGTTTCCAAGTCACCTGTCCGCATTGCATTCAGAAGTGTTTCGAGACTATGGCTGAATCCCTTTATTTTGGACAAGCCGATAAAAGATGAAACCCCTTTGATGGTATGCATCGATCGAAAAATATCGTGAATCGTCTGCTCGTCATAGTTTTTTTCGAGGTCCAAAATCCGCTCTTCGATATCATCCAAATGGTCATGTGCCTCCACTAAAAAAGATGCGAGAATCTCGGCGTCCTCGATGGGAACCTCATCTTTCTCCGGCGGCTGGGAACGATCGGACTCTTTTTGCTCCTCAGCGGATTCATCTTCCGGCTGGGCAACCAGGGCCTGTCCCAGATCCTGAAAGCGCTGTGAGTTTTCCTCGGAAGGGCCCTGCAGTACTATCTCCTCGGCGGTCTTTACAATATCGGCCAGCTGAGCAGTGAGGTGCGGGTCTTGAATACTCGCCTGCAGCGTTTCGGCAACCTCGCAAATTTCGGCAACAGCCAGCAAATCGCCCTCTTTATATTGGTCGATTGCGGCACTTAATTGGTGAAGATCTTCCATATCTGTCCTACTATTTCACTAACATTTTAACTATTTTTACAAGCGATGGGGCTTCGAAGGGTTTCACGATCCATCCATTTACCCCCAGCTCTTTGCCAACCTGTTTTTTCTGAGCCGCGCTCTCGGTGGTGAGAAACACTACAGGAATACCAGAGTAGTCCGGTTTTTGCTTCAACGCCTCAACAAACTGAAAGCCATCCATTACCGGCATATTCACATCGACAATGCACAATGAAATAGAATCTTGTGCAACCTTATCCAATGCAACCTGGCCATTTTCAGCTTCCAAGATTTCATATCCCTCCGGTTCCAGGGCTTTTTTAACAAGTTTCCTAATCGTAACCGAATCATCCACACAGAGTATCTTGTTCGCCACTCTCTCTCCCTCCAATCATATTAAAATAGTGTAATATCTCCGCCCAGCTCAGCCTCTTCAGGCTTTTTACTTTCTTTCAATTCGCCCTCACTCAACTGTTCCTCCAATTCGTGGCCGAAGGCGTGCCATTCCTCACGGGTGGTAAACAGACTTTTCAGCAGCTCATCAATCTCCTGCTTCTGCTGCTGTAACTCTTCACTACTCAACCGCCCGTGCTTCTCGGCCAGCTCTCCGCTCTCTCCGGCCAGCGTTTCAAAAAGTTGCACCATGTGCTCCAGTATTTGTCGAACACTATCCTGGTACTGCAGATGTAATGTAACTCCATTGATATTATCAGTAACCGCGGCTGACAGCTTCTGCGACTCCTCAATAACTTCGGACACTTTTTCGATCTGTGGGCGCAGCTGCTCTATCACCGCCGTATGCTGTTCGCCGCTATTGACCAGCTTTTCCACAGCAGAATGCAACCGATCACCGTACGACGAAATCGAATCCTTCACAGCATGCACCGAACTGTCGATGGTACTGCTTATTTCATCGGCAATGTGCATCGTATTCTTAGCCAACTCCTGGACTTCTGCAGCTATTACCGCAAATCCGCGACCCGCCTGCCCGGCCCGAGCAGCTTCGATAGACGCGTTAATGGCCAGGACGTTAGTTCGTTCGGATAAATCCGTGATTGTATCGGTAAACTGGTCCACCGATTTCATAGTCTTTTCGACCATTTCCAGTTCACCGATATAATCATCGTGAATACTCTCGAAATCCTGAATCAGAGTTCTGATTCGCTCAAGCTCTTCTTCAAGCCGAATAGACTGAACTCTGAGACCACCCTCCTCCGAAGTCAACTGTCCGAAAACCCGTTGAATCATCCGGTCGACATCTCTGCTCCAATCACCAATACTGTAGACATGATTGGTAAGCTCGAGGGTGGCTTTCTCGGTCTTATCAATAATCACTTTGGATAAAATTCTTTCAGCATCGGATGCTTCAGATATTCTCCGGCACTGTACTACATGAGAGTAAAGTTCTTCTCGCTTAGTCTCTAACTGCTTTTCCAGAGATCCTATCTCCACTTCAAGACGGCGGGAATCAGCTTGCAGCTGCTGATACTTCCGGTTACACGCTTCCAGGTTTTCATATTCGGTGGGTTCTCTCGCGGCTGAACTCGCTTGCTTTTTCCGAACTATCAGTGTGAACACACCCAGCACTGCCGCAAACACCATCGCCAAATAGATGAACAGTCCTATTTTGGTGTATAAGTGAACCGCAAGCACTACAATTTGGAGGGCGCACCCCACAACAAAATACTTTTGCATCAATTACCCTCACACTTTCTATATTTTAATTATTTTAGATTAAAATATGAAATGCAAGTGTAAAAAAAATTAAAGTATGAATGATTGCATCGGAACCATAATGGAATTATTTTAACTTAATCCTCTTCTGTCAGCAGTTCGGCCACCTCTTCAGGTTCCTTTGCCCGCAGCAGCATCTTACAAAAAGACTTGGACTGGGTGATGCGGGCAATTTCAGACAGCGCCTCGATATGCGGACCGGACTGGTTGGGCGGTGCCAACATGAGAAAAAAGAGATTGCTCGGATTACCGTCTAGGGCCCGAAAATCGATTCCCTCAGGGGCAATGCCAATGGCCAGGGTTAAGGAAGAGACCGTGTCGGTTTTTGCATGGGGCACCGCAATACCCGCTTCAAGGCCGGTGCTACCCTTGGCCTCACGGGCCAACAGCGCATCATAAGCTGCATCGAAATCACCAACTTTACCGGCATCAACCAGCACCTGCAGCAGCTCCCGGATTACCCCTTCTTTTGATTTTGCTTCAAGCGGAACTTTAATAATTTCAGGCTTTACTAGGTCAACTAATGCCATTTTTTCTCTCCATCTTTATTCAGGCAGGGCATCGTATAGATCCCACACACGTTCTTCATCTTTTACCATGAGAACGGAACAATGCACAAGCCGCATGGCTCGTTCGGTTTCATGATAAAACTCATCCCGCCGGCTGCGTACGTGCGATAGCTCGCCGATCAACAGCAGGTCGGCTTCCACCTCTTCCGCAAATTTCTTAATCTCCTGATGCACCGTACCGCTGCGCTTTTCCAGCGTGACGGGCACTCCCTTGCGGCTGGACATCTTATCCACATGCTTCAAATACCGCTCGGCATCCGATTCCAGGTCATGGTGGTATTCATGCTCTTCGGAATCGAGAAAAATCCGCGCCTTTACCAGATCGTTCAGTGCCCGAGTATTGATGACGTACAACGCGTACAGATTGGCGCCGGTCGATTTTGCCAGACAGACTGCATACTGGGCGGCGGTAATGGCCTCTTCAGTACCATCCACATACACCAGAACATTACGTATCGGCCCTTCCATGTCGCTCCTCCTCTTTCTTTTCGAGCCGGTCCTTGACCATCTTCATCAGTACAAACATGTCCCGCTCGTTTTCCTCGAGTCGGTTATTGATGTACGCAACGGTCTCTTTCAGGTCCGGAATCGCGATCTTCTCCAGGGCGTTCACCTTGCGGATCGTCTTTTTTACCTCTAAGGCCAGCCGCATGATGGACACCTTCAGCTCCGCCAATCGCCCCATCATCTCGAGGGCCTGCTGAAACTCTTTCAATGCCCCGTCCACCCAGTAACTGGTATCGGAGGGGCTGAAATAGGGGGGATGTTCGGAAAAATCGGTATCCACCACCGGCAGCTGTACCCCCATCACTCGCCGCTGTTTTATCTTTATATTCGATTCAATGTTGATGACCCGGCTGATGTGGCTAACCTTCAGTTTTCCCATATCTATGCTGGCCTGCTTGAGGGCTGCATACGCATCGGCCAGGGCCTTCTCCACGCGGCTCTGATAATCAACCGCCTGGTCGACCAAATTCAGCAGTTCCAGCACCAGGATGTTGCGCTTCTGATCCAGAAGATCATACCCCAGCTCGGCGAATTTGAGTTCGTCTTTGAGCTTGATCAGGCTCGATTTTGTCGGCGCTACATTGCGCATAGGTGCAGCTCCCTACCCTTCGTAGTACTTTTCCAGCTCTTCGTCAGTAACCCGGTGCAGCTCATCGGTCGGTAGATTCCGCAGCACTTCCCAGCCCAGATTCAGGGTCTCTTCGATGGTACGATCCTCATCGGTATCCTGCGAAACAAACTTTCGCTCGAAGGCTTCGCCGAACTCCATATACTTGTGGTCCAGTGGTGTCAGTTCTTCCTCGCCGATAACCGAGGCCAGGTTGCGCACATCCTTTACATAACTGTAGGCGGCGAACAGCTGGCTGGCCAGGTGCGGATGGTCCTCACGGGTCATATCCTCGCCGATGCCGTCTTTCATCAGCCGCGAGAGCGAGGGTAAGCCCGCCACCGGTGGATAGATATTCCGCCCGTACATCTCGCGTTCGAATACGATTTGCCCCTCGGTAATGTAACCGGTCAGGTCCGGAATTGGGTGACTGATATCGTCATTCGGCATCGTGAGAATCGGCAGCTGGGTAATCGAACCCTGGTGCCCCTCGATCATGCCGGAACGCTCATAAATCTCGGCCAGGTCGGAATACAGATAGCCGGGATACCCCTTGCGCGATGGAATTTCGCCGCGCAAAGTGGAAACCTCACGCAGGGATTCGCAGTAGTTGGCCATGTCGGTCAAGATAACCAGCACGTGCATTCCCCTGTCGAAGGCCAGGTACTCGGCCAGGGTAAGGGCCGAACGCGGGGTAATCAGACGTTCAATCGAGGGATCATCGGCCAGCGAGAGGAACAGGGCTACGTTTTCAAGAACGCCCGAACTCTCAAAGGAGTTGATGAAGTAACGCGCAACATCATGTTTTACTCCCATGGCGGCGAATACAATGGCAAAGTTGCTCTCTCCGCCGCGGATTTTGGCCTGGCGGGTAATCTGGGCTGCCAGTTCGTTATGGGGCAAGCCGTTTCCCGAGAAAATCGGCAGCTTCTGCCCGCGGATAAGGGTGTTCATACCGTCGATAACCGAGATGCCGGTTTGGATGAAGTCGCGTGGATATACCCGGGCGGTCGGGTTAACAGGTGCCCCGTTCACATCCCGCTCTTCAATTCCAACCGGGGCCGGCCCGTCGTCGATCGGCGCGCCCAGCCCGTTGAACACCCGTCCCAGCATGCCGTCACTGACCTCCAGTGACAGCGGCTCGCCGCGGAAGCGAACCCGGGTGGAGGGCATGGTCAGCTCGGTGGTGCCCTCGAAGACCTGTACCACCACCACATCCTCGGAGGTATCCAGCACCTGTCCGAGGCGGGTATGGCCGCTTTTATCGACCACCTCCACCAGCTCCTGATAGCCGACGGGGTGAGTATTACGCACGTATACCAGCGGGCCGTCGATCTTGTCGACCCCCACATACTCGCGCCCCGCTAAAAGACTTCTATCGCTACTCTTCATAGAGAGACTCCAATCTGTCAAAAGATCTTTCGAGACGGGCCTGCAGCTTGTCGAAGGCGGCCTCATCATCGTTCTCGATATTGAACTTCATCTTCACCAGGTCCTGCACCACCTTCATCTTGCGCAGACGGACAATCGTCGCCCCGTCCTTGATGGCGTCCCGACCCTTGCGCCAGTAGGTCATAATCAGCGCGAGCATACGGGCCTGCTTCACTACCGTGGAATAGCGGTCAACCTGGTCAAAGGCATTCTGCTGTAAAAAGGAGTTCTTAAAGAGGGTACACACCTCGATAATGAAGCGCTGACTGTCCGGCAGGGCATCCGGACCGACCAGTTTAACCACCTGCTGCAAGCGTACCTCCCGCTGTAGCAGATCCATAATCTCACGCCGGTCTGCAGACCACTGATCGCCGACCTGCTCTTTCCAGTAATCGACAATATCGCCGACGTACTCCGAATAGCTCTCCAGCCACCCGATAGCCGGATAGTGGCGTGCATTGGCCAGCTGTCGGTCGAGAGCCCAAAAACAGCGCACAAAGCGTTTGGTGTGCTGGGTAACCGGTTCGGAGAAGTCACCCCCCGGCGGCGAAACTGCGCCGATAATCGAGACCGACCCCTCCATATCCGAAAGGGTGTTCATAATGCCGGCCCGTTCGTAAAACTCCGCAACCCGGGTCGGCAAATAAGCCGGAAAGCCCTCTTCGGCGGGCATCTCCTCCATACGGCCGGACAGTTCCCGCAAGGCCTCGGCCCAGCGACTGGTGGAATCGGCCATAATAGCGACATGATAGCCCTGGTCGCGATAGTACTCGGCCAGGGTCACCCCGGTGTAAATGCTGGCCTCACGGGCCGATACCGGCATGTTCGAGGTATTGGCAATCAGTATAGTCCGTTCCATCAGGCTGGTACCGGTGCGCGGGTCGACCAGCTCGGGAAATTCGGTCAGCACGTCGGTCATCTCGTTGCCGCGCTCGCCGCAGCCGATGTAGACAATAATGTCGGCATCGCACCACTTGGCGATAGCGTGCTGGGTCATAGTCTTTCCCGTGCCAAACCCGCCGGGTATCGCCACTGTGCCGCCCTTTGACAGGGGAAACAGCGTGTCGATAACCCGCTGCCCGGTGATCAGTGGAGTAGACAGCGGCTTTCGCTCGGCGGTGGGCCGCGGATTGCGGATTGGCCAGCGCTGCAGCATGCTCAGCTTATGCTCGCCGCCGTCGGCATCCTCGATAACCGCAATCTCATCGGTAACTGTATAATCGCCTTCGGCAGCCAGAGACTTCAGCGTCCCCGAGAGATGGGGCGGAACCAGAATACGGTGCTCCACACGCTCACTCTCCTGAACGGTTCCCAGAATTCGGCCGCCCTTTACTTCGTCCCCTTCCTGGAGTCCGGAGGCGGCCCCGCCCGGTACAAAATGCCACTTCTTTTCACGCTGCAATGCCGGCTCTTCTTCTCCGCGCCTGATAAAAGCTCCGCTGCGTTCTTTCAGCTGTACCAGTGGCCGCTGAATACCGTCGTAGATCTGACCCATCAGTCCGGGACCCAGCTCTAACGACAGGGGCATACCACTCCCATAAATTGGATCCCCCGGCGCAATGCCGGTGGTGTTTTCATATACCTGTATAGTAGCTTTGGTGCCGGCCAGTTTAATTAACTCACCGACCAGGCCCACATCGCCAACGTGCACCAGCTCCATCATCATGGCATCGCTGATGTCCCGCGCCTCAATTACCGGCCCGTTTACACGTTGTACCGTTCCAACTACCCGTTCACTCATTCCATACTCCGATAGATCATCCTGCGTATCACTGTCGAATACCGCTCCAGTCGTGCCTCGACTAAATTATTGAAGGCCAGGCGGCCTTCACGAGCCGTAAGAAAAATACCCTGTTTCTGCAAAGGGGCAGCTTCGGCTCGTTCAATGGTTACATTGCGGCCGGTTACCGACTTTACTTCCGCCTCTGCCTCACGCAGCAGCTTATCTGTAATTAGTGTAAGTTCCTCGTTCGAGGTAGTTACCAACAGCTGCTCCTCGGACAAACCGATGGCCCCTTCGACAATCCAGCCCTTCAAAATCGAACTGTAATTAGAGCGTTCCCTCAGGGCGTGCAGTTTTTCCTTTACCCGCCGCAGCGCCTGGTGAAACAGATCCTCCTGGTTTTTCAGACGAATCTTCCGCTGCTCCGCTTCTATCGCCTGAGCATTTTTATTAAGGATTTCCCGATACTGCTGCGAGCCCTTCTCCTCAGCCTCGTGCAATATCGTATCGGCTTTTTTTCGTCCGCCCTCGACTATCTCTTTGGCCTGACGCTCAGCCTCTTCTTCAATCCGTTTAACCTCGGCCGCGGCTTGCTGTGAAATTCCAGACAGCAGAGATGTACTCTGCAACTGTTCACTCTGTTCCGGCATCTCTGCGCTCCCCTTATAGATTTATACCAATCGCCTGGTTCACCATTTCCCGCAAACTCGGCCTCCCCTCCAGCGGTCCCTGACGGTCAGGTACTTCCACTATCAACGGAAAGGATCGTGAGAACACATAACGATCAACTTGCGGGCGAATCAGCTCGGCGACCGGCTCGGTAATAATGACGATTCCCACCGCTTTATTACTCAGAGCCTCCTGCAATGCCTCCCGGGCCTCTTCGGCGGTTTCGGCCACCCGGCCTTCAACACCCACCATTCCGAACCCGAGCACCGCATCGTCTCCGCCGATAATAAAATACTGCATGTCCTAGACTTTACCCAGAATCATCAAAGCAGTGATAAAACCGAATACTACCAGTCCTTCCGCCAGCGCAATAAAAATAAGTGCCTGACTGGCCAACTCCGGTTTTTCACCAATAGTTCCCATTGCGGCCGCTCCGACGTTGGCTATTGCGATACCGGCACCGATTGCGCCCAGTCCGAACGCAACAGCCGCAGCCATGAGCCCGAACTTCATTACTCCGGCCTCGGCTTCACTAATGGTCTTCTCCTGTTGGGCGGTATCGGTTTCCTGGGCAAAGGTGTTCGAGGCGAACACCAAACTGGCAAACGCCATTACAATCAACATGACAATCAAGCTAACCCGCACACGGGATACAAACCAGCGTTTCTCTTTTTCCATTTCAGTAACTCCTTCTCGCTACAGTAATTCTCATTGGGAATGTAATTTTTAAAAATCCCTATCTCCCGGCGCTTATTCCGAGCGCAGAGAAATAGGAGCATATGCTCTTCCGTTTCCGGCAAAATATTTCGAGAAAAACTCGTAATAGTTCAACCTGAGCGACTGAATACCCGCCGACAGTCCCTCCAATCCGATCACCAGGAGATTTCCCAGCAGCAGGATCAAATACGAGCCCAGGGTAAACCTCCCGTTTGCAGCCGCCATTTCCGCAATTTGAAAGAAGGCCATCATCAGGCTTACATGGGCAATGCCGAGACCGGCGACACGCATAAAGGAGAGGGTATTCGATAAATAACCGGAAAATATTTCCAGCAGCTCCACCAGCCACTTCATTATCATATCCAGCACATTCGCCGAAGGGCGCTCACTCGGCGGCAGGGTCCGGTTGTGGTGCATATGCTCTATCACCGGCTTGGCACCCATCAGCAGCACCGGAAGACCCAGCAGAACGATCAGGGCCGGTCCGGGGGGCAACTGCTTATACTCATGACCGGCAAAATAGAAGGCGGTGTAGGTACCGGCCGCATAGATCCACCCGACCAGCAGCCCGCCGTTGCCCCAGATCAGGCCGATCCAGTCTCTACTGCGCAGCCGATTTACCCAGTTGATGAGAAGGCCGGTCGCTATAACCGCTATTCCAAAATAAATCGTAATCATTAGAATATCGTTCATCGTCTTTACGCTGCCGCCCCCGCCGCCATGGCCGGCTACTATCCCGTGGTAATCGAACCACAACGGCGGCAACAGCGCCATGCCGAAGTACGAACCGAACAGCGCCCCGCTGACAATCGCCGCTCCGCCGCAGTAGGCAATCAGCGGGTACAGCATTGTTTTTTTGCCCTTTTTGCGGGACAAGCGGTCGCCTATCAGTCCCACCAGCATTACCACCAGTCCGTGTCCGACATCGCCGAACATCAGAGCGAACATCGTCAGATAGAACAGCGCTACAATCGGGGTAGGATCTATTGAACCGTAGGCCGGAATGCCGTAGTTCTCCACTAACGACTGAAACGGTCTAAGGGCCGGCGGATTTTGCATCTGCACCGGCACCTGCTCCGGCACCTCCGGGTCATGACCGCTTTGCGGCGAATGCCACTCCAGGTAGCAGCGTCCCTCGGTCGCCTTCATCAGGGTCTGAGTAACTTGCTCTTTTTTATCAACCGGCAGCCAGCCGGAAAAGAGGTACGTTCGGTCAGTTCTGCGGTAATAGGTCTGCATAGTGCGCGTTAATTCACGCATCCGCAAACCGGTCCAAATACTTTCCAGAATATCGGCCCGGTCCTCGACCTTGTGCCGCAAGCTCTCATCCAGCTCTTTCTGCTTGTAGCGTAAGTTTTCGAGCTTGGCATCCAGCTCCTCAATGGGTAAACGGGCGCCAGCAGCCCCCTGGCCCGCCTGTGCACCTTCTTGAAACTGTCTTTCCTCCCAGCCGTATTTTTCGAGCAGCCCCGCAACTCGCTGCTCATCCCGCTTCAAGGTTATCAGAAAATCGACCGGCTCGCCGCCCTCTTTTCCGCTGCTATC
>CAZWDV010000014.1:39375-60381 GCA_964632675.1 uncultured Sediminispirochaeta sp.
CGCTGCTATCACTCGCGGCTACAGCCTGGCCGGGCAGATAGACCGAAGGAAATTTGCCAATCTCCCTCTCGAAACCGTTTTTGTTCCCCTCCGGTAGGATTCCGGTATGCACCGAAATATAAGAGTGGGTGCCCTTGGCCAGCTGCGGAGCACTGCTGCCGCGGCCGGCCCCGCCGGACCCGGTGACCCCACTGCTCTGCCGGCCCCCCGCCGAAGGCATCTGCCGCCGTAGTTCCTGCAGCCGCAGAATTTCGTCCTGCACCTCTTTCTGTTTATCTCTGATCCTGCGGAATTGACTGCCGAGCTTATCGATTTCCTCTTCGGCCGTATTCAGATCAACCTCGCTTGCCGCGCTACTTGCCGAACCGGGTGCACCGTGCTCTGATTCAGCACGGGCCGGTTTCTCCGCATCTTCTCGCGGCCGGGGGGTAAAGCCAACCGTCCGAAAGTAGGCATCCAGCCGCAGACGCAGCTCCCGGGCCTTCTCGCGGTCCTCGCCCTCCGTAAAACGCTCCAGCCGCGCGGTCCAATCGGCAGGAATCTCGCGTATATCGATAAAATCGATCACTCCAACCTTCAACAAGGCTTCAGTGGCCGCTTCCATATCGCTTTTCAGCACCGCAGCAATCAACTGCTGCATCGACGTAGTGGTTATCATAGCAGTTCCCGTATCCTCTCCTCGGAGAGTCCGTAATATTTGGCATTTATGATGCTCACCAGGGCGGAAATTTCTTTACGTTTGAGAAACACGTAGGCCAACACAGTTCCGATGGTGAAGGGATATCCGCGCAGCAGCCGCTGCACCTCGTCGTTCAGAATCTGCCGCAGCAGGCTCTCGACCAAGTGCAGCCGCTGGTAGGGATTACTTTTATGCTCGTCGGTAAAACTCTTGTAGCGGGAGTAGTGCTGTGTCAGCAGTACGTTCAACGCCTCCGCGGCGTTCTTCTGGCGGAAAGCCTGCCGCAGCAGGTCGAACTCTATACTGCCGCCGGGCAGAAACACATTCCAGGAACGGCGTTCTTCACCACTGTAAAAGGAGACAAACCGTACAATCCGGTCGATGTTTTCCAGATCCACCTCGACCTGGATCACCCGCTCGGCCACCTGCCGATCCTGTTTCGAAAGTTGTGCGGTTTTGTTCATCAAAGTGGTATAGAAAAGGCTATCCAGCTCGAGCTCCACATAAAACATCTGCTGCTCGTTCTGGATACGGTCCAGATTCCGGGTCAGAATGGTCTCATACGGAGTACCCGCCACCGCATCAACCAGCTGCTGGGAATCCCGGGCATTTAAAATCCCGTCAATATCAACCGAATTAACCAGATGGCCATGGTAGAGATACGCCGAGGGTTCGGTCTCGGTCCGACCTCTGATGTTGCGGTCGTACCAGAAACGCAATGCATTTTTGACCGTATCTACCTCGTACCGTAAAATCAGAGCACCGACAAAATCGGCTGAGGTGCCCTCCAGATAACGCAGCAGGTTCCGTACCGTTTCGATTTCGTGGGCATACAGAGCAAACTCAACCGCCCGTACATCCCCGGTGGCGGCATACTGCTGTAGATCCTTGGCATACACCGTCTGGTTCAGCGCAGTTACCACCTCTTCAATGCTGCCGCTCTTCATCAGATTGGTAAAATCCCGGTCCGAAAGCAGCTGTCCGAGGCGCGAACGAATCTTCGCATTGATAAAACTGTACGTTTTTAACTGGCCGGCCACACACTACCCCTCTTTCGCTTCTCGCTTATACTCAGGGGTGGTCAAATACTCCACAACCTCATCGGCAACCGTTTCGATACGCGCGGCCCGCTCACGCTGAACCTGGTCGGCCGTTTCCTGCGCCTCGCTGCGAGCCGCTTCAAATTCCTTGCGAGCCTTCTCCTGCGCCTCGCTCTGCAGCTGCCGAATCCGCTCCTGTGCTTCACGCCGGGCATCATCAACTATTTTCGAACTCTCATCCTCGGCCCGGCGGGTCTTCTCGGAGGCCGCTTCACGGGCAGCTCGTACCGCCTCGCGGGCGCGCTCCTCTTCCTTCAGCACATTATCAACCATCTCTTGCATACCTACATTTATACCACACAGCAGACTAAGCGAAAAGAGGAGCGGTTAATAATATATTTATAAAAAAATTCAATGCCTTAGACCTGCCCCCCCTGCTCAGCTTTTGCGACGGCGGCCTAACTTCACCCGATCAATAAACTCCTCCACCGGGTAAGCGGCGATACTGCGGCCAATCAGCTCCAACGGCAGGTCCTCCAGCTTCCGAAACCGTACGCAGGACTTGCCCGCGTCATACCGCTTCCCGCTGGCCCGATACTCCCGTTCGAACCGCCCGCGTTCGTCCTCGTCCATATAAATCGCACTCAGATACAGGGCCATGTGCTGCTTCTGCGAGGCTAAAGCCGCGTACATCAAAGGCCGGCCGTTGTAGGTGTCGGAATACCGCTCCAGCGGTACTTGATAGGTGATCATGCCCCAGTTCATTACCTCTTCATATCCATCCGGCAGATGATCCAGTATTGTCCGCCGCACTTTCTCAAGGACTTTTCTTCGTTCAGGCGGCACTTCGGCCATATAATCTTCAATAGTATTCGCATTCGACTGCATTGTTTCCTCCTTTTACCTTCCATATACAATATAATAAAAGATACCCCTGCGTGCATGCTTAGCAGCATCTTCGCAGTCCACGCTTGACACTGCCGGTTACATCTCCTACCATTGACCTTCCTTCCATAACTAAAAGCTCGAGATAGAAATGGTAAAAAAGTTGCATAAGCACTCGGCTAATCGCCATATACTCCATTTCCCCTGCATAGTAATGCTGCTGTTGTTGTCTGCAGCAGCTATCCCGACCGAAGTAACAGCCGAACCGCAAAGCGAACAGCTTACAGTTCGCGATGGACACATCTTGCTAACAGCAGTATCCTCTTCCAGCGTTATACCGCTCAGCGGAGAATGGAAGTTCATCCCCCAGCGCCTCGCGCGTACTTTCAGTAATGTAAAAACCTCCGAACTCATTACGGTTCCGAGCGATTGGAATGACCGTGTATTATCCGAAAACGGATGGGAACTCGGCACCTATGGAGTTACGATTGAAGGGCTGAT
The DNA here is from genome assembly GCA_964632675.1 of uncultured Sediminispirochaeta sp. Classification (GTDB taxonomy): domain Bacteria; phylum Spirochaetota; class Spirochaetia; order DSM-16054; family Sediminispirochaetaceae; genus DSBN01. The sequence continues at coordinate 42,481 of CAZWDV010000014.1, forward strand.
CCCCGGGGAACGCTACAGCCTGCATCTCGGTGAAATCGGGGCTGCGGCAAGAGTGTTTGCCAACGGAGTATTTATAGGGCAAACCGCTGCGCTGACGCCCGACGAGAGCGGTCCAGACATATCATTCGCCAAGCCTATTTATTCCTTCGAAGCCACAGAGGGAAGCAATCACATCGCTATTCAGGTGGCCAACGGCGACCTGGCGGTCGGAGGCATCTGGCAGCGTATATTTTTCGGAACCACCCCGGCGGTCTATCGCCACCGTTTGATACGCACTGCCCTGGGTATGTTTTTCACCGGGGGCATCTTCATTTTAGGAATGTACTATCTGTTCGTGTATGTGCTGTGGAGAGAACAGCACTCCTCACTCATGCTGGCGCTCTACAGTTTTCTGGTGGCATTGAAATCGGTGTTTTCCGGGCAGCAAATTATTTTTACCGCCCTGCCGGCCTTTCCCGACCTGTTCGGCATTCGCCTGGCCCACCTGGCCACCGTCATCTCGGTCCCGGTTTTTGTTCAATTTATCCGTTATCTTTATCCGGGCATTACCGGAAAACTGGGCATCACTCTAAGCTGCAGCCTTGCCCTACTGCAGTCCATCCTGATTATCTTTTTTCCGCCGTCAGTATTCCAGCAGACCGCTTTCTGGTATCACGGGGTCATCGTCTTGCATGTGCCGTACATATTCTGGGTATTTTTCACAGCTCGGCGCCGGGGCCGTTCGGGCATACCGATCGGAGTAATCGGATTCATCATTCTCATTCTGGCCGGAGCCAATGATATTCTGCATGATCAAAGGGTTATTCACACTACCTATCTTTGGAACGTCGGCTTCTTCTTTTTCCTTTTCGCCCAGGCGAGCCTGCAGGCGCATAGGTTCAGAATCATCAATGAAGAATCTGAAAAAATAAAACTCAACCTGAAACAGGCGGTTGCCAAACGGACGGTGGAACTGACCCGCGAGCGCAACAAACTCTCGCACATGGCTAAAACCGACGAACTGACCGGCCTGCACAACCGACGCTACGGGATGGAGCAGCTGCACAATGAACTAAACCGTGTGAGACGCTACGGCGGCAGTGTGGTAATTGCCCTGCTGGATGTCGACCACTTCAAATACATTAATGACAATCATGGCCATCTGGTGGGAGACCGGGTTCTGATTACCATCGGATCACTTCTCAAAGAGGGTATCCGCAGTGTAGATTTCAGTTCACGCTGGGGCGGTGAAGAGTTCCTGTTGTTTTTTCCGAACACCGCCCTCGAAGACGGCCGAATCGCTATGGAGAAAATTCGTCAATCGATTTACGAATACCACTTTCGCAGCAAAAGCGGGCCCTTCTCAGTCACTTTCAGCTACGGCCTGTACACCTTTACAGGCGGTCAAGAGGGAGTAGAAGAGGTGCTACAGCATTGCGACATAGCCCTTTACCACGCCAAAAACACCGGCCGCAACCGCGGTGTCAACTACTCGAATGATCTGCGGAAAGTTTCTCCCCACGACCGCTTGCTCGACAGTGAAAGCGCTGAAGACCCACGCTCGCAGGCCGCTCCCCAAGATAACTGAAACTTTTACCGTTTATACCGACTCTACAATTCGAAAATCCCGAATATTGCCGAGCATGTCGAGGCTGTAACAGCGCAGAAGGGCCGCCGATCCGTCGTGAAATTCCTGTACCACTAAGAAATCGGTACAGGCCGGAATTTGAATAAGTGTGCCGGTTTGCAGCTTAGCCGCAAGCTTGCGGTTTTTCATCACTTTTTTCATTGTAAACTGCTTGCCCGTGTCCGTTTCATAATAGGCCTCATCGCGCTGCTTGCTCTCCAGCGCAAGAATCTTCCAGACCACCCGGGCTCGGCGCCCATGCCGATTGCGCACCTCGTAGTTGTGTTCATCCACTTCCAGCAACATGCCGGGCTTTATTTCAGTATCTTGCCAGTAGAGTGCCATATCTAACGGATTATACACGGTTTTCGCACAAATTTTACCCCTCTCAGAGCATTTCACCGAGAACACAAACGTAGAAAGCCCTTGCGGTAGTAACCACAAGGGCTTTTTAGGATGGGCGGCACTGGATTCGAACCGGTGACCTCATGCGTGTCGAGCATGCGCTCTAACCAACTGAGCTAGCCGCCCCGGTGATGAACCTATTTCAGGCTCATCAGGATGCGCTCCAGGACTTTGGCCCTGTCGAGCGGCTTTACTATATAGTTTTTAGCCCCGATCATCAAGGACTTTTTGACTAAATCCTGTTTACCAAGGGCACTAATCATTACGATTCGGGCTTCTTTATCAAACTCGAGGATCTTTTCCAGGGCAGTTACTCCGTCCATCTTCGGCATGGTTATGTCCATGGTTACCAGATCGATGTTAGGATACAACTCTTTATACTTTTCAACACCCTGGGCACCATCAGTGGCCGAACCGACTACCTCGAATCCTTCTGATGTCAGAATCTGGCTAATCTGCTTGGTAACAAACATCGAGTCATCCACAATCAGTACCCGGTAAGAATCGCCGTTCTCTTTCACACCCTCGGGTTGGCGCTCATTAATGCTGGGAAAATCAGCTTTTGTCTTCATATCTTTCCTCCTATGCTCTTTCCCGCACAGCTACGTTAATTTCGATTTTACCTGCTTTCAACTCAACCGGCACAATCAACGCCTCAACACCGGTGTTTGAAACCTCCATGTTGTCACCGGTTATGATTGCCGGCGGAGTGAGGTCAAACTTGAAGCCGAGGTCGTGCAGCTTAGTAACTGCCTGTCCGGTTATCATATTTGCTAATTCGGAAATAGTTGCTTTCGCTAAGTCATCCATGGTCTTCAGCTCTTCACCGTTCATTTCGGATGCAATTGTCAGGGCTACCTCTTTTTTCATATCAAAAAGTACACGCCCCTCCACATCGCCAGTCAGTCCGACGATTACCGCCACGCCCAATACCGGCTGAGAGGTAGATTTTAGAAATAGTTCTCCCCGTTTCACTTCTTCACTCACTACTTCACGCAGCACATTAAAAGCCGCTTCTACAAAAGGGTTGATATATTCAACTCGCATGCCCGGTTACCTCCGCTTTGTGTTTGTTTAGTTAAAGTATACTAATTGGTTAACGCTTCTTATATGCCCTTACCATACCGCTCGAAATATCGGTAAAGAGCTCGGACTTGATCTCCTCGTTCTTGCCCAATATCAGAATTCCGCCGGGCTTTAACTTATCGGCGAATTCCTGAACCAACTTATACTGTTCATCCTCACTTTGAAAGGAGAGAATATCCCGAGCCACAACTAAGTCAACATCGGGAAAGGGATTGGAATGCAGCACATTGTGAAACTCGAAGAAGATTGCGTCCCGTATCTCCTTATTAAACTGCAACCCGTTTTTTCCTTCCACCGTGTAATCCATAAAGTGTTCCGAAACATCAGTTGGTTTAAACACCAAATTCGGCGCAGTCGAGATGTTCAAAAGATCATTGTCGTGTGCCCATATTTTCAGCTGACTATTGGGAAAACTCTCCCGCAAGGTTACCGCCAGTGAATAGGTTTCATAACCTGCTCCGCAGCCGGGGTTCCAGACCATTAGGTTACCCTGTGCCTGGAGCTGGGTAAGCACCCCTTTCACTGTATCGCAGTAATCGCCCCCCCAGAAACTGCCAGAATAGGCTGCATAGAAGGTCTGCAGAAACCGGTCGGCATCTTCCTCTTCCTGCAGCTGAATTTCAGCTCCCTCTTTGCTGCGCTGCTGTTTCCACTCCTGAAAACGGCTTCTGACCCATGCGCGGTTGTATTCGGTTACATGATAATTCTTAAAAGTGAGCAGGTTTTCCACTACAAAGGCATAGTCTGCTTCTCCGGACTTCTCAGCCTCGTCCTGCTCCGCTTCGGGCCGGCGGACAGGCTCTTTGACAAGCTGAGGCTGGGGACTCGTCTCTTCTTGCCGTCTAGTGTCGCCAAGAATTTTTTCTACATCCAGTATCAGATACAGACGGCCCTCGTTTTCGACCACTCCTTTAATGAACTTGATGTTAATATCACCGAAAATCGGATGCGGAGGTTGTATCGTCTCAGAGTTTATTCCCACGACCTTATCGATAGAATCGACAATTACCCCAATCAGGTAGTCATCGAGCCGAAGAATAATCATATCTTCAAAGCTATTTTCTTCCCATTTGGGGGCCGGCAGGTTGAACATGATACGCAAATCTATAATAGAAATTATGTCGCCGCGCAGATTGTATACTCCCCGTACATATGGGTCGGCATTCGGAACAAAGGTAAAGCGTTTCGCTTTGGAAATCTCCTTTACCTTCATGATATCTATGCCATAATCTTTTCCGGCCAAAGAGAAAGTCACCATCTTGTAATCGATGTTTTCAACTTTTTCAGCTTCTTCCTGCTTTAACTCGTCACTAATAGTGCTCATATATCCTCACAAATCAGAGTCTCTAAGTAATCTGAGTAGATCGGCGTTTCCGGTTTTCAATCTCACGCCGCAAACCGAGATCCAACAGCTGACTTACATCGATGATCAAAGCTACAGTACCATCTCCGAGGATGGTTGCCCCTGCAATTCCGGGTATATTGGTATACTTATCTTTCAAGGGCTTGATAACAACATCTTCCTCACCAATGAGAGAATCAATCATCAAACCCATTTTTTTCTCGCCGCTTCCAACGATAACCACATATTGGGTCTCTTTCTGCTCGTCACTTGGTATACCGAAGAGCCGGCTCAACCTCAGCAGTGAAACTACATCCTCGCGAACGTTAAAAACCTCGTAGTTATCGATCATTTTAACGTCTTCATTGTTGATGCGATGACTGTCGACTACCGAAGTAATCGGAATGGCGTAAATCTCTTGACCGACACGAATCAAGAGTCCCTGAATAATTGCCAGGGTAAGCGGAATCTTTATTGTAATGCGGCTGCCTTCGCCCTTCTCGGACCAGACACTCACGTTGCCGTTGAGCTTTTCAATCTGCTTTTTGACCACGTCAAGCCCGACTCCACGTCCGGACAGATTGGTTACCTTCTTGGCGGTCGAGAATCCCGGTTCGAAGATAAGATTAAAAGCCTCGATATCGGTGAGTTTTTTGTTCGGGTGTATAAGCCCCCGCTCTACTGCGCGTTGATGCACGGAATTGATATCGATCCCCTTTCCGTCATCTTCAACCTCGATAATAATCATATTGCCTTCGTTGCTGGCTTTCAGCAGGACATGGCCTTCGGCCGGCTTACCGGCTTCACTGCGTTCATCGGGGTTCTCGATACCGTGGTCGATGGAGTTGCGGACACAGTGAATAAGCGGATCGAGCAGATCTTCGATAACCGACTTATCCAGTTCGGTATCTTCACCCTGAATCTCGAGTTTGACATTTTTGCCGATCTCTTTGGACACATCCCGGACCAGACGCGGAAAACGGTTAAAGATCTGGCTTATCGGCACCATGCGAATCTGCATGACACCTTCCTGCAGATCGCTGGTATTTCGGCTGAGATTTTGGGCAGTACTGTTGAACTCATTTACCGTGTTCTTAAAACGGGTCTCAAACGAGTCGTACATAGTATATAAATCGCCAAACCGGTCAATTATTTCAGCTTTGATCTTCTTAACCGAGGTACCTTCCTGAATCCGTTCAAGGTAGGCCGGCAGACTGTCGAAGAGCTCACGAAGTTTGTCATAATATACCGATTTCACGGAGGTGAGTTCACCTTGAGCATCGGTAAACTTCGAACTTATCTGGTTAAAGGTAGCTTTGGTAATAACCGCCTCGCTGACCATATTCAGAAGATTATCTATGCGCGCGGAATCTACCCTCAACACCGATCCTCCGGCGCTTTTGCGAAGTTCGGGTTCTTTATTCGGCTTCTGTTCGGGCTTTTCGGCCTCTTCAGGCGGGGCTTGTTTTTCAGCATCCCGTGGTGCTGCACCGGATGCTTTGGGCCCCGTATCTTCGGCAGGCTTAGCTTTCGATTTGGGTTTGGGTTTGGTTTTCTGCTTCGTCCCCGTTTTAGTCGGTGTTGGCTGGACGCCGGGACTCAGTTTGTCAATTGGAATAACCGATTTGCTGAGTACAGCATCTGGTATATGCACCTTTTTTTCGATAGCAGCAACTGGTGTGGCGGTAGACACATAATAATACACGAATGGGTAAAACTGGTCCTCATACAACTGCTCGAACTCCGGGTCGGTTTTCAATACCGTACCGATATCCTTGAGCGCAGCAAACACCTGCACCCCACCGATAGTATTCATAGGATGGTCTTCATTAAACTCAACCCGCACCTGATACACCGTTTCGCCGCTTTCGGCAGCTTCTTTCAGCTCGAGCAGATCATACTCCGAAAGATTTCCGTCGGCGGCACTACCGGATACAACCGCTTCGGTAGTGGTAGAAGCAACCGCTTTCTCGTAAGCCTCCGCAGGCGACGGCTGTGCTTGGACTGTTTGAGCCGGCACTCCTCCTTCAAGCAGTGCCCGTAGTTTCGCCTGCAAATCGGAGATATCTTCATCGTAGGATGATCCCTCTTTTTGAGCCGCCAGTATCGCTTTGATAACATCAATCGAATTAAGCAGGATATCCACTACTTGTTCACTGGCCATAACTTCGTTGCTGCGGATCGCATCCAGCACATCCTCTACCAGGTGGGTAAACTCCGCGAGTTTGGTCATTTGCACCGTGGCGGCAGCACCCTTGAGCGTGTGGGCAGCTCGAAATATCTCGTCGATCGCATCATGATCACTGGGATCATTCTCGAGCACCAGAATATTCTGCTCGAGGCTATCAACCTGCATTTCAGCTTCAATAAAGAAGTCTTTCAGCAGTTCCTCGTTATTCGGATCCAAATAGTCACTCATTATGGCATTAATCTTCATATATAACGAAGTTTAAGTCAAGTATAAACTTTACAGAGAGTCCAAAATGTCGATATTCTGAATAGAGTCCTCTTCTTGAAAATACAGCGGAATGCTTTAAACTATTCTTTATAGGAGCGTGAAAGTAATGAAAATACAATATTTGACCTGCATCTGCCTGCTCTGCGTACTTCTTTTTGTGCCCGGTGCAGTTTTCGGCGCCGACCTCACCATCCCCGAACTCGAACTCATCACCCGCGGAACCTGGCAAAATGATACCCTGCTGCTCCAGACCCGCGGGCACAGCGAAATTCAGGTCTCCGGGGGCTATAAGTTCGGCGGATCCCTTCTGTTTGGCTTCGAAAGCAGAGATCTCAGCTATGCCGGCCAGGACGCGCCTGAGGCTGACACCAACAATGACGGTTCAATAGATGGGACCGAAGAATCTGCTTATATAGCTGCTCTGAGCGATTATATGGACAATCAAACCACGCTCCAGTTTCAAGGGGCTCGGATTACCTATCGTAACCTGTTCGAAAGCCCCACCGACCTTACCTACTTTGTCGGCCGCAATGACCGGCTCGGTTCGGCCGAGGTCTTTCCCCAGCAGTTCGGCTCGATTCCCTTCGCCACAAAATATCAGGGCTATCTCTACTTCCCGCAGAATGAATACCGCGGCATTCACACCGTAAACGGCACCGGAATCGAGCTCTCCAGCACCTTCGGCACCGAATGGAACCGCAGCTCTCTTTACCTCTACCAGGACGGCTACCTCGGAAAAGGAAATTACTCGGCAGATGCACGTTTCCTGGCCAATTTTGAAAAGCTGAAGCTGGAGCTATTCGGCGGTGCATCCTTTCCCCAGGCCGATTACGGTTTATACCGTACAGGAGTTCTGTTCTACTATCGGCCGGCCGAGAAGGGTGAGTTTTTCTCGCAGATCGGTATTCCCTATTTTACACCGATAGATCCCCTGAATATTAATGACTTTTACTTTTTGTTCGAACCGCGGGTACATTTCGAGTATGTCAGTGTTATTCTGACTCTATTCTGGCACCCTGCAAGATACCTCATGGAGGAGACCGGCGATGAGGGGTCGGCGGATGTGCATTTCAATTTGATGTTCGGTAATCCGCTTGAAAATCCGGTCAGCGGTGGTGTAGAGACCAATTTCACTCTGGAAACAGAGTCTACCAGTTCTCAAGATTTTGAAATCAAAGTAACCCCCTATCTGAGTGCTATCACCAGCGGGGTAATATGGAATTTTATGGTAAACGTCAAAGTTCTTCCCTACTCTCTGGATGAGGAGATGTTCGAAGGCGTAATCGGCGTAAAGGCGGAGTTTTAAAATGAAACATATAAGCTCACTTGTATTAATACTTCTATGCATTTCTCTTCAGTCTCTGTTCAGCCTTGATGTTACTACATTAGTGCACGGCGGGAATATCACTTTCGACAAGGAAAGTACGGCGCTGCAAACCGATATCAGCGGAACAGACTACTATTACGGTCTGAGTTTATTCGGAACCCAGGAAATTGATGACAACATAACCCTGCATGCCGGATTCAAATACGATCCTGTACTCAGATACACCACTTATACCCGTGTGGAATTCTCCCGCGACTTCTACCAAATTGCGGTTGGCCCCTTTTTCGGTATATTCAACACCTGGAATCCGATTATGAAAAGCGGAATATCCACCTCCATCAGATTCGACTATCCGGGGGTTGCCTTCGCATCCTTTCGCTCCGACAGCTCAATTGCCGCCCGTTTTACCAAATCCGGCGACTATATGCAGGAACACAACCAGCTCTCAGCGGGATATTACATTCCGAACGCTATCTGTTCGCTTAATCTTACTACCAAGCGCTATGTAACTCAGCAGACCGATACGATAGAAGTGGATGACTCATTTACCGAATACTCCTTTGACGTAGATATTTTCCAAAAAAACGTCCCGGTCCGAGTGTTGCTGTCCTTCGCCTATCAGCAGCTCGAACGAATATATTCAACCGGTACTACAGATACAGAAAACCAGCTGAATTCACTCGTATTTGGTACGCGTTTCCGCATCGAAGTCTCCCCAAAGATAAGCCTGCTCGCCCAAATAGACAGCAGCGTGTACTCCTTCGGCACCGCCGGCTCCGATTCGCTCTCACTCCCCGCTACAGTCCCGGGAATGTACCTGTTCCGCTCCGAACTAGGCGTCGAATTTCATTTTTAATGAATCGAATAATGCAGTAAACGATGGGATGTATTGACCGAAGTATCGAGTATGTAATGTATAAACCAACCACCCGCTAAGACAGTATTAGCGGGTGGTTGTAGTTGATCTTTTTAGTTAGCTTTCTAACTCAAACTCAGGTAGCTAAAACTCAAGTAGCAGTGCCCCATAAAAAGCAATATATGTATATATTTACTCTCGAACCAGAACTACTCGTTGCCGCCTGCTTGTTCCTGCTCGGCTTCATCCTGATGGAGTTTCTGCTGCTCAAGCGCCCGCAGTACCTGCAGCTCACCGAGCCGTCGCCATTCAGCATTTCGTCGTGATTGTTCACGCTCTTCAAGAATACCCCACAAAGCCTCGTTGTCGATGCCGCCTTCGTCCGGCAGAACCGCCAGATCGTAGGTCAGTGAAACATCTTTGATGTAGGTGATAGTATCGCCACCCATTTGTGCAGCATCCTTGTAGATGATAAAGCCTTTTAGCTTGCGCATGGGGGTGAGTTTTGGATAGAGGGGCATTTTCCGCAGCTCCCGGTGACGTACATCTTCGATGTAGTTAGGGTTGGACCAACCAAGGGTTCTCCAGCCTCTGAACTCCATGTAGTCGAGGAACATGTTGCGTTCATTGCCGTCCTGGTCTTCGATAATAATTCCGATTCCATTCGGAAAATTAGAACCATAGACATTCACCGAAACTTGTTTCAAAGCGCCGACGTTCTTAACAATGCCGTATTTTTCGAACTTACTGCCCTCGCGGTCCTGTTCGTCAGCCGGCATATATGCAGGAATTTCGAACGAGGGTTTGACGATGGCGTAGGAGTTAAAAGGCTCTTCCGGAAAGTGAACCCGGATACCCATAACCGTTTCGCCGGCGAATTGTTCCGCATTTTCACGTACAGGGGCCTCCCTCGTGTAGGAAAGACGTTGGTTCTGTACCGTCCGGGAAGAAGAGGACAGCTCTACTGCCCAATTCTCAATCGCCAGAGATGTAACCATCAGCGCCTTTTCTTCCTCGGTGAAACCAACACCTGCTTTTTCGGAAAAGTCAACGAGAGTTGCTTCGTTATTTCCATCTTCGCGATCTGCGGTAAGTGTTGAGAAATCGATGAGAGTAGTCGTCTCAGCGGTAACAGAAAAACTTACCACCAATAGCATAATACCAAGTAGAATTCCGAACCGTTTCATCCAGTGCTCCTTTTAAAACAGTTTACCTATTGCATTTAAAATTATACGGAACCAATTTAGTTTGTCAACGATTTTTCTTTTTTTTTCATTTTCCCGATTCCGTCTCGTCAAATTCGGGCTGTTCTCCATTCACAGTGAAGACAATTTGCTCGATTTTCGGATAATTGAAGGTGATACTCTTTTTTACACAGTTCAAAGCTTCCTGAAATGAGAGACGCGCCTCGGCGGCTTGAAACACTACATCTATTGAAAAATCGATAAACAGCCGATAATCACGCAGCATAATGGTTCTGATTGAACTCTCCTGCGGCAATAACGGCACATTATTTACTTCAAAGGGTCCTAACAGGATTTCCCTGACCAGCAGCTCGATTTCTTGCTCGGTTGAAGGCTTGGTCGGCAGGAGCCGTTGCTCGCCCGAACATTCGGAAGAACGGTATTCAGGGAAAAAGAGCACCTGTTTCTGCATATCCGTCCCATGCAGAAGAAACAGCAGCAAAGAGACAAGCAGGCTCAGCGCCAAAACTCCTGCCAGTATAATCGTTATTCGATCTAGGTTTTTCACCATTTACTCCCGTACGGAGGTGTTTTCGAAGTGTTCGATAAATCCGTGAACGCCATTATAGATGCCATCGGTGATCTTCTTCAAGTGAGTGGTCTTGCGCATTTGCATAGCTTCCTCACGATTGGTTACAAAACCGATTTCCACCAGCACCGACGGCATCTTTGCATTCCGCACTACAAACCATGTTTCCTCCTTCAGTCCGCGATTAACATGGGATCCGCCAATGGAAGTATCCAGTCCGCTGAGAATGTTCTGCGCCAGAAGTATACTTTCCACAGTGTATTCCTCTTCCAGCATGGTATTGAGTATGGGGGCCACATCCCGAGCGGACTCATCCAGCGAGGCCGGATCGATGAGCTTACGGCGGTAATCCGGCGGAAGATACCATACTTCAAACCCCTCGGCTTTGCTGTTGAGAGAAGCGTTGGCATGGATGGATATGAAGATCATCGCTTCCCGCTCACCGAGATCGATACCATTGGCAATTTGGGTCCGCGCTTCTAATGTAAGGTACACATCGTCATCCCGGGTAAGCACCACATTTTTCTCCGGATATTCGCGCCGCAACCGGGCGGAGAGCTGGCGGGCGACGGCCAACACAAGGTCTTTTTCCATTATCACCAAGGGCTTTCCGTCTTGGGTAAACCTGCCGACGGCACCACTGTCTTTACCGCCGTGACCGGCATCAATTATGATAGTCGAAATGTAGTGCTGGCTTTCATCAGCCGTTTTAAGTCCTAATGTATCAATAAGATAAGCGGCATCCTCCGATGAAAACCAGATATCTCCCCCCTTACCCCGCTCCGGCGGCACAATCGATTCGAAGGTATTATAATTAACCATCAGAAAAGGGGAATCGAGGCGATACACAAGATTGGTATCACCCTTCTCCAAACTGCCTAGTTGCCGCATCGGGTCCCATTCCAGTCGAGCACCGGTTTTGCTGCGGATCTCCTGTAGAGCCATTCCCGATTCTCCCCAGAGATGGAACGGATGGATAAGAATCCCCGCCCACACCCACACAGTAAGAAACAAGATATGTAGACAGCGTATCTTCGAGTTGTCAGCGAAAATTTTAAGGTGCATTCGCATTCGGCTCCGTAAAAGCAGACTCTATCGGCTCAAAGCGGAGGGCCGCCCGGCGGATGCTCTCAACCAGCCAGACCGCCCCCTGGATTCCTCCGCGCAGGAAGGCATGCCAGAAAACTGCTCCTATAACTATATCGGCAGATTTTTCACTCTTCGCAACCGTTGCATTGCTCAGTTCCAGCACCTTCTTCCACGCTGAAAAGAGAGGTAATCCGTGCCAGTCACAGCCGTTTTCCGCTTCAAGTGCCGGCAGGGGCAGAACGGCAATACGGAACTCTGAAGACACGGCCAGTCGATCATACGTATCTCGATAATCGGCAAACTTATGCATTTTTTTTATGGAGTGCAGATTCTCCGGCCGATGCAGAGAGAAAGCATCGGGGATCCATTCCTCTTTGCCTACAAACAGAAAGCGACGGGTACGCGGATGATTCGGCTGAAGGCGGACAAATACTGTCCGGCAGGCCCTCTCGGCAGCTTCAATAGCGGAACCGCGCTCCGGCGCAGCACTTATAAAGTTACCACTTTTCTCTACATTATTAGTGGGAAAGTCGACCTCATCCCCTTTCTCTACTCGGATGAACATCTCTTCAATCCAGTGTATCGACCGCGCCGTTTCAGAATACTCTACAGACTCCACAACGCCGGGAATCGAGATAAAGGCCCGTTCCGCCGAGACCCACTGCCGAGTAGGTGTGAGTGACTGCGGGCGCCGGCCGACTGCCATCTGGAGCGCATTTCCAGTCAGCTCGACCCCGCTGCAGTAGGGATATGTCCAGCCGGACATATATCCGCCGGACAGCCTCGCCGCAACTTCACCGATAACCGCCCGCCGTCCGTCCCACTTTACATCCCCTTTCGCCGCACCATTACGGATACCCAGCGCACGAACTGCATGAATGAAGGCGGTCTTAACCTCCTCGAGCACTATTGCATCTGCATTGGAGGGGATAGTGTGCCCCATTTCGATAAAATAAGGCGGAAAATAGATGTGGCGGTCGGCAATTCCGGTAAACACCACCTCATCCCCTATCACCAGCGCATCGATACTGAACTCCGGCCCATCAATATATTCTTCTACAATCACCGTACCAGTACGTGAAAATCGGCGTGCCGTCTGAACAGCGTGATGATACTCAGCTTCCGTATCAACTCGGCGGATGCCGCGGGCGCCCATGTTGTCCACTGGCTTCACGACCAGCGGAAGCGAGAGCTGCCCGAACGCCGCTGCTGCATCGGAATCGGGGGGGAGTTCGACAAAATTCGGCGAAGGAACCCCATGCTCTGCAAAAACTTGCCGCATTATATCCTTTCTGCTGGCACCCATGGCCACCTGGGGTGGCAGACCGGGCAACTGCAGTGCCTCGGCCACCCGTGCAACTGTATATGAGAAATCGGTGCCGGCAGTGAAAACCCCGTGCAACCTTCTCTTTTGGTGTATTTCGCCGGCGGCGGCTATCATCCCCTCGATATCGGTAAGATCTACCGGAATGAAATGGTCGGCAAGCTGCACTCCGGGAGCCGCCGAATTCCCATCAGCGACGTACACCTCCCATCCGCGTTGTGTGGCCCAGCGCAGCGCCGGCAACTGCATTACACCGGCCCCTAAAATGAGAATACGAGTAGTGGACTCTGCCCTATTAACTGCTGCACTCATGTTACTCTCCTCTGAACTCAGGTGTAAAAGCAGCTGCAGGTTCAGGGATATCCCGAACTTTCTCCGCATATACTTCAAAGGTATCGCCGAGACCGAAAATCCGGCTGAAGCTATAAAATGCCGACCACACTATCCTGAGCCGGAAACTTCTGTGCCGGGAACCGGGTTCTTCAGTACTGCCCGAAGACAACATACGGCCGGACAGCGGGAAGCGTTCGGGATGGTGGCCGGTTATAACTATCCGCCTTACTCTGAATCCGAACTGGGGTAGCACTTTACGGGCAATTGCCGGGCTCCAGATGCTGTGATGGTCAGGCGGGCTCCTCTGCAAGAACTCCTTCAACGACTTTCTTCCGCTTATCCCGCGGCTGTTCGGGGTAGAAAAAGCGAGCAGCCCGCCCATTTTAAGCAGGCGGCCGGCTTTGCTCAAGACTCTGTCGAGCCGGGCAAAATGCTCGATTACATACCACATGGTTATAATGTCGTACGGCTCGGGAGAATCTGAAAGTTCCAGCCCGAATTCTTCAAATGCCAGGTTCCAGACGGGAATATTCAACCGGCTGCGCACGTATTCTGCCGCCGCTTCTACCGGCTCAAGCCCCTCAGGACGGAAGCCCGCCTCCGCAGCTGCCGAGAGGAAGGGTCCATAGGCACATCCCACGTCTAACAGCCGCGGTGGTGCTAATCCTGCGGGATAACCCGAGCTGTCTGGGCGGCCGGAGGCGAGGCGGCGGATTATCGCGAGCCGCCGATTACCCATCTGTTTGATGCGGGTAAAGTCGTCCAGATAGCTGCGCCCGTACTGACTGCGGTATTCTTCAAAGAAGTAATCCCGGGTGTAGCGCTCCTTCGGGGCGGAAAAATCGAGTTGATACAACAAACCGCACTGGCGGCAGCGAAAAAAACTGCGTGCGCGACAGCGCAGCACCGCTTTTGCAGTAAGACGGCCGCAGGCAGGGCAGTCACGAACTTCCGGCGGCTTGAACCGGCGCAGGAGTTGCGCGGGAGAGCGTTTTTCCGCAGGAGCGGCCCGCTGCGCAGCTTCAACGAGCTGCGCAGGATGGTTCAGAAAATGTGCGAAACGCCGGCTTTTGATGCGCCCGACACCCACGGTCGGGAAACCGGCCAGGCGGCTGAGTTCCCGGTGATAGGGGCTCGGATTGAATAGAATAACTCCGCAGCCGGCGTACGCAGCCTCGTAGGCGGTTAAGCCGAAGCTGGTACACACCAGGTCGTAATTGTAGAGCTTTTCAGATAGGTCGAAGGGGGCGTGCAGCAGGTTCACTCCCGCCGGCAGGCGGCGCGAACCGAACAATGGTCCGAGCACTACGGTGACGGCCGCCGGTGCATAAGCTCCGGTTTCGATGAGCCAACGGCTGCACAATTCGGTCAAACCCGCCGGGTCTTCCCCGCCGAAGCTCACCAACACTTTTTGAAACCCTTTTTCTTGTCTCTCTCCGGACGCTCCTGCAGGCCCGGTAGAAAGAGTATCCGGCAAGGAAAGATAGGCCGGATCAAAGAGATTCGGCGCCCCGAAGCGGGCCGGTATAGGAAATGTATCTAACAGATATGAAAATAACTGACGTTTTGGACCGCCCTCGTCCAGCCCGATCATATGGATCCCGCTGCGGCTCCACCAGCGAAAGTCCTCTTTTGTGGTAGCACGACGGTCGATGAGAACAAAATCCCACTGCGAAGCTTTGATTTCCAGCTTATCAAAGAGAAAGCAGGTCTCCTCTAAGCCGTATGCGGCGGCCATCCGGGAAAACTCTTCCCGCCAGTGGGAAGCTTGAATGTAAATTTTGTATGCGTTCCGCGGAAGCCCGGCGGCCCATCGCATGGCCCTGCGTATATGTCCGGTCCCGTTCCCGGGGGCGGCCGAGGGGGCGAAAAGGAATCGGTATGAATGCATATACTACCCTGCGATCAGATGCAGCTGCGATATTCCCCGGATGAGCTGTTCGGTTGATATCGGAGTACCGGCATACAGTGAATCGAATATTGTGTGTAAGCGCCGGTAATCGCGGTCGGTATCCAGGGTTACCCGGAGTTCGGGCGAGTAGCACGCCGCGGGAGCAGAGGGGCGATATACGATAAAGGTCTGCGGATTATTGTAGAGATATGGACACACGTGTTCCCGGTCATACTCCATTTCAGCATGCCGGTCGGCGTGCAGGAGCGCTTTGGCCCGTACACATTCCACGCCCGTCCCGACCGGCAGCCCCCAAAAACCACTGTAATCGATATGCCGGCGGTTGTAGAGATCAAGAAGCCGGGCAGCACACTCTCCGTCGACCAGAGGATTATCACCGGTAGCCCGAATGACCGTATCCACACGATAGTAGGTTATCGCCTGTGCGTAACGTTTGAGTACGTCATCCTTGGGTCCTACGAATAGGTCGAACCCGGCGGCCTCCGCATATTCCGCAAGCGCTTCACTGCTCTCGCGATCGGTCAGGAGGACGAATACATCGGCCGGTACAGCTTTAAGGGCCTCCATTGCATGGGTGACCACCGCTTTGCCGCCGAGCTCCAGCAAGGCCTTCTCCGGCAGGCGGGTTGAATCGAGTCTGACCTGCAAAAACACTCCTACCCTGTCGCGGTTCATCATGACTCGGGGACCTCCCACAGCTCGGTGACATCGCGGGCATCCATAATAAAGCGGTACTGGTTGAGCTGGACCCACTGACGAACTTTCTTGAACTCTTTGAGAGCAGTAAACAGAGAGCTTCCGGAACGGAGGTAATACGGCAGGAAGCGGCTCCTGGGCAGGGTGCCGCTGTCTCCACTGAAACGGATGGAAAGGTTCTTCAAAAAAAAGAGCTTGTATCCGGCATCGGGAGTAGTATCCTCGGCCGGTTCGGTGGCCAGATAGCGCACCCGGAAGGCCGATTCGCACTCTATCGCTTCTCCCCACATATGCGCACGAAAGCCGAAATCCATTTTCTGCCAGTAGGAGCTTTCGATCAGGTAGTCATAGCCCCCGGTCAGCAGGAACTTTTCCCGTTGGTACACTCCGCTGTAGTCAAAGGGAAACAGAGTTTTCATTTCATTTTTCTGCGGCAGCATCGGCAAAACCCGCAGATTCCGCTTGTGAAACGCCGGAACCATGATCGAAGGAACCGTTTCGAGTTTAGTGTTCTGAATAATCGGCACCGAGCAGAGCCGGTCGCCATCGACAATCCGCTGCAAAAGATAGGTGTTCAGCTGGGAACTGATTTTCATGTCGCTCCACATCACGAACACGAAGGTACCGGCGGCCTCTTTCATGCCTACATTTATCTGCTCGCCGCGGCTCATCTCTTCATGGAGCAGCAGAAATTTGATACGGGGATATTTCTGTGATAGAGAATCGATATCGTAACTGGCGGAAGCGGTCTCTACCGAGAGGATCTCGATATTCCCGACCTGTTCGAGTTCTTTGAAATACTCCTGCCGGTAGGGACGACTGCCGCGGTGCAGCAACAGAATACTGAGCGGAGGGCTGACCTGTAGCGAGCGGTCTTCCTTGCTGCCGCCGACGATTGTGTAGGGAACCCGCAGGGATTTAGAAGTTGTAGGTATAGTACTCATCACAACTCCTGCACAGTTCGGGATACTCTTCCGTGATATGCTGCTTATAATACTCTGCTCCGCGCTCCCAGACCTCGGCAATGTCCTCTTCAAACAGATTTCCAAGCAGATGCTGCTGCTTTATGTCTTCGCGGCACATGGGTACGCTGCCGTCGATCAGCACTGTCAAATCGCGTTTAAGATGCCAACACGGAAAACGGTGTATCGGCGAGAGGTCGGTTACCTTCCGCTCCGGAAGCACCCCGCAGAAGGAGTCGTACTTTTGCACGATCGGGTGCACATCCGCCGGCTGCTTCCAGTAGCGGTAGAAAGCATCCAACTGCTCTTCGTTGGACTGCATACGCACCGCCTGGACATAGACTTGCCCCGGAAAAAATCGGCGCAGGGTTTCGACTGTCGCCCGGGCGTCCTCCCACTGTTCTCCGCGCAGCTGCCGGTACATCTGCGCATCGTTGGCATCCAGAGAAACTATCCAGGTCAGCCGCTCACCGACCGGTAGATCCGCTGTGTCCGGCTTGACGTGCTCAGGCGTGTTGGAGGCACCGTCAGCGCTGCCGAAGCGGCGGCCGAGTTCCTGCAGAACCGGTAGTGACCATCCGACCCCCGCGGTTTCGATAACCAGCGAAAGCGCGGGGTGCCGGAGAACTTCCGCTGCCAGCTCGACAAATTGGGAATGCAGGGCCGGTTCACCCCACAGGGATACGCCGATGGTCGCATCTCCGCAGAACGCCCGCACGGTTTCTATTAGCT
>CAZWDV010000015.1:0-36556 GCA_964632675.1 uncultured Sediminispirochaeta sp.
ATATTAGAATGGTTTGGATAGAGGAAAATGAAGGTTAAAAACACATTTAATTAGACTTGGTCATCTTACCCTTGTGTTTCCGAGTTCCTACGGCTGGGTGGCTCTATATTAGTTAAGCCTTTTTAAACGTAATTCAATTACTCCTTCACTCCGCCGGCGGCCAGGCCGCCGGCCAGGTTTCTCTGAAAGGCCATGAACATGATAATTACCGGAGTTGCGGTCAGCACCGAAGCGGCCATAATGCGGTCCCAGATGGCGTTTTTACTGGTGAAGAGGGCCTTAAGACCCATCGGCAGGGTGTAGAGTTCCTTGAAGTTCTTAAGAAAAACCGATGCGAACAGGTATTCATTCCAGGCGATCATAAAACAGTATATAAACACCGTTACAATGGCTGCGAAGGAAAGGGGAATTATTATTCTCCAGACCGTTCCGAACCTTGAGGCCCCTTCGATCAGAGCCGCCTCTTCGATCGAAAAGGGGATAGTACGGAAATAGTTGCCCAGCATGTACAGTGACACGGGCAGGGTTTGTACAATATAAATAATCAATAAACTGAGAAAGGCTCCCGGGGGAACGCTGATCCAGCCGATACTCACAAACATTTTATACAGCGGAATCAGCAGCAGTATCCCGCCGAACATGTACACAAACAGAACGCCCCGCTGGATAAAGGCTCTGCCGGGAAACCGGAGCCGGCTGAAGGAGTAAGCCCCCAGAATTGCGAACACAACGGTAATAAACGCCGCCGAAAAGGAGAGTAAAAAGGAGTTATAAAAATATTTGAGAAAGGGAAACACATCTCCCGTACTCTTGTATTTATTCAGTATGGCCTGGCGCTGAGCATCAGAGAGGTCCGTGGTTTCTTCTAAAAGCGTGAGAACCGACTGCGGTACATTTTTGGCAGCCTGCCCGATGTTTAGAAGCTCCTTGTAGGCTTCGATGTTGAAATTCTCAGGGATAAGCGCAGGATTTCCCCATTCACTGGGGTATTTGAGTGAAATCGACAGCATCTGGATGAAGGGGAAAATGCTGAATGCGACTATGGCGACTACTAATACGAAAAAACCGATTTTTCTGGGAAGGCTACGTCTGGTTACCATTTGAGTACCCTCTTGATGTAGAAGAGAATAAAGCCTATCAGCAGGAGGAACTGGATCAATGCCAGCGAGGCTCCCTGTCCCAGTTCCATCGTGCCGACGAAAGCTTTGAAATAGGTGTATACCGAGAGTACCCGCACATTTTCAGTGAGCAGGTACACCTCTTCGAACTTGTTGAAGTTCCAGATCATCCGTAGGAGTACGATTGCGCCCATCACGAAATAGACCTCCGGCAGAGTGATAAAGCGAAATTTCTGCCAGCTGGAAGCCCCGTCCATCTCGGCCGCTTCATACAGGTTCAAGTCGATTGCCTGCAGGCGTGAGAGAATCATAAGATACGAAAATGGAAAGTTTTTCCAGATACTGAACATAATTGCCACCCAGACCGCAGTATCCGGTGAGCCGATGAGGTTGAAACGGGAGGAAAACAGGCCGAGCTTTTCATAGGTGATATCCATAAAAATACCGTTGACCGGATCGAAGATAAACTGCCAGGCAAATACTACTGAAATAACCGGAGCTATATAGGGAAACAGAATCAGACTGCGCACCAGTCCGCGCAGTGGAAACTCCTGGTTCATAACCAGCGCCACGAACAAGCCCATCAAAGTCGTACCGAGCGTGGTGAACACTACATACACGACGGTTGTTACGAGCGCATTCCAGAAGCCGGGGTCTAGAACCACGTTTTTATGGTTTTCCAGTCCGATATAGGTATTCTTGGTCAGTGGTTGTACGTCAAAAAAACTGAGATAGACGTTGTATATAATCGGATAAAGGATAAGTGCCAGTATGATTACCACGGCGGGAAGCACCATTGCCCAGCCCAACAGTATTTCACGTTGTCGTAAGTCGAGTCCCTCCCTCGGGATAAGCTGCATAAGTTTCATCGGTTTCCGCCCGTGCCCTTTTGTATGAAATTGTGAGAGGCCGGCCCTAGTTTCAAGCCTTAGGCCGGCTACACCGGAGCCGCCTCCCATCTAAAGTAAGATCAAGCTACATCAGCTTTTTCATTTCGGCTTCGGCCCATTCCATCGCTTTTTCTACGCTCATGCCCTCTTGGGTGATTTTGTAAATCATTTGAGGGATGATCTGTTTTGAATAGATGGTGCTGGCAGCCGCCATTCGTTTTCCGTCCACGATGCTGAAGGTTTCGATGCTGTCGAGCCCCTGAATAATCTCGGCCATCTTCTCTGCACCGTAGTGCTGGAAGATGCCCTTCGGATCGTTCTGGAAACGGGCGTTGGTGGCAATATCTTTCAATACCGGGTTCATACCGCCGGGAGCCATGTGTAGCCAGGTGATATAGGCGTTCGGAGTGAAAAGATAGCGGATGAACTTTTGAGCTGCGGCGATTTTCGCGGCATCACCGTGGTCTGGAATACCGAAGCTGACGATGGTTCCGTAGCCGGCATCCTGGGTCTTGCTGATAGTTGGAGCGAGGCGGGTGTTTTGTACCAGTTCCGGATCGAAACTCCTGCCCTCGAGGTCTGCGAAGTTCTCACTGGTCAGCGAGTTTTCGGCATTCTCTTCGATAGCCAGGTCGTCCATAATGTAGGTGGAGTAGAAGAACATTGCCATTTTGCCCTGCAGATAGTAGTCGCGGGCGCGCCAGGTTTGCGGTCCGGGAGGGGTGTACTGGGCCAGTTGGGCATAATACTCGATTGCTTCCCGTATTTCCGGGGAATTGAAAATCAGATTGCCGTCGGCATCGAAAAGTTCGGCCCCGTTGGCCATTGCAATCTGGGTAAAACACTGTTCGGCATACGCTTCGGCTTTCGTACCGACCAGGATGCCGTACTGATTTTTATCGGGTTGATAGAAGTACTCGGCCGCCTTGCGGATATCCTCCCATGTAGAGGGCGGGTTTAGACCGGCTTCCTCGAACCAGTCCGCCCGGTACCAGATGCCTTGTACCCAGCCGTGGAAGGGAACTCCGTAATAGCTGCCCTTGTCGGCGGTCTCATTCAGGCGCAGGGTGCCGGCATAAAACTTACTTTTGCCGATCTCATCAATCACTGCAGAAATAGCCTGCGGGTCGAGCAGACCTTCGGTACCGAATGCCACTGCATTTTCTGCGGCACACTCGATCATCCCCGGCAGAGTGCCGGCGGCGGCAGCGGTGTTCAACTGGGTCGCCATCTCGTTTTCATCCACCGCTACGAGGTTTACCGAGATGTTCGGATTCAGAGCCTCGAAGGTGTCGATTAAAACCTGGATAGTTGCCATGCGGTCCGACTGGGTCTGGGTTGTCCAGAAGTCGATAGCAACCGGACCCTCCATCTGTTCGGCTGCCGGCTCTTCAGCAGCAGCTTCTCCTTGTGCCTCGCTCTGGCCTCCGGCCCATACCAACGTTGTGAGAAGAAGCAGAAAAGTGAATAGTACTATGCACTTTTTCATAGCATCTTTTCCTCCTTTTTATCTTTTTTACCAATAAAATGGTATCCGCAGTACGGCCGGCGGACAATAGTACTGTAGTACCGATTTAGTACCGCTTAGTATTCCGAGGGAGCGCAGGCGGTTTTACCGCCGGGGATAACAGCCCCGCGCTTGAACCGCACCGGGCAGCATTGCTGGAGTTCCTGGCGGCGGTGCGCGGAAACAGAAGTGGAAGCAATAAGCTCAACACTTCAGCACCGGCCGATGCGGCCTACCGGGCTCAGGAACTGGTGCTGCGGGTTATTCAGGCCGCCGGTTAGTCTATATACCCGCAGTACTGGCCTATCTCCATTTGGCGGGCGAGTTCGGCGGCATGAAAGCGGTCGTGCACACCGATTTTTGTATAGATTTTCGAAATCTGGTTTTTTACGGTTTGCTCGGCAATAAACAGCTTTTTGGCGATAGCGATGTTGTCGAGCCCCTGAGAAAGCAGATAGAGCACCTCCCGTTCTCTGCGGCTGAAGACCGCCGGGTCTATTTCCCCGGTCGGCAAAGGTGGGGTGTCCTCTCTCCGGGGAGTGGCCTTGGTTACGATTTTATCCATCACCCCGGCGGATAGCTGAATGGTGCCGTTGCGTACTGCCCGAATCGAATCGATAAGATCTGTGGAGGGAATGTTCTTCAGAATATAGCCCACAGCGTTGTACTGCATCGCCTCGCGCACATACACATCGTCGTCAAAGGTTGTCAGCATCACCACCTTTATATCGGGCAGCTCCCGGTGGAGCCGGCGGGTTGTCTCCACCCCGTCCATCCCCGGCATACGCACATCCATCAGCACCACATCGGGCCGGGTTTCTCGGATCAGCTCGAGTCCGGCCTGGCCGTCGTGCGCGACACCCACCACTTCGATATCATCGGCCCGCAGTTCGAGTACCGTCTGCAGACTCTCTACAAACAGTACCTGATCGTCAACCAACACTACTCTGATCTTGTTCATACTTCTCCTCCGCGAGGGGCAGCTCTACGAATATCTTGAACCCGTCTTGATGAGTGGAAAATGAAATACTTCCCCCGATCTGGTCTATACGCTCGCGCATACCGCTGATTCCCAGGCCGGCCTCTATTTTAGAGGTGCTGCGCCCATTGTCCAGAATTGTAACGAACAGCCGGCTTTCCAGGCTCCAGAAAGTGATTTTGACCAGACTCGCCTGGCCGTGGCGGAAAGCGTTCGTCAGACCTTCCTGGATAATCCGGAATAGTACTAAATCGAGTTCACGGCCGAAGCTGTCCGGAGCGTTGCCGTATTCCACACGAATTTCCATACCTGTAGCCTCGCTGAAGGAGCGGGCCAGATGCGCGATTGCCTGCAATCCCACCGCCTCTTTCAGTTCGTTGGAACGCATTGCCCGCATCGACCGCCGGGTTTCTTCTAGACAGTTTTGGGCCTCGGTAATCGCCCGGGTGAGGGCCTGCTGAGCCCTATTCTGATCCTTATCGATTAAGGCATGGGCGGCCTCAATGGTCATTAGGATATTGGTCAGCGAATACCCGACCGTATCATGGATCTCGCTGCTGATACGTCGCCGTTCGGAGTTCACCGTCGAATACTCCACGCTGTGAACATAACGCTGAAAATCGAGGTTTGCGTGCGAAAGCTGTGATATCACCGATTTCAGATGCCCGATATCGCGGCCGGCCTCCTGCAGCCGCTGCACCAGGCTTTTATAGGCAATCAGAGCCCCGCCTATAAACAGGGTAAGTACCGTAAACAGGAGCGTTTCGTGCAGTTCGGCTGCGTCCCTGGTAAAATAGAAGGCATTCCCACTCCCGGCGATTGCAGACGATACCAGCAGCACCCCGGCCATATATCCAACCGCCTGTATGAGGGGGAGATATACCACTATCTCAAACAGGGATAAAATTAACAGTACCAGCACTACATTACTGGTGAGTCCAAGGGGATATGCCAGCAAAAAAAACAGCCCCAGGCGAAACAGCAGCAAGAAGATAGCGTTGTTAGAAAAAATGCTGCACAGAAGGGACAGCAGAATCGAGAGGGCCAGCAGGATCTGAAAATGCCATTCGAAAGCATCCAGGATCCAGGTGTAGTCAGAGGCGGAATTGCCGGAAAGATACAGCAGATACGCTGTTAGATGCAGCAGCAGTGTGATCGGCAGTACTGCCGCTGAGAGGGGATCCTGTCTAAACTGTCTTTTCCTGAGGATATTAAACTGCAACATTTCGGTTTCTGATGCATACAGAATAACCCGGGATGCGGATTTTTACAAATACACAATTGAACCAGCAATTCTCAGTTTGAAATAAATTTCAAACTGAGAATGCTCAGATTGTGTAGCACAACCAACTTTGGTTAACAATTTAGATGCAATTCTCATTTTGGAGTACAAGTCAATTCCAAAATGAGAATTGCTGTAATTGAACAATCCAACTTGCGAAGGTGGGGCCGGCCCGCTATCATTCACACAGGGGGGAGATAGGGGGAACAATGCAAGCAGGGATACGTAAAATAAAAAAAATGGCCAAAGCCAAACCGACCATGGAAGGGGCCGGGGTGCATCTGCACCGGGCCTTCGGTTTTCAGGACACCGATAGCTACGATCCGTTCCTGCTGCTGGACGACTTCCGGGGAGATAATCCGGAGGACTACCTGGCCGGCTTTCCCTGGCATCCGCACCGCGGGATTGAAACCATCACCTATATGCTGGCCGGCAGCGTGGAGCACGGCGACAGCCTGGGTAACAGCGGGATTATCAAGGCCGGAGGAGTGCAGTGGATGACCGCCGGCGCCGGCGATCAGGGCGCCCGCTTCCTGCTGGTCTCCGGGCTTCCCCTGAGGGATCCGGTTGCCTGGTACGGGCCGATCGTAATGAACACCCGCCATCAGCTCAAACAGGCCTTCACCGAACTGGAGCAGGGCACCTTTCTGCAGCATAATCCGGCTGGCCCGACCGACGGCCCGGAGGGACAGCCGGGCCAAGAGTCATGAGTAAGCTAATCATCCTGGGTACCGGTACCATCCACCAGCTGCTGCAGCTGTGCGAGCTGGAGGGCCAGGGCAGTGCAGCCGCCCACGGTTGCCCCGGTGGGCGGTCTGGCCGTCACTCCGGCGGGTTCAGCTTGCCGGTCAGGGTTTCTATTTCGATAGCGCATACCGCGGTGTGTTCGGAGGCCTTCTCGATATACTCTCCGGCGCTCTCCTCAAAACCGGGGGAGTATTTTTCCGCGAGCAGCCGCAATGCGTGCCGCTTGTCGGCTGGGTTTTCGACCATCCGCGCCCGCCCGCTTACGTGTACGCTCCGGTAGTACGTAGTGAAGCGTTCCGGCTGCACCGAATGATGAGTAATGACGGAAAATGAAACCCGCGGTTCGGCCTTGATACAGTGCAGTTTTCGGCCCTCCTGGGCCGCATGAAAAAAGATGGTCTGCTGCTCTACGCAGTAGTTCAGTGGCAGCGTATATGGATACCCCTGTTCATCTACAAGTCCCAGGACGCCATACTCTCCATGGGTGAGTTCTTTATAAGCCTGATCCGGATTCATGCGCTTATCGGCGCGACGCAGTTTTTCTTCAGTCATGATGCATGGTATAACAGGAGCAGACTTTTGTAAAAGATATAGATAAAAGGAGTCAAAATATGTTGTGCGCAGTAGATGTAGGAAATTCGAACATAGTGATTGGACTTTACTCCGGCCAACAGTGGCGCGCCCGCTGGCGCCTGGCGACTGTGACCGACCGTACTGTGGATGAATACTGGCTGCTGCTGCGTTCGCTTTTTCGGGAGCATGCGATTGAGTTCGGCGATGTGTCGCGGACAGTACTGAGCAGTGTGGTTCCCGACCTCACTGCCAGCATGTATACGGTGCTCCAGCGTTTCGGCGGGGCCGCGCCGCTGCTGGTGTCGGTGCAGCTGAATACAGGGCTCAAATTCGGTACTGAGAATCCGCGTGAGATGGGCGCCGATCTGCTGGCTAATGCGGTGGCCGCCCACGGGCTGTATCAAAAGGACGCAATCGTAATCGACTTTGGTACGGCGCTGACTTTCACTGCCGTGGATGCAGACGGACAGGTACGTGGAGTTTCGATAGCCCCGGGTTTGCAAACCGCGATGCAGGCCCTCGCGATGAATACGGCCCAGCTGCCGCACATCCCCCTCGATTTTCCCCCCGCCTATATCGGGACGGATACTCTGGGGGCCATTCAGTCCGGCCTGATGTACGGATACGTCGGCCTGGTGGAAAGAATTGTTGGCGGAATGCGGGCCGAACTCGGCAGCACTCCGCGGGTTATCGCCACCGGAGGTATGGTCGGGAAACTGGCTCCCCATATCGAATGCATTGATGAACAGGTTCCCTGGCTTACTCTAGAGGGGCTGCGGTTACTGGCAGAGATGAACTGAGCCGGTTTTTTAGTTCAGCGCTTGATCATTGCGGCTGCGTTACCTATCTTTAGTGTATATGGACTACTTAGAAAAAATGACAAACGATTACTTTGAGCAGGGACTAACCGTCGATAACTATTTGAAAGAACTGCGCCATTACCGTTCACTGGTGCGCAAGCTTATGAAAGAGGCTGAATCATCGGACAGTCCGGCGCAGGCTGATACCGAGTCGTTGCGGGCAGTGGCCGCCGGCTTTGCCCAACCGGTAAGGGCCACCGTGAATACCGAGGACTGGTGCGGCGACTGGATCTGCAATATGCCCATACTCAAAAAGCTTTTCGAGAGTGTGGATATACCGTTACGGGTATTTCGGGGCTCGGAATTCGCACAACTGAAGCAGCGCTATGAGCAGGACGGCGATACCCATATCCCCGCCGTGTCGCTATGGGACGGCGAGGGGAACGAACTGCTGCGCTGGATCGAAGCTCCGGCCAAGGTGGCCGAGCAGAAGGACAACTGGAAAGCGCAAAATCCCCGATTGATGGAACTGTACGACAAGCAATCGCAGGATAAGGCCGCCGCCAAAGAGTTTGCCAAGCTCTATCGAAATTTTCTCGAGACAATGGCGGAGTGGTATACCGGCGGTATGTGGCACGAAACTGTACGCGAAATTCTTGCCCAGCTGCAGCAGACGGCCCGCCGCCGGGCAGAGTAAAGACGGTCGGTGCCTGCTCCTGGAAGTTCCCCTCCTAGGCGGGGCTTCATAGAGCCACTGACTCCTGAGCCCCTTATCGCCTATTCTTCAAACAGCACCAGATACTGTTCATAGCCTTCGGATTTCATTTCCTCCTTCGGTACGAAACGCATAGCGGCCGAGTTCATGCAGTAACGTAAACCGGTAGGCTGCGGCCCGTCGCGGAACACGTGGCCGAGATGGCTGTCGGCAAAGCGGCTGCGTACCTCTATCCGCTCGGAAAAGAGGGAAAAGTCCTCGTGATACGTTACGTAGTCCGGGTCGATGGGACGGGTATAGCTCGGCCATCCGGTACCGGATTTGTATTTATCGGTGGAACTGAACAGGGGTTCTCCACTGACAATATCAACATATATACCTTCGGCCTTGTTGTCCCAGTACTCATTGTCGAATGCCCGTTCGGTACCTTCTTCCTGGGTTACCTTATACTGCAGAGAGCTGAGCTCGGACAGACGGGCTTCTTTATCGAAGTTGTTCCAGCGGCCCTCTACCGTATCTAAGCCCTGGGGAGTTTTGGTGCTGCTCCACAATTCGGCGATAAAACTACCCCGGCCCGAACCTCCGTAATAGCGCTTGTAGGCATCGGCGCTTTTAATGTAGTAATTTTGGTGGTACTCCTCGGCCGGATAAAACGGACCGGCTGTTACGATTTCGGTTACTATCGGTTTGTCAAAGCGGCCGCTGGCCCCCATCATTTGCTTCGATTCTTCGGCGACTCGCCGCTGCTCCTCGTTTTGCACGAAGATGCCGGTGGCGTAGTGGCCACCGCGGTCGGCGAACTGGCCGCCGGGATCGGTGGGATTAATATTTCTCCAGAACACTTCCAAGAGCTGTTCATACCTGATCACATCCTCGTTGTAGTACACTATTACCGCTTCGCGGTGGTCGGTCCGGCCCGATGCCACCTCACGATAGGTCGGATTCTCTCTGCTGCCGCCGGTATAGCCGGAAATTACCTCGGCTACCCCGACCAGTTTTTCAAAAGGGTGCTCCAAACACCAAAAACAGCCCCCGGCAAAAATGGCAGTGTCATAGGGCTCGAGATACTGCAGTTCCGCCTCCGAAAACGGATCGACCCGGTTTTCGCCCGCGGCGTCTTCGTCCGAACCACTGTTCGAATTGCCTTTACCCGGTTCGGTCGATTCCACGAACTCACCGTTTTCTTTCTCGCTGGTTCCGCTGCCGCTCAGGGGCAGGACCACAAATCCGGCGGTTACCAAAACGATTATAAAAATATATACCACTATTCGGCGCATAGATTCCTCCTTAATATAGTGGTTTAAATATACTGCTAGTGATTAAATATGACAAAAATAATCATAAAAAATTATGTGCTAAAATCGGGTGTTCACAGAATTCCTGTAAATTTGCTGCCGTTGGTGCCACAAATTATACAATTGTATACACTTGTAAAGTCTTGTCTGTTTGTAGTAAATTTAAAACAGGAGTTAAGTAATGGAAAAAGTTGATGAAATACTGCGTATGCTGTTTACCCGGGATTTGCGCACCTCACCGCTTGAGACCGCCATATTTCTGGGAGTGGTGTTCGGTTTTTTTGCATTTCTCGTTATTGCCGGAGTGCTGCGAAAAAAGAGCGAGCAGCGCAAAGCCCGGCGGTTTCTCACGGATAAGTGGGACTCCCTGTGCCGAATCTATGAACTGAGCGATGAAGAAACGGCCCTGCTCGAGGATATCAGCCGGTATTTGAAGAACCCCGATAAGAAATATCTCTTACTGGCAAATTATCAGGCCTTTCACGACAGTTTGAACGCATATGCCCGCGAAAACGAGGTCGATAAGGAGCTGCTCGAGAGTATTACTAAAAAAACGAAAATGGGACAAACCGAAAATCTTATTGCCGAAATTCCGGTTCAGCGACGCAAAAGCCGCCGCAAGCCGGTACACATCAACGCCTATATCGCGCCGATCGAACATCGTGAAGCGCACCTCAAGGTCCAAATGTACGATCTGAGTCGCGGGGGCTGCAAAATTGAAAACCCCGAAAAACGTTTTTTCCAGGGTGACGATATAAAGGTTTCATTCACCATCGGGGAAAAAAGTTTTCACAATATCCCGGGTGAAGTAGTGCGTAGCAGTTCGTTTCAGAAAATTCTGCACGTGTCATTCGGACACGTCGTCAGTGAGAACCGGTGAGAACCGGCAGGTAAATATCTACGCGGGTGCCTTTCTCAAGAGCGGAGTAGATTTCCATATACCCCGAGTTCTGACGAATTATAGAGTAGACCGTTGAAAGCCCCAGTCCGGTACCTTTATTGGGTCCCTTAGTAGTAAAAAAGGGTTCTAAGGCCTTATCGAGGGTCTCGGGTGACATTCCCATTCCGGTATCCTGCACAGTTATCAGCAAATACAGTCCCGATACGATGCTGTGGCCGTTAATAATACTTTTTTCATCCAGTTGACTGTTTTCAGTACGAACCCAAATGGTGCCGTTGCTGGAAATTGCATCCGCACTGTTGAGTACTAAATTCATGAGTATCTGTTCCATCTGAGCCGGGTCCATTACGATACGGTTGTGAGTACTCTCAAAGGCGGTTTTTACCTCAACCCGTCCAGGCAGGAGCCGTTTCAGCATTCGAACAGTCTTTTGCAGTACTGTATCGGCCTCAATTGCCTGGGCAGATAAGGGTTCGTCCCGGCTGAAGGCCAGCAGTTGCCGGGTCAGACTGCTTCCGCTCTCGGTGGCATGATTAATCGTATCCACCAGTTCCATTTCTTTAGTAGTAAGACCCTGCGCATACAGCAGTAACTGGCTGTTCCCCTGAATTGTTGCCAGAATATTATTGAAATCGTGGGCAATCCCTCCGGCAAAGCGACCGATGGCATCCATTTTGTTAGACTGTCTCAACTGGTGTTCCAGCCTCGAACGCACATAAGCATTGATAATTGCGTTGCCGATTGTCTGCAGCAAGAGAAAATCCTCTTTGCTCCAATGCACCGTGAGGCGGGTGGAATCGAAACCCAAATACCCGTGCAGCTGCCCCCCGAACAGCAGAGGAACTATCGCTACCGAGCGGATATCCTGTTCCCGTAAAATCTCTTTTTCGAGGTGTGCCTCCGGGGGAAGATCTTCTAAGTCGGTAATATTGATGAATCTTCCGGCCCGCAGCTCCTCGTCGATCCAGGTAAAATTGTGCACCGGCAGGTCCTGCAGACGTTCGATCTGCGGCCTAACCTCCGGAGCGCACCACTCGTGGGTGTTGCTCATGAACTTCTCATCCTCGGAGTACATAAACACATAGCTCCGGTCGACTCCGGCAAACTCTCCGATTGCTTTCAGCACCTGTTGAATGGCTGCATCTACCTCAGTCCCTTTAGAGCGGATGAAGTTCTGTGAGTTTTCGGCGATGATCTTTTCCAGTTTCAATCTGCGTTCGAGCACATGTTGGTACCGTTTGTACTCACTGACATCAAAAAGGGAGACAATGGAGTGCTGACTCGGCGTGAGTACAGTTACAGTAAGAAAGATATCGTGTACCCGGTTCGCCCTATCAATAAATCTGAACTCGTAGGAGGCGGGCGGATCGCCCTTCGAACTCAGCCTTTGTGCATGCCGGGTAAGCATGAGCTCACGGTCATCTGCATGAATAAAACTGGTCCACTGCAGCTTCCCTTCGATTTCACCTTTACTGAAGCCGGCCAGCCTGACGAACTCCTGGTTTACTTCGAGAATTGTATGCTGTGAGTCTATCAGTGCAATCGCAGTGCCGGTATGTTCGAATATCTCCTGATAGTTTTCGGGTTTATACAGGGTCATTATTAAACACTGTATGTGCAATACTCATAGCGGGTCAAGTAAAACTTATGATTACTAGTAAAATTACTTACAAAGAACTTACCGAATCCCAATCACAATAACATTGCCAAAACGGCGGCACTTCAGTAAGGTAGGAGCGTGATGAAAATTGAATTGAAATTCACCGTTCTGCTGACCCTGTGTATGCTGCTGACACTTCTTTTGCCGGTTCTACTGCCGGCGGGCCCGGGGAACCCCACCGGCCCGGCTAAACCTGCCAAACCCGCCAAACCGCAGTTTCTGCAGCTCTCCGGGCAGTCGAGCCTGAAAATGGTAACCATATTTCCCGGCGAAGCGCTCTATTCGATGTTTGGCCACACCGCAATCCGGGTGGAAGATCCGGTGCATCAAATAGATCTGTTGTACAACTACGGCCAGTCGTCGGTGCCCTTCGATGCCAGCTTTGTACCGCGCTTTGTCACCGGAAAGCTTCCCTTCATGCTGGGAGTAATCCGCACCGCCCGGGCATACGACTTCTACCGCAACTACGAAAACCGCAGCATCTATGAACAGGACCTGCTGCTGGACAAGGGCCAACGCCAGGCGGTGTTCGAGTACCTGGAGTTCAACGCCCGCCCTGAAAACCGCATCTACATATACGACTTTTTTCACGACAACTGTACTACCCGGGTGAGAGAGCTGTTCTGGGAAATTTTCGGAAAGGATATCGATTTCAAACTTGCCGAGCGGCCGGCCCAAAGTTATCGCCGGGCCATTGAGCCGTACCTCAGTGAGAAGCCCTTTGTACAATTCGGTATCAATCTCATGCTGGGCAGCCCCACCGACGGCATACCGGAGCGCGGGCGACGCCTGTACCTGCCCGGACAACTGATGCAGGCCGTCGCGGCCGCCGAATTGGAGGGGCGGCCGCTGATGAGCGGCGAGCGCTATGTCTACGAGGGCCGCAATGGAACCACGATTCTCCCCGAAGACATCAATCCGCTGCAGGCGCACCTCACAGCTCTGGTCCTGTGGCTGCTCCTGGCGGCCGCCTTATGGCTCAGTGTTGCGCGTGGGGGCCGGAACGCGGGTCTGCAAAGTCCGGCCCTGCGCATTCTGGATGCGGTGCTGTTCTTTACCGCCGGGGTAGTCGGTATCTCCAGCCTGCTGCTGTGGAGCTATTCCGGTTACATCATGACAAGCGCCAACTGGCACCTGCTTTGGGCCTGGCCGACCCACGTAATAATGGGATTTTTATTCATAAAAAAGATGCCCCCCTCCAGTAGCCTGTTCAGCTTTCGGCGCTGGTATGCAGTCTGTGCAGGCGCAGCAGCGCTTGTGAGCTTGGTGTTAATTCCGGTCGTTGCACAAACCCTGCCCGGGACGGCCGTGCCGCTGCTGTTGCTGTTGGTCCTGCGGGGCGGGCTACAGTCCAAACCGCAGGTCGGTCTGCTGAACAGCAGCGGGCGGAGGCAGGCGCGCGGGGGACGGTGCTAACTCATCTGGTCCGGATGCGGGCTGCCGGCAAACTATTGCGAAGACTGCTGTGCAGTTTTATCCATTGCTACAGCTCGGTGTACTCCAGGGGGGTGTCCTCCGAGGCCAGTGTTTTAGCTACCGGACGAATTTTGAGCCACCACTGAAAGTTCGGGCGCTGCAGTTCCTCGTTCACCATCTCGTAGAAATTCTCCAGAGGGTGAAACTTCACCTGCCCGTCGGCCAGGCCGCACATATGGCTTTTAGGCTTCTTCTTGGCAGCTTCGCCGAACAGCAGCTCCATGCAGCGCTTGGCCAGCCGGTTGGCCTGGATGCGGTCGAAGGGGCTCGGGTCGCCGCCGTTCTGCTGGTGACCCAGAATAGCCCGGCGCACATCGTACAGGCCCCGGCCCTCCTGCTCGAAGACCGACTGCATAAAATCGGCCGAATAGTACTCATTCACGTTTTCGTTGCGTATCATCAGCCCCAGCCGCTTGCCGCCTTGAAACCCCTTCACCAGGGTAGCGATATCCTCCTGCAGGTCCTTCAGCATGACCCCTTCTTCGGGCAGGTAGGCCCGCTCGGCCCCGGTTGAGAGGGCGCTCAGCAGGGCCAGATAGCCGCAGTAGCGGCCCATTACCTCGACCACGAACACCCGCCGGGAGGCCACGGCCGAGTGTTTAATTTTATCCACCGCCTCCATAATGGTGTTCAGGGCGGTATCCGAGCCTATACTCAACTCCGAACCAGGCAGGTTGTTGTTGATGGTTGCCGGCAGACAGATAATCGGAATGTTGAACTCGGGATACTCCTCGCGCCGGCTGTACAGATAGTGGGCCGCCACGTAGCCGTCCCAGCCGCCGATCATCAACAGCCCATTGATCTTCTTCGCCCGCAGGTGCTTGGCCACCAGCGGCAGCTCCTCTTCGGTGGGAATACGGCGGTTGGTTCCCAGCTCGCTGCCGCCCTGTGGGGCCCAGCCGTCAACACTCATCCACTGCATTTTGGAAATAGAGCCGTCAATGAGTCCCTCGAAGCCATTGTGTATTCCGTACATCTGATGGCCGTTGTCCAAACCTATGCGTACGGCTGCCCGCACAGCCGCATTCATGCCGGGCGAGGGCGGACCGCCGTGCAGCACCGCCAGGCGCAGCCGCTTCTCCTCACCGACCGGGTTGCGGGGCAGGGCACTGATCATGGTGCGGAAGGTATCGTAGGAATCGGAGAAACTGCCGCCGCGCATCTTCATCGCTGCGGGGTACTGTTTTTTTTCTATCACATCCTTGATAGAGCGGGTTTCGTGCACACACTCCATCAGCGGCGAGGCTACATTGGAGTGTTTGCGCATCCCGATTAGCTGGGCCGGATCGTCGCCTTTCATCTCGCTGATGGTTTCGACCGCCTTGTAACCCTGCATAGTGCTCACATAGCGGTCGAAGGCGCTCGGCGAACCCCCGCGCTGCACATGGCCTAAAATCGTCAGGCGGGTGTCCGGGGTCAGTTTTTCCTTCAGTACATTCACTACATGCTCGGCGCTAATCGGGTTTCCGTCGCGGTCGCGGGCCCCTTCGGCCACCACGGCAATTCCGTAGCGCCGCCCGGCATCGCGGCCCTCCTTCATCACCTCGACCATCCGCTCTTCCCAGTTTTCGACGTCCGGCGGGTTCTCCGGAATCAGCACCCACTGGGCCCCGGTGGCCAGGGCGCTCATCAGGGCCAGGTAGCCGCAGTTGCGCCCCATTACCTCGATTACAAAGGCCCGCTGATGGCTGGAAGCGGTACTGGTAATGGCATCGATGGCTTCTGTAATCCGGTGCAATGCCGAATCGGCTCCGATGGTCATATCCGAGCCGAACATATCGTTGTCGATCGAGCCCACCAGCCCCACCAGCTTCAGGTAACGGTTGCGCTCCCGCTGTTCGGCGCTTATCTCTCCGCGTTCTACCAGTATGTCGAGATGCTCCGACCACAGGCTGCGAAACTCATTGGCCCCGCTCAAACTGCCGTCCCCGCCGATAACGATTAGGTTGGTAATGTCCCGTTCCACCAGGTTCTTCGTGGCCCGAATCAGACCCTCTTTTTCGCGAAAATCCTTCGAGCGGGCCGATCCGAGCACAGTACCGCCGCGGTGCAGAATTCCACCGACCGAACTCCAGTCCATCTGTATTATATACTCGCCGCCGTCAACCAGCCCCTGGTAGCCCTCGTACACTCCATAGGGCACGAATCCCCACTTAATCGCGGTACGTACGATCGCCCGCACCGCCGGATTCATCCCCTGGGCATCGCCCCCGCTGGTCAGTACTGCTAAGCCTTTGCCTTCGCCTGTCTGCATACCGTCTCTCCCTTGTTTATTTTATCTTTCTATTACAATGATAAACGGCGCTGCTGGATATACACAAGGTTTTTAAATGAATTCTCAATAATGTAGTTACGATGTAAATGATATATACTTATAGTGGTAGTGCAACTCTATTTCATCTATCAGGGAGATAAAGTTATTCGAATAATATCGGCATGGGAGGCAACGGCCAATGAGCGGCGACAATGTGAACACGCCGGAGTACGATTTTTCCGGCGGCCAACGGGGCCGGTTTTATGCACCCAAAAAGATAACTACCACCATACGGCTGGGTGACGATATAGTTATGTATTTTAAGAAAAAAGCAGCCGAGGAAAAAACCGGATGTCAAACCCTCATTAACACTGCACTGCGTAGATTCATTCGCGAACTAAATTAAGGCGCCCTGTTAATATCCACCATATCGTAATAAATCAGCGAAACAATCACCGTCCAGCCAACGAAGTGGAATAGCACATTTCCCAGGGTATCCAGATTACCGGCGATGGTATTGAGGGTGGCGCTGATAAGGAATACCGTAGCTATTAATTGGAGTACGGCTATCAGGTGGGTAAACAGGTGCATAAACAGACTGCGCTGCTCGCCGTAGCTGCTGCTGGTCCAGATATGGATAAGGGTAGACCAGATAATCGGTATAGCTACGAAATAGAGCAGTAGATTTTCTTCGGCGGGGAATTGATAATCGGCTTTGAACTCGAAGTACCACACCCCGCCGATGAAAATAAGGAGGTCGCGCATGAGCACAACGACTTTCACCGTTGCCCCGGCGACCCCCTCACCGGTGAAGTACCCCTTCATGTAACGGCGCTTCATAAACCTCAGCGGATAGCGAAGGTCAGTCCGGCCCACAGCTGCACCGGATCATCCGAAAAGGCCGGTTTCGGATACAAATCAAAACCCGGGGCCACTTCGAAAAACAGCTCGGCCACATTGTCTAAAAACATCAGGCTCAGTCCGATCGGCAGGCGGGTACCGCCTTCAAACCAGTCCTCCGAGTCCTCCGCTTCGGGGTAGAATTTTGCATAACCGCCCAGACCGAAATAGAAATACAGCGGGCCGGTCAGCGGAATGTTGCCGGTGGGCCGCCAGTCGCCACTGAAAAAAATAAACTGGTTGCCTTCGCTGAAATCGTAGCCACCGCGAAAGTCAAAGGGCGCCGGCCGGTAAATGATAACGGCGTTCGGTGTACCGACTCCAAAACCGATCCGCGACTGCCGATAGCCATAGGCACTGACGTTTTGGACCGCAAGGACAATCAGTACCAGGGCAAGTATGAGAATTACTATTTTCCGCGCTTTCATATGGTACTCCTCTTCGTTTAATCTAAATTTTTTCACATTTTAAGCAAGATTACAATAAAACCATAAATAAAAATAGTAATTCTAATTTTGGAAGCTCTATACCTTCCAAAATTAGAATTACATCAAAATCTTTAAGCTAAGTTGCTCATCTTAAACCAAATGTGAGCATTCTAAATTTGAAAATTTTAATAAAATTTTCAAATTTAGAATTGCTGAAATAAAACAACAATATGAGAAAAGTTGCGTCGACGCAACTCTGCTTAGCATCTGTTAAGTCTTATTCTGTGGGGGGGGTGACGAGGTGCCAATCGATGTTGACATCAAAATACGAAGCGGCTAAGCTGCATTCGGTGCTGTATGGATGCTCAGCTGATTAATCCGTTCCTTAAATCTACTATTCAAATCTTTCACCAGATGTTTGAACTCACCGCCGAGCCGGGCGAGCTGTATCAGGAAAACCGCCTCAAAAATCACCGCTGGGAAATCTCCGGTATAATCAGTATTTTGGGCAATCATTTTGGGCTGGTGGTTATACGGTTTCCGCGGCATCTCTCCAATAAGCTGTTGAAGAAATCGGGCCTCAAATATAAGAATGAGGAGGAGCGGGAACAGCTGGTAAATGAGATGGTCGGAGAAATAACCAATATCATTTCCGGCAATGCCTTGGGCGAACTGGCCGACAAGGGCTACGATGTAGGAATATCACCGCCGGTAGTGGTGCAGGGCCGCAACCACCGCCTCGACTGGCCGGTAGACGTACCGATTATCGGCCTGCCGTTTATCACCGAAAGCGGTCCGTTTGTAGTAAATATAGGAATGAGTTAAATTACAACTCAGGAAAAGTATTCTTGCACTGCATGATCAACACCGATTCGGCCGGCCAAAATATCTTTGTAGTAGTGTTTACAAAAATCGACGTAGGTGTGGGGCCAATCCTTCTTGTGTTCGGATTCGAACTTGTATTCGGAGTAGGCGCGGGCGATTGAATCTGCGGATGAACCATTCCCGGTTGTAGTTGCAGAGTTCGGTTGTCAGACAGCGCCAGGTGGCCGGGCAGTGTACGTAAAACTCTTTATCCGACAGTATATGAAATACACCGGTTTTCTGATGAAAATTATACTTTTCTTCCAGCAGTTTCAGATTACCGTAATGCAAATTTGCCGGAAGTCTGAAAGGCAGGTTATAGCGAATCACTTCGGCTGAAATATACTCTCTGTTTTGATATTTTGCCACTGAAATCCGATGATTTCCGTCTCTTACGAAATAGTAGCCGCCGTACTCTATCAATTGAACCGGGTCGAAGATTTTTCCGGAGACTATTAGGGCGTATATCTTGCTCCAATTTGCGGTCATCCATTTATGCAGAGGATAGAAATTTCTGGAATAGTCGTTACTGCGGTTTTCGGTGCCGATTATCTTGCGGACTTCAACCTCGCGCAACCCGATATACGATTCGCTGCCGTAGGCAGCATGTGCCAGTACTGCTTCCAGTGTGAGAACTCGCTGGTTACGGCGCTGCCAGAGCTTAACTCCCGCCGTCCCCGGTTACGGGCTTTTGCAAAGGCGTTACTGGCCTGAAGCTGTTGATACTCTGCATACATGTATACATTGTAGCACACACATTTCTATAAACAAGATCAGTAAGATATTGCTCGTAGTGTTCCCGGCCTCAATCCGGTGCTGTAGGTGGTTCTGCGGTCAGGCAACGGCAAATCGATGAACCTTCCCATCAGGTCTTTGTTCAGACCGTATTTTCCATCATCGGTTTCGTATAGACGGTTCTCGTAATAGGTTAGTGTTATGATGATGTTGTCGACGGAGCTGCGCGGCAGGCCGAGTATTTTGGCTATATCGGCTGCACGGACAGGTTTTTCACACTTCCAAAGATAATTAACTACCCGTTGCAGCACAGCTGCTTTTTGCGGACTATATGAAGTCCTTATTTTTAATGCACTCATGTAGTAGTAAGTATCCCAGCATTGTTTTGTTTTTCTTCAGCAGCGGTTAGTTTTACGTGAAGTTGGACAATTATACAATAAGGTGATTGAAAATATAAAAAACAGGTGTTACATAACAAGTGTTTTTTAAAGATTAAAGGATAGTATTGTATGCCACCGGGAATAACGTATTCAAAAGAGATGATTTTGTCCGCGGCCGGTCAAATAATTAGAAATGATGGGATCGAAAAACTGAATGCACGCAGCATTGCGCAGGCAATCGGAGGTTCTACCCAGCCGATTTATCGTTGCCTCTATTGAAGCTGTAGTTGAAGCGGTGATAGAGCAGTATACCCCGTACGTACTCAGTTTTATGCTGGATGCGAAAGACGATGAGAGTGAGTTCCTTTCAATAGGTATGGGATATTTACGCTGTGCAAGGGAGGAACTCCATTTGTTTACATTGTTCTTTACCAGCGGCAGAAAGCGCTGGAATTTATCTGATGACAATAGGTTTCTGCAACCTCTGCTGGAAAAAATGCGGCGGGATTGGTTTCTGCGGGATTCGAGCGATCAGCCCCTGAAACAACTGTTTCAGGATATGTTTATATACACACGGTCTGTGCACTTTAAACAATATGAATATAAGCGAGAATGATCCGAAAAAGGAGCGGCAGCTACTGCATGACATCGGCGGACAACTCATTTTTATGACGCTATTGCGTGAAAAAAATCCCGACCTAATTGAGAATTGGAAAAGGAGTTTCAAGAATGAAGATCTTAGTATTGAACGTTAGCCCGAAGGGTCCGCAGAGCGTGACTATGCAGTATATCGCCTATTGGCAGAAACGATTCCCGGAGCATGAGTTTACCTTCATAAATGCATCCCAGCAAGAACAGCTGTTCGAGAAGAATGAATCCGCCTTTGCTAGAGTATTGGACGTAATAGCAGCAGCCGATTTCGTGTTATGGGCGTTTCCCGTCTATTTTCTCCTGGTACACTCCCGTTACATGCGGTTTATCGAGCTTATCTTTGAGCGCAGCGCCGAGCACTATTTTAAAGGAAAGTACACGGCTGCTCTGAGCACTTCAATACATTTTTACGATCATACCGTCCATATAACTATATTCATTCGATTTGCGAT
The DNA here is from genome assembly GCA_964632675.1 of uncultured Sediminispirochaeta sp. Classification (GTDB taxonomy): domain Bacteria; phylum Spirochaetota; class Spirochaetia; order DSM-16054; family Sediminispirochaetaceae; genus DSBN01. The sequence continues at coordinate 20,608 of CAZWDV010000015.1, forward strand.
GATTTAGACATGAATTACCTCGGAGGTATTCCGGCCCACCTGAATGATCTCACCAAACCCCAAGTGCGCGCGAGTATCGATGAACTTTTTTCGAAGTGGGAGGAAGCAGCCATAAGCAGAATTCCGATAGCGCCGGCCTTTGCGGCTGTACGGCATACACCTTTCGAGTTGGGAGAACTGGTCTCAGCTTCCAAGCCGGTACTGACCACATAAAAAGTGTGTATAGTCGCTGACATTCCATACCAGGAGTCGAATATAACGCGAATGGTTGCGATGCTGCGCTCCTTTCCAAAATTCCATTGCTCAGAAAAAAATCCTACTAAAAATGAAACAAATGATGCTGTGTCCCTATAAGCATATTATTGAGCGGGCTCAGCCAATTGCATAGGAGCCGCTATCCGTCACAGATGATTTTAATTTCACAAGCGTTTCATAATCGTGTATAGTGTGGGGTTATGAATGCTGAAGCGGAGTAGGTTTTATATGAAATTTAAGGTAAACCGAGTACGCGGAATACTGCGCTTTGTTCCTCCGCGCTTGAACTTGTGGGTGTTAAAGTGCGCCCGAGCCTTCGCGCCGGTGTATTTACGGTCGGTCCTGCATCTAACCGTTCGACCGCCCCTGAATATTGACACAATCGCGCAGGAGTTCCAGCGCTTTTTTAGCGGCTCGAGTAAACTCATTCTTGTGTTTCGCCATGTGCATGTACACGATGCACAGGTAATGTTCTATCTGTTCAACAATCTGCTGCAGCGGCACGCAAAAAAACGTGGAATAGGATATCCGCGCCGCCCGCATGCCCACTTTTTATACGGCCGGGGAGTGCCCGTATGGGGCGGAAAACACCTGGAGTGGTTGTTTAGCCGGCTCGGCGGCATACCGGTGCACCACCGCAAACTGGACCGTGAAGGGCTTGATGTGGTGCGGCGCTCCATGCTGCAGGGCCTGTATCCGATTGCGCTGGCGCCGGAGGGGCAGGTTACCTACCATAATCAAATGGTTTCCGCTATCGAGCCCGGGTTTGCACAGCTGGCATTGTGGGCCCGGAATGATGCAGAACAGGCGGGGCAGAACCGGGAAGTGCGTGTTCTGCCGATCTCCCAATATTACCATTACGGGAAAGATGGTGCGAACATCCGGGCCGAATTGATCGATACCCTTAGTCGGGAAACCGGCCTTGATGTCAAGACGGGGCTGCAGAATTCGGCGGCGGTGCAGCAGCGCATGCATGAAATCGGGGCTCGGCTGCTTTCTAAAATTGAGTCGTTTTATTCGCGCTACTACGGAATTTATGCCCTCGGCCCGCATCATGCCAACATCCGGCTGGAGGACTGCAGTCGAAAACGGGTTGAACACTTAGTTGATGAAATCCTGAAATTGCAGGAGCGGCGCCTGGGAATCATCCATCCGCCCCGGGGCTTCACTCCCCGAATCTATATAGTTCGGATGGCCGGCTGGAACCGAATTTTTGTGCAAGACGAGAACAACCGAACTGCGAAATCCCCCCTGGACCGCGAACTGCACGATTACATTGCCGCAGAGGCCGGACTGTTCGCCCGCCACCTGGAGGTTGTAGACTTGTTGGCCTACCTGCAACCCGAATACGCCCTGCAAAGTGCAGATGTAAACCGGCATATCGAGTTTCTACTCAACTTGCTCGATGCGGTCAACCGCTTAGAGGGCGGTACTATCGGCCAGCGCGTGCACACCCGTAGGAGCGCAGTGAGCATAAGCGTAGGAACGCCGATTTCGCTGAATAGAGTGTTTGAAGAAAGCCCGGATAAATCTGCGCGGCAGGTGCGAAATCGACTAATCGAGCACGTGGAAGACCAGTTCACCAATTTGGCCGGCGGGAGCGCGTATTAATACTAGCAGGTAAGGTGGAACGCACCTATGGTGTGTTTTTTCGATTTGAGACGGTTGTAATATTTAACCGCGCGGTCGGTCGGTGCGGCGACAATTTCTATTCCGAAATCTAATAGTTTTTGGGTTGTTTCTTCGGAGATATGTAGCTGCTCTGAAGCCCCGGTTCCTACTACTAAGACATCGGGCTTTCGCTCGATTACCTCGGAAATGTCATTTATGGAAAGGCCGTGCCCCTTTTGTCGATACCAAGAAGTCTGGATAGAATCGGGATACAGAATTAAATCATTTGTATAAGCGTGACCGTCGACTATCATTTTGCCGAATGAATACGCTTCTATTTCATGACCATCCATGTCAGCCTCCTGCTTACAACATACAATTAGGAACCTGTGGCAGTCAAAGTATTTTTACAGAGATTTGACATAGACCGGAAAAGATATATGATTTAATGTAACGTAGGAGTAGTATGATTCGTGTAATAATTGCAGATGACCATGACCTCATTCGGGACGGTTTTCGTCGTCTCATCGATTATGAACCCCAATTGACTTGGGTGGGGGAGGCCCGGACTGCTGAAGAGCTGTTTCGAGTATTGGAAGTGACCGCATGTGATGTGCTGTTACTTGATCTCTCCCTGCCGGATAAGAATGGACTCGATATATTGAAGGACTTGAAGGTATATCAATCCTCATGCCGTGTGCTCATCCTCAGCATGCACCCTGAGGAACGCTATGCACAGCGGGCGCTGCAAAATGGCGCTTACGGGTATATTACTAAGGGCAGAGATACCGATGAGTTGATAAAAGCGGTCAAAATGGTTGCGAGAGGAGAGAAATACTTAGGTTCGGAGTTTACACAGCAACTGACTTTAGAGAAGAGTAATTCCGAAACACCCCACAGGTTGCTTACCGATAGGGAGTATCAAGTGTTCATGCTTATCGGAGATGGAAAACGGGTCTATGATATTGCCGAACACCTGCATATGAGTGTTAATACTGTTTATACCCATCGCAGAAAACTGATGGAAAAGATGCATCTTTTTTCCAATACCGAACTGGTTCATTACGCTATGGAAAACCACCTTATCGAATAAGGGCTCCTTTTTGAAGCAGAACTCGAATACAGAACTCAAAAAATCACAATTTTTGTGATACCGTCGATCCACTTAATCATATATGATTTTTTATGAAGCTCTTAATAGCCGATGATTCGGAGTTACTGCGGCAGAACTTTCGCAAGCTGTTGGACGGTTCTGCGACTATCACCGCCATTATCGAGGCCAGCACCGTTATTGATACTCTGCAACAGGTAAAAGCAGCTCGGCCGGATGTACTGGTACTAGATATTCATCTGCCCGACGGTTCCGGATTCGATGTCTTGCACGCTATTTTCGATACTCCGCAGGAATTTCAACCGACAGTTATTGTCTTCACCAATTTTCCCTCCGAACTCAACCGGCGCAAGAGTTATGCTCTTGGAGCACGGTTTTTTTTCGATAAATCCAATGAGTATGAACAGCTCATAGAACTACTGGAAAGTTTATAAGTGTATAAGGGGGAGTAAGTTAATAAGAGGTTTGGGTCTAAAAATACTGTTGCATTGAAATATTGCATTATCCCATAAGATGTATTACAGTAAATCCGAATGGAGGTGGATATGGATTTTACTTGGGGTTTGATTCTTGATTTAGGTATTATCTCTATGGCGTTGTTGATATCTACTTTCATTCGGTCAAAAGTGCCCTTTTTTCAAAAATATTTGATCCCGAATGCCCTCACCGCGGGCTTTATTCTGCTTGTTTTATACAACTATGTATTTCCGATCATACAACTGAAAGCCGACCGCTTTGGTGAGATGGTATATCACCTTCTAAATATCTCTTTTATTGCTATGACTTTACGTAGAGTGCCCGAGAAAGAGAAACAAGGGTCGTCGGCGATTTTCGCCACATCAGTATCGGTGCTCTCCCAATATGCGCTGCAGGCTCTGTTCGGCCTGCTGATTACGTTTCTGTTCATGTCGACCATTTTCCCAAATCTCTTCCCGGCTTTTGGTTTCCTACTGCCTCTGGGCTTTGTATTGGGGCCGGGGCAGGCCTTTGCGATCGGAAATGGCTGGGTTCCAATGGGCTTTACCGGTGCAGGGACAGTCGGTTTGACCTTTGCGGCAGTAGGGTTTCTCTGGGCTTGTTTTGGGGGAGTGTTCCTAATCAACTACGGTATTCGCCGTGGCTGGGTAAACCGGGAACAGATTGAAATTCTAAAAAGCAAGGATGTGCGCACCGGCATTTTCCAGAAGCACGAGAATAAACCGGTTGGTAGCCACCTCAGTACTGAAACCGAAGCTATCGATTCGATGACCTTTCACCTGGGGTTAGTTTTTTTTACCTATCTGCTCAGCTATCTGCTGCTGAGAGGCCTGACCGCTTTACTCTCTTTAATCGGACCGTTGGGGTATGAGCTGGCGGTAAATCTGTGGGGGATCAACTTCGTATTCTCCGCAGTGGTGGCTATGCTGGTTCGCTTTGTCGCTCAGAAGCTCGATGTCGATTACACTTTCGACAATCCGACCCTCAGCCGGCTTTCGGGGCTGTCAGTGGATATAATGGTTACCGCTGCTGTCGGGGCAATTTCGCTTGTGGTGGTCGGGCAGTATATCGTGCAGATTCTTATTCTTAGTCTTGTTGCCGGAACTCTGGCGCTGGTGTTGGTGCCGTGGTTCTGCTCGCGAATATACACCGACCATCAGTTCCATCGGATGTTGCTGGTGTATGGAGTTTCTACTGGAACGATGCCTACCGGTTTGGCATTGCTGCGAGTGATCGACCCCAATTTTGAAACACCCGCAGCATCGGATTACATGTTTTCTACCGGAATCACCTTTTTGTTGGCAATTCCGTTTATCCTGAGCATCAATCTTCCGGCTTATAGTGTAACCAAGGGCAACCCGCAGTTGTTCTGGCTAGCAGTTGCAGTCAGTGCCGGCTATCTTATTTTTGCAGTGGTTTCTTTTCTGATTATATCAAAAAGACGGGCGGTGCACAGTGCTGCGCATATTTGGTATCCTAACCATGCATACTACAAAGAGAACAAGGATGCAAAGGTAAGCTGATGAAAGGGCAGAAAGACGGCAAAAAGAAAGCCGGCAATAAAACCATAACCCCGAATCCTATTTGGATTAAGTTTATCCGCCCGATTATTCTGGCGATTTTAAAACACCGATACAGTATTGAAGTTATCGATTCGGTAAACCTAAAGACCCTACAGCCGCCCTATCTGGTTATAGGCAATCATGTGAATTTCTGGGATCCCTTTTTCATTGGTATCTTTCTGCCACATGATGTTCAGTTCATCGCTTCCGATAGTGTGTTTCGCACAAAGCTGTTTTACATTTTAATGAAGTTGTTCGGATCTATTCCGACCAGCAAATTCATGACCGATACCCGAACAGTTGCCCAAATCATACGCATTATTAAGCGCAACGGGGTTATTGGCGTTTTTCCCGAGGGCCGGCGTACATGGGACGGACGTTCCCTGCGCCATGTGCATACGGTAGCACGGCTTATTCATAAACTCAAATTGCCGGTGGTCGGAGTAGTAAACAAGGGCGGATACCTTTCCAAGCCGCGCTGGGGCCGGGGGTTGAGACGTGGCAAGGTGTACATGGAGTACAAGATGGTGTTCACTCCCGATGAGCTCAAACAGATCGATCTCGACACCTGTAAACAGCTGATGGAGGAGCGTATTGGCCACGATGAGGAAGAGTGGAACCGGCAGGAGCAGTTAAAGTTTATCGGCAGACGACCGGCCGAGTACATTGAACGGGCCATATTCGTCTGTCCTAAGTGCAAGAGTATCGCCTCGTTTTATTCTCAAGGCGACACCGCCGAGTGCCGGGAGTGCGGCTACAGTTTACGCTATGATGAATTCGGTTTGCTGCAGTCGGTAAATAGTCCACTGGTATTTTCTTCCATATCAGAATGGAATGACTGGCAGATCGGATATTTCATTGAATACCTTAGTAAAGATATGGCCACTAAAATTCCACTTTTTGAAGAGGGGCCGGCAATCCTCTGGCGCGGCTACCGGGCGGAACCGCTCAAGCGTTTAAATACCGGCCGGGCCTATTTCTATCCAACCGGAATTGAGTTCCGAACTACCGTCGGTCGGGTGAAGTTCTTCCCGATTGAAGATTTGTACGGCGAGAACGTGCAGGACAAGGAGAAACTCGAGTTTTATCATCAAAACTCCCTGTACCGTTTAGACTTTCTGAATATCCGCGCCTCCGCGTATATGTGGTATCAGGCCATCAGCCTGCTGCATCAGAAGGCGCAGAATATGCAGGTCGACGGGCGGGCTCATGTAAACTGAGCTTAGCAGTTAAGAAACTGCGGAGCATTCTCACTCAGCCACTTATCAGGGTCTTGGAAGTAAGGATTTTTAGTAATCACTCCGTCGTTTAATGTGTAGGGATGTGTACGGAGTACATTCATAATGGTAGCCCCGTCGAATTTCGTAATGTTGTAGAGACAAATGCTTATCCATGGTTTTCCGGGAATGAAGTAGTTCAATCTGGATTCATACGCCATCAGATTTTCTGTACCGGGAACAGCTTCCAGGGCCCACACCATTTCGGCGATAGCCCGTACATTGCGACGGCCTTTTTTCTGGCTCTGACGGTAAAAATGGTTCAGATTTTCGTCCATAGTCCACGGAGAAAATATTCCGTCAGGATAATAGAGACTTTGAGAGGTACTGAGCTGAAAAACACCCGGATCTTTTAGATGCTGGCAAGTATCGGGGTGATTTTGGCAATATGCCTGCTTGAAATTATCCATACTCCTTTCGGTGGAAGCATAAAACTGCAGGTCTCCGTTTTCATCACCAGCATGTAAAAAACCCATTACAATTTCATCGCGCTCGGCTTCGGTTTCATACAGACCTGCTATGTGAATGCCCCAATTACACTGATACCGGCCTATACCCAGCTCAAGCTTTTTCTGATTTGAAGTACTAATATACATATCCGTCCTACATTATATGGTGAATTAAGTTAATAACTCTACTTAATAGTATAGTAACAAAAATGTTAGTCCGAAAGGCTAAATTGAAAAAATTAGTTTAATTAGGCAATTCTATTAAGGTGCTTATCAGATCCACTGCAATCATTGCAATGGCGGCCAGCAGTACGTACACAAACAAACGGCGAAAGCCGCTGCCGGAAACTCGCTTAACGAAAAACACTCCCAATTGTACTCCTATAACGCTGGCGATTAGAAGCGTGAGGGTCAGGGGGAGGCTGACTTTCGGAACCTCGGAAAAGCCTTTTTTGATTACCGCCGCCACCGCAGTTGCAAAGATTATGGCCAGGCTGGTACCGGCAGCCTTTTGATGCGCAAGACCGAATAGTCCCAACAGAACCGGTACCAGCAGTACACCGCCGCCGATACCGAGCAGACCGGTAAATACCCCTATCAGCCCGCCAACCAGGAAGGTTCCGGGAATACTGAATCCCCGCTGTCCCCATTCTTCAATGTAAAACTTCGGAGAGGGGCCGATCCGCGCCAGCAGCGGAGACTGCGCCCTGCCGCCAGGGTTTCTGGGCGTTCGCATGGCGAAAATAGTTCCAACCAGTACCACGATAAAGATGGAATGCATGAAAACAGTGAAAAGCGCGGTATTGCCGCCGGCCAGTCCGTTGAGCAGATACATCTGCAGAGAGTCCCCGAGCACTGCTCCGAGAACGCTTCCGGCAACTATGTATCCGGCCACTCTAAAATCTACGTTGCCGATTTTGTGCTGTTTGAGCAAACCCGCAAAGCTGGTTCCGATAATAAAGCTCAAACTACTGCCCACCGCTATTTCGTAATGGATCCCTAAGAGTACATTTAGTATGGGGACTACCAGAAAGCCTCCGCCGACTCCGAAGAACCCGGTTAGAATGCCAATAACCATGCCAATGGCTAACAGAGCCATGTAATATGAACCGCCGCTCAATGCAGCACCTATCGAAGGCGACAGCAGCTGCCACAACTCATTCCAATCCATGCTTAATCCTCTCTAGTAAAACTCTTCTGCAAGTAACCGCTGATAAGATGCATACCGTACCCTACAAGGATCGGCAAGAGTATTGTAAGTGAAGTGGCTATAAGCTGTTCCATCTAATACTCCAATAATTAGAAGCCCGGAAGATTAAGGTCGCTGCCGAGGTCCTTGATGGCATCACCGGCTTTATCCTTCACTTCGTCCTGAATCTTGCGAATTTCAGCCTCGACCTTCTGTTGTTCCTTTTCAACCAACTGCTCGAGATTTTCCGCTGTTCTCACATCACTGAGAAGTTCAGCGCCGACACTGCGCAGATCTTCACTCAGTTTTTCGTTGACGGCCAGTTCATCTTCGAGGTACTCATACAGTCTGCCCTCGATTTGCTCCGCCGCTTCCCCGGCCCGTTGCTCGGCGTAGTCGGCAATCCGGTCCGAGAGCAGTGAATCGAGTTCTGATTCTACCGTAAGTGCAGAGATGTTTCCATCGGAAAACTCAAAATCGATCTTCAAATCGGTGGAGTCTATGCCGCCGAGAATTTCCCGGATTGCCCGTGCGAGTTCGGAATCCGATTTGCCGAAAGCAAACTTTATATCGTATAGTCTTACCGCGGCAGTTCCCTTGCCCGAGAGGTCCGGTTGTATAGATACCGCGAGGTCGGTATCGGACTGGGCAGTCAGCGAATCAATAGGAACGCTGTTCAACCCTTCAGGCAGTTCAATGGGAAAATGGGTGAGGACAGTAGTGCTCTCGAGCAGGTAGGCGGAATTTTCTCTGGCATCGAGTACGAGATCGGATTCGAGGCTGGGTGCCTCCGGTGCTGTACTGAAAGCAATCGTGGTTGGTTTTCCCAATGTATCCTGATCGCCGGTGAGATTCCGGATTATAAATTCGGAGAAATTACTGCTGTTCGCTGCGCCGGTTGATACTTCGAAGTGCTCGAGGAGAAATTTCGGATAGTCCTGCATAGGGAAACGTACCACAGTTCCGCTTCTTCCGCTGTCTTCGAACCTGCTCTTTTTACTTGTAGAGGTCGATTTCAGTTGCCGGTAGGTGCGGGTTATGCGCTCGCCATAGTCGAATATCTTGCCGAACCTTTCTCTGAGAATCGGTTCTGCGGTTTCGGCAAATACTTCCAGAGAATCTGTGGAAAAGCTGCCGACCGACTCCTCGAGAAACTCAATATCGTTTTCAATAGCCGCGTTGATAGATTCGCGGGTCTCTCGGATATAGCCGGTGTCAGCCTGAAACTCCTCATAGGCCGCCTGCGCTTCGCTCTGAGCAGCCTGCACCGATTGTTTCAAACCCTGTAATTGTTCGAAATAAGTTCTGGCCTCTGAAACGTTGTCGATTGAGCTTACATCGGTTTCGAGCACCTTGTCCGTTCGGCTTTGTACCGTTTCAACCGTACTCTCAACCGATGCGGACCTATCCTCCCATCTCCGGCGGCTTTCGCGGTAGCGACGATTGGCTGACTCTATCAGAGCCGGTGATTCAAGAGATGCTTTATATGCTTCGATAAGGTTTTTTCCGGCCTCTTCGCCGATTTCCAGACCAAGTGCACCCATCTGTGTAATCGCACCCGCTTCGGACACCTGTTCACCTGATCGACCGTCTTCATTCGGGCCGAATTCCGCCGTTTCCATTAAATCCAGCGCTCCGGAACTCGACCGGGGAGTGTGAAAGCGGATTTCCCGGCAGGCAGCTTCGCGAATTATGAACTTGCGGGACAGCAGTCGTCCGGTGTCAAGCGCCAGATTGCTGCTACCGATTTCTACCAGATTTTGCATGGGCTGCTCGGCATCGGCAATTATAAGGCGGTCGAAGGAAATTGTGCCGGAGAGCAGTTTTAGCTGCGGCTCCTGAAGATCGACCTTTGCTTTGAACACCTGTTGCAAGTAGCGTTCGGCCACCTGCTCAATCAGCCGGTCCTTCAGAAGGTAGTTGAACGCAAGGGTAACCGCTAAAATCAGGACCACAAGCCCCGCTTTCCAGCTTGTTACCAGGCCTTTGTTTTTTTTGATAGATTTTGCGAGTAAACGCAGCCGTTTGAACTCAGCCTTGTTTAGTGTGGACGGGTCTATGGAGTAAAGTCCGTTTTTATCTTCTTCCAGCTTCGAGAGAAGAAAGGTGCGCTCAGATTCGATATAGATTCGCTTAAGGATCTTTTTATTGAGCTTCCGACTGTTTAGTGGTTTGCGAAACAGGTTAGGCAGTTTTTGTGGCTTATTCATCCGTTCCACCCCCTGTACAGTGTGGAACTTTTCCGCACTGCGGTGGTAAGTTTTCGCAGCCAGGGCATTTTTTCGAAAGATTTGACCAGCTTGCTGGAAGCAAGCTTTTCGCGGACACCCTTCCGGTAAAAGCCGACTGCTACTCTTCCGAGAAAAAACAGCGGAACCCACAGCAGCAGGCCGAGTACCAGGCCTCCGGCCACCAGCGAGTTATTGAATTCGGTCAGCGGCAGCACCGGAGTATTAACAGCTTGAATGAAGTAGGGCTCTAATGCTGGTTGAGTGAGCACCCAGAGTCCGGCGGCATCGGTAAGCGGGTCGGCAATGCCAATAATCAGTTTGAACACAACAATCGTAAGAACGAGTGTTCCGGTATGCAGCTTGATGAAAAAAAAGACGATAAACAGCAGCAGCCAGAGCAGATTCCCAAAGGGTATCAATGCCAGTAAGAATCCGCAGGCAAACGCAGCTCCAATTTCCCCCGGCCGACTATTCGCATTTAAGGCTGCGATAAACCGCGCGAGTAAAGTTATCATATAGTACTGATAGTACTTTTTACTGGGAATGTCAATTTCATTTACAAGGGCTGTACAGGCAGATGAATCGCCAGACGGTGCACCGCTATGGTACTATGAAACCTCGCCCCGGACAAGAAATTGATGTGCTTTTGATTTGCTTTTCAGGGGCCGGTTTAGAATAGTTGTACATATGAAGCGAGAGAGGAGTACCGACAGTGGCGAAAATAGCGTTTTGGGGCAACAGCCTGACCGAGGGCGTTCCAGGGGCAGCTTATATTGACATTCTTAAAAGCGAGATGCCCCGGCATACTATATTGAATTACGGCAAAGGCGGGGACACCGTTCGCAGCTTATACACCCGGGCCGCGCGTATGCAGGCGCGGTCGAAAGGGAGTCTGCAGGCCGATTTAGTGGTTCTCTGGGTGGGGGTTAACGATCTACTGCCGGATTTAGCCCGGTTTTATCCGCCGATGAAACGGCTGGTCGGTCAGCCCTGGACCCGCAGTGAGGCCGAGTTTGCCGTATACTACCGCAGTCTGCTAGAATTGTTTCGACCACATTGCCGCAGGCTGCTGGCGGTATCGCCGCTGTGTATCGGAGAAGATCTGGAGAACCGGTGGAACCGGCAGCTGGAGGGGCAATCGCGCCTTATCGAGGAGCTGGTAAGAGAGTTTTCCAGTGCCGATTTCGAGGTTGCCTTTTTGGACATTCGGTCGGAGTTCGAAAAGGAGTTCAGCAAACTGGGCGATAGAAAAATCGAGATTATCTCACAGTTTCTTCCGGTGAGTCCGGTGAAAGCGGCGGTAGATGTTCTTGCCTACCGCAGCGCCGCCAAAGCGGACCGCCGCGCGGAACTGCGGGGGTTATTCTTTACTATGGACGGCGTGCATCTCAACTCGCGGGGTGCCCGTAGAGTGGCGGATTGTATCAAGGCTGCAATCGAAGGGCTATATCGGACTGAGCAGAGTGACTGATTAGTCTGTGCGGTAATATTCCTTGAGGATTTCATCCGTAACCCGGGTGGTTCGCAGGGCCGACTCGCCGGTGCTGGGACAAGTTCCGCGGCCCAGCAGTTCATCGACTACCGTCTGAATTAATGGCTGTTGAACATGCGCTGGATGCTCTATCGTAAAATCCTCGTCCCGTTCCTTCGTTCTCAGTTGTATCGGTTTGTCCGCGAATGAGGCAAAGGTCAAAAAACCATTCGTACCATTTATGCGTACTTCATCCGCTTCATTTTCGGTGCTGAATGACCAGATACCGGTACCTATCTGGTGTTTTTTCGTACGGAACACTGCCGCCACATTATCCTCGGCGGCATACAAACCGGCCTTGTTTACGGCATATCCCCTTACATCGATTATGGGGCCGAACAGGTAGTCTATGAAGTCCAGTGTATGGGGGGCCAAATCGATAAAATAGCCGCCCCCCGCCACTGCCGGATCTACCCGCCATGGGGTATGCGGGCTTCTATCGGTTTTCGACGGGGCTTGATGAAGCTTGATATGGAAAGACTGGACTTCGCCCAAAACGCCGGAATCGAGCAGCTCCTTTACTTTGAGAAAGCGGGGCAGTGCCCGGCGATAGTAGGCAACAAACAGGGGCACTCCTTTGCGGCGGCATACTTCCACCATGTCCTCACACTCTTGGAGATTTATCGCCATTGGTTTTTCTACATAGACAGGTTTTCCCGCTTCAGCCGCCATGTTGGTATATTTGAGATGAAAGGCCGGGGGGGTGGCAATATATACAGCGTTTACATGCGGGTCATGGAGCAGCTCGCCGGCATCGGAATACCATTTGTCCACGTGATGACGGGCGGCATAGTCCTTCGCTTTGGCCGCGTCCCGCCGCATTACCGCTACCAGTTCAGAACCGTTGGCCTTTGCGAAACCCGGCCCGCTTTTCTTCTCGGTTACATCGCCGCACCCAATAATTCCCCAGCGTACTTTCTGCATTGTCGCGCTCCTTCGGTAAATACATCTCTTGCTTTGAATTTTGATTCCTATGTGCGCGGAATGCAAGGGTCACACGGGGATTCGCCCAGAAACTGCAGAAACTGCACAGAACTGGAAACGAGTAGCGAAATATGGTACAAATGAGTATAACTATGAAAGCAACACATCCTACAATTACCGTATGTACCCCCGTTCATAATGCAGAGGATCGAATAGAGGCACTCTTGACAGGTTTGCAGAAGCAAACGTTCCGGGACTTCGAATGGATAATTGCCGACGACGGCTCTACCGACGGCAGCTCAACCCGGGCGCAGCAGATAGCTGGCGAACAGACAGCTGTGGGGAAAGATACCGCTTTCCCCATAAGCCTGCTTACACAGAAATTCTTGGGCCGCCATGTTGCGGTAAACCGGGCCGTCAAAGCGGCGCGGGGAGAGTTTTTTACTGTACTCGATAGCGATGCCCTTCCGAAGCCGGAGGCTTTTGAGCGGCTGCTCGAGGGCTGGAACAGCATACCTGCGCAGGAACGGCCGTATTTTGCAGGGGTTTTCACGGTGACTGAGCTTCCCAACGGGAAGCTCAACGGGTCCCTGTTTCCTGCCAGTCCTTTCGACTCCAACTCGATCGAGACCGGTACGCATTACGGAATCGGAGGACGGAAATGGGGTTTGATACGGACCGAATTAGTGCGCGAAAACCCGTATCCGGTGTTTTCCGGTGAAAAGTTCGTTCCCGAAGAGTTACTGCTCAATCGTATCGGCCGAAACCGACTTACACGATATTTGAACGAACCCCTTTTGACTGTACCCGCACCGGAGGACAAACTCCGGCGGCTGCACAACTGGGCTGGGAGTCCCCGGGCGGCGGCACTGTTCTATAATGAACTCAGCGAGCAGCGGATTCCTTTGTCCCATAAGATTCGTGCCTCGGCCCAGTTCGTTCGCTACTCCATGCACGCCGGAATAATTCCCGACAACATCTACAAGCAGGCTAATAAAAAGCTGATTACTTTTTTTATGCTCTGGCCGGGGCTTGTCCTGTATAAGCGTGACCAAAAGCAGCTGAGTACAGGCTGAGACTCGGAACGGCCGCTGCTTGTGCAGAACCGATGAATGGTATATGTTGAAGCCTCTTATCTTTTTTTAAGGAATACTACCGTGCATAACAAACCACGTAATGAAAAAATCCGCAATATAGCTATTATTGCGCATGTTGACCATGGAAAAACTACTTTAGTTGACGCTATGTTCCGCCAAAGCGGCGTGTTTCGCGAAGGGCAGGTTGTAGATGAGCGTATAATGGACCGAATGGACCTCGAGCGCGAACGGGGAATTACTATTTCCGCCAAGAACTGCGCAATCGGCTGGAAAGGTACCAAAATCAATATTATCGACACACCGGGACATGCCGATTTCGGGGGCGAGGTAGAACGGGCGCTCTCGATGGCAGACGGAGCCATTCTGCTGGTTGATGCTTCGGAGGGACCGCTGCCGCAGACTCGCTTCGTGCTCTCCAAGGCCCTGGAGGCGCATTTGTCGCTGATGGTGGTGGTCAACAAAATCGATCGGCCGGATGCCCGTCCGCTGCAGGTGCTTGATGAAATCCATGATCTGCTGATTGATCTGGACGCCGCGGATGACCAATTCGATTTTCCGTTGCTGTATGCAATCGGACGCGACGGGATAGCTTCGAGCGATCTGGAACGGCCGGGTGAAAACTTACACGAGCTGCTCGATTTGATTGTTGAAGAAATTCCCGGACCGGTTGCCGATATCGCCCAGCCCTTTCAAATGCTGGTCTCAGATTTGGATTATTCGGATTATCTCGGACGCCTGGTAATCGGAAAAGTATACAACGGCCGGGTGCAGGCCAATGAAAGTCTGGTATGTGTAGGCGCCGATGGGAAGGCTGCGCCTCTAAAGGTCTCAAAATTGCAGCAGTATCAGGGGCTGTCGATTGTGGATGCGGACAGTGCAGAACCGGGTGATATTATCGTGTTGGCCGGAATCCAAAATGTGCATATCGGGGATACTATTTGTACCCGCGAGCATCCGCAGGCACTGCCGCGTATAACCGTAGACGAGCCGACGGTAGCAATGCGTTTCACTAAGAATACCGGGCCCTTTGCAGGTCAGGGCAAGACTATTGTACAGGCCGGGAAAATATTTGCCCGTCTGGAGAAAGAGACCCTGCAAAATGTATCCATGCAGGTCGAACGCAGCGGTGAGAGTGAGAGTTTTATCGTCAAGGGACGCGGCGAGTTTCAGATGGTAATCTTGATTGAGACCATGCGCCGTGAAGGCTATGAGTTTTGTGTAGGTCGCCCTGAGGTTATTATGAAAAAAGAGGACGGCCGGACCCTCGAACCGATTGAGCACCTGTTCATCGATTGTGAAGATGCGTATATGGGGGTGGTTACTGAAAAGCTTTCCAGACGCAAAGGGCGCATGATTACTATGTCCAACCATCAGTCCGGACGTGTCAGAATCGAGTTCAGTATTCCCTCACGGGCCCTAATCGGATACCGAGATGAGTTCCTCACCGATACCAAGGGTACCGGAATTCTCAACTCTTATCTGTCCGGTTATGAGGAGCACCGGGGGGCTTTCCCGCAGCGTCACACCGGATCACTGCTTGCCGATAGGCAGGGCCAGGCAGTGCCTTATGCGCTGTTCAATCTCGAACCCAGAGGAAATTTGTTTGTAGAACCCGGTGATCCGGTCTATGAAGGCATGATTGTCGGCGAGCATAACCGCGAAAACGACCTCAATGTAAACCCGTGTAAAACCAAAAAGCTCAGCAATATGCGGGCAGCCGGCAAGGACGATAATGTGATTCTCACTCCGGTCCTGCCAATGACTATCGAGCGGGCGGTGCAGTTTATACGCGAGGATGAGCTGATTGAGTTCACTCCCACCTCTATTCGGCTGAGAAAAGCGGAACTCTCCAGTTCTACCAGAAAAATTATAGATAAGCGTCAGTTGTTATGATTTTGGTTCACAGGTAAAAAGCGGGCTGGAGAAGATTTCACAGAAATTCAGCACTTCATGATAGGTGCAGTTAGACGATACTCGCAAAATCGGCCCACAGCCCTTGTTTGAGAGGCTATGAAATTTAATCGGGAATTGATACTATTGAAAGCAGACAATATTGAGTGTTCGGGGGACTTATGAACAGAAATAGAATGGGCCGGGTGCTATTAACTGCTGGAGTAATACTGTTTATGTCTGCGTGTTCCACTGTTGAGGATGCGTCTCTCAACAGTGAAGTTTATGAAGAAGGGGTATACAGAAACGAGTACCTTGGGTTCCGTATACTGCTTCCGCAGGACT
>CAZWDV010000015.1:36656-54225 GCA_964632675.1 uncultured Sediminispirochaeta sp.
TGAAGCGCCGGCTTGGAGTGCCTGCGAGGATAGTGAGCGAACTCCGTTTACCGCTCCATGCGAGGCGTTCAGTGCAACCGCAATTAAAAGTTTTTGCTTTTTGCCGAGAGCACCGTCTTCGAATGCAAGGGAGCGTCCCTGTTCTATTTGTTGAAACAAATCTGCAGGCAAACAACTTGCTCTTAGATAGACCGTTCGACTACACTTCATTACAACTAATATCTTCAGGAGCAGCAATTGTTAATTCCAGCAGTTATAGCGGTAAGTTTAGCCCTCATACTCTATACGACGGCAGTGTGGCGGGAGTTTTTCAAGAATGAAGTGCAGCTTTCGGTAATTGTCATTTTCTGGGCAGGGTTCTTTTTCGACTTGTTGGGAACAGCGTTGATGTCGCTGATTTCCAAAGGATTTGCAGTAAATGTGCACACAGTCATCGGAACCTTAGCGCTGTTTCTAATGGCGGGTCTCGGCGGATGGCTTAGCTATGAGTATGCGCATGTGGCCCGGCGATACACCCGTGTAAGAAGAATCTACGGTCTGTGTGCTTGGTGTGTCTGGGTGGTAGTATTCGTAGCGGGGTCAATGCAATAGGTGTATTGCAATCGGCTTACTACAGTAAAAACGGGGCGGCTGAGCAGCCGCCCCGGAACCAGTGCAAAGCTTACTCATTTAGTCAAAAAAAGATTTGACTGCTGCCGCGCCTATTCATACCCTTTAAACCAGAAGGAGGAGAACAGTGGTAAAGTTGGTACTGCTTCGACACGGCGAAAGTGTGTGGAACAAAGAGAATAAGTTCACGGGATGGACCGATGTGGATCTTTCCGAGAAAGGAGTGCAGGAGGCGCATGAAGCCGGGAAAGTACTGAAAGCTGAGGGTTTCACTTTCGATATTGCCTTTACTTCAGTTCTGAAAAGGGCTATTCGCACCTTGAATATTGTATTGGAAGAGCTGGATCTGCAGTGGATTCCAGTATGGAAACACTGGCGGCTGAATGAACGCCATTACGGGGCTCTGCAGGGCTTGAACAAAGCCGAGACTGCCGAAAAGGAGGGCGAAGAGCAGGTGCATATCTGGAGAAGAAGCTACGATGTAGGCCCACCGGCCCTGAAAGAGGATGATCCCCGCTACCCGAAAAATGAGCCGCAGTATGCCAGTATGGACAGGGGGGTGCTGCCGCACACCGAATGTCTCAAGGATACTGTTGAGCGCTTCATGCCCTACTGGTTCGATACCATAGTTCCCGCTCTGAAAGCGGGCAAGAAGGTAGTTATTGCCGCTCATGGAAACAGTCTGCGGGCTTTGGTAAAGTATTTAGACGGAATCAGCGATACGGATATTACCGGACTTAATATACCTACCGGATTGCCCCTGGTGTACGAGCTGGATGATGCAGAGCTCTCTCCTATAAAGTCATACTATTTGGGTGATGAGGAACGAGTGCGTAAAGCAATGGAGGCGGTCAAAAACCAGGGAAAAGCGGAGAAGTAAACTGGCCTAAAGAATGTGTTTTCTCACCGCGTGCTCAACCAGTTCCTGGTACTTTTTATCCAGACGGCTTATCTCTATCAGATGCGGCGGGTTGGGAAAAGAGTGGTCGTGGGCCGGCTCCTCATGTTCGGGTAGCAGCTCCGCCAGTCTATCCGGGTCTGCAGCATAGCGTTTGACTAAGTAATCAATAGATTCCTGATCGAGCGGCATCCCGTGGTAATTGACCAATACGTGGGCAAGCCTGTGTATGGGGGTACTCGTATTGTTTTGTATTTCACGAACCAGCGAGACGGCCAATCCGGCCTTGGTGGTTGCGTTCATATCTACTTCGAGGGTGGAGAGGTAGGGTGCGTTTGAACTTTCAATAGCATACTGCAGTTCAAACCGGCTTATTTGCAGCTCCCGCTCCAGCTTAATTGCAATATCTATCGCCAGCCGTTTATACTCCTCCGCATGTCGGTTTGCTCCACGGAGAAAGGCGCCTATCAGCCGCTGGGCTTCGCGGGCACAGCGCATGTTGCTACTTTTTGAAAGTTCTATCTGCCTCTCCACAATTTTGATACCGCGTTTATGCTCTCTTGGTTTCAAAAGATGCAGGGGGAACTGTTTTGCGGATTTAGATTTTACCTCATTGTAGCGCCGTTCAGATCGGCGGAGGGCGGCGTAGCGCTTGTTTAACTGATTATTGGCCGCCCGCAAAGACCGATGTAAATCTATGGCAGTATTCAGCTGTTCGAATCTTTCTCGCAGTTCCCGGTTATCAACCCGTTTGCGACGTTGAAAGGGTATGCTGCTGGTGTGCCCTTTGAGTTCTTTAAAGAGTTGTTCCAGCGCGCTCATGATGTTGGTGTACATACGCTCCACAGTTGTAAACACCGGGGCAGCGGCGGGAACAATATCTACCGTTTTAGATTCAACAAACAGTTCCGCCATGGAGCGTAGTTTACTATTACGAATGTAGGCTGCTTTACGAAACGCAAGGCGGGCACGATCAAAATTCTCCGATACATCCGAGAATTCCTTCGAACCATAATATCGCAGCGAAAACAACGGTATAGTTCGTCCGGCCAGCAGTTCGTACGCAAAGGTAAATATCTCTTCGGCATCATTGAGCGTCATCGTATTAAAATCGTGTTCCTCTCCGGCTGCGAGGGTACGGCCGATAAAGCCTTCAGTACGCGTTCTGCCGGTGTATCTGCTGGGAGGATGGCCTTGAAAGCGCTGTTTCAGCAGTTCTGCAACAGTGGATGAAGACCATGTCACCTGCTCGAGTGCTCTCTTTAGACGATCTTCAACAGAATTGCGTTCATCCTCAATCCGCACCATTAGACCGTTTTTGCGGTATATTTCTATTCTCTGAGCCGATTGGGCCAGTACTTCATCTCCGGAAACATCCAAAACAGCGGCTTTTACTGTTTCCGTTACCGCGTCCGGATTTTCCAGCAGATATTTGGCAGCCAGCACCCGCCGGTTCTCTTCATCGTAAAACTGCAGTGTTTGATTCCTGGCATACAGGATCATATCCGGAAGGTGCACCAGCGAATACTTAAGGGCTTCTTCAGCTTTTTCCATTTCCTGCCCGCGGGTAACCTGGTACAAGAATCGCATCAATATTGCAAAGACACCGGCAATGATGGTGTAAATAGCAAAATAAGTAAACAGTTTGGGGGGGGCACTTGTCCCGTACCCCAGCAGGTACCCGCCCTGCAGGGCCAGATACGTCACGGGGCCGGCCGTCCAGGCCAGCTGAATAACTGTCCGACCCCAGGTCTCTTTGCGGGCCGCTTTAGTGACCCGCTTGAGAAAATCCTCGCCGAGATATTCGAGGTTGTCGGCGAAAGAGGCTCTTTTAGAGCGCAACCTATAACGTCTCATTATGGCTCTATATCCAAATTGCTCATAAAAGCGTATAACTCGTTTTGTACCGCATTAACCTCCGCATTCAGGTTTTCAACTCTTCGATTGAGTGTGTTCAATTCCTCTTCCTGCTCTGAAAGTGCTGCCACGTAGTGCCGGTAGAGCCGTGAGTCGCGGTCAAGCTGCTCCATATTTTTCCGAATTCGCTCCTGACCGCGGAAGATGGAATCAATCTGCGCTTGCGCAGCGTTGCGGCTGCCCTGCAGTTCATTTATCTGCTGCTGTAACGCCTGGATGCGTGCAAGTGCCAAGCGGAGTTGCTGCGACATGGAAACATTTTCCAGGTAGTAAGTGATTTGTCCGCTCTCAAGATTGCTCAGCCGAATAGTTTGTTTTTGCGGATACTCTTCGACTACTTCTAGCAGTAGGTCCTCCGTCTTAGCCGGTACTGCTCTAATAAAACGATATCTGCTGCTGGTCTGCTCTTCGGCCGCTTCCGGCTGTACCAGTTTCCATCTGCTTCTTTTGGGATGTTGTACCATCAGTGTAGTTGCCGCATCGCCGCGATTTATCAAGCGATAGAGGGTGGTCCGTCTCTGTGTGCGTACATAGCTGAATATGCCGTTTTGAATGCTGAGATTCACTACCCGCTCGGGGAGTGATTTTTGCTCTTCCACCACCTGTGTTTCGAGGTCCTCAGCATAACTGATGAGCCGTTTTCCCTCGGGTACGATATCATCGAAGCGGGCGTCTCCGGCATACATACCCTTTTCGAACAAAGTTACCGGGCCTCCCATCAGATGCAGTCCGGTGGTATTATCGAGGTGCAGGCTCTTGAGTGGGTGCTGCGCTTTGCGGCTGCCTCCGGCCAGGGTCGCTGCGGTTCCGTCGGTGCCGTACACCGAAAGTGCTTCAGCATCGACCGCTTGCTGTACAATCGGAACCAGTGCACTGGAGCGCTTTGACAAACTGACCGGTTGTTCGATGGTATAGGCGAAAAAACTGCCCTGTTCAGCCGCGGCAGCGGCCGCGGAGACACCCGACGAATAGGTTTCATCCGCCCCTCCACGTCCGAGTTCGGCGGCACTGCTTTCTTGCATGCTGAAGTCCATTACGCCGAGCTCTTGCGGTGTAGAAGCCCTGCGGGCAGCCGGCGATTGCGGTTCCTCCTTCAGCGCAGTTCTGCCGGAGTATCCCTCTTCATACAGGGGCGGTCGGGCACTTGCGTGCACCGGGGGAAGCAGCTCGGGGCGGGTCACATAAAGCGGGGAATAGATGTCCATCCGAAAAGAGATGGGACGCCCGGCGACCAATTTCAGTTCTACCGCATCCCAGTTGAAATTGGTGCTGTTTTCGGCGATTGCCCAGCCCTGCAACAGCGGTTTTTCGTTTTCACGTCGAACCAGTCTATAGGTGGTCTTCCACACCGGCATCTGGCGGACATAGCCGACCATTACCTCCCGGCGGCCTTTACCGGAAAAATTGAGGGTCAGACTCCGTTGTTCGGTACGCCGGGCTCCCGATAATACCGTGAGTATCTCCTGCAGTTCCTTTTGGAGTACCGGGTCGGAAAAGTGCAGGCTTTTGATGTCATTCAATGCAATTTTGAGCATACTTCCGTTGCTGTACAGGGTGAGCTGATTCTCCGGAGGCGCAGTGTCGCTGCCCGGCTGGGTTTCCACTCCGAGAATACGGCCGGTAAGCGGCTGTGAGTCGCCGAATTCCACTTTGATTTGTTCGCCCCGGGCTTGCCGCAGAAGCTCATAGAGGGAAGTATTCGATTCTAAATCGAAAGAAAACTCCTTCAACTGCCGTTGGAGCGGTTCGGGAGGCTGATACTGAACCGTATCAATGGTTCCGCCGTCATAATCCTGGAGCACCAGGCTCTTGAGAATATCGGCCATCTCGTCGGTTCCGAATGACACTTCCAAAGAGGCTTTGCCCTCTACATAACCGCGGTGTTCGAAGTAGCCGACTCCGCTGGAAAAAAGTACCACTTTCTCGAGCGGCAGCATTTCATTCAGCTGGAGGTGATGGCTGATAATTCCGCTGTGTTCTTCGACGATACCTTCAGCCGGCAAACTCATCAGAATTCCCAGCAGAAGCAGTCCATATAATCCGTTTTTAATCTGCATTATGATTCCCTTATTTTCATTATATCTAATAGTACTGTAACGCAGGTGCCCTCTTATGGCAATATTTCTTCCGAGCTATTGAGTTTATGGCCGCTTTATCCGAAGATAAGACCGAGATGGGAAAGCGACTTTTATGTATTTGGCTAATAGGAATATTTTTCGGACTCCTTTCGGTCGGGGCTGAGAACAAAGTAGTAGTGGTCGGTAAAGGGGACACCCTATACAGCATCGGCCGGGACTACAATGTATCGGTACAGGCACTGATTCAGGCCAACGGAATTGTCAATCCGCGGGCACTGAAAGCCGGCACCCGAATAACGGTTCCCAACACATATATTGTGCAGAAAGGCGATACCCTGTACGGAATAGCTCGCAGAAACGATATTTCGATAGATGAGCTCTGCGAAGTAAACGACATCGAGAAGAATGCAATTATAAAAGTGGGACAGGCACTCGAATTACCGCTATCGGCAGATTATGTTGCCTCCGATGACACCCGAACTCCCGAAGCTGATCAGGCAGAAGAATCCGAATGGGCTGGGTCAAATGAGCAGAAAACCACGAGCTACACCGAAGTCGTGCAGGGAAAAGATATATTATGGCCGCACACTGGCACTCGCAGCGAGCTGAACGGCAAGCTTCGGGGTACGCAGATTAGCGGAAGTCGCGGAGATCAGGTGGTTTCGGTGGGTTCAGGCAAGGTCGTGTGGGTGGCTCCCTACCGCGGCTACGGTACTCTGGTAATGGTTGAATCTTCAAGCGGCATGATCTACGCCTATGGCGGGAACGAGGCAACCTACGTTGAGGTTGGTGACCGGGTAGATGCGGGAACAATATTAGGAAGGCTTGGAATAAACCCGATCGAGAAAACCGCCAAGGTCTTCTTTTTTGTGTATAAGAACGGTAAACCCGTTGACCCGGCGACCGCTCCCCGGGGATAATAGCTTCATGAACAGCACATCAAAGACAATTTCCCAGGCAGAGCCTGCGCTTAAATCCTCACAGTTTCAAAATGTAAAATTGGTGGGGATTACCGGCGGCTCCGGTTCCGGCAAAACTACCATAGTTCGTAAGATTTCGGAGATCGTGTCCGATTTTGTATTCATTCCTCAAGACAACTATTACAAGTCGGCCGAGTATATAAATAATGCCAACATCACCGCCTTTAACTTCGATCATCCGGAAGCCTTCGACAATGAACTGCTGCACGAGCATCTTTCCAGACTCAAAGCCGGCCAATCTATCGATATGCCGCAGTACGATTTTGTCCATCATCGGCGCAAAGATGAAATCGTGCGGGTAGAGCCGAGCAAGCTGATTATTTTTGAAGGCATCATGGTGTTTTTCGACCCCCGCATTCGCGAACTGCTCGATCTGAAACTATATGTAGATACACCCGACGACATTCGCTTTATCCGGCGCCTCGAGCGTGACATGAAAGAACGCGGTAGAACGGTGGATTCGGTTATTCAGCAGTACCTGGAGGTGGTCCGGCCGGGGCACTACGAGTTTATCGAACCGACCAAACTATATGCAGACCTGATTATTCCGGAAGGCGGATTCAATGAGAACGCCCTGCAGGTACTCACTTCGTTTCTAAGGGAAATTACCGGCTAATTTTCATTGTGTTCGTGTCGGTCCGGTCGGGTTTTCGACCTGGCCCAGAATTGCCGGTAGGCACCGACGATATATTCAAACGAGAACTTTTCCGGTACCGGATCGCGGCCGCCGGTAAACAGACCTCCGGCACAGCGGAAAATCCGGGTAATAGCCAGCAGCAGCCCTTTGAATATCCCGTGGCGCATAATAGCTTCACGGGAGTAATGACTGCAGGTCGGATTGTAGATACAGGCCCCCGGCAGTACCGGTGAAATGAGGTGTTGATACAGCACTATGGGCAGTGCAACCAGCCACCTGAGTGCTAGTAAAAGCGCTTTGAGTACTTGCATTCTGGGTAAAATATATGTATTTTAGGGGCAAGAAACAAGCGCAAATCACCTGATTAGGGTTTGACGTTGGGGCTAAAGTGAGTTATAGTACCAATCGCCGCACATTTATATGAGGAGGAACGTATGGCTGCAAACATATCCAAGAACGCCCGTCGCGAAGGGGCCCAGCAATTGATCAGCCGTTGGGGTGGCAATATCAAAATGAAATCAGTCTTCAAAAACGGAAAGATCCGGCACATAGCAGTATGTGATGCGACCGGTAACACTGCCCGTAAGCCGAAGGATCTCATGTAAGAGCGTCCATATAGCCATCTTTCAAGATGAAGAGAAAGCCTGCCACTGGGGTAGGCTTTTTTTGTGCGCTCCCGCTTAACCGTCTCCGGCGGAAAGCGCCGGACAAAGGCGCCCGGCTGGGCGTAACTACATAGAAGGGCGGCCGGATGGCCGGCTATTCGGCCAAAGCTGTCGCAAGAATCTTCATTGCTTTGTCCACGTGCTCTTTTTCGATAATCAACGGCGGTACCAGTCGCAGTACATCGGCTCCGGCCTTGCCCACCAGGAGTCCGGCTTTGTGACACTTTTCAACATAAGGTGCGGCATCTCTGTCCAGCTGAATGCCGATCATCAGATTCACGCCGCGAATCTCCTGAATGCGGGCATTATTGGTGGCCAATACGCTCAATGATTCATGTAAATAGGCTCCCACCTCTCGGGAGTGGGCTATCAGTCCGCCGGTCAGTTCGTTTATTACGGCCAGTCCGGCAGCGGAAGCCAGGGGATTCCCGCCGAAGGTGGAAGCATGGTCTCCGGGTTCGAATACCGCCGCCCGCTCTTTAGCCAGCAGTGCACCTACGGGAAATCCTCCGCCGAGTCCCTTGGCCAGCGCCACTGCATCCGGCTCAACTTCGTAATACTGGTGTGCGAACAGCGTGCCGGTGCGACCGAGCCCGCACTGCACTTCATCGAAGAGCAGCAGTGTCTCCCGACTAGTACATAAACTGCGGACTTCCTGCAGATACTTCTGGCGTGCCGGAAATATACCGCCCTCTCCCTGGACGGGCTCCAAAAGAACTGCGCATGTGGACTCATCCACGGCGTCTGCCAAAGCGTCGATATCGTTAAAGGCCACGAATTGCACACCCGGCATCAGGGGCTTGAATGGTTTCTGATACTTTTCCTGGCCGGTGAGCGAGAGCGCTCCCATAGTCCGGCCGTGAAAGGAGTGCTCCATGGCTACTATCTTAGCTGCTCCGTCTTTATTAATTGCCCCCCATTTACGGGCCAGTTTCAAGGCCGATTCAATTGCTTCGGTTCCGCTGTTGCAGAAAAATGCCCGGTCGAAACTGCTGTGCTCGATCAACTTCTCGGCCAGCTCGACCTGCTGCGGAATGTGATAAAGGTTAGAGCAGTGCAGCATCTTCTGCACCTGTTCGGATATCGCCTTGGAAAGCGTAGGGTGCGCATGGCCGAGTGCATTTACCGCTATTCCGGCCAGAAAGTCGAGGTATTCAGTGCCGTGTTCATCTTTCGCATATACTCCCGCGCCCTCAGTAAGTGTAAGGGGAAAGCGTGAATAGGTGTTCATCAGTACTTTTTTGCTGCGGTCTATCCAGTTGCTCATTGCATATTCTCCTTCGTCGATTTATCCGCACCGCCGGATGGCTGTATCAGAGTTCCCACACCCTCGCTGGTGAGTATTTCCAAAAGCAGGGCATGGGGCATATTTCCGTCGATTATATGGGTGGATGATACACCGTTGTCAGCCGCCTCTGCAGCACAGCGGACCTTGGGGACCATTCCCCCGGCTACAGTTTTATTGCGGATGAGTTCGTAGGCGGCGGCGCTGGTAAGGCTGCTGATTCGGCTATCAGGGTCGTCTTTTGATCGAAGTATTCCCGGTACATCGGTGAGAAACAGCAGTTTTTCGGCCTTGAGTGCCACTGCTATGGCCACTGCGGCGTCATCGGCATTAATATTGAGGGTAGTTCCGTGTTCATCAGCCGAAACCGGCGCAACCACCGGTACAAAATCGGTGTTGAACAGTACCTCTAAAATGCGGGGGTGTACCGACTCGATGCGGCCGACAAAACCTAAATCGGTGTGTGCGCTCTCCAGTTTGACCGCGCTCAGCAAACCTCCGTCTTTGCCGGTGAGTCCAACCGCTCCGACTCCGTGTAACTGCAGCAGTCTGACCAGTTCTTTATTCACTTTGCCGGCCAGCACCATTTCGGTAATCTCCATAGTCGATGCATCGGTCACTCTGAGTCCGTTTTCGAAGCGGCTCTCTACGCCCACCTGCTGCAGTAGGTCGTTTATTGCCGGCCCGCCGCCGTGTACCAGCAGCGGTCTAATGCCCACATATTTCAGCAGAGCGATATCCTGTATAATCCGGCTCCGAAGGTCCGCATTCGTCATGGCGCTGCCGCCGTATTTGATTACGACTGTTTTTCCGCTGAACCGCTGGATATATGGAAGGGCTTCTATCAGGGTATGTGCTCGTTCTCGGAAACTTTTGTCCATCTGCCCCCTCCTATGTCCGGTAACTGCCGTTGATTTTCACATAGTCATAGCTCAGGTCGCAGCCCCACGCGGTGGCGCGGCCGCTGCCTTCGTATAACCGAATGACCACCTCGACTTCATCCGCGGCTAATACGCCGGCAGCTTTAGCCTCATCGAAGGGGAGTGGGCCTCCGGAATTCATCATAGCCACTTCTCCGGCGGTGCTGCGAAATAAAATATCAACCTTATCCGGCTCGAATGCGCCTCCGGAGTAACCCATGGCGGCCAGCACCCGTCCCCAGTTGGCATCTTCTCCGAACATGGCGGCCTTGACCAGGCTCGAAGCAATTACACCGCGGGCCAATACCCTGGCGTCCTGTGTCGATACCGCACCGTTCACAGTGGCGGATATGAGTTTAGTCGCCCCCTCTCCGTCGCGGGCAATTTCTATAGCCAGCTGGCGACAGACCGATGCCAGACCGTTGGTAAACTCCTGCCAGGCAGTGCTGTCAGGCGTACTAATACTAACCCCGGATGCGCCGTTCGCCAGGGCCAGAACCATATCGTTGGTACTGGTATCTCCATCCACACTTACCATATTAAAACTCTCATCAACCGCATTTTTCAGCATATGCTGCAGCAGTGAGGGTTCAATCTGTACATCTGTCATAACAAACCCGAGCATAGTGGCCATGTTAGGGTGAATCATCCCCGATCCTTTAGCGATCCCGGCTATTCTTACAGGAATCCCATCTACTTCAAAACTGTATTCGGCAATCTTTTTTTTCAGGTCGGTAGTCATAATTGCACGGGCCGCTTTGTCGAGTCCTTCCGGACTCTCCGTCGGTGCATCGGAGGATTTTGGAAGCGACTGAAGGGCTGCCAGCATATTTTCTATGGGCATGGGTACACCGATCACACCGGTTGAAGCCAGAAATACCTCCTGAGGCTCAACATCGAATCCTGTGGATACTTCAGCCGCCAGTCGGCGGTTGTCCTGCATGCCACGTGCCCCGGTGCATGCATTGGCATTTCCACTGTTTACCAGCAGCGCCCGCCCCGGAGTTCCGTTAATTTCCCGGTTCCAGTCGATGCAGGCCGCCCGCACACGGTTGGTGGTAAACACCCCGGCAGATGCGGCGGGACGGTCGCTCAGTATCAATGCCATATCCGGCCCCGAGGATTTGATATGTCCGGAAAAACCATTGGCTGCAAACCCTTGTGGCAATCGGACTGCTGGTGTTTCTTTTTGTTCGCTCATATATGCTGCTCCTTCGTTAGGGGAATAAGGGAATTGCTTCCAATCCGGCGGATTCCTCGAAACCGAAACGGATGTTCATGTTCTGGACCGCCTGACCGGCGGCGCCCTTCATTAAATTGTCGATAGCCGCAACCACAATAATCAATCCGGTGCGCCGGTCGAAAGTCAGCCCGATATCTATGAAGTTAGATCCCTTCACCCACCGGGTTTCCGGAAATACACCTTCCGGCAATATACGCACAAACCTCTCATCTGTGTACATGTCACTGTAAAGGCGGCGAACTTTTTCGGTATTTATCTGCGATGCGCTTTCTTCAGTGGGGCGAATGTAGGTGGTGGTAAGAATGCCGCGGTTCATCGGCACCAGGTGCGGAGTGAACTGTACACTAACCGGTTTATCAGCAATATCGCTCAAGGCCTGTTCGATCTCGGGGGTGTGGCGGTGGGCTTTGAGTTTATAGGCCTTCACCGATTCATTTACTTCACCGAAGAGCAGCCCCTGCGACGCTGTTCGGCCGGCACCGCTCACCCCCGATTTTGCATCAATGATGAACGGGTGGGTTCCAATTCCCGCTTTGGCAATCGGTGCTAAACTCACGATAGAGCAGGTGGTGTAACAGCCCGGGTTGGCAATAAGATTGCTCTGTGATATTTCTTGCCGGCCCAGCAGCTCGGGTAAACCGTATACTGCCCGATCCAGCAGGTGGGGAGAGCCGTGTTCAACTCCGTACCATTTCTCATATACTTCCTGTAGCTTCAGGCGGTAGTCGGCGCCCAGGTCGATGATGCAACTCTGCTTTAGGACACCTTCGCTCACCTGGGCCGCCGCAATTCCGTGGGGGAGTGCCAGGAAAATCACATCGCACTCTTTGGCCAACTCCTCTATGGCTTTTTCGCTGCAGATGTGCCCGCTCCGCTCTCGAAGTGTCCCGACCTCGTCTGCGTAGGGTTGTCCGACGAAACTGCGCGAGCCGGTATGCATCAGCTCAACCTGCGGGTGTGAGTGCAGCAGGCGCACCAGTTCAATACCGGTATAGCCTGTAGATCCTATGATGCCAGCTTTTATCATTTCAATCCTCAATGCATAATGTATAAATTTACATAAATAGTGTATATTCTTTCATTAATTTGATCAATATTGCATCCGGCATATCCCCCTGTTATATTGTAGTTATGCACATCGGTTCATATGAGTTTGAAATCGGAGCCCGTACCTATATTATGGGAATTCTCAATGTTACCCCGGATTCTTTCTCGGACGGAGGAAAATTCACTTCTGTCCGGTCGGCGGTAGAGCATGCGCTGCGGATGCAGGCGGAAGGGGCCGACATTATCGATGTCGGCGGCGAGTCGACCCGGCCGGGGCACAGTCCGGTGGGAGCAGCTGAGGAGATTGCGCGGGTAGTTCCGGTAATCAAGGCGCTTGCACAGGAGCTGAAGGTGCCGATTTCAATTGACACATCGAAGGCGGAGGTTGCCGCTGCGGCAGTTGCGGCCGGTGCGGGGATGATCAACGATGTATGGGGCTTTCGGCGGGATCCCGAAATTGCACGTGTAGCTGCCGAGACCGGGGTGGCCTGCTGTCTGATGCATAATCAGGTGGGTATGGCTTACACACAGCTGATGCCGGAACTACTATCTGTTTTGGAGGAGAGTGTCCGCATTGCCGCGGCGGCCGGGGTGTCCCGCGAGCAGATCATTCTCGATCCCGGAATCGGCTTTGGAAAGACGGTGGAGCAGAATATTGAAGTGATGCGGTCTCTGGCGCAGCTCGACAGCCTCGGATTTCCGTGGCTGTTGGGCACCAGCCGAAAGTCAATGATCGGCAAGACTTTGAATCTGCCGGCACAAGAGAGAATTGCCGGGACAGTTTCCACGACGGTGCTCGGGATTCAATCTGGTGCCGATATTGTCCGGGTGCACGATGTACGGGAGAACTGCCGTGCCGCCCGCATGACCGATCGCATTGTGCGCCGCCCCTCTGTGCACACGGCATTCATTGCCCTCGGATCTAATATGGGCGACCGCATAGGTTACCTTAAGGGGGCGCTCGAGTTGTTACAGGGGGAAGCTGAAGTGCAGGTGACGGCAAACTCCCGGATCTACGAAACCGAACCGGTCGGCTATATCGACCAAAGCAAGTTCCTCAACGCGGTTGTCCGTGTAGAGACCAGCCTGGAACCGGCGGAGCTCTTAGATGTTCTGATGCAGGCCGAGCGGGAGCTGGAGCGAACCCGTGAGATAAAATGGGGGCCGCGGACTATCGATCTGGACCTTCTGTTTTATGATCAGCTCACTATGGCCGGCGAAAGGCTGGAAGTGCCGCATCCGCGGCTGACCGAAAGGATGTTTGTAGTAGCACCGCTCAATGATATCGCTCCGATGTGGCTGCATCCCATCAACAACATGCGGGTGTTCGAGCTGCTGGAGCAGCTGCGCATGGATTCATCTTTACCGCCGGTGTATCAGAATTAATAGTATCAGGAAGAACTGCCCCGTGCGGATGGGAGATAGATAGTAAAGGTTGTCTCGTTGCCGGGACGGTTCACGACCTCTCACGTGGCTTCATTCTAACGGATAGAAGCTGCTAATAAGGTTACGATTCGGCCTATCTTACTATTGCGAGAACAAGTTCTTTGTCAGTATGCGCTTTCCAATGAAGTTCCAATTAAGATGGATACTCTGTTCTAACCCTTGTATTGTACTCTGATAAATGCTGTTCGATAAGTTCAACTATACTTTTGATTTTTTTGACATCCTTAAAATCCTGCTCGTTGGCCATTCTGGCGGTAAGCTCGAGTTGTTGTGCACTGGCATGCAGGCGAAGTGCACTCAAAGTTCCGGCAGTCCCTTTCAAGGCATGGGCGGTTCTTTCCAACTGTTGACAGTCTCGGTTCTGAAAGTGCTGCTTCAGTTGCTGCACTTGTGTATTCAGATCATTTATACTCCCGTGCAGTATGGTCTGCTCCAGCTCCTCATCGTAAATACAGCGTTTGCGAAACGCTTCTCTGTCAAAAACCGGTAAATTTGAATTCTCAAATGAATTCACTGAAGCCGCTCCTCGTGTGCCGTTTTCGCGCAGGTGATAAGCTCCCGGCACCCATTTTTTGATTACACCGCTCAATTTCTCGGGTGCCACCGGCTTGGATATGTAATCGTTCATACCGGCATTCAGGCACCGGTCCCGGTCATGGGCGAAGGCTTGGGCGGTCATAGCGACTATAGGGGTGTGGGTGTTCATCTTGCCGACAGCTCCGTATCTGAGTTTTTCGGTTGCCGAAATCCCGTCCATGACGGGCATCTGTACATCCATAAAAACAATATCATAGGGAAACTTTTCGAGCGAAATGAGTGCTTCAGCTCCGTCATAGGCAATATCTACATAGCAGTTCAGTTTGGAAAACAGTGCTTCTGCAAAGCGTTGGTTGGTAACATTGTCTTCAACCAGCAGTATTCTTATTTTTTCCTGTTCCCCTTCCCCCGGCTTGGCCAGCGGTTTAAAGGTGGTAGTTTTCTGCTCTGTTGTCTCTGTGTCAGTGTCTTCCGGCTCTATCTCCTGGGAAATTGCAAAACTCATCTCAACCAGAAACTGAGTTCCTTCGTCAAGGGTACTCTGAACGTCGATACTGCCGTCCATCATATGCACCAGTCGGCGGGTGATTGAAAGCCCCAGGCCAGTTCCGCCGTAGCGGTTGGTAATTGCACGTTCTGCCTGTGTAAAGGCATCAAAAATTTCTGTCAGTTTTTCCGGCGGTATTCCGATGCCGGTATCTTCGACTGAAAGATGGATAATGCAGTGCTTATCCGTAAGATCCTCGGCCCAACACTTGATTCTAACGTAACCCTGTGACGTAAATTTAACAGCGTTGTCGACCAAATTGAGTGTGATCTGCCGAAACCTGCCCGGATCTCCGATAATTCCAGCAGGCACATTTGGATCGATTTCAGTGTATAAGTCGATTTGCTTCGGAGCTGCTTTTGTCGAGGCAATATCGGTAACCTCTCGAATGATCTTGCGGGGGCGAAACGGGATTTCCTCCAACTCGAGGTGTCTGGCCTCAATTTTTGAGAAATCCAGTACATCGTTGATCAAATAGAGTAGCGCATTACTGCTTTCGCGGATGGTATCGGTAAAACTACGTTGTTCACTGTTGAGATCGGTGCTTTGTAAGAGTCCCGTCATACCGATGATACCGTTCATAGGGGTTCTTATTTCATGGCTGATGTTTGCCAAAAACTCCGATTTGGCGCGGTTGGCCCGTTCGGCTTCTTCCTTGGTAATCAGGAGTTCAGTGTCTCGCTGCTTGCGGGGAGAAATATCCTGAATCATAGCAATGAGACGTTTACGGGCGAAGGGAATCATAGGCTTGCTGGTGTACATGAATACCTGTATCCATCTAGTATTCGCAGCGGGTAGTTTTATCCGGCACTCCACATACATGTTTTCATTGACGAACAGGTAATCAAGTTCGGTTTGCACCTTTTGACGGTCTTCTTGAACCACGTTATCTTCAAGAAAAAACAGAGGGTTTCCCTGCAAACGACGGTATTCTGAACCGAAGTAGGAGAGCAGACGGTGACTGTAGAAATGAAGCTGGTAACTTGACGGATCTGTTAAGCTTTTATATGTGGCAATCCAGCTCATTACCGGGCTGCGTTCGAAGGCGTTCAGTGTAAACAGATTTATCCTATAGGAATGATAAAGAATACCGCCTACTATTACTAAGAGGGCGATTATTAAAGCGATATATAATTGCATGAGTACTCCTGATTTTATATCTCAAATAGTAATAAAATGAGTTAAAAAATCAATTAAGTGAGTCGAATATTTTCGAAGTTGTTGCACGTTTATTTTGTGGTATTATTCCGAGAAGTGTTCCGCCTCTGCCCCGGATAGTTTCTGCAGAAGGTCGACAATAGCCTCGAAGGGTTCGATCTCACGATTGAGAATACTGTGCACCGCATTAATAATCGGCGTTTTCAGTTTTTTGTTTTGAGCAATCATAAAAGCGTGTCGGCAGGCGGCCACTCCCTCCGGCAAATAACCGATCTGATCAATGTGCTCCAGTATCGAGTGAATATCGGAATATGGAGCGATTTTGCGGTCGTGAATAATTTCACGGCCGAACCGGCGGTTACGTCCGTAGATGCTTCGACAGGTTACATCCAGATCGCCGACAGCTGCTATGGAGGTAAAAGTCTGTGGATGACTGGAGCCGAGGGCAGTACCGAGCAGTTGGATTTCATTCAGCCCCGCCGCCAACAGCAGTGACTCGGTATTATCACCGAATTTATCGTTGAGGTCCTTCAGCGCATCCAGCATACCAAAAGCAATGGCGACCACATTTTTTAGGGCCGCCGCCGTCTGTACTCCGACAATGTCCAGCGAAGAGAAGACCAGTAGTGTAGGACCCTTGAGCAGCTCCCGAAACTGAATCGAGTTCTTCGGATTTTTTGAGGCACTGATGAGTCCGGTGATTTTTCCGCGAGCAACTTCCTCGGCATGGCTGGGACCGCTGATATAGACCAGATTGTCTTTGTAAAAACCAGGCAGATAGTTTTCAACGGCGGCAGTTAGCAGACCGGGCCCTGCAGCCGTTTCAATGAATCCCTTTGTAAGAATTGCTATCGGAGCGCTGCCTTCCTGTACCGCGGGGACTTTAATCATTTGTTTGACTACATCAACAAGATAAAGCGAGGGAACCGCCAAAATCAGATAGTCCTTAGCTTCCGCCACCGCCTGCAGATCAGCCGAGGCAAAAACTCCCTGAGGCAGAGTAACTCCCTGCAGATAGGTACGGTTTTCATGGGCCGAGTTTACTGCATCCACTACTGCCTGTTCGTAAGCCCACATGTGGACCTGATGGCCATTTTCCGCCAAAGTTTTAGCCACTGCCGTGCCCCAGGCACCGGCCCCGATCATACCTATTGTTCGCGGGTTCATACTGTCTGCCTCCTTGTAACAGGGTGGAGAATAACACAAAATCGGCTGCTTGCAACTAGTCCTCCTTTAGGATACCATCGGGGCGTTCAATACAGTTATATGAGAGAGGAAGAGACCTTATGGGAATCAGGGGAGAAGTTTTTTCGGCAAAAACTACAGTAGGGAAGCGGACATATTTTTTCAATGTGAAAGAGAACCGCAAGGGCGATCTTTTTCTCAATATAGTGGAAAGTAAAAAGCATGATGTGAGTGGATTCGAACGCCACTCGGTAATCGTGTTTGATGAAGATATGGAACAGTTTCTTTCGGAGTTTCAAAAAGCGGTTGAGTTTATCCGCAGCCACAAAGATAAGAGGTAATTTGAACTCATAAAATCCTTATACTGGCCAAAATCCTGTGGGACAAAATTTCACACGCTCACAGCGAGTGTAGGCG
>CAZWDV010000016.1:0-23534 GCA_964632675.1 uncultured Sediminispirochaeta sp.
CCTGCGACCTACGGATTCGAAGTCCGGCGCTCTATCCAGCTGAGCTACGGACGCATATAAAAGCGTCCGCGGACGCTTAGGGGTGGATAACGGGATTTGAACCCGCAACATCCAGAACCACAATCTGGCGCTCTACCATTGAACTATATCCACCGCAATTGTGTGCAAGTAATGTGACCATTTTTTTCATTTTTGTCAAGCTGTGGAGCGGCGCGCCTTTAAAAAACAAATGGTCGAATGCCAGTCCACCGTGCGTTCGCTCAGCTCGGTCTGCAGCGCAGAGATAAGCTGTGCAGCGGTTTCTGCGGGGTAGTCCGAATGCAGGAATGCACCCAGTGTATCGGTCGCATCAGCGGGGGCCAACCAGCGCTGTATATCCGCATCCCGGATGTAGCGCTGTTCTTTGATTTCCTCGGTTTCCGATTCTAACGCTTCAAAGCCGGCCGCCCGGGCCCCCGCTTCGATATCCGGAACATCCCAGGACAGGAGTTCGCCGGTGGGGTGTGCATAAAGCCGGTTTTCTATATCGAGCAGTACCGCATGCAGCTCCGCGGAGATGCTGCGGCCGGTCTGCTTCAGCAGACCGGAGAGGCGCTGGGCCCGCAGCGGTACTGCTTCGGCCAGCAGAAGGGTGCCGCCGGGGGCTAACAGCCGATACAGCGGCTCGAGGGCGGCCTGCTTATCGAAAGTGCGGCTGCTGTAGTTGCGGCCGATAATGTATTCATATCTCTCCGGGCGTTGAAGATGATTCTCGGGAGTTTCGTGGTACAAAACGGGCCGTTCCACCTCCTCGAGTTGTTCGGCATAATGCTGCAGAACCTCGAGCTTCTCCGGTGAAGCGAGCAGACCGCTTACTCCGCCCTCGGGTACTCGGCGTAATGCTTCCCACAGCAGTATGCCGTCATCCGCCGGCACCACGCAGATGCGGTGGTGGCGGGCCGGTTCTATGCGTGCGAATATCGCAGACCTGATGGCTTCGAGGCTGGCACTGCGGTTCTCCACCACCCGGTTGATCCACTGTTCGCGGGTGCTGTCGGGCGGGGAGTAGCTGAGTACTTCGGTGTGTTCCTGCGAGAGCGAGGCGGACAGCTGCGCCTCGCGGCGGCGGGCCACCTGTGTGCGCACCTGCTGCTCATAGCCCCGGTTCGAGGGCTGATAGAACATTTTCCCCTGCAGCCCCGCCGGCAAATACTGCTGGGCCACCCAATGATCGCGGTAAGCGTGGGGGTATAGATAGCCCCGCCCGTGGCCGAAGCCCTTTGCATCGCGGTTGGCATCTTTCAGATGGTTCGGAACGCTCTGGGTTCCCTCCTGTTCTACCTCCGCCAGTGCATCGAAAAAACCGAGAGTGGAATTGCTCTTGGCGGTGGTAGCCAGATAGAGGGCGGCGTGGGCCAGGTGGTAACGGCCCTCCGGCAGGCCGACCCGGTCGAAGGCCGCTGCGGCCGATTCCACTACGCCCAGGGCGTAGGGATCGGCCAGGCTCACATCCTCCGATGCGGAAATGAGCATTCGCCGGAAAATGAAGTGCGGATCCTCGCCGGCATGCACCATCCGGGCCAGCCAGTACAGGGCCGCATCGGGGTCGCTGCCCCGGATCGATTTAATAAATGCACTGATGACATCAAAATGGTAGTCCCCCTCCTTATCATAAAGAACCGCCTTCTTCTGAATGCTCTGCTCGGCAGCGTCCATACTGATGTGGATCTGCTGGCCGTGGGGGGGCGGAAAGTGTTCGGGGGTAGTTTCCACTGCCAGCTCGAGGGCGTTGAGCAGGCTGCGGGCATCGCCGTCGGCGACCTTCACCAGATGCTCTAAGGCTCCGGGTTCGAACTCGACCCGGTAGTCGCCGTATCCGCGCGAACTGTCCTCCAGCGCCTGACGGGCCACCTTGAACAGATCAGTGGCGGTAAGCGGGGTCAGCTGAAAGAGGCGGCTGCGGCTGACCAAGGCCGAGTTTACCTCAAAATAGGGATTTTGGGTGGTTGCACCGATAAGCACCACCGTCCCGTTTTCCACCCACGGAAGGAGGGCATCTTGCTGGGCCTTGTTCCAGCGGTGTACCTCGTCGATAAACAAAATGGTCCGTTTTCCGTACAGGTCGCGTTTCTCACGGGCCTCTTTAATTGCTTCGCGCAGGTCCTTTACGCCGGTGAGCACGGCGTTCAGCGCCAGAAACGCGCTTTTGGAGGTACGGGCGATAACCTTGGCCAATGAGGTTTTTCCGGTTCCCGGAGGCCCGTAGAAAATAAGAGATGAAAGACGGTCGGCCTGTATCACTCGGCGCAGGAGTCGTCCGGGGCCGACAATATGGTCCTGGCCGATGTACTCATCGAGGGACCGCGGACACATTCGATATGCCAGGGGCTGGTTGCGTTGATCGGTATGTGCGGAAAACAGTTCGTCACCCATTACACTGATCGAGTATACAGGAGAAACGGCTGCTTAATAAATCCTCTCTTTACCGTTTTCTAGCTAAAACAAAATATATCTATGTGAGTATTCAGTTGGAAAATTAGAAATAGGAGTACGTATGGAGATTGAAGTACACAGGCAGCACGGGGTGAACATTTTCAAGGCGAAGGGAGAGATGGATCTCTACAACTCGGCTGATTTTCGCACAATGTTTAATGAGCTTTTTCAGCAAGGTCATCTGGACTACATATTTGATCTTTCAGAACTTACATATATCGATTCGACTGGTGTCGGCACCATCATCTCCACCTTTACTACCGTACGTAAACAGAGGGGACAGCTCTACATTACCGGTGTACACGGGGTTGTAAAACGGGTGATCGAGTTCACCAAACTCAACGGCTTTCTGCCCATAGTTGACGAGCTGAATGAAGCTCTGGAGAAACTCGGAGTCGCCGGGGTTGATGGCCATGTCGCTGGTTCCAGCTCCGGCCCCGCCGCGGCGGCCTCTATCACCGTAGCTGATTCGCCCGGTGGTATCCGGCAAAACGACGCGCACCCGCTGTTTGAGAAAAAGGGCATGTATCATAAAGAGTTCAATCTCGATCTGAAGAAGGTCCGCTACCTGAGTCAGTTGGTTGTGCAGAACGCCCCGGCGGAGATACGGGAGATCAATCTGCTGGAACAGCAAGTCAGCGAGATTATCAAAAACGCAGTGCGACATGGAAACCGCAACAACCCCAACAAGAAAGTAAAAATCTGGTTTGCCTTTGAACGCAGTTTTGCCCATCTTATTGTGGAAGACGAGGGGGAGGGCTTTCGGGAGATCGAGCGCTGGAACGAGTTCTATATGAAAAAGCAAATGGCCTTTGCTTCGCAAGATTTCGATGAGATGATGAAATACATCTCCTACCGAACCGTCGACAGTACTGAAGAGGACGGTGGAAATGCACTCTGCGCGGCGGTAGAATTCTGGAATGTAGGGGTGGTGTTCAACAGTAAAGGAAACGCCGTTGCGGTGAAACGGGCCTATTATTGAACGAATCTCTTAATCAACCTTTTCCCATTCGATATCCTCATCAAACTCCTCTTCATGGGGGTAGCGAATCAGCATGAATGTCACATCGTCATGGTAGGGGGTATCCTGTTTAAAGCTGTGAAAATCAGCCAGAATGCGTTCCCGCAGCTCTTCCAGGCTCTCTGTCGAATGTTTTGTGAGTATAGTGTATAGCCGCTTCAGAGGGTACTCTTCACCGGACTGGTTTTGTTGTTCTGTCAGACCGTCGGTTATCAGCAACAAAATATCCCCGCGGACGAGCGTTATTCCGGCTACCTGTGGATCAATAGCGGGGGTAATTCCCACCGGCAGATTTGCATCGCTGCTGGCAATCGAGTGCACCCGTCCGTCCCGAATCAAGGTGACGAAGGAGTGGCCCATATCCAGGAGCTTCATTTTTGCCTTCGACTCGTCGAACATGAGAAAGACTCCTGTAAGGTATTTTTCAGCATTGAAAGTAGAGAAAATCGAATGGTTGAGCTGGCGCACAAACTCGGTGAGGCCTCGGCGAAACTCAAAGGTCTCGATAATCCCGTAAAGCATTGCGGTGATAATCGAGGCGGCCACCCCTTTTCCCGACACATCGCACAGCGACAGAATCCAATCTTTAGAGGATATTTTTTTTACCGAATAGAAGTCACCGCCAACTCCTTTAGCGGTACTGGCCGATCCCGACACTTCCAGGTCGGCAGTCAGAACCGATAATCGCTCTTTTACCATTCTGGTTTGCAGGTTATGTGCTAGGGTAATATCTTTCTGAGTTAGATTGGAAAGATAGATCATGAGATCCTGCGTGGAGAAGAGCCCTTGAAAGCGACCCTCACGGTCGTGCAGGAGGAAGAACTCATCCGTTCCACTCTTAATCACCTCATCTAATTCGTCACTTACACTGAAGATATGTGCACTCTGCAAAAAACTACGGGTTTGTGCGGATACTTTACTCACCGGTCGTTTTTTCATTACCTCGCGACCGAAGGGACGACTCAGCAGTGAAACCAGCTCCTTTCTGACAATGGCGCCTTTGCCCTGCAGGTTTTCATCCACCACCGCAATAGCCGGGATCTTCTCATTCGAATTCTGAAACAGCGCCAGGAGTTCTTCAATGGGAGTATCTTCGAGCACATATGCGTCAGATGATATCAGTTTTCCAATTGCCTGACCGGGTAAATTCTTATTTATCTGTATTCGTCCAATTTTCTCCACAGTTGTCATCATATATTGTCGCCTCCAAATGTGTAACCGCGATTTTATGTAGAAACTATGAGTTAAATGACAGCTTTGTATAAGAAATCTGTTAACACTTGACGTTTTAAGACAATAGTGCGATTTTTACTTAAAATAAATACTCTGTGAAAATAGGAGGAATCAATGGCACAAAGCAGAGCTGAATTCTTAAGTATACCCCGCGTACGCGAGAGGAACATATTGAGAAACGTATATCTATGGATGACCGCCGGCTTAGCGCTTACCGGGGTGGTCGCCGTGGGTATCGCCGGCAATCAGTCGATTGTACGTGCTTTGGCCAGTAGCCCGTTTCTCTTTTTCGGACTCATACTGGCTGAACTCGGACTGGTGTTCTACTTGAGCGCGCGGATTATGCAGATGTCGGCTTCGACAGCAACCCTGTCATTCACCGCCTACTCGGTGCTCAACGGTATTACCCTGTCGGTGATTTTTCTGGCCTACACGGGTGCGGAAATCTCTTTGGCTTTTTTTACCGCCGCCGGAACCTTTGCGGCAATGAGCCTGTATGCAATGACCACCAAGCGGGATTTGTCCGGATTCGGGCATTACCTGATTATGGGGTTGTTCGGCATTATCATCGCCAGCGTAATCAATATTTTTCTGCAGAGCTCCGGGCTCTACTATCTTATCAGTTATCTGGGCGTGTTTATTTTTCTGGGACTGACAGCCTATGACACCCAGATGATCAAGAGTTGGAATCAGCAGTTCGGCACTTCGGTCAGCGAGGAGCAGTATGTAAAACTCTCTATTATGGGAGCGCTGAAACTCTATCTTGATTTTATCAATATCTTTCTGTTTCTGCTAAGGATTTTCGGCAGTCGTAATTAAATATCAGCCCGTCACGCCTCCGTAGAGCGGCTGTGGCGGGTGATCTTTCTGCTCAGTTCCACATCAGCGTGGCGCACGAGGGCGGGCGTTTTACCGGCAATGGCAATTTTGTCGTCCTTCACTGCCGCAGCCCCTTCTATTCCAGGAATTTGAACTATCTCTTCAACCGCCGGCTGCAGGTCGGTAAATTGTTTTACTCGGTTACAGTAGGCCGTAGCCGCCGCATCTGCCAGTGAAGCATCTTTAGAGAATACCGTAAACAAGTCACATTCGCCGAGACTGAGCGAATGACCGAGTCGGGAAGAGGAGGAGCAAACAGCCAGGGGCGAATGCTGGGCTTGTATTGAAAAGGCCAGGTTCTTGAAGGGTGAATCGGGACCTACCCAGAGTGCCATGATCAAGGGCCGCTCCAGGTACATATAAATATCACCGCCGTTTTCCACAATTATCTCTTTATCTCCGGCTTGCCGCCCCGCCTCGGCTGCCAATTGGGCAAAGGTTCCGGCCACCGCCGCCATCGGACCGACCCCTGCGGTGGCAGCGGCCCGCAGCATACGGTTGACGGCGAGGCTGTCGCTTCCGCACAGACCCACGCTATTCTCTCCCGGCGGGCTTGCGAGGGGGCTGAGTGACTCGGCAAACTGCGGATGAAGCGCAATATAACCCTCGAGTTCATTCCACATCCGCCGGATACAGCGGCTGACTGCGGCGAAGTGGTCCGAGTGAACCCGATACACCGCCTGCCGAAATTGAAATGTACGGAATTCTCGCCGGCTGCTCATGAATGAAGGCTCAAAACACCGAGGTGAGCGCTCCGTACGGGCAGTTGGGAATGCAGTTAAGGCATTCTACGCATTTGTCGGAGTCGAAACCGATTTCCCGGGTAGCCGAATTCAAGATGTACAGTGCATCCACCGGGCAGTGAGGCAGGCAGTTGCCGCAGTGGGTACAGATCTGCTGGTCCCAGCGCAGCCCTTTTTCGGCCTCGTTTACCGTCACACCGTTGGTGCGGATAAAATCCAGTCCCTGGGCAATGTTCTTTTCGCTGCCGGAAATCTCCAGCACCATAAAGCCTTCTTCATCGGCGGTAATTTTCGCTCTGAAGATATTGATGACTAGATCGTACTCTTTTACCAGGTGATAAACGATCGGTTTTTCAGCTAACTGCTTATTAAAATTCAAGAGAAATTTACGGGTATTCATTTATACGGAGCCTCCTTCACCCTCGCGGAGAACCATCGATTTTACCTTTTGATTTTTAGGAAGTTTCTGCATAGGTTCGCTGAGCAGAAAGTCGCCGCTTTGAATTTCCGCTTTTAACAGTTCGGCGATGCGCAGGGCCTTCGGATAACTTGACATCGAAGAAACTTCTATCCGCTGACCGTCGATTTCTACTTCGCCCCGCTTGAGCTGCCCGTAGGTTACATGAGAGATGATCTTGCCGCTTTTCATTGGGTAATCGTAGGAATAGTCGATCAGCTCGGCCTTGATTTCATCATCACGTACGGTAGTA
Organism: uncultured Sediminispirochaeta sp.; assembly: GCA_964632675.1. Lineage (GTDB taxonomy): Bacteria > Spirochaetota > Spirochaetia > DSM-16054 > Sediminispirochaetaceae > DSBN01. Next base: position 7,059 of record CAZWDV010000016.1, read on the forward strand.
GCGCGCAGGATCTCCTCGTTGAGAATGGGAATCGGGACTCCAATGCCTAAAGAAAGCGATACGCCGTAGCCCTTGAGACTGACCCCGCGTACGAACTCAGGCAGCATCGACTTCATGTCGGCCGTCAGAGCCAGGGTGCCGGCCCCCTCGGCGGGCACTCCGTTGTCGGTACGTGTAACATTGCTGGCATGCTGCGTTCCCTCGGAATATACATGCCCCCGCGCCCCTGCCAGCCATACCGTCGAGCCTATTCCGATTGTGTCGTAGTAGGGATCGTTGAGCAGTGGTGAGAGCTGTCCGGCGGAACTGTAGGTGAGATTCTGCATACGGGGTTTCAGCATCCCCAAATAGGTATAAATCGGACGGTCGGAGGTATTAGTGGCCACATTGTAGTTTTGATAGCAGTTGCGGGGGTTTATCATTATGGCCTGATTCAGGTCGTCGATTGTGAACATGGTGCGCAGTTCCCTGCGCGGGTATTCGTCGGTCCCGTAAGAGAGGGCAAACAGCTGAATTTCCTTCCGGGCAACCAGCTTCTCCATTACGTGCCCCCCGCCGAAGCGGAACTCTCCTGGGTAGTACATGTTGGCAGAATCGTTGCTGCGCAGCTGGGTTGCCCCCAGAAAAGCATCCACAGCCGCCAAACCCGAATACGCCGGTACATCATCCAGCCACGCTTCGGTAATGCGGATTTTCGGAATACTCTGGCCGAAGTTGAGAAAACAGCCGGAAGAGCACATCGGGCCGAAAGTGGCGGTAGTCACTACATCGATCTCTTCCGCCGCTGCTGGAAGACCTTTTTTATCCACATAATCGATCACTTCCTCGGCGGTAAGCACTACTGCCTTGGAGGATGCAATTTTCTCGTTGATCTGTGCATAGGTTTTCATGGTCACCCCCTGTGTTCCGGGTAATGTTAGTTTAATGGACGAAGATATGCAAGATTTTTACCAAGGCTGAGTTGAAATTAGCCTCCAAACCAATAAGAATTGAGGTAGATAAAAGAAGGGGAGGCAGCTTTGAAAGCAGCAGGAGACTATCCTGATATAAATAGCCGGGTTCCGGACGGGACAAAACCGGATGGCGCGGCCTACCGGGTATTGCTGGTAGACGATTCTATTTTTGTGAAAAAACAGTTGGATCAAATTTTGAGCAGCGAAGGGTTCGAGATTGTTGATACTGCCAGCCATGGTGTTGAGGCTGTCGATAAGTACAAGTCCCTTCATCCAAATGTTGATTTGGTTACAATGGATATTACCATGCCGGGAATGGATGGGGTCACGGCACTGGAAAAAATTGTGCAGTTCGATCCTACGGCGAAAGTAGTGATGATAAGTGCCTTAGGTCGGCAGGATCTGGTAAAAAAGTCCTTTATGCTCGGGGCGAAAAACTATATTATCAAACCCCTTGACCGTAAAAAAGTACTGGAACGGCTCAAGAGCGTACTTGTGGAATGATGTCTGCGGTTATTTTTGAGAGAGTGCGGCTTGCAAACCTTCGAATGAAAGTGTTTCCATTTCATATTCTGTCGGCCGGGTACCGATGTCTTCGGGAAAGTGGGCATCCGAGTTGGTGATAATCCGCAGCCCCAGGGTGTCTAATCCGCACTTGGGGTTCATGCATTCTACTGCATCATAAGGCAAATCAGGTAGAAAACCCAGTTGCATAACGATACTGAACGCGGGGCGGTCGATATGCGCTGGAAACAGAAGCCCGCCGCGTTCGTGGACCATTGGTACCAGCTGATCGATGGAGATATCCGTCGCTCCGATCAGCACTCTGGAAACTTCGCCGAGGATATTTTCCTCCGCATCCACATACACCTGGTCACCGAACCTACTGGGGTCGCCCTGTAGTTCGGGCAGTCGCGATTCCACATATTCTCCGAACTCCATTGCCGTCTGTTGTTTGTCGAACAGGCACACCACGTGGGCCTCTTCAGAGGAGGTCACCTCCATACCGAAGAGCGGCAGAATACCCTGAGCGCGGCAGCACTCCGCAAAGGCCGGTGCATTCCGGCAGGAGTTGTGGTCAGTGAGAGCCAGCATATCCACGCCGCGGCCGGCCGCCTCTGCGGCGATTCTGCGGGGTGACATTTCCAGACTGCCGCAGGGACTGAGACATGAGTGAATGTGCAGGTCGGCGGTTACATGCATTGCTCGTTAAATCTTTTTCAGGGCTTGCGCGATCTTGTATGAAGCGGCGAATTGGTTCAGCTCGGTGGTGTACAGTGCAATGCCCTCTTTTTCCGCACTCGCCTGCATATCCTGAGGTATTCCCCGGCCGTTGCACAGAATAATTGCGGGAATTCCGACCAGATTGGCCACCGCGACTGTGTTTTTATGGCCCTGTACGGTAATTAACACGCTGTCCGCCGCAGCGTTTCCCATTACATCGCTTAGCAGGTCGGAGGTGTACGCATCGACTATGTCAGTATCAGGGTTTCCGGCTACTTTTTCCTCACCCTTTATCCATGTGTTTATCTCAGCTACCTTCATCTTATATCTTACTCCTTTTGTGCAGATTTATTAGCGTCGGTGCCTTCTCCCGCAGAGGAGGCGGCTGGACCCGACAGTACAATTATCGATTTTGCATGGGTACCCCGAGACGGCTCGGAGGTCAAATAGAACTCGTCCGAAACCTTTTGTACATTCGGTAGCCCCATTCCAGCACCGAAACCGAGACTGCGAATCCACTCGGTGGCGGTGGTAAACCCTTCAGTAAGGGCCGCATTCACGTCCTCGATTCCCGGGCCGGTGTCGTCGGCCTGCACCACTACCTGATTGTCGCCCATTAGAAAATGTATCGACCCTCCGTTCGAATGTACTACCAGGTTCATCTCCAGTTCGTAGGCACTGATGGCAATGCGCCGGGCGGTGTCGCTGTCGATGCTGCGGGCCTTGAGAATTTTCTTTATTTCGGTAGAGGCGTATCCGGCATTTTCAAAATCGTAGCGGTACACTTTGAACCAGCGTTCTATTGGTTCGGAATATGTTTCCGGTGGGGCACCGGTTTTACGCTCCAGACGTTCGATTTCGTTATTTGCTTCGATGAGCAGTTTGGTGGTAATGTCCCGGGAGGTAACAATTCCCACCAGTTCGTTTTGTGCATTAATCACCGGAAAACGCCGGTACGAGTAGCGACCGAAATAGGAAATTGCGAAGAACACCGGCATATCTTCTTCTATAACTATCAGCTTTTTACTCATGTGCTGCTCAACCTTTGCATCAATTGCGCCAGTGTCCAGAGCCTGCAGCACATCTTCCATACTGACGATTCCAAGTATCTCTTTGTTCTCCACTACTGGCATTCCGGTAATACTGTTGTCTTTGAGTGTAGTGCGTACCTGCCGCATCGTTGCGGTGCGTTTGGTAGTATGTACGTGTGAAGTCATTACATCTTTCACTTTCAGGCGGTAAATCAGTTCAAGAACCGCAGTAGGTGAGTCGTATGTACTTACGGGTATACTCTGCATAACCCCAGTATAAAGGTTTTCAGGCTTTTGGTGTAGAGATCTGAGTTTCCGCAGGGTAAAAGTGTTTACTCAAGGTATGAGAAATTTCCTCATCTATTTTGCCGACCAGCTCGGTGTGTACACAATTGAGTTTAGACATCGGGCACTTGATTTGCGAGTCGTTCACATCGATAAACAATTCGAAGGGCTCGATGTCGAGGGAGTCAATGATTTTTTGCATTGAGGTGGCTGATGGAAATTTCTTGCCTGATTCAATATCTCCGATGAATCCCAGAGAGAGGTCCGCCGCTTCCGAGAGTTTCATCTGCGAAACGCCTTGTTTTGATCGTGCACGTTTTAAATTTACAATAAATAATTCCTGAACTTTTGTCATAATAACCCCTTCATGAGCATAGAGTAACATACTATACTGTTAAATAGAAACAGAAAATATCTCAGGACAGTAATTCTAATTTTGAAAGCTCTATAACTTCCAAAATTGCTGATCTAAGGAGGATTCCGATGGATCTCTCAAAGCAGTATCGAGAACGAATGGTCGAGGAACAAATTGCTGCCAGAGGTATAACCGACGGGCGTCTGTTGCGGGCCTTCAGGGTAGTTCCGCGGCATCTGTTTGTCCCCGAAGTCGATACCGCCACTGCCTATGCCGATTCTCCACTGTCGATCGGATCCGGTCAGACAATTAGCCAGCCCTATATAGTGGCTAAGACCTGTGAGTTAGCCGAGTTGCAGGGTAACGAGAAAGTACTTGAAATTGGTACAGGATCCGGATATGCGGCCGCACTACTGTTTTTGTTAGCCGGCGAGGTTTATACCATCGAGCGTCTCGAAGGTCTGTATACACGGGCCAGGAATATACTCCAGGAAAACGGCTATGCCGGGGTTCACTGTATTCACGGCAACGGATACGACGGCTATCCGGAGGCTGCCCCATTCGATGCGATTCTTCTGGCGGCCGCCCCGAAAGAGGTTCCTTCGGAGCTTGTTCGTCAACTGAAAGTAGGCGGACGAATGGTCGGTCCGATCGGTACCGGAGAGCAGTATCTGGTGCGCTTAGTACGTACTGAAGGCGGCTTCGAACAGAGTACTCACGGAGCTGTAAGATTTGTGCCAATGAGGTAATTCTTATTACTGCAACAAATCCAGCAATTCTAAATTTGAAAATTTTATTAAAATTTTCAAATTTAGAATGCTCACATTTTGTTTAAGATCAGCAACTTAGCTTAAAGATTTTGATGTAATTCTAATTTTGGAAGGTATAGAGCTTCCAAAATTAGAATTACTGCAACAAATCGCTTTTTCTTGACGTATTGGACGAATAGTGGTACGGTTTACTACGCTATTCGCATGCGTAAAATCAATTTACCCCACAACTAAGGTAACAGCATGGAAATTGGATTCAGAAGATACAAAGATGTTTATATTGTAGATGTCCAGGGCGATATGGATCTGTACAATGCACACGAGTTGAAAGACGTGATCAATAAACTCATCGATAAAAACATTGCAAAGATAGTGATTAACTTAGAAAACGTTGATTATATCGACAGTAGCGGGGTAGGAGCCCTTATCCATATTTTTACCTCGGTAAAGCGTAATGGCTACAAATTGCGCATAACCAACGTTCACGGATCGGTTGCAAAAGTTATCAAGCTTACCAAGTTGATGGGGTATTTCCCAATTGTGGAGGATGTGAAGACAGCCTTGCAGGAACTGAGTGCTTAAACTAAGGGGTAAAATAGATGTCAAATTCGAAAGAAATACTGATAAATGGTCAACATTCCCTATTTGACAAGAATGGCTTGTTCTATAAAGAGTTTCCGAGCGACTATCGGCAGGTGCGTTTTTTCTCAATGCTCATTGTACAGAAAGCCCCGGCCGAAATCAAAGAGATAAACCTTCTAGAGCAACAAATCAGCGAATTGATCAAAAATGCTGTTCGGCATGGAAATAAAAAAGATCCGTCTAAAAAAGTGAGAGTGTGGGTATCTTTCAGTACATCTCATGCGCACTTGATTGTTGAGGATGAAGGCGAGGGTTTTCAGCAGGTTGAAGAGTGGAATAAATTCAATCGTAAAAGAAACCAATGTTTTGAAAATCACGACTTCGAAGAACTGGAAAACTATTTTGCCTATCGCACTGAAGAGAGTACGGAAGATGATGGAGGCAATGCGCTGTTTGCTGCAGTTGAGTACTGGGACGGCGGGGTTGTCTTTAACGATAAGAAAAACGCCGTAGCGGTGTATAAAAGCTTTAACGAGAAAAAACGACCGGGGATTGAGATCTCAAACTCTCAGGCATGAGAAGAGATAATAAGTCGTCAATAATTCAGCTTCCCGTTCATCTTACTCTTACGGATGAGGGTGAATACTTCTTTAATCAGCGTCACCGGACTACTGAGTATATGCAGGGCCATGCACAGGTCGATCCTGGCTCCTTGGTACTCCAAACCTACTCGGCAAAAACATTGCAACGGCTTGTATTTGCCGGATATATCTCCCGGCTTGAAGTTTCGCGCAGTGATTTTACATCGAAAAGAACGGAGATAATGGATCTGGCCAAATTGATTGCCTACGGAGTTTTGTTCAAGGAATATTCTGTAAAGCTGGCCAAGGCTCTGAAAGAGGTTCCGATGGTGGTACAGTGGAACCGGAAGAATCCGTCAAGAGCTTTGAATACTCAATCCATTATTCAGAACAAAAAGAATGCGGAACAGGTACAGCAATTTGAAAAGGTTCGCTCTGTCTTCACACAGGTAGTTGGGGAAATATTCGGGCTGCACTCATCAGAGGTCGACATACTGTCCCAGGAAGAACAAGAGCTGCTGCGATTCAAAGTGGAGAATTTTTTGGAACAGCTGAATCCCGTATTTTGGGCACTCCTCGCCCGCGAGAGTGGCTCTTCCAATTTTGTGAATACCATTCGTGCGTTCGAAGATGTGGTATGGAGCTATTTAGCAAAAACGAACATCGCCGATTACCTGAGCCTGCTGGTTCTGGAACTTGCGACCCTCTCGGAGAAAAGCCTGATGGAAAAAGCCGTTGACACTTATCTCAAAGGCAAAGTCGATCTGGATCATTTTATGAAGAACAAAAAAGACCGCCTCAAAGTTCTGGAAACCATGGAAGCACACAATGAGAAGGCTACCATCTCATGGCGCATTCAGGGCCGGCATGGGACTGTTACCGAAACCAACCCTTTTCAGATTATCTTCTTCAACCGTTCGGTAAAAACCGATAGCGTACGGCGCGAGATAGAGGACAAAAAGCACCTGGAAACCCAGGGAAAAGACCTTTCCGAATTCTACAGCGAATTGCCGGGGGAGCAGGAGGATGAGCTGGGTATGTATTATTTAACCTATCTGCAGGAGGAGTGTCGACGACAGGGCACCCTGTTCGATAGTTATGTAAATCATATCGAACAGCATGACCTCTCTTTTATTACTTTAGCAATGCGGTTCTAACTTATTTGATTTTCATCACAAACAGCGTTTGATCATCGTGTTGTTCGGCAGCTTCGGTGAAGTGATCGAGGTCCTCCTGTATGTACTTCGATAGCGCTTTCGCACTCTTGTTACCGACTTGCCTGAGCCGCTGTTTTAGCGTTTCGGTGGAGTATTCCCGGCCGTCCGGAGAGCGGGTTTCAGGTATTCCATCGGTGAACAGAATAAGAACATCTCCGGACTGCACTTTGAATGAACGCTGCTGATACTGTTCTTTCTGTTCTACACCGATCGGTAATCCCGGTGTGTCGATTTCGATGAACTCTTCATCGGATGAGCGATAGACCAGTAAGGGGGGATGGGCGGCATTCGAATAGGTGACTTCTTTCTCTTTTTCGTTGTAGCTGAACATACTGAGGGTTGCAAAGTGGTCGGTTCCGATCCTGCCGATAATACCGCGGTTAAGCAGCGTCAGTAATTGAGCTGGCGTTCTCTGAGGTGAAGAAATCAATCGGATAATGGTACGGATCATCACCATCAGCAGGGATGCGGGTACCCCTTTTCCGACAACGTCACAGATAACTACTCCAAGTATATCTTTTTCGATCAAGAATGCATCGTAATAATCTCCACTAATACCGCGGGCGGCCCGGGAAAAGGCAGCAAGTTGTGCTGAAGGCATATCCGGTATCTCCCGCGGCAGCAGACCTTTCTGAATGTTGGCGGCAATTTCGATTTCACGGTGCATTTCACGTTTTTCTATTAGCTCTTCGTAGTTGAAGATATTGTCGATGGTGAGGGCGGCATAGTCGGCAAAGGTCTGCATGTGAGTGAAGTCGAGGTCGGTAAAACTACCTCCTTCCGCCTTCTTAGTCATGACTATAGTCCCCAATACCCTCTGTGAGATCATCAGCGGGCTGACGATGAGCGATTCGATATAGAGTGGATCATCCTGCTCGCGGTAATATCCGAGAGTTCCGTTGCTCAGCTGCGAAGCTGAGCGTACAAACAGCGGCTTCACATCGGCCACCGCTGTTCCGATTGCATGTTCGCCGATTTTCAGCTGGGTTTCTTTGGCGTACTCGAGGGCCTTCTCTTTTGAAGCAGCGGCATCCTCCGGTACCGGAAAGGGTGGAATGAAATCACCGGAAAATACTTGCGGTACCAGCATTTTTTCTTCGCTATCGACTAAATAGAGCGCCGCGCCGTCAGCATCGGTATTCTCAACAGCGGATTCGGTGATAATGTTCATAATGCGCTGAAGTTTTGGGCCTTCCGCCAGAGAATTACTGATATCAACCATGAAGCCGAGTACTGAATTCAGCTTTTCCTGCAGCTGAGTTTTGAGGATGTTATAGTTTTCCGAGAGTTCTTCGAACTCATCTTTTGATTTTATATTGAGCTGGGTGGAAAAGTCGCCGCGAGCCAGATGGCGCATGGCCTGTTCTACCTGGCGAATACGAGAGCCCATTAGGCGGGCAAAGCGAACGGTAACAAAAACGGTGACAATAATTGTAAGGATGATCAGGCCGATTACAATCCGTTGGCTCTGTTGAATATTGGTGTTGATCTGCTGTTGGATGGTGGTGGTCATATCAATGAGGCGGCCGCTGAAGGTCTGGGTTTCATCCATAATATGGTCGCGGTAGTTGCGTATGGTGTATAGTTCACCGATGTAGTCCGGCGGGGTGCCTCCCGAACTTTCGAGCTCGAGCAGGGTGCGTAGAATGCCCTGACTGCCGACAACTCTTCCCGCTTCCCCGCCCTGCATCTTCTGAAGATGATCGATCGCCGGTTTGTAGTACCATGCATATATTTGATTCCACCACCCAGTAAGTTCGGACATCTGTTGTTGCTGAGCGGAGTTGAGTACTGCAAGATTCGAATAACGGGATAAACCTTCCAGATCGCGTTCAAACTCGTTAATTGTATTGGTCCAGTGCACACTGATTTCAATTAGCGGTGAGCGGGTAGTCAATAAACTCTGGGTTTGGTAATTCATTCTCCGCAACGAGGACATAACGACGTTTGACTGGACCTCGAAATCCTTCAACTTGATGATAGAATTGGTATAAAAAACCGTCACGCCGATTGCAATGAGAAAACCGGCTACTAAAATAAGCTCGACGATCCCGAGTTTTGTTCGAATTCGCATACTCTGCCTGCCCTTATGAAATTCTGAAGTTTTGCTCATTGAATAATAACATGGGTATAGAATAAATGCTACTGGACTTATTGGATAAACGGGTTTAGAATAATGAAACTGAAAAATTCGAATGATAAGGTAAATGTAAGGCAGCAGTATGAATGTAGATAGGAGCACCATCGATTATGCAATTCAACGCAACAAGGTTTTGACTATTACGTCATACAGCTATCTTGGCGAAGAGCGTGATTACATAGACACTGTGCTTGAACGTTATTTAAGTGAAGTTGGTATGAACGCATTGATGAATAACATTAGTTACTGCATACATGAGGTGGCCGGCAACGCCCATAAAGCAAATTTGAAGCGGCTCTATTTCGATTTAAAACAGCTTGACATCGATAATCCAGTAGATTACTTATCGGGTATGCAGACTTTCAAGCGGGAAGCCCTGCAGCACCCGAAAAAATACGCCCGCCAACACAAGGAGAACGGGTATTATATCAAGTTTCATTTTCAGATCGAGGAACCGTACTTCAAAGTAGTGATCCGCAATAACGTGTGCCTGACCGAACAGGAACAGGAAAGAATCAATAAAAAGATTGAGATTGCGCGGCATGCCGAAAACCTGGCGGATGTATACGCAGTATCAGAGGACTATACCGAAGGAGCCGGTTTGGGGATCGTAATGCTGCATGTAATTTTGAAAAACCTCGGTTTTGACGGTACTCCATTTCGCATCTACACCAAAGGGAATGAAACCATCGCTTTCTTGAGCCTCACCATAGAACATGCTGCTCAAATCGAGGAGAACTACGCCCAGCTGATGCGTGGAAATTAGGCAGCTTCTGTTTATGCGAATACTGCATACTTCCGACTGGCATTTGGGAAAACGATTAGATCTCTTCTCCCGGATTGCCGAACAGCGACAGGTAATGGATGAGATCTGTCAACTGGCGGATGAGCATGAAGTGGATGCAGTGTTGGTTGCCGGAGATTTGTTTGATGCCTTTAACCCCTCAACAGAAGCTCAGGAACTGCTGTATTTAAGCCTGAAGCGGCTCAGCAAAAACGGAACCCGGCCGGTGATAGCTATCGCGGGCAATCATGATTCTGCGGATGCAATTCAGGCACCCGACCCCCTGGCACGTCTACACGGTATAATTCTTCTGGGTTATATCGCCACCAGTTTGTCCGAAACAGTAACTGATGGGGGACTCAAAATCTCATTCCCGGCACCCGGCGGGGTGCGATTCGAGCAGGAGGGGTGCCCGGCGCTAAATGTACTGGCCAGTCCATATGCGAATGAGCGCCGGTTCCAGCAGGAACTCAAGGAACTGGAGAACCTCAATGAAATGGCCGGCGGTGCTGCCGAGGGGGGCACCGCCGCGGCGGCCGAACCACTTTCGGAGGCAGAGTTTATCGAGAAGCTTGCACGGCTGTGGAAATCAACTGCTGATGCGCTCTTTCGCTCCGGGGATGTAAATGTTTTCATCGGGCACCTGTTTACCATAAACACTGCGGTGCGGGAGGCCTCTGTAGAAGATTTGCAGGAACCGGAGGATGAAAAACCGATCCTCTACAAGGGCGGGCTGCCGCCGATTCCCGTTGCGGCTTTGCCTAATTCAGTACAATATGCCGCTTTGGGCCATCTTCACCGCAGCCATTTTATAAGTGAAACTCCTCTGCCGACGGCCTACTGCGGCAGCCCTCTGGCGTACTCCCGCAGTGAATCGGATCAGCAGAAGTTCGTGCACATTGTGGATGTGGAACCGGGGGAAGCGGCCGAAGTGACCCGAGTTGCCTTGACGGCCGGCCGGCCAATCCTGCGGCCTGACTGTACCAGTGTTGTGGAAGCGCTGGAGTGGCTGGCCGGCCATCAGGATGCCTACGTCGAACTAACCCTCAAATTAGACAACTATCTCAGTTCCGAGGACAGGCGCAGGATTTATACCGCCCATCAGCGTATTTTGAGCATTGTACCGGAGATAAGCGGAGCCGAAGATTTTGAAGGGCGGCAGCCGGCGGATATCAGCAAGTCTATCGAAAAGCTGTTTAAAGAATATTATGCCAGCGAACACCAGGGAATCCCGCCGGCGCAGGAACTGACCGACCTGTTCAGAGAAGTACTGAGCCGTACAGGAGATCCTGAATGAAGCCGCTGCATTTATCAATTAAGGGACTGTTTTCCTACCGGCAGAAGGCCGAAATAGATTTTATACCCCTTACCGAGGCCGGACTGTTCGGCATATTCGGACCTGTGGGCAGCGGAAAATCGACGATACTCGATGCTATGACTCTGGCGTTGTATGGAGAGAGCGACCGGTTGAGCACACAGGACCGCCGCAATTACAATCTCATGAATCTGCAGTCGCGTGAACTAAAAATACGGTTTCGGTTTATTCACGACGGCCGGGATTATCTATTTACCGTCGATGGAAACCGGCATACTAAACGATACGATGAGGTGAAGACCTTCAAACGGAGGGCTTACCGAATCAAAAATGGCGAAACGATAGCCCTTAATGACGATAACCGCGCCTTTTCGGCCCAGGAAATTCTCGGTATATCTTATGACAATTTCCGACGTACTATCATTATTCCACAGGGACGTTTCCAGGAGTTTCTTCAGCTGACTGCCAATAACCGGCGGACAATGATGAAAGAGCTTTTCGGGTTGGAAAAATACGATCTAAAAAATCCTACCTCAGCCCTTCTCCAGACAGCTAAAGAGAGGCGTAGCGGGGTGGAGGGCAGCTTAGAGGCACTGAACCATGCCAGCGAAAAAGAGCTGCAACACATTCGTCAGGAATTATCCTCGGCGGATGAACGCGCGGCTGCCTTGCTCGAAAAAAGCAGCGCCGCCCGGAACAGACTGCAGCAACTGGACCATACCGCAGAGCTCTTCCAGCGGCTCGAAAGTGCTCAGGAAGAGATTCGAAATCTGGAAGCCCGACGAAAATCGATAGAGCAGCAGCGCGAACAGCTGAACCGCTATGAGGAGTGCGGCCGCCGGTTCTCAACCCGCCTGCAGCATCTTGATGAGCAAATTCTGACGTACAGGAAGTTGCGTGAGAGTGTGAAAACCGCCGAAGATCGAAAAAGAAAACTGCAGCAGACTCAGATGGAACTTGAACAGCGGTTTGCTACCGTACAAGCTTCCTATGAGCAGAAAGATTCGCTTGAGGAGCAAGCCCTGCAGTTCGAAGCTTTGTCCAGGCTGAAAAAACTGCTTGATCAGAGCGAAACCCTTGCGGCACGGCAGAGGAAGCTTGATGAGCAACGTAACGAACTAGACGCTTCGATTGAAAAACTTCAGAATGAACGATCAGGGTTGAAGAGGCGGATAGAAAAGCTTCAGGCAGAAACAGCCCTTTTCGACGACCTTCATGAAATCTCTGAATGGTACAGTGAACGGAAAAGTCTGCTTCAGCAGAGGCAGGATATTAAAGAAAGAATTGAGCAGACCCGTCGCGAGGCTGAGCAACATACCCCAACTCTGGAGATGGCCGCTGCCGAATTGCAGGAGAAAATAGGTGTATTCGCGGAAAAGGAATCGGCTATAGCCGGCCGCCTGTCCGACCTCAGTACTGAGCTGGCGGCCCTTCACCGCGAGCTTACCGAAGCTCTGAGGGCCACCGCTGTCGAAACTGCCGCTGCCGACCCGACTCAGCTCGAACAGCTCTTCGACGCTGTCGAGCTGAGAGTTCAGAAGACTCTGCAGAAGCTGCGAAAATCTCTACTGAGCGAAGATTCACGGCAAGGGATCTATTTATTGAGCCGGCAGCTCGAGACCGATGCTCCCTGTCCGGTCTGCGGTTCGCGGCAGCATCCTGCTCCGGCACACCAACGCGCGGAGGTCAAAACGGCTGAAACCGCGCAGGAGGATATGCTCGAGGTGCTGGATGAACTGCGAAATCGCTTGATTCAGCATAAAACTGCCTGTAAAAGTGCACTCGCGCTTATCAATAGCCGCTTTCAGGACATAGCTCAGCTCCAATCCTCCCTGTCGAAACTGGACCAGAAAACTGCGGCACATATGGAAGAGTTTCGATGGTCCGACTACTCTCCCGAGGACGAGACGGCCTTCAAAGCAGCGCACAGCACAGCCCAGAACGCCCGCAGCGAAGCGGCCCAGGCCCAGCGTGAACTGCAGCAACTCGAAGCCCAGATTGATCAACTTACGAAGAAACTGGCCGCCCATCAGGCCGAACAACAAAATCTTAAAGAAAAGCTCGCGGTGCTCGAGCACCGCGAAGCTGATGAAGCCACCAAGGTAAACGGTACGATTCGCCGGGAGTACGAAGCGTGCGGGAATGAGGAGCTGTCAGACAAGGCGGAAGCACTCAGAGCGGAGGTGCAGCAGGTCGAGGAGGAGTACCGCAGTCTGCAGAGCCGCTTGCATAAGGACGAACTGGCCCTGCGCGATGCAGAGGCTACCGAGCGAGAACGCCGAAGTAATCGGGAAGCGGCTGTCGAGCAGATAGAACAGTCGGCCGTGCAGACCGCCCAGGCGCTTGCAGAGAGCGAAAACGCTTCGATACATACGGTGCGACAAATACTGGCAGCGCCACTGGATGTACAGGCGGTCAGAGCTGAAATCGAAGCCTTTTATCAAAAATATTCCGCGGCCAATGAGAAACTGGATGAACTGAAAGATAGTACCGCAGGGATAGAATACAGCGGCGATGAACACCAGGCCGCCCGGGAAAATGCGGAGCAGCTGGACGGCGAATATGCAAACCTGCTCAGTAAAAAAGGGGGCTTGCAGAACCAGCTGGAAGCGGTTAAAAAGGACCTTGCCCGCAAGCAGACACTGCAGCAGGAAAAGCAGCAGTTGGATACTCGCATAGACTATCTGAACGAGCTGTTCCGGTTGTTCAAAGGGCAGGGATTTGTCAACTTCGTAGCCACCCGGTATCTGCATGATCTATGTGCCCGCGCCAATGAACGATTTTTCCGCCTCACACGAAAACAATTGCGGCTGGAGATAAGTGCCGGGAATGAGTTCGTGATACGGGATTACCTGAACGGGGGACGGGTACGCTCGGTCAAAACCCTTTCGGGGGGGCAGTTGTTTCAAGCTTCCTTCTCTCTGGCCCTTGCATTAGCCGACAGCATCCATCAAAATAAAGAAAGTTTCTTTTTTTTGGACGAGGGGTTTGGATCGCTCGACCGTAGATCTCTTCAGGAGGTATTTGATACCCTGAAGTCATTACGTAAAGAACACCGGATTGTCGGGGTTATTTCACATGTGGAGGAGCTGCGGGAAGAAATCCCGGTTGCCCTGCAGGTGAGTGAAGACCCAGAGGCCGGCAGCCGGATTGTGTCCTCGATGTGAAGAAGGAGAAGCAGATGCTCGGACGACTTATATTGCTGTTTACACTGGTTCCCTTAGTGGAACTCTTTCTGTTGATTAAAATCGGAACTCTAATCGGTGCACTACCGACAGTGTTGATTGTAGTGGGAACCGGAGTCTTAGGTGCATACCTGGCCAGACAACAGGGCTTTCAGGTATGGAGCCGCGTTCAGCGGGAGATGGAGCTGGGTATGTTTCCGGCTGAGGACATGCTCGACGGAATGTTGATTTTTGGTGCCGGGGTGGTTTTGCTCACTCCGGGGGTTATTACTGACGTGATTGGAATATTGATTCTGATTCCGGCCACCCGCTTTTACATCCGGGAGTGGATAAAACGGAGACTGCAGCATATGATGGACGGCGGGAATATTACCTTTAACGGCTTTTTGCGATAATCCCTGCAAAACACCAACACCGATTTAAGGCCAAAGTGATACCGTAAGAGTAAATTAAGTAGTTGTGTAGCGAGCGCTGTATCGAGCCGGCAGGAATTTTGTCTTGACGGAAACTAAAAACACTAATATAGTTTCCATAGTACCTCACAGGAGATGGATGTGGACCAGGAGATCAACTTAAAAACCAGAATCCTTCAGAAAGCTTTTGCGCTGTTTCTTGCTAAAGGGTTTACCCGCGTTACTACCCAGGATATAGCTTCTGCCCTGGGAATCAGCAAAAAAACACTGTATAAGTACTACTCCAGCAAGCATGAGATTGTCGCCACGGCAATTGAGCGCAATCTGGAGGGGCTGGGGAGTCGTTTCGATACGATAATGCACACTGGTGAGTGGGGCTTTAATGAAAAATTCGCCCGTGTGCTTATGCTTATTCAGAAGCAGATTGTCAGCATCAGCGAAATCTTTCTCGAGGATATGTCCCGGCATATTCCGGATGTGTGGGAGAAAATTGACAGTTTTCGCCGAAAACGTGTGCTCGCGGTGCTGCACCGGCTGATGGTTCAGGGGCAGGCCGAAGGTTCTGTGCGGCGGGACCTCGACCTGGATGCCGTTCTGTTTCTGCTCTTCGGTACTATCAATAACAGCATTACTCCGGAGCGCCTGCTGCGAGCGGGATTTCCCCTGGAAAAAGTACTCGCAACCATGATCGATCTGTTTTACAAGGGACTGTTAACTGCGCAGGGGGAGACAGAATTTGATAAAAACAGGAAATTATTACCCACAGAGGAGTTGGAGCATGAAGAGAAGTTTTTCATTGATTAGCCGGTTGTTCGCTTCAATCTGTCTGTTGTTTTTTTTCGGTTGTACCGCCGAACAGGTGGTTGTGGACGGTACCGGGACTATCGAGGCCCAGTCAGTGGATGTTGCGGCGCAACAGTCCGGTATTCTGGTGCAGATTGCGGTTGATGAAGGCGATGCTGTGCAGCCCGAACAGCTGCTGGCCCGCACTGACGATGAAATTCAACAGTTGAAGCTGCAGCAGGCTGAAGCGCAGCGGGAACAGGCGGCGGCCCAACTCGAACTTCTGCAGGCCGGTCCGCATCCTAAAGATATCGAGTCTGCTCAAGCTCAGCTTGAGCAGGCGCGGGAACAGCTAAAACTTGCCGAGAAGGAGTGGACACGGACAAAGCGGCTCTATGAGGAAAACAGTGTCAGCCGCAAACAGTATGATTCCGCCTTGACTGCGTTTCGCACCCGTCAGGCCCAGTATAAAGCCGCGCGGTCTTCCCTTGAAAAACTCCAGAACCTGGCCCGTCCCCAGGAAATTACCACCGCAAAAGCGGCCCTGCGGCAAGCGGAACAGCAGGTATCTATTGCCGGGCGGAAGGTTCGCGACTGTTCGATAAGATCGCCGATAGGGGGAACCGTATCGGAGCTGTTCTACGAGACGGGCGAGATGGTGCCGGCCGGGAGAACGGTTGCGACGGTTCGTAATACTGAACGGGTGTACGTTACGGTGTATGTTCCCGAACCATTGCTCTCGCACATTGGCATCGGAAAGCGTGCCGAGGTCTATGTAGATGGAATGCCGGACACTTCTTTTTCCGGACGAATTTCGCATATCAGCCAGGAGGCGGAGTTTACTCCGAAGAATGTACA
>CAZWDV010000016.1:23634-53749 GCA_964632675.1 uncultured Sediminispirochaeta sp.
GCCCTGGCGTGTACTCTGGTTCACCGCCCTGAGATTATTTTTTTGGACGAACCGACCACCGGTGTTGACCCGGTGTCCCGCCGTGACTTTTGGCTTATCCTCGCCCAGGTACTCAAAGACGGCGTGAGCATTGTTGTAAGTACCCCGTATCTCGATGAAGCCGAGCGATGCTCGCAGGTAGGGCTTTTGTCCGCGGGCCGATTACTGGCATCGGATACACCGGCGGGAATGCATAAACGTATGGCGGGATATATCGTAGAGTTCACCGTTTCCGATGTGCGTGCCGCCGCTGATGTGCTGCCGCAGGAGCCGGTATCCTGGTGTCTGGAGGTACAGCTGTTCGGCGACCGCATCCACGTACGCTGCGAGGATGTGGAGCACAGCATACAGCAACTGAGTGCCCGTTTATTGAAAGCCGGAGTCGAGATTTTTGATGCACGGCAGGTTACCCCCTCGCTCGAGAATATATTTCTTTCTATGTTGTACCGGGAGAAGGCGACTAATGATGAGCAGTGAATATGCAATCAAAGTAGAAGGACTGGAAAAGCGTTTTGGAAATTTTACAGCAGTAGACAGTATCTCCTTCTCAGTAAATTCGGGCACTATTTTTGGTCTGTTGGGAGCGAACGGCGCCGGTAAATCGACTACTATCCGTATGCTGTGCGGGTTACTGCCGCCCTCGGGCGGCACAGCAGCTGTTGCCGGGCTCGACGTAGGAACCGACCCGGAAGGAGTAAAGCGCAGAATCGGCTATATGTCGCAGGAATTTTCTCTGTATAACGACCTGACAGTTGATGAAAACATCCGATTTTTTGCCGGTGTGTACGGGCTTACCAACGGAAAAATGAAGCAGCGGCGGGAGTGGATTCTGTCCATGTCAGGACTTCGCCGGCGGCACTCCAGCTTGACTTCCGAGCTGTCTGGAGGCATGAAACAGCGTCTGGCCCTCGGCTGTGCAGTGATTCATTCACCGCAGATTGTGTTTCTCGATGAACCGACCGGCGGTGTGGATCCGGTCTCGCGCCGGGAGTTCTGGCGGCTCATCAATCAGTTTGCCGCAGAGGGAACGACCGTTCTGGTTACAACCCACTATTTGGATGAGGCGGAGTACTGCAACGATATCGTATTCATGCACGCCGGTGAAATTGTGGCGGCCGGTAGTCCTGCTTACATAAAAAAGGAGTACCGCAAAGGGGATTTCAATGAAATCGTCTGTGACCAGCCCCTGGAGGCTGTAACACTGCTGAAACAGATTCCCCAGTTAGTTGATGTGTCCCTGTTCGGCACAAAGATACACCTGCATGGATCCCTGTCCGATGAGGTGCTAAGGGCAAAGCTGGAAAAAGCCGGTATTCGGGTTGAATCGATACAATCTATACAACCCGGCCTGGAAGACGTGTTCATCGGACTGATTGAACAATCCCGCAGTGATTCGCCGAACATTGTCACAGGAGACCTGCGATGAACGGCATTTTCCCGATTGCAAAAAAAGAGTTCCGGCAGGTAATCCGTGATCCCCGGACACTGGGGGTGCTGCTGTTTATCCCCCTGTTTCTACTGTTGATGTTCGGGTATGCCATAAGTCTGGATGTAAAGCACATCAAGCTGGGAGCAGTTGATTACGACCGCAGCAGTCTGAGCCGCAGCTTAGTGCAGAAGTTTACCGCCACCGAGTATTTCGACTGGATGGGATACATAGACCGGCTGAACGAAACCGACTCCCTGCTCGAAAGCCGAACGGTACAATGTGTAGTTGTAATACCGAAGGGATACTCCCGGAGCATCGGCAGAGGAGAGACCGCGAAACTACAGGTTCTGATCGATGGGACCAATTCAAACATCGGTGCCACTGCAATGGGGTATGTTCAGCGGATTGTCCAGAGTGCTTCAATCGAATTGCTCGAAATCAGAGGTGCCGGCGATCTGCATGCCGGGGGAATTGATTTTCGACCGAGAGTATGGTTTAACCCGGAGTTGAGAAGTCCGGTCTACCTTATACCGGGGTTGATTGCCCTTATTCTGGTGGTAACCGCGGTAATCTCCACCGCCATGTCGATAGTACGGGAGAAGGAGCACGGAACTATGGAACAACTGATTGTGGCTCCAATTCATCCGGTGCAGCTGGTAGTGGGTAAAACGATACCCTACACAGTTCTCTCGTTGGTAATTGCATTGATGGTCCTGATGGCGGGCAGTTACTTTTTCGACATACGTATTCAAGGAAGTTTCGGGGCCTTGATGCTGGTAACGTTTATCTTTCTGCTGGGATGCTTATCGCTGGGGCTGCTGATTTCAACGATTGCCGATTCACAGCAAGTAGCCTTCATGCTGGCCACCATTATTACCCTGCTGCCTACCTTCATTCTCTCTGGATTTATATTTCCCATCCGCAACATGCCGGTATTTGTGCAGGTGGTTACCTACATAATTCCGGCGCGCTACTACCTGACGGCCCTGCGGGGCATTATGTTGAAGGGCGCTCCGTTAAGGGTGTTCTGGTTTGAAACCGGTGCCTTGATGCTGTTTGCTTTAATTATGCTCACGATAAGTGCGCTTCGAATGAAAAAAGGTGGATTGGCATGAGTATCATTGGACATTTCCTGAAAAAAGAGTTCGCCCAGCTTCGGCGGGATAAAAAAATGCTGCCGATCGTCTTCATTGCGCCGATTCTCCAGCTGCTCTTACTCGGCTATGCGGCAAATTTGGATGTAGATATGATTCCTCTGGCGGTTGTCGATCACGATAACAGTGTAGAAAGCCGGCGCTTAGTAGATAAGTTCGTACAATCCGGTTACTTTAAAGCGGAAAAACAGTTCCAGTCACCAGAGCTCATCGATACCTACATTGATGAAGGTGAGATAGTAGCTGCTCTGGTAATCCCACCAGGGTTTCAGTCTGACTTGCACCGGGGTAAAAAAGTTCCCCTGCAGCTAATTGCCGATGGGGCGGATGCCAACACTGCTACAATCGCCCTTAATTACGCAGATATTATAGTAAGTAAGTTTTCGGCGGAGATACAGTTGCAAAGCCTGCAGTTGCAAGCTTCGACCTCGCTTCCCATCGAGGTGAAACCGCGGATATGGTACAATCCCGAGCTCAAGAGCCGAAATTTCATGGTTCCGGGGATTCTGGCACTGCTGTTAATGGTGATGACTATGATTCTCACCTCGCTGGCAATAGTAAAGGAGAAGGAACAGGGCACCCTCGAACACCTGAACGTCACTCCCATAAAGCCGATTCAACTGATAATTGGAAAGCTGGTACCTTTTTCGCTTATTGGAATGGTAGACGTGTTTCTGGTGCTGGGGGCTGCCCGGCTGCTGTTTGGCTTGGTGCCGGCGGGCAGCATTTTATTGCTGGTTGTGCTGTCGGCTTTTTTTCTGCTGTCTACTCTGGGCTTAGGATTGCTGGTTTCGACTGTTTCAAGGACACAACAGCAGGCGATGATGAGTGCGCTTTTCTTCGTAATGCTTCCTATGATATTCCTATCGGGATTCGCCTTCCCGATCGAAAATATGCCGATGGTGATTCAATATGTAACCTACGCCCTTCCGCTGCGGTACTATTTTGTGATTATCCGGGGGATCTTTTTGAAAGGCGCAGGGTTGTCTACATTGTGGGATGAATCCTTATTGCTGCTAACATTCGGAATCATCGTCCTCGGCATCAGCATAGCCCGGTTTAGAAAACAGGCGTAGGTTTACAAAGCAGAGAGTTTAGGCATTATCCCAAATGTAGTGTTCCATTTGGTCGATAATGAAATCTTTTTCTCCAAGGACGGCTTTCACGATATCTCCGATAGATACAAGTCCGATGATTTTCTCTTCCTGTATGACCGGGATGTGACGGAGGCGCTTGCTGGTCATGAGGCCCATGCAGTAATCGACGCTTTTATCATCGGTTACATACAGTACTTCCGTAGTCATGAGCTCGCCAACTTTGCGGTCCCAAGGGCAATCTTTCCTTTCTCCTTTACCGACTGCATAGCGTGCGTAGTCTCGCTCTGAAAAAATTCCCTTGAGTTTTTCTTCTTTGTCGACGACCATCACCGCACCGATATTTTTTTCGGCCATTAGTTTAAGAGCATCGAATACTTTGGTGTCCGGATTAACGGCCCAAACCTGTTTGCCTTTGTGATTAAGAATGTCCTTTACACTTTCCATACAGTTTCCCCCTACACAAAACTTGTACTGTCTATACTCAATTATATCGTAAAATTCCTACATCGCAAAACTGTTTTATGAAGAATGGTGTTTTTCTTAGGTAGTTAAATAACTAAGTATTTATTATGTATTTAATTACTGGTAGTATTATTTTGAAAATAATTCTGGAAAATGTATGTACTTTTTTCAGAGTGAATTATTTGACAGAGACCACCATTTTTCGAAAGACTAGAAAGACTGTTTAAAAAGTGGTTCTTAGCTGGTACTATTACACAGTATTCACACATATAAAAAGAGGTCGAAATGGAAACACTTATAATAGCATGTGCCACGGATGAGGGAGAACAGCTCATCAATCGGCACTTTGGCGATGCGAAGCGCTACGATCTTTACGAGTTGAGAAAAGATTCCGTTGAGTTTCTGAGAAGTATTGAAAATTCGGTTCCGGAGGAACAGCAGCATGCCGATCCTGAAAAAGCCGGCAACATCGGGCAGCTGCTCAAACCGGCGGGAGTCCAGGTATTGGTATCGGGGCAATTTGGTCCCAACATCAAACGAGTGCAAAAGAAATTTGTACCTGTTATCATACGGGTTTTTGAAATCGCTGCAGCGCTTAACATGCTGCGGCAGCACTTTGATGAAATAGCACAGCAATATGAGCGGGGTGAAGAACGGGATCATCTCGTGCTGCGGCCCTCCAAGCAAACCAGCATAGAATCTAAATAGTAAGGAAGTGAGTAATGACGTACACTCCATATTTTATTCCTTATCAACAGAAGGACGAAGCACCGCGGCAGGCTGGCATTGTCAAGGTCAAAGTGCCCCTCGAACAAATGACCGATAATCAGCTGCAGCTGATAGGCCATCTAAACCGGGCCGCCGATGAGATGAACAGTATATTTGTGCAGCAATGTTTTACGGGTACTCCCGATATTGCTGACTTACTGGAAAAATTGCGTGCTTATCTGAACGCTGAAGAACAGCAGAAAGTGAATGAGTATAATACAATACTCCATCTCCAGAACTGTCCCTGGACAAGTATTCCGCGCAAAAATCATTTGTTACAGCTGGAACCTGCGGTGGTGGAACAGGCTGCCGAAAAGGCCGGCGAGTCTGACCGACTGGAGCTCTATCGAAGTTACCTGTTTGATGAAGTAGAACTGCCCAAAAGGGCCGAGTTTTATCCGGATGAAATGACGGAGGAGCAACTGCAGCAGTTTGGCGAGGATGGCCTGAAGGTAAATACGGTTATTCGTCCAAAGCAGGGCGGATACGTAGCCGTAAGAAACGAAACGCTGTTTCGCGATGCCTGCGAGCGTGCGGCCGGACATTTGTCAGAGGCGCGCAAATGGTCGGAGGACCCGGAGTTTACCATCTATTTGGATGCCAAAATCGAGGAGCTGCGAACCGGAAGCGACGAAGCCCGCAGGCTGGCCGATTACCACTGGGTAAGACATTCAAGCCCGGTTGATATTATTATTTCAACCGCCCTCGAAGTATATGTGGATGGCTGGCAGAATGCCAAAGGTGCTGCCTGTGCGGGAGTTTTGAGCAAAAACTCGGAGATGGATGCACTTTTAAAGATGTTTGTAAAGGAGGTCCCGCAGTGGGAGCGACTGGCCCCCTGGCAGTGGAAGCGCACAGAACTCAACCCGGGACAGCTGCCGAAACTCAAATTTGTGGATGTGTGGAATTGGACCGGGGACTATGTGAGCAGTCCTCTCACAGTCCTGGCTCAGAGTCTGCCGAATGACGAGTGGGTGGGGAAACACATTGGCACAGTGAATATGGTATATAAGAATACCGGTGATGCAGTACATACGGTGCGCGGAGATATTATGGCCGAAGAATTCCTCCCGAAGAAGGTGATCGGGGCGTATGGTGAAGTTCTGTTTTATGGGGATCAGATTCATGCAACCCTGCATGAAATTGGGCACACCACCGGCCGCCAGGATCCTGATCATCCCCAGCAGCCCTCGGTATACTTAAAGGATCAATACAGTATACTCGAAGAGACACGGGCCGAGCTCTTCGGTATGTGGGCCGCCGAACAGTCGGTTCAAGCGGGAATCATTTCACAGAAGGTCTCAAATGCCGGTCAATTTTCTATGGTTCTTTCGATGATTAATGCGTTAAAGTTTAAAGCAGAACAGGCTCATAATATTGCGCGTAATATGATCTTTCATTACCTCAAAGAACAGGGTGCGTTGCGCATTGTACAGGAAGATGGAAAGAACAAAGTGGATCTCGATTTATCCAAGACATTCCATGCAGTTGTAGATATGCTGGGAAGGGTCGGCGATATAAAGTCGAGTGGAGATCGGGACGCTGCGATACAGCTTCGCCGGCAGTACTGTGTTGAAGATCCGCTGAAGTCTGAAATTGAACAGCGAACACAAAAAATACCCTTGGGGACCGGTCTTATTTTTCCTATTCTCAAGAGCTCAGAAGGCAGATTTATTCGTGAAATCGAATATCCGGAATTCACGCAGCAACCCAAGTTTTCCAGTTGGTAGAGGAAACAAGACGAAGCGAAGTCTTTTAGCACTCAGCTTGCTCTGTGTAGTGTCGCTGCAGTGTCTGTCCTCCGAGGAAATTTCTCAGAGCAACACAGACAGGCAGAGTTCTACGCCGCATTTCATTTTTCTAATAGACACCTCTTACAGCATGGGGCTTCGAATGCCGTTCCATGTCAAGTCACAGTGGCAGCTGGCTACAGAACAGCTGTCTGAGTACTTGTCGAAAGTGGATGGAAAATATGCGCTATCTGAATTCGCAGATACCGATTCTTTCCGCATAGTGGTTCCGTTTACCTCATCAAAGAGTCGCATCCGGGGGGCACTGCGGAAACCGGATTTTTGGGAAGCTACCGATATACAGGATGCGGTCAATGATGCAGTTCAATATATCCACTCGGCCGGATTGACAGCCGCTGCCCCGGCTAAAATCGTGGTTGTAAGCGATGGTATCGAGACACGCGGACCTCTGTTTTCACTTCCAGCGGTTTCTTCCTCTGACGCCCCGCCTATTTCTCTCGAATTACTTCCAGTAGCCCTTCCGTTTAACCCGGCTGCTGAAAAGAGACTGTCAGGGATACATGGTTCCGGGAGTGAGCCCATAGAATACCATGCTTCGAGCTCTTTGCTGTACCTTGAAGATACGGGTAGAGGTTGGTATCGCATGCTCTTCATTCTGCTCGGTATCGTAACTCTCGGCCCGTTGTTAGTCTGTAGTATTTGGTGGTTATTGAACCGAAGGGCCGGTAGTGAAAGAAAAACAGCCCGGAAATCGAAGCCGGCAAACGGCCCGGCGCAGCCAGAACAGTACTATGAAATACACTTTATCGAGTACAACCGCCGAGCAGAGAATCGGGAGCACAGAATGGAATTTCCTGCGAGCGGGGACGGTATCCCCCTCGAGATCGGAGAACAGGGATTCGTTCAATCAAACAGACGGAAATGCAATGTATTGATCAGTTTTGAGGAGGATGGCTGTTTTCTCAACTGCGATACGCCCTTGTTAATAAATGGAGTTTCTGTTCGAAGGCGCAAATTGAAGCCCGGTATTATCATTCACTTTGCCAGAGTCCGGTTAAAATTGGTGAGCATAGAAAGGAAAATCTTTGCGCCGGATTCGGCAACTGCAAAGCCGAGAAGTTCTGCGGTTGACCGGGAGCAAAGTTGTTTTAAGCCTTTACTTCCCCTCTGGGCTGCCGGAGTTCTAATTATAGCCGTCATATATGCTGTACTATCTCTCACAGGTATGCGAACTGAGGAAGGGACTGCGGTGCGGCGCGAGGTACGGGCATATCTCAAGTTTTGGCCGTACGACTGGGAGAGAGAGTTCCTGTTTCCGGTAGAAGATTATGACAACTCAGCAGCACGGCCCAGTGAAAAACTTAATGAAAAAATTAGTGCGGAATCCGGGGCCGACGGGCCGTTAGAAATGGTTCAGGGCAGGTGGAATGGACAGCGGTGGGATTTTGCGGGCTTGGAAAATGAGCAACACGTTGATTACCTCTGTTTTCATGCCCACCCTGACGATGAGGCTCTTGATTTCGGGGGATTACTGGCAAAATTGGAGCAATCAAACCAACGGGTTGCTGTTGTACTGTTTACTGATGGTGAGTCTGGACTTTCCAGAGGTCCGGAACAGGTTTTTGAAACGAATGCAAGGGTACTGAAGAGTGTGCGCATAAATGAAGCCGCTAATTCATTGAAGATTCTGGGGGCTGATTTTTATGTCCGGTTAGGATTTCGGAACCATCCGTATTCAAGTCAGCTTCAGGTTTTGCCGATCGAGCAAGTGTATACTGCCTGGGGAGGCCGCCGGCAAGTGGAGGCGGCGGTAGAGCAACTTATCGAACGGTTGCGTCCTCGAGTGATCGTGAGTCCGGACGGGCCTTCTGATGCACGGGAGCATTTTGAGCATGAGGCAGTCGGAGAGGCGGTCCGGCAGGTTGTTGAAAAAATGCAGCGGACACAATCAGCAGCTCTTCCGCAGCGCCATATGCGCCTAATCGATCCAATGCAGCAGCATGTGTACCGCAATTTAACGGAGGTAAACGTGCTGCGGCCGGTGTGGCCTTATTCCGAATCGCCGCGCAGCTTGCAGAACCGCGCACTCAAAGCGCACCGCAGTCAAATTGATGCCCGGATAGTCGGGTTGGAATATACACCGCTGTTTGATTCGGAGTATTATCAGGTGAGGGAATTACATGAGTAAAGTGGCCCTGCGGATAGGGCATGCCAGCATGGCAGCACTAATAATTTTCGTTTTTGGGAGCGGCTGTGCCGGTGGGCCGAGAAAAGTGGAAGGTCCAATAGCAGGTTCAGATATAAGGCCGGCTGCAAGGACGCTTGAAGGACCGTTCGACGGAACGGCTGAAGGAGCGGGGGGTGGTAACCGTCGAACCGTCGAAGGTGTTGCCGAAGTGGAATGGCGGATTCTCAATTGGCCGCAGGGGAAACAGGCGGCGGCTACGCTGACCTTCGATGATGGAACTTTAGACCAGTATGAAGTGGCTCTGCCGTTGATGGAAAAGTACGGGGTACGGTCCACGTATTTTATTATAACCGGTCCGCGCGGCAATGGAGTGTGGGTAGATGGAGGGCATTCACGGCGGCTGTTCGGATGGGATGCGGCCGTCGAAATTGCCGCACGAGGGCACGAAATCGGCAGCCACGGCGTTTCTCACAGGGATTTGCGGCAGTTGCTCTGGAATGCAGAGTTTCATGAGATCGAACGGGAGCTGCAATGGTCGTGGTTGGCGATTCAGCGGTATATCCCGGAAGAGCATCTGCCGGCAGGAAAAGCCCTCAGTTTCAGCTGGCCCTACTGGCGTACAACACCGCAACTGGAACAGAGAGCGGAAAAGTATTATATTGCTGCCCGCAGCGGCCGGGGCAGGCTACCCTTGAGAATACCTTTGAATCCTTTTGCAATACACTCTGTGAGAGTCATGTCGGAGGATAGTATTGAGGAGTGGCAGCATAAAGTGAATGCGGCCAGAATATCGCAGGGGTGGGTTCTGTTTTCGCTGCACGGTATCGACAATGGCCGCATGGACAAGTCTGAAATCGGTTGGCAACCGGTGAGCACCGAGAAATTCACTGCACTTCTGCAGTTGATTACAGCGGATGATGTGTGGACTGCTCCCTTCGGCGAGGTGTATCGATATAGCGCAGAGCGCAACTGTGCACAGCTGCAGATAGTGGCGGTGCTGCCCGATGGCATTGTGCTGCGGCTCGAGGACGGCCTGGATGACGAGGTGTTCAATCAAGCACTGTCGATTGAGCTTTCTTTTCTAGGAGAGTTTTGGGGCGGCTTTGCAGGTGCGGTTGCCGAGTCTTCCCGCGGCCGATTGCTTTCACAGATTGAAGTTGTTAATAGCAGCCCTCGACGCCAAACTGTTAGGTTTGATCTGGAACCAAACGGTGAGAAGGTCATCATACGCGGTTCCACTTCAACAGTTCAACTTTACAATAAGTAAGTAATTGCTTAGAATTTACCATATGGATTTACACGCGATTCCAAGATTAAATCGTTTGAAAACTATCATTTTGACCCTCATCAAGTACGGTTTTGATGATGTAGTTGCCCGGCTCGAGCTGCCGGGTAAGCTGCTGAAGATGATATCCGGTTCAAAGGCCGGAGAATATACTAACGAAAGCACATGGCGGCGTTTGCGGTATGTACTCGAGGAGCTGGGACCGACCTTTGTGAAACTGGGGCAGGTGCTCAGCCTGAGAACCGACCTGATACCGAGCGCGTTGGCTGATGAGCTGAAAGGCCTCCAGAAGGAGGTTCCCGCCGAAGAGTTCCAGTCTATCAAGCAATTTATGGAAGATGAGTTTGAAACCCCGTTGAACACCGTGTTTCTCGAGTTCGACGAAGCACCGCTTGCCGCTGCCTCGCTTGCGCAGGTACACCGCGCAAAATTGGGGCCTGAATACAACGGCGCTGTGGTGGCGGTAAAAGTGCAGCGGCCGAACATCGATAGTACCATCCGGTACGACCTCGAGCTGTTGCGCATGTTAGCTGAAGAGATTCACCAACATGTGGAGGATCTCCGGGTCTACAATCTCCCGGCGGTGGTCCGGGAACTTTCTGATATGATGCGCAAAGAGCTGGATTTTACCAGCGAAGCCCGTAATATGCGGGCAGCCCGCCACAATATGCAGGAAGAGAAGAATTTGTATGTGCCGGCGGTGTTTCCGGAAATT
Source organism: uncultured Sediminispirochaeta sp. (assembly GCA_964632675.1). Taxonomy (GTDB): domain Bacteria; phylum Spirochaetota; class Spirochaetia; order DSM-16054; family Sediminispirochaetaceae; genus DSBN01. The sequence continues at coordinate 34,523 of CAZWDV010000016.1, forward strand.
TCAACGGCACGGGTCCTGATAATAGAACTGGTAGAGGGTCAGCCTTTAGAGGAGATCGATTCTCTGCCGAACTCAGTGCGTTTAAAAGTCGCCCAAACCGGGATACGGACCGCACTCTCTCAGATTCTCGAGGATGGGCTTTTTCATGCCGATCCGCATCCGGGGAATATCATGATTCTTCCGGATGGAAGAATGAGTCTTTTAGACTGGGGAATGGTCGGGCGACTGACGCCGGATATGCGACTCAAGCTGCTGGCACTCATGCTGGGTTTGATAGATAAGGACAGCGATGTGGTGCTCGATATATTGTTGGCTATTTCTGATGTACGGCTGGAGACGAAGCGGGAAAGGGTTCACCGCGATATAATAGGAGTTTTAGACAACTATTTTGCTATGCCTGCGGCCAGTCAAAGTATCGGCGGGCTGCTCTATCAGGTTACTGAGGTGTTTCGCCTGTATTCAATTCCCATACAGCCTGATTTGGCTGGAATGGTGCGGGCTCTGCTGACTAGCGAAGCTTCGGCCCGGCTGATGTATCCGGAGCTCGACATAATCGGAGAAGCTGAACCCTACATAAAAAGAATTATCTTAAGCATTTATTCTCCGCACTCTCTGGCCAGGCGTCTCAGATCGCGCCTGCTGAGAATAATCCACACCCGCCGATTCAGCCTGGATTTAATCTATTCGATTTTGGACAAATTAGACCGGGACCAGCTTACCCTGCAGTTGGAACATCGCGGGCTCGATCATTTCGAGCACAGTTTCCGCCGGGTTATAAACCGTCTTTCCCTGAGTTTGTTAACCGCCGCAATTATCATTGGGTCGTCAATGATCATAACCACCGGCGTAAAACCGCTATTGTTCGGATACCCGGTGTTCGGCATAGTGGGCTATCTCATATCAGCTTTCTTTGCCGCCTGGATCATCGTCAACATAATCCGCGGGCATGATATTTAGTTATGATATCTAACTATTCGACTAACTCGGCATCGTAACCGGCCTCGTCGATTATTTCGATTAGTTTGTCCGCTGCAAGTTCGGCTTCGACATTGACGGTCTTTTCATCGATATGAACTTCAGCTGTACTTACTCCCTCGGATTGTGTGAGTGCAGATTCTATTCGGTGTTTACAATGTTCACAAGAAATATCAGGTGCGCTGAATTTGTAATGCATTGATTTTTCCTTTGCTTATTTTCAGTGAATTGAGTATTACGTTAATTGAGCTGAACAGCATGGCCAGCTCGGCGATTACCGGATGCAGGAGCCCGAGAGCCGCCAGTGGCAGGGCTATCAGGTTGTAGAAAAAGGCCCAAAAGAGATTTTGTTTGATAGTGAGCACCGTCTTGCGGGAAATTTCGATCGCTCCGCTTAACACAGCCAGATTGTCCTGTATCAAGACTATATCGGCACTCTCGATAGACAGATCGGTGCCGCTGCCGACGGCAAAGCCGACATCGGCGGTTTTCAATGCAGCCGCGTCGTTAATCCCGTCACCCACCATACCGACCGGAAATCCTTCCCGGCGGTATCTTCGTACAAGCTCCGCCTTCCGGTCCGGGGTCACTTCGGCGATTACCTCATTGATGCCCACCTTGTCCGCCACCGAACGGGCGGTAGTGCGGGAATCGCCGGTCAACATAACTGCAGTAATGCCCATCTCATGTAAACGGCTGACCGCCTCACTGGCCTCCGGTTTAATCGGGTCGGTGATGGCGACCCAACCGGCGATTTCATCGTCTGCCTCCACTTCTATAACCGTATATCCCTGTTGCATGAGCTCGGAATAGCTGTCGGAACTGCGGGGTTTGCCGATTTTGTAATTTACTCCGTTCAGACGACCGCGGATGCCTTCTCCGGCTGTCTCTTCAAGTATTTCTACCGGCGGGACATCGGAGGGGTCCGTGTATCCGTACACATGTTCGACTACTGCGGCCGCCAGTGGATGGATCGAGTGGGACTCAACGGCAGCTACAGACCGCAGTATATCATCCGGCAGAGAGGTTTCGACGACTTGCGGGCGGCCACGGGTTATTGTACCGGTTTTGTCCATCAACACATACTTCAGCGTTTTAGTGTGCTGCAGGGCCTCCCCGTTTTTGATGAGGATGCCGTGGGTGGCAGCCTTGCCGCTGCCGGCGATCAGGGCCATGGGCGTGGCCAGCCCGAGAGCGCAGGGACAGGCGATTACGAGCACCGTTACAAAGACGAACAGGCCGGCCGTGGCCGCACCCGGATCGGGGTAAAGCCAGAACAGGTACTGGGAGGTCCACTGCAGCAGCGGCTGCAGCTGCGGATACAGTAGATACCAGAGCCCTCCGGCCAACAGGGCTATAGCAATAATTGCGGGTACAAAATAGACACTAATGCGGTCTGCCAGGGCTTGCAAAGGTACCCGTGAGGACTGAGCCTCTTCGACCAGCCGGATCATCTGCGAGAGAAAGGTATCTTCACCGACTTTCTCGACTTCTACCTTAATCGAACCCTGCTGAACAATGGTGCCGCCGATTACCTGGAAGCTTTCTTCGTGGGGAACCGGAAGCGGTTCACCGGTGACCATCGATTCATCTAATAGGGCGGAGCCATCAATGATTTTTCCATCTAAAGGAATCTTTTCCCCGGTTCGCACCATCACTCGCGCACCCGGCTTCACCGCCTCAATCGGAACCTCCTCGATTCCCTCATCGGTAATCAGTCGTGCATTCCGGGCCTGCACATCTATCAGCGAGCGCACGTCCTGGGCAGCCCGGTATTTGAGTCTGGCCTCGATATAGCGTCCGCCGAGGTGAAATGCGACAATCATTGCCGCTATCGAGCCGAAGGAGATTTCCTGAATACCTACTGTGGCCAGAAGGGCGGTGATCCAGGAGACCAACGCACTGATCGAAACCAGGGTATCCATATTGGTATGGCCATGCCGCAGGGCGATAAAGGCGCTTTTGATAGTACTACGACCGGGGACAAACAGAACAATCCCGGCAATTACCGCTTCGATAGCAAAGAAATAGGGGACGTGTATGCCGCTCATGTGCAGAATCATCAGCAACATAAGGGGAATTGTGAGCAGTAAGGCAGTTTTGATTTTACCGCGAGAGGCTGCGAATTGACGGGACAGTACATCATCTCCGGGAACTTCTTCGGTATATGTATAACCGGCTTTCTCAACGGCCAGTTTGATGTCGTTTTTCTGTATATCGGGTGCGGATACCACATAGGCCTTATGCGTGGCAAGGTTGACCGAAACAAAATCGACCCCGTCTACTTTATTTAAATTGCGTTCTACGATGCGGGCGCAAGAGGCGCAGGTCATCCCTTCAACCGCGAAGGAGTGATGCTTTTGTTCTGGCGCACTCATCAATGTACCTCCATTATCTTTACTAAAAAGATAATATAATTATAAGGATTTTTCAATTCAAAGGAACTGCTGTTTCCGATGTTATTTTTTCAGCATCAGCCTTGCAAGAAAATGAATTACCCCATAAAATATGTACTTAGGAGGTTCGGCATTATATGGTTCATCAGGTTGCTCCTTTCTATGTGAGAATAAAAAATGACTTAGAGAAAGCCTTTCAGGATTTCTTTCCACACATGTCTTCTAATTATATAAGCACTGCAAAACTGTTTCGAAAAGGTAAAACATATCCTGTTCTGGCTGTGGAGAGCGTTACTGTATTCACCAAGGACGGTTCTGAGGTAGAGTCCGCCCGGTTTCTGGTACCTTCGGAGAATAACAACTTTATCTGGATACAATGCGAATTGTTTGAATTCGCCGGCTTTGAAGAGAACTCCGAGGCTTAAAACCGCTTTGATTTTGTGTAAGGCGCGCTGTTTTTTTCTTGTTTTTTCCGTGTGCGGGGCGAAATCAGCATATAAGTCGCTATCACGAGTATTCCGAATCCCACATACAAAAGGGTGAAAAACCAGCCCGGAAAATCATAGAACAAAACTGATCGAATCAAACGCCCCACAAAAGAAATTTCCGTCTCAACCTGCTGTCCGGCGGCCTGTCGCAGGTTGTATTCGATTTGGGTAAGGGGGCACAAATACCCGATTAGCGCCTCCACGGCAACTATTACCACTGCAACCAGGTGCAGGCGCCGGAATACAGGGTTTCGAATCCATCTCCAATGTAGCACAGCGCCCGCTAGTATCAGCGCCTCGCCTCCGACTGTAAAGAGTAAGTATAAAAAATGAAATGCTACCACCAGGTCCGCAAGCAGTGCAGGTAAACCCATACTTATAGTCTCCAAAGCGGAAATCTCAGGCTGATAGATATTCAGCGAATTTATATTTCAACTTAGCCGGAACCCGGGCTTCGATTACCACGAACTCATCCTGGTACTCTTCCCGCATTACTTTGCCGTTGCGGTGAATTTCCGCGGCCAGATCGTATCTGGAAAGGGGAAAACGGAACAAGACCTGTGGAGTAGAATCAAACAGCAACGCCTCGATTTTTCGAATAACTTGATCAATCCCGATATTCGCCTTAATCGAAATAAACACCGCCTCCGGAAAATCCCGCCGTAGTTCATTCAACCAAAACTCATCGGTGCACAAATCAATTTTGTTGAAAACCAGCAGGGTGGGTGTGTCTCCGACCTTCAGTTCGTTGAGCACCTCCCCGGTGGTTTCAATATGCTGGCGAACCTCCGGATTCGAAGCGTCCAGAACATGAATCAGAATATCCGCAACTACGGTCTCTTCGAGTGTGGAGTGAAAGGCGTCGATTAGGTTGTGGGGAAGTTTGCGGATAAAGCCGACAGTGTCAGTCAGCAGCACTTTAGTACCGCCGGGCAGCTCGGTTTTCTTGGTAGTCGGATCAAGCGTGGCGAAAAGCTGGTCCTCAACGGCGGCGGATGCTCCGGTGAGGGCATTCAAAAGCGAGGATTTACCGGCGTTTGTATAGCCGACCAGGGCTCCCGTCGGCACCGGAATACTTGTGCGCTGCTTGCGCCGGGTAGAACGCTGGGACTGCAGTTTTTCCAATTCCCGTTTCAGTTTGGTGATTTTCTTAAGCACAACCCGCCGGTCGATTTCCAGCTGGGTTTCACCTTCGCCACGGGTACCGCGGGTACCGCCGCGCTGCCGTGAAAGGTGGGTCCAGGCACGGGTAAGGCGGGGCAGGCTGTATTCCATTCTGGCCAGTCCGACCTGCAGCAGTGCCTCCTTGGTGTGGGCGTGTTCGCTAAAAATTTCCAATATTAATTCCTGACGGTCGATCACACACAAGCCGGACAAGTGTTCCAGGTTGCGTTGCTGGGAGGGTGAGATTGTGTCGTCGAAGATGATACAGTCGGCGTCGATATCATGGGCCCAGTCGGAGAGTTCCTGTGCTTTTCCAGAACCGACTAAGAAGCGCGGATGGAGTTGTTTTACCGGAACCACGGCAGTTTCCACCGGCACGATGCCCAGAGTAAGACAGAGGCTGTAAAGTTCATTCAGATAGTTTTCGCATTGTTCCTCGGTCATAGCGGGGGTTCGCAGGGTAATCAGCAAAGCCTGTTGGGCGGGTTGGGTTGTTGTGTTCATTATTCAAACAGTAACTTGCAGATGGGTTTACGTCAATTCAACGCTTCACTGATACCCGATTTTATTGTAAGCTAGGGCAATGAATGTGTACTTTTTGATACCGGTAGCCTGTGGAGTGAGCGCCTTACTCTTCGCCGTAGGACGAATATGGTGGCTGCAGCGGCAGAGTCCACAGCATCCGCCTCTGATTCTGCATGCGGCACGAATACGGGCAGGGGTACAGCGGTTCAGTCGCAAGGAATTCCGCTTAATCGGAGGGGTAATTGCGGTTGCCGCGGTTCCGCTGTTTTTTTATCAAACCGGCCCGATGCGTCTGATAGTGGTATCGTTTATTATCGGAGCGCTGTGTACCTCGATTGCAGGAGCAGTGGGGGTATGGGCTTCGACAGCCGGAAACATCAGGACCGCGGAAGTCTCCGGTAAAAGCACTTTCAAGGCGCTGCAGACAGCTTTGCGGGGCGGCAGCGTAATGGGCTTAACGGTAGTGGGATTAGCCCTTACTGTACTCACGCTGCTGCTGGCGCTGTATACTCGGCTCTTCGGCTGCAGCGCCAGGGCTTTGGAGTGTACGGTTCTGCCGGCGCTCTCGGGATATGCACTGGGGGCTGGAATCGTTGCTCTGTTCGGACGCATTGCCGGGGGAATTTATGCAAAAGCTGCCGATGTAAGTGCCGACGTGATTGGGAAAATCGAGTATGGAATGGAAGAGGACGACCCTGGAAATCCGGCCTCGCTGGCCGATTCGATTGGTGATAACGTGTCGGATGTGGGGGGACTCGGCTTGGACGCAAGTGAATCCTATGTAGGCGCGATTGTCGGTGCGATGATAATCGGGGCCTCAATGCAGAGTACCCAGTTAACCTATCTTCCGCTCCTGTTGATGGGGGCCGGTATTTGCGCCTCTATTATCGCCTACTATCTGGTGCGTATGCCGGATTACGGAGACCCGCATACTGCAATTATCAGGAGTATTGCTTTTGGTGATATCCTATCCCTGGGGTTCGGGTTTATAGCTATCCGGTATATGCTGCCGATGGAACTGACTCTGAGAATTTTCAGCACCTATGCAATTGGACTCGTTACCGGAATCGGCATTAGCTATATAACTGCCTACTACACCAGTCGAACCCGCCCTCCGGTAGTGGGAATTGCCGGTATGGCGGAGTACGGGGCCTCAACGGCGGTTACTCAGGGCCTTGCAGTGGGGATGATAGCGGTCGGGCTACCTACTGTACTGTTTGCTGTCGCGGCCTTGACTGCATTTCAGAGTTTCGGAGTCTACGGGCTGGGGATTGCAGCGGTGGGACTGCTGTCCTGTTCGGGGCTTCAGGTAGCCGTGGATGCATCCGGTCCGATAACCGATAATGCCGGGGCTCTGGCGGTCCGTGCCCGTCTCACCCCGGCGACCCGCGAGAGGACCGACAAACTTGATGCGGTCGGTAACCTGTTTAACGCGGTCGGTAAAGGGTACACTGTGATGGCGGCCGCCTTTACAACCCTGGTGTTGTTTGTGGCCTATAAGGAGGTTGCGGGAATCAGTGTAATCGACCTTACCCGGCTTCCGGTGCTGATCGGGATTTTTCTTGGCGCAGCCTTTCCGTTTGTGTTTTCGGCAACTATCCTAAGTTCGGTAAACCAGGTGTCGGCAATTCTCATAGGCGAAGCACGGCAGATTTTGAGCCGCAAAGATGCGGCAGCTGAAGAATTTGATTCGCTGAGCAGTGAGTTTAATCAGTTGATTGAATCAGAGTCGCTTCAACGGATTTTTCTGCCGGGTATTGGGGCACTGGTAATGCCCGTGCTGATTTGGTTTCTCGGCGGAGAGAACATGCTGGGCGGGTTTGTCATTGGCATATTGGTCAGCGGGACTCTGTTGGCACTGCTTATGAGCAATGCCGGCGGCAGTTGGGACAACGCCAAAAAACACATTGAGGCCGGCGCTTACGGGGGAAAAGGTTCCTCTGCCCACCAGGCTTCAGTTATCAGTGACACTGTCGGCGATCCGCTCAAAGATGCGGTTGGACCGGCTATGGATATATTAATGAAACTGGTTGCCATAATTGCCATTGTTTTGGTTAGCGTCTAGCGTGTAGAATGTACTCATGTTCCCCGATCGGGCTCCCAACTGTTTGAAATGCAAGTTCTTCTATGTTACCTGGGATAAAAACTTTCCGCGAGGGTGCCGGCAGTTTGGCGTGAAAAGCCGCGATCTTCCGAGCCGGGTGGTCTATCGGAATACCGGATATAACTGCCCGGCCTTTCAGCGGGCGCCTGGGGTAAAGGATTGAATTTTCCCGGTCTATAATATATTGTGCTGAATAGTTTTAGAAGAAGAGGTTAGAATAAGAATATGGGTTTGAATTGCGGTATTGTAGGCCTGCCGAATGTCGGCAAGTCGACGCTTTTTTCTGCGCTCACTTCGGCCCCGGCGGAGGCGGCCAATTATCCGTTTTGCACTATTGATCCGAATGTGGGCATTGTAAACGTGCCCGATCCGCGGCTCAATAAAATAGCCGGACTGATACCGACTGAAAAAGTGATACCGGCGATAGTCGAGTTTGTCGACATTGCCGGTCTGGTAGAAGGCGCCTCCAAGGGTGAAGGTCTGGGGAACCGGTTTCTGTCCCATATTCGTGAAGTCGGGGTTATCGTGCACATCGTGCGCTGTTTTGACGACCCGGATGTAGTCCATGTAAGTGGAAAAATTGATCCGGAACGGGATATCGAAGTTATCAATACCGAATTAGCCTTGGCCGACCTCGAAACGGTAGACAAGCGAATCGAAAAAAACCAAAAGGTACTGAAGGCCGCCAAAACCGATGCGGCCAAACAAGCTGCGGCGCAGGAGCCGCTTCTGCGTCAACTATATGATGCACTACAGGAGGGCAAGCCGGCCCGTTCGGTCGAACTGAGCGAGGATCAGCTGCACACCCTCCGGGATCTGCACTTGATAACGCTGAAGCCGCAGATTTACGTGTGCAACGTGGACGAGGAGGCAATCGGCGCTGAGAACCGGTATGTGCAGCAGGTGAGAGCTATTGCCGCGCAGGAGGATGCCGAGGTTTTGACCATTTGCGGTAAGCTTGAATCAGAAATTGCGGCACTCGAAACGGAAGAAGAAAAAACAGAATTCCTCGAATCGGCGGGTCTCGAAGAGTCCGGGATGAACCGGCTTATTCATACCGGTTATTCCCTGCTGGGGCTGCGCACCTTTTTTACCGCCGGCCCGAAGGAGGACCGGGCCTGGACATTTCATGCCGGCGATACCGCTCCGCAGGCTGCCGGGGTTATTCATACCGATTTTGAACGCGGATTTATCAAGGCTGAAGTATATCACTGCAAGGATCTGTTTGAGTACGGCAGCGAGCAGAAGGTCCGGGAAGCCGGTAAACTGAGAATAGAAGGAAAAGGATACAAGGTGCAAGACGGTGATGTTATGCACTTCAAATTTAATGTATAGAAAAAGTAGGTGGCATGGATAGAGACCATCTGTATAAAGTGATCGATGTAATTCTCAATCACGCCAGCGAGGACGACCTCGAGGTAATTCAGGCCGCCATCGATCGGCGGACCGGGGCTGAGGAAGGTCCTGAGGGTGACGGAGGAGCTTTTCAGTTCTCACCTAAAAAAATGGCCGAAGAGTCTGGCCATACTATCGCCGAACAAGTAAGTTATTCCCAGGATACCATTCGAAACATGATCAAGAACTTTGCGGTCGATATTATCCGTCAGAATGCCCCCGAACTTTCGGATGAACAGATACGTGAGCTGCTGGAGGCTTGGATCCCGGATCCTCGGCCGGGCCGGCAGAAAGGAAAAGCTGCGTCCGGCCGGCAGCAGCCGGACGAAGAGGGAGCGATCCCCTCCGATATGCTTATTACCATGGTTGAACAGTTCATCGCTTATTCAGAGGGGCGTCTGCCGGTGCGACAGCAGGCCCAGCTGCGCAAAGAGATGGGCGACTGGCAGGAAACCTACTGGAAGTGGTTTACACCGGAAATCCGGGATGCGATCGCCTTATATCTCAAGGGAACTATCGACAAAGAAACCTTCTGGCTGGATATACATAAAACTCTGGAATGAATCGCGACCGCCCTTATATCGGTTGAATGTTGATGATCGAGGGTATGGCGCGAATGGCCTTCATCACCTTCTTGAAATCATCACGTTTCTCAAGTTCCATCGAAAAGCGGCCGCTCAGGTTCCCGCGTTCATCCTCTTCCAGTTTTCCCTCTATTAAGTGTCCGTGGTATTTTCTCACCGCCCCCTCGATTTCGGAAAAAAGATCGGAGGTCATTCGGGATGTCACCCGGAAGCGACGGACCTCTTTGGGGGAAGCGGTTTCCCATTCGACTTCGACACTGCGGTTCTCGAAATCCTGAATATGCTCGAGGTTCGGACAGTCGCGGCGATGGACGATTATTCCCCGCCCACGGCTGACATAGCCGATAATATCGTCGCCGGTGGAAGGGGTACAGCACTTGGCGATGCTGATCATCATGTTTTTTTCATCACCGATGCGAAAAGCGACTTTGGCACGGTCTACCACCTGTTTGATGATAGTACCACTGCCGGTGTCCTGAATGTTCTCCGGCGGTTTCTGCTCCTCGCTTTTGCCGCCGCTTTGAGGCTGCTGACCGGAAGGGCGTTTTTTGGCGATAATGCTCTTGTCAATAAACAGATTTTCCTCATTTTTGTTCAGCCAGTGCCGAATCTTTTGGCGGGCCCGGGCGGTTCTGGCGAATTTGAGCCAGTTCACATGGGGCTTGGCATTGTTCGAGGTAAGAATTTCGATTACCTGAGTATTCTTCAAGGGCTGGTTCAGCGGAATAATCGAGCCGTCGGCTTTGGCCCCGACCGTTCGGTTACCGACTTCGGTATGAATATGATAGGCAAAATCTATTGCGGTTGAGTTCTTCGGCAGCTCTACAATATGGCCACGAGGTGTAAATACATATATTGAGGCGCGTAATAGTTCAGATTTGATATCCTCCAGGAAGTTGCCTGAAGTTGCCTGACGGTTCCACTGTTTCAGTTTATTGATAATCGGCAGCTCCTCCGGTTTCACCCGACCGCCGGAGAACTCGCGCTTATAAGCCCAGTGGGCGGCAACACCGTATTCGGCAGTTTGATGCATTTGGTAAGTTCGCACCTGTATTTCGAGCAGCCGGCCTTCATTGCTCATAACCGTAGTGTGCAGACTCTGATAGTGGTTGGCCTTCGGCATGGCAATATAATCTTTAAAACGCCCTTCGATCGGGGGCCATAGCTTGTGCACGATACCCAGCAGAGTGTAACATTCGTTGGCTGTATTGCAGAGTACCCGTATGCCGATCAAGTCGTATATCTCGTTGATGTCCTTGCCCCGCCGCTTCATTTTTTGGTAGATGGAATAGTAGTGTTTTGAACGGGTGGCGACAGTTATATCTATATCCTCCTGTTTTGCAGCGGTATAGATTTGCCGCTCGATACTTTTGAGGAAGTTCGATCTTTCGAGCTTCTTGGTGGAAAGGTATTTCTTAATATAAGTGTAGGTTTCAGGGTTTAACTCTTTCAGCGAGAGGTCCTCTAAGCCGGTTTTCATCCAGGATATACCGAGGCGGTCGGCCAGGGGAGCGTAAATATCAAGACATTCGTTGGCGATAGTTTTGCGCTTTTCCTTGGGCAAGTATTCGAGAGTACTCATGTTGTGAAACTTGTCGGCCAGTTTTATGATGATGACACGGATATCTTTAGTCATCGCAAACAACATTTTGCGGATAGTTTCCGATTCCTGAACCCGTTTACTTTTGGCTTTTACAATTGATATTTTGGTTACTCCGTCCACCAGGGCACTTACCTGGCGACCGAAACGTTTTCTCAATTCGCTTTCTTCAATTGAGGTATCCTCGAGTATGTCATGCAGAAGTGCGGCAATCACCGCGTCGGAGTCCAACTGCATGTCGATCAAAATTTCCGCTACCTGCAGGGGATGAATAAAGTAGGGTTCGCCGCTGGCGCGCTGTTGATCGCTATGCAGATCCTTGGCCCAGGTGGCGGCATCGATAATGCGTTCCTGCTCCTTCTCGGTGTAGCGTTTTAATTTCTGTTTAAACTTCTCAATTCTATTCAGCATATGGCCTAGTACCGCTCACAACACGGTTGCGTCCGCTTAAATCAGGGTAAGCTATCACCGGCTGATATCCGCGGACTCGAAATAAATCCTTAATGGGCTCGATCTGCTCGATTCCGGCTTCAACAAACAGAGCTCCACCGCTTTTCAAATAATCAAATCCCTTATTAATAAGTATACGAATAGTGTCAAGTCCGTCATCCCCCCCGTCGAGGGCTTTTGCCGGTTCCGGCCAGTGCCTACGCTGCATATTCTCAACCTCACTCTTTGTAAGGTAGGGCGGATTCGAAACGATTACTTCAAAGGTTTCACTGATATTGGAAAATAGGTCGCTTTCTACCATCGTGAGGGGACTGCTGAGTAGATGGCGGCTATTGATGCGGCACACCTTCAGCGCCGCATTCGACACGTCCGCAGCTATTACCTGCAGCTGCGGGCGCAGGTGCTTTAAGGTTATGGCAATACACCCGCTGCCTGTACCTATATCGAGTAGTTTCTGCCCCGGCTTCTTGCCGCTGGTGTCGATATGCTGGAGTATCTGTTCCACCAATGTCTCGGTATCGGGACGCGGTACCAGCACTCTTTCATCCACATAGAAGGGAAGTCCGAAAAACTCCTTCTTTCTGCGTATATAGCTGATCGGATAGCCGGATAGCCGTTTTGTCAGGTAGTTGTTAAACTCGTTCAAGGCCGATTGGGGAATCTCGTCGGGGTATGAGGCCAGGAGCTTTTCCTTGTTTACCCCCAGGGTATGTGACAAAAGCAGCGCAGCATCCAGAAAAGGCGTATCTACCTCCGCCAGGCGGCGTGTACCTTCGATCAGAGCATCTCGTACGGTTGTCATTCTACTTCTTTTAGGTACTCCTGGCGGGCAGAATACTTGAGATTCTCTATAATTTCATTCAGATCGCCCTGCATAATCTGATCAAGTTTATGAATAGTGAGATTGATACGATGGTCGGTTACGCGGTTCTGCGGATAGTTGTAGGTGCGAATACGCTCGGACCGATCGCCGGAGCCGACCTGGCTTTTACGCGCTTCGGCCCGCTCTTCGCGGTGCTTGTTCTCTTCCTCTTCGTATAGCCGCGCCCGCAGTACCCGCAGGGCTTTGGCCTTATTTTTGTGCTGTGATTTCTCATCCTGACAGGTTACAACAGTTCCGGTAGGCAGGTGGGTAATTCGGACAGCCGAGTCGGTGGTATTTACACTCTGGCCTCCGGGACCGGAGGAGCGGAACACGTCTATTTTCAAATCTTCATTGTTGATTTCTATATCGGTTTCTTCGGCTTCGGGAAGTACCGCTACGGTAACGGCCGAAGTGTGGATGCGGCCGCCGGACTCCGTAGAAGGAACCCGCTGTACACGATGTACACCACTTTCGTAGCGTAAATTTTCATAGACGTTTTTCCCGGCAATCGATACGGAAATTTCCTTAAAACCGCCGATACCGGTGTCATTGGAGGACATCACTTCGAGTTTCCACTTATTTTCCTCGGCGAAGCGGCTGTACATGCGGTAGAGATCGGCTGCGAACAGGGCTGCCTCTTCCCCACCGGTCCCGGCCCGTATCTCCATGATGATATTTTTACCGTCCAGAGGATCTTTGGGGATAAGCATAGTTTTCAGATTGTCAGTGAGGGATTCTTTTTTTTCCTCGAGAGAGTGCAGTTCTTCCTTGGCCATTTCCCGCATTTCAGGGTCGTTTTCTTCCTCGATCAATGCGCGGGCATCCTCGACCTCCTGGGCAACTTGCTTGTACTTTTCGAACTCCTCAACCGGTTCGCGCAGCTGGGAATACTCCTGCATGAGCTGCTTGTACCGCTGCATGTCCTGCATTATTTCAGGGTCCGAGATGAGTTGTTCGACTTCGTGATAGCGTTCAGCAATACCCTCGAGTTTATCCAGCATTGTATTAAAATTTCTCCTTGAAATACGGACATGTATAAATTACCAGCTCAAAATCTTCTTTGCTTTTTACTGTCTCGAGTGCCTGAGTCAGTTTTTTCTGGAATGTGCACCGTTTGTCGTAGTGGCAAAGGGGACACGCTCCGTTTCCTCTATGATTTATCTTTACTTGCATGAGGAAAAAGATATCAAAAAAACGGCGTATATGCAATGTTCTAAATGGACAAGTCATTGCGTGCAACTTATACTTTAATTAGAAAAAAAGGAGGACCATGATGTATAGTAAAAAAACTATATTGGTTATGGTTGTTCTTCTCTGCTGTAGCGTCGGAGCCTTCGCTCAGAAGGAAGGTGTCATTTGGGGTTCCTGGTATTCGCCTGGAAATCTTGTGCTGTCCGCGCGGGGGGCGTATGAAACTCCCTCCGGTTACTCAGGGGGGCTGGGTGTATATCCAGGAGCCGAAATAATCGTGCATAAGTATCGCTTCGAGGATGTTGCGCCCCTCGATTTCGGTATTGCTGCCCGCGGCCATTTCGGGATCAGCTTCGATGATGATCTCGAAAACACCGTGACCGCCGGCGTCGGCGGCCTGGCAACAATGCACATCGGATTTCGAGGACTCAATTTTATTGATCCGGCCATCCTCGGCAATCTCGAGTATTTTGTCGAGCTGGGAGCCGGTTTTGATTTTATTAAATACGATCAAGACAACTCCGCGCTGCGCTTCTGTACAATGACCGGCTTTACGTACTTCTTGAATGAATCGACGGCGGTATCGGCCGGATATAACCAATGGGGTGACGTTTCCGGCGGTTTTCTCGGAGTGCAACTGAAGATCGGACCGTCACCGAAGGTCGACTCTAACCAGCTTGCAGCGGAGATACGCACATCCGGTCGCATTATGATGACCCAGGTATATGTATCTCAATTCTACGCCCTCTATTGGTACGCCTTCGCCGCCGGAGGCTTCTATTTTGACGATTCAACCTACGAAGTCGGGCAGGGAACTGTATGGTCACTTACTTCGTCGGATGATGATGAAGAGGTCCGGCTGGAAAAAGCACTGCTGAGTCTAGAAGACGACGGTTCGAAATGGTGGCGAGTGGGCTTCTCCCAGGAGGGTACTGAACTTATCTATGAGTATCTGATATCTCCTGAGTATCAGCTTATAAAAATGCGCTTTAAAGATGTCGGCCAGAACAAAGTCGGGGAGTATGTGTTCGAAACGGGAGAGGGGCAGTATGGTCCTACTGAAGTCGAACCGATTACCCCGGAGGACTATGCCGAGTATCGTACCGGGACCGCGAGCCTGCGCGTGGGCGCCGGTGAGTATGACTGCGATGTACTCGAATATTCCTACGCGGACGACACTGACAAGTGGAACTTTACCTGGTGGGTGTCGGAGGACGTACCCGGCAGTCTGGTAAAGTTCTACTGGGAGCTGAACGACGGCGAGGAGTGGATGCAGGGTGAGCTGGCGGAGATTACCAGCGGAAATACACCCGCACTGCAGTAACAGTAGCTATCTGCTTGTGCCCAGTTATTTCCGCGGCCGTTATCTGCGCGGCCGTAGAAAGCCGAACAAACTGCCGCAGGCCCCGCCTGCAATGTGGGCGAACTCTGATATTTGATTCGCCTGCACGGAAGAGATCAGTTCTTTTGCAAGGTAGAGAATCAGTATCAAAATAAAAGTAAGCGGAACCTCCCCGTTGCGTATATTGGTGAAGGACACCAGAAGTATCATCATAAAAGCCACACCGCTGGCACCCAGCAATCCGCTTGAAAAAATTAATGCGTTCAGCAGGCCGGTCACAAAGGCGGTTATGAGAATCATTATAAACAATGAGGCCGAACCGTATTTCTCTTCCAGAATCGGACCGATCAGAAGAATGATGGCGAAGTTGCTCAAAAGGTGTTCCCAGCTCACATGTCCTAACACATGGGTGAATATCCGGATGTAATCCGGTACCGACGAGAAGCTGAATCCTCCCTTTCCGGGCACTACGCAGATGGCAGGAATGATACCGGCCCCGGTCAACTGGTCGATGGCCAGTATCAGTGCCGACAGGAGTGCAAAGGTAAGTGTGATGGGTGCATTATAGCGGACTCGCATGGGGTTCCTCCTTCACGAAACTGTAGACTAGTGCAGCGGTCTGTTCGAGATCTTTTTTCCGCAGTATTCCGGCCGGGCTGTGAAGGTAGCGGCAGGGCACCGATACAACTGCGGTCGGGATTCCTCCTCCGCCGGTGGAGATTGCTGCGGCATTCGTGCCGCCGTAGACCGGTTTCTTATATTGCCAGGGAATCGAGTTGTTTTCGGCACACTCTTTGAGAGCGGCCAGCATTTTCTCCGGCACTATATAATTTTTATCTGCGAGGGTGAGCGCCGGCCCGTTACCCAGCTCTGCAATTTTAAAATGAGCCGGAGTGCCGGCGGTATCGGTGGCGGTGGTGTTTTCCAAAACCAGGGCCGCATCCGGTGGGTATGGTAGTTTACAGCTGCCGGCTCCTAACTGCTGATGTTCCTCGGAAACTGAAAACAGGAAGATTACCGTGTTCTCTATCGGCTCGGCAGCGATTTTTTCAGCGGTATGCAGCAGAATAGTACAGCCGCTGCGGTTGTCAAAGGCTTTGCCCATAATCGAATGCGCTCCGAGCTCCTGAAAAGGGGTGAGAAATGTACCGGTAGATCCTATTCCGAGGCCAAGCGCCCGGACTTCTTCCTCCGAGGCAGCTCCGATATCAATTGTAAGATTCTCAATTTTGATGGCCCCGCTGTTGCTGCCCAAACTGTTCTTTGCGTGGGGTGGTATGCTGGCAAAGGTTCCTATGATCGGCTGATATTCTATACTGCGGGAGTCTTCCTCCGGCGAAAACTGAACAGCCGTCCCCGGCAAAAGCCCTGCATCGATACCGCCCAAGGGCGAAACGCGTAGCGAGCCGTCTGGCTCTATGTGATTGACCATAAAACCGACCTCATCCATGTGAGCGTCAAGTAGAACTGTAGAAGCCGCGTCCCGCCCAGCACGCCCCTGT
Organism: uncultured Sediminispirochaeta sp.; assembly: GCA_964632675.1. Taxonomy (GTDB): domain Bacteria; phylum Spirochaetota; class Spirochaetia; order DSM-16054; family Sediminispirochaetaceae; genus DSBN01. The sequence continues at coordinate 51,104 of CAZWDV010000016.1, forward strand.
TTTACGGCGATCAGGTTGCCGGCCCTATCCTCTTCGACAGTGTCGACCCACGGGGTAATGCGGGCTCGAATATACTCGCGGACGCGGTGCTCGCGGCCTGCGCAGCCGATAAGCTCACTCAGCTCTCGCTGTGTATGGAACAATGATTCTCTGTTTACTGCACTCATGGCTAAGGAGTATACAGATCTTTGCTATAGACCGCAACTCATTTAATAATCCCGCTTAATATTGACACCGACCGGTGAAAACCGCTATGCTTCACACCAATGGACACGTAGCTCAGCTGGATAGAGCGCCACCCTCCGGAGGTGGAAGTCGTGGGTTCGAATCCCGCCGTGTTCATTTTTTTATTTAAAAACCAGGAGTCAACCGCGCCGCCCGCGTTCCCGAGGATGTTTTTCATGAAAAATCCGATCGGTAGGGAATTCGTAAAATAAAAGTATAGCCCGGCTGAGTATTGCAACACATCCAGAGAGTGCTAATGAAATTCCGATCCTTGTCCAGGTTCTTCTGCGATACTCGGAGAGTTTCGGAGCTTGGCGTCCGGTGGACGGTTTTTTTCAGAGATATTCTACATAGCCTCCGTCTGCATCGCTGATCACATACCCCTCTCGCGGTTTTCCTGCATAAAAATAAAGCTTGAGTGAAACATGAGCAAATGGATTCACGAGCCGTAATGTACGAGCAGCGATTGTCTTTCTCATTGTAGAGCTTATTGTAGAGAAGTGAACAAACCGCTATGATGTGGGTATGGCAATAATCAGCATAAAAGATCTCACCTTGAGCTTCGGCGGACCGCCCCTGCTCGACGGGCTGGAGCTTCATATCGAAGAGGGCGACCGTATCTGTCTCATGGGCAGAAATGGGGCCGGGAAGTCCACACTCCTCAAGTTGATGGCCGGTATGATTGAGCCGGACTCCGGTGAAGTCGTGTGGGAAGGTGGAGCCAAGGCCGGAGGTCTCACAATCGCCTATCTGGGGCAGGAGTTTCCGAATGAACTCCACGGTAAAGTTATTGATCTAGTGAGTGAGAATGATGCCGAGCGAACTCTTGCCGGCCAGCAGGCACTCTCGCTGTTCGGACTCTCCTCCGAACAAGAGGTTTCGGAAATGTCCGGAGGCGAGAAACGGCGGGTCTTTCTGGCCCGGGCGCTGGCGCTGCAGCCGGATGTGCTGCTGCTCGATGAGCCGACCAACCATTTGGATATCGATACCATCACCCTGCTGGAAGAACATCTGCTGCGCAATCTAAAGACTATTGTGTTTGTGACCCACGACCGCAGCTTTGCCAAACGGCTGGCCAACCGGGTGGCCGAGATCGACCGGGGGCAGATATATGCCTTTCGGACTACCTTCGAAGATTTTCTGGACCGCCGCGAGGAGATGCTGGAAGCGGAGGCCAAAAAACGGGCCGAATTCGATAAGCGATTAGCCCGGGAGGAGGCCTGGCTGCGGCGCGGGATGAAAGCCCGCCGGACCCGCAACGAGGGCCGGGTACGGGCGCTGCAGGCAATGCGCGATGAGTACCGGCAGCGGCGGTCCAGAACCGGCCAGGCCCGTATGGAAATTCATTCCGGTGAAAGGTCGGGGAACCTGGTGATTGAGGCCAAACAGATAAGTTTCAAGTACGGAATAGCACCAATAATCCACGATTTTTCTACTACAGTTCTGCGCGGCGACCGGGTCGGGATAGTCGGGCCCAACGGCTCCGGCAAAACGACCTTGCTGAAGCTGCTGCTGAAAGAGCTCCAACCGCAACAGGGGAGCGTGCGCCACGGGGCGAATCTGCAGCCGGTGTATTTTGATCAAATGCGCAGCGAACTCGACCCGGACAAAACGGTAATCGAGAACCTGGGGGAGGGCTATGATACGATAGTTCTTAACGGACGTAAAAAACACATAATGGCCTATCTGCAGGACTTTCTGTTCAGCCCTGAGCGCGCCAAGAGTCCGGTGGAACATCTTTCAGGGGGGGAGCGGAACCGGCTGCTGCTGGCAAAGCTGTTTGCCCGCCCGGCTAATCTTCTGGTAATGGACGAACCCACCAACGACTTGGATATCGAAACCCTCGAACTGCTCGAGGAGCTGCTGGAGGAGTATAAAGGGACTCTCTTGCTGGTGAGCCATGACCGCAGCTTTTTGGACAATGTGGTAACCGACTGTTTCGTGCTGGCCGGGCAGGGGCGGGTAATCGAATACGCCGGCGGATATGCCGACTGGAAGGACTCTGAGCTGCGGAGAATTGTAGAGGAGCAGAAGCGCGAGTCCGGCCCACCGAACACTGCACCTGCGCCGAAACGCAGAAAGCCGAAAACCGAAAAGCCCCGCAGCCTCTCTTTTAAGGAACGGCGGGAGCTCGAACAGCTGCCGGATAAAATCGCAGCCCTCGAGGAGGAACAGGAAGAGATTCACCAACGACTGTCAGATCCGGACCTCTACCGCTCTGACAATGGTGACCCTGCCGCACTGACCGCCCGGCTGGAGGCGCTGGAAAACGAATTGAATCAGGCGTTCCAACGTTGGGAGGAGCTGGAATCGATTGAAACCTCCACATAAGCATTACTTTGCAATTGCATAGGTAAATGCACCAGCAATTCTAAATTAGAAAAATTTAATAAAATTGTCAAATTTAGAATGCTCACATTT
>CAZWDV010000017.1:0-14757 GCA_964632675.1 uncultured Sediminispirochaeta sp.
ACCCGGGCCCCTAGGGCCGTGAAAGCCAGAAAATGGGTATCCAGTCGCCGGCGACCGATTACATCGCCGCCGGGCGGCGGCAGCAGCACTTTTCCCGTGCGGGCCAGCAGGGGGCCGGCAAACAGAATCGAAGCACGGATGTTCCTGGCCTGTTTTGCGGGAATCTCGTGGGTGGTTATATCTGCGGATTGAATCCGCACCTCATTCGGCCCTCTCCGTTCGATGGAGGCTCCGAGGGTGGTGAGAATTTCCAACATGACATGTACGTCTTCTATATCCGGCAGGCGTTTTAAAATTACCGGTTCATCTGTTAACAGGGTAGCGGCGATACACGGAAGTGCCGAGTTCTTGTTGCCGCCGGCCCTGATCTTTCCTTTGAGAGGGAAACTACCATCAACAACATAGGCGCTCATGTGTTCAATCTATCTTACAGCGGGGCTCTTGGCAAGTGGGATGTACCATTCTCATTTATTGGGGTTCGATAAAGTACTGCTGCTGTGCAAAGGGGTTTTCGTTCATGCGGACACTGCATTCCCGTACGCTGGATCGCCCGTCACGCAGAATGAAGCGGATGGAAAAGCGGGTTCGGTAGCCGGGCTTGATTTTCTGCTGCTCGCCGGCAAAGGGATTTTCCAGTACCCGCGGAAATATCACCGTGTTAAAGACGCGCTCTCCCCGGTCGATCTTGGCTATGAGTTCATCAGCGTCTAATGTTTCCTCCTCATCCCGCCCGGGCCGAGAGGGAAACAACCTCATGAAAAGCGTTCCCAATGAAATATTCTTGTTCATAAGCTCGCGGTACCGATCCTCAGGCAGAACGAGGGAAAAGGCTTGCGAACACTTTCCCAGAGACAGCAGGGTACTGGCCGAGTGCAGAAACTGATTGAGATTGCGCACAATGTTGGTGGAATCATGCTGGGCATACTTTTTACCGTCCCACTTGTACCAGGTGAGAAAGGTTTCGTAGCCGGTTCCCTCTTCGAAGACCTTTCGCCATTCGAGAATGTCGAGAACGCCACTGGAGTTTATATCGCGAGTTTCGGTACTGACCGAGATGCTGTTTTTCAGGGTGAAGAAGGAAAACTCATTATAACTGGAAAAGCAGACCAGCTGACTTGCCTTGCCCTCATGGGTTTGAAAAGCGACGCTCACGGCATAGGGCATGGAGCGCTGGTCACTGAGCCGAAAGCCGCGGAACTCCTCGAAGACAAACCAGCTGCCGAGGGGGATGCGGTACATCGACACCAGGCCGCTGGGGGTGCGCAGGAAGAGGGCCAGGAAAAACTTGTGCGGGCGAATTTCCTCTGAGAAAAGCCGCGACATATCGGCCAGGTCGGAGGCGGCCACCCGGCGGTTGTGGATATATGCTTCGGTCGGGGGTTCGTCGGGCTTCAATTCGTTCTGTGGCAGGTCAGCGGGTTCATCCGCCGGGGTCTGCATTGTCTGGGCTGGGTGTTCAGATTGGGCGGGGGCTTGCTCGGAAAACTCGACCAACAGGAAAAAGATGTCCTCGTATCCGTTGCTATCCAAATCGTGATAAATTCTGAGGGGATTATTGGAACTGTCGTTGAGAAAAATGAAGCGTTCCGGTACGCTCTGACCCACGAGCTCCATCAGCTGATCGACCGGTATGTTGCGGCTCTGGGGCAACTCGACCTGCTGCGGCTTGTTCTTCTCGGTCAGGTCGCCCTCTGGTGATGATTCCGATGAATCGGACTTGTCCGACTCACCGGCTGCACCGGATAAATGATGGGCCACCGATTCTCCGCCCGCCTCAGTTGTCCGTGTCTCGGAACCGGCTTCGGAGTCTGCGGGTGATGTAGAAGCACAGCCTGCGAACGTGACGAACCCAACGACCAGGGTGAATAGACACAGCCACTTCGCCATACTGTGGAACAATCGCACAGGGACCTCCTCAGTTCATTATACTAACAGCGGTGAGCAAAATTATCCATTACTTTTATTCTACCAGCAGGCGCAGGCGCTTCTTTCCGTCGGAAGAGCGGAAGGGGTTACGGCTGTGCTTGAGATAGGTTCGGTAGGTTTGGCAGGCACGGTAATAACCGTCGGGACCGCGGAAGGTAGAGGATACATCACAGCGATACAATTCAAGAAGTTCGGGAAACAGGGGCGAGGCCATTACCTCTTCGGTACGAAAGGTCGGCAGGCTGGGGATGGCGGCGGGCAGCATATGATTCTTTACCAAATATTCGACCGCTTGAATTACGCGCTGCGAATAGTGAAGCTCTTCGAGAAATCGACGGGTTTTCTTAGAGCCAATCTGAGCATGCTGGTCGAAACGGTTGCCCCCCTGCGACTGGGCATAGGGCTTGCCGCAGTCGTGCAGCAGAAGTGCCAGCCCCAGCTCGAGCTCAAATACTTTTCGGTGGGCAAAGGTCTCCAAGCTGTGCTTCCACACATTTCCCTCGGGATGATGTTCCTTTGAATGCGCTACCGCATCCATATCAGCCAACAAGGGCCAATACAGGGGTATGAATCCGCTGTCCATCAGAAATTGCAGTGCAGCGGCACTATACGGGCCTGTGAGGACTCCTGAGAGCAGGAAGCGCTGTTCGATGGGGGACAAGGGGCCTTCGCGCCCCACGACCGCGCCAGCAGAGCCGGTCGACGGATATGCCGCTTGCGGAAGTGTGTAGCCAAAATGAGCCATGAGCAGAGCCATTTCGATAACTGTAATCCCGGCGAACGGGTACGGTACGGCACTGTCGCTATGCAAGTGAATATGGGGGCCGCCCATGTAGGGGTACGCCCCGAAGGGATCCTGAAACACTCCCCTGCAAATTTCTAAGCGGAAGGCTCCCTGCAGACTTACTTGATCGGGCCGGTGCCCGGGCTCTATACAGCGAAACAGCACCAGGGACTGGCCGGTATGTAGGGCTGCATCGAAAAAAACGGCTCCCGGGAAGCTGAGTCCGTCAAACAGGCGGCTCAAATCGACCAGGGAGGCCTCGGTTTCCACCCACAGCACTGGCGGTGTCCTTTCGGAAAGGCCGCCCTGAATCTCCGAATTGCGCCCCCTCCCGGAGCTCCTTTTAAAATACATGTGGAGGGCCGAAGGCCCCACTAAATATGTACGCAAGCCGGCATCAGCCAGCGGTTGTAACAATTGCATGCCTACAAGATACCGCTTTCGGTCGTTTAGATTCAAGGGAAACTTATACCCATTCTGCCTAGAGCGCCCGGAGTGAAAGCGCAAACTCAATACCGACACTATTTCCATAATTGTAAATAGAATTATTCAGTTTATTATTTTTTGAATATTTTTTTTCTTTACATATTATGTAATTTGGAATAGTATTTTATATGATGGTATCAAGAGTAATTAAATGGAGGAAATTATGAAAAAATCGAAAGTCTGGTTGTTTCCGATTGTCGCCCTGATATTCGCAGTTCTCACCGGAGGAGCGCTGTTTGGAGAAGGCGCAGCAGAGACACAAGAGTTTCCGGCTGAACGGCCCATCAGGCTGATCAACCCGTACGGTCCGGGAGGTTCTACGGACATATCCGGAAGAATACTCGCCGCTACTGCTCCAGAGTTTCTGAATCAGACAGTAAATGTTATATCGATGTCGGGTGCCGGAGGTCAGGAAGCGCTCAACTTTATCGTCGATGATCCGACCGGTTACAATCTTTTGATCACAGACTACGGTCCGCTTATTACCACCGCTCTGACAGAAGATGTGCGTTACGAGCTGGATGACTGGGTTCCGATTGTTCAAATCAGCGAAGGACACCCGGTGTTCTTTGTAAACAGTAATTCCCCCATTAAGACGGTGGCTGACTGGGTCGACCAGGCAAAGAGCGAACCAGAATCCATCACAGTTGCCCATGGAAGATACCTGGCTCCCCCGCACCTTCCTCTGATTCTGTTCGAACAGGAAGCCGGTATCGAGAACACCCACGTTGCTACAACCGGCGGTTCGGAAGCCCGGGCGTTTGTAATGGGCGGCCAGGTGGATATGGGCGCATCGGTAACCACTTCGATTCTTCCGATGGTTGAGGCGGGCGATTTTCGCGCCATTGCCGTACCGATTGCCGAACGTTCCCCTATTCTCCCCGAAGTACCGACCTTGAAGGAGTTGGGATACGATGTAGTGTTTCCCTTCTGGTTCACCATATTTGCCCACAAGGACACCCCCGAAGAGGACATGCGCACCCTCGAAGCAGCCTTCTTAAAGGCATTCGAAACCGAATCTGCTCAGGCCATGGCGGAAAAATCCGGGGTTCAACTCAAAGTACTCGGAATGGATGAGGCTATGCCGGTGTATCAAAACACCGTCAAGAACCTGAGAACAATTATGGACGCTATCGATAAGTAGCGTACCGCAATCAAGCAAGATGAGATCATACGGGGACTGGAGAGGACATTTCCAGTCCCCTCATTTTATTCTACGCAACAGCTCACACAATTAGGAGGATTTAATGGAGCTTTTAGAGCTGATACAGGTAGCTATGTCCGAGGCCTTTACCCTGGGCGTAATATTGTTCAGCGTCCTGGGAGTGTTAATCGGTATAACAGTGGGAGCGATACCCGGTCTGAGCGGCGACCTCGCGATTGCCATTATCCTGCCGATAGTATTTACTCTGTCACCTACAAGAGCCCTCGGTATGTTGATAGGTATCTACAAAGGCAGTATGTTCGGCGGATCAATATCGGCAATATCTTTCGGGGTTCCCGGCACCGCCGCTGCGGCGGCCACGGTTGAAGACGGATATAAAGCCAAATTGAAGGGCCAGCCGAAACGAGCGCTGTTCACCGCCCTCTATTCATCGGTTACGGGGGATATAATCGCCAGTTTGACCTTAATATTCCTGGCCTTGCCGATGGCCAGAATTGCCTTAATGCTCGGGCCCCGGGAGTTCTTTGCTTTGTATGTGTTCTCGCTGATGCTGATAGCCCTGCTTACACAGGGGAATCCGCTCAAAGGTGTGGGGGCCGCCGCAATCGGCCTATTGCTCGGTGCCATTGGAATGGATCCGATGGCAGGAAGTACCCGATTAACCTTCGGCATTGGTGTGCTGCGGGGCGGATTACAGCTGGTGCCGGTATTGGTAGGAATATTTGCAATATCGGAACTCGGCATACAGTTCCGAGATACCCTGAAGCAAAAAGCGGCGCAACTGGCCAGGCAAAAAGCGGACGGTTCTTCTGGAGACGGCATTCTTGACCAATACGACCCCAGCAAAGACAAGATGAGCCTGCGCATATACTTGAGTACCCTGAAGGCGACCATAATCGGCGGCCTGGCCGGTACTTTTATCGGCGCCCTTCCCGGAGCCGGCTCTTCGCTAGCGGGCTTCATGGGCTACGGTCTCGGCAAGCGATTCTCCTCACACAGTGAGGAATTCGGCAAGGGAAGCCTGGAAGGAGTAGCCGCACCGGAAGCCGGCAACAGCGCCACCTGCGGAGCGTCTTTGGTTCCGCTGTTTGCCTTCGGGATACCCGGCAGTGCAACCGCAGCCCTTATCGGTGCCGCCCTCATTATGCAGGGCATTACCCCGGGCCCGCGGATGATCCAGGAAAACGCGCCGATTATGTATGCATTTTTTATCGTGCTGGTGTATGCAAGCTTCATGAATCTCGGCTTTTCTCACCTGCTGCTGCCAATTTACGCCCGCCTCTCTATGATTAAAACCAAATTTCTGGTGCCGGTAGTTTTCATGCTGGCGCTGATCGGCACTTATTCCGCCCGCAACTCGGTCTTCGATGTTTGGGTGCTGTTGATTATGGGGGTGCTGGGCTTCATCCTGCGAAAACACAAGTTCCCCTTGGGACCGCTGGTTCTGGCCTTTATTCTCGGGCCGAGCACCGAACGGGCCCTGCGACAGGCACTGGTTATCGGCCGGGGCAATATTTTATACCTGTTCGACAGCCCCATTGCTCTGGGATTATACGGCGCCGCGATAGCCTTTATAGTAGCGGCGGTACTCGCTATCAAGAAGCAGAAAGGATAAGTTATGAAAAAATCACTGCTTAAAAATTATTACAGCGTCGAGAGGATAATCGGCATCATAATGATGCTTATTGCGATAATCGGTTTATACGATACCGTATTCGGTGACTGGAGCTCGGGACCGGGATATGGAACTACCTTTTTCCCGCAGCTCGCCTTTCTATTGCTCTTCGGCATGGGCTTATCGTTTCAGTTCTATTTCAAAGACAACAAAACCAAACTGATCGACTGGCTGGACGTAAAGACTATTCTACTTCTCATCGGAACCGGAGCGATCTATTTTAAACTGGTTCGAACCCTCGGTTTGATTACTTCCAGTTTCCTGTACTGTTCATTTTTAATTGCTGTGCTCACCAATAAACCGCTAAAAAACATGAAATCGGTACTGATCCCGGGCTTGATCGGCACAGTTATTATATGGCTTTTGTTTACCAAGCTGGTAAGTTTGGTGCTTCCGAGAACACTTCTGTTCTAGAAACCCTTCCCCGATACTACAGCACAAGCGGGTATTCGCATTACACTGTGAGTACTCGCTTTGCTAATATATGTTTTCCAGCCGCATACTGTTGTCTAAAGGGGGGTAGGAATATGTCTCGCGCAGCTTCGAAAGCTGCTTCAGTCTATCCAAAGCCGGCTGGCCGAGTTCGTGGGCTACCGCTATGACCAGGGCGTTGATAATGGCGGTGGGAACCACATGGGAGTTAAAAAATTCGGGAGAACCGCGTTTGGCACTGAGAACTACCGCGGAATTCTTGAGCATACTGGGATTACTCGTATCGGTGATAGAGATTATTTTAGCCTTGTTCCGCGGATACAGCTCATGAATGCGGGTGGTATCCAGCGAAGGGGTAAAAAAATCAAGTACCACTATCACATCCTCCGGGGTAAGCCGAAAGAGCCGTTCGATAAGGGTATGCCCGGAGTGTGAAAGCTGCAGAACCTCCAGCCCTAATCGATCGAGACGAAACCACAGGTTGTTGGCAAGACTCTCATTCGAGCTGTTCCCGAACACATACAACTTGTGCGCCCCGCAAATATAATCCACCGCCTGATCAAAGGCCTTCTGGTCGAGGGTGTTCACCGATTTCTGCAGATACTGCACCTCCGATTCTGTAATCGCGGCATAGGTAGGCCGTCCTTCCGGCAGATTATCAATCGTCCGCTTGAAACGGTCGGCAATATCCATTTGGTTTTTGTAGTAGTTTATCAGGTCCTCTTTGAGCTGGGGAAACCCGGAATATCCGAGGGCATTGGCAAACCTGACTACCGAAGCAACGCTGGTTCCCGTCTGCTCGGCCAGAAAGGTAACGTTATCAAAAATTACATCATTCATATTGTCTAAAATGTAGCTGGCGATTTTTTTTTGCTGCTTTGTCAGAGACTCGTAGTGTTCCGATATTTTATTTTTCATACTCCCCTCTCACTGAACACATCTGGCGGCAGACGTGGTGTAAAGATAGTCCTATATAATTTACCACATGTCAAACACCATTGTTGCTACTTTTAAATGTTTGACAGAGTACAACCTAATAATGTAAAATATTTTACAATATAGTTGTAATTGTAAATACACCATACAATGTCGGAATTGTCATTAAACGGAGGAACAGCATGAACGCACTTCAAGAGGGACGCTCCCTCGAACTTTCACAGGAACTGCTCAAAGGGGCCATCGATCTGCATGTACACGTAGGCCCCCACCTTTTCAGCAGTCCCCGCCGGCAGGATCCTATCGAATGCGCCCTGGAGGCGCGGGACGCAGGCATGCGTGCTTTTGCAATTGTCGATGTATTCGAAATGAGCAATGGCTACACCTGGATCGTCAACCGGCACGTTGACAACTTTACCGTATACGGCGGCCTTGCTCTGAACACTGTCTACGGTGGAATGAATCCGCGGGCTGTACGGACTGCTCTTTATTACGGGAGCGGGGCGAAGTATATCTCCTTCGGCACCCATTCCACCTACTATCAGGCTTCGAAAGAGGGGCGACGAATAGACGGGGAGTTCAAGTCGCTGGCAGAAATATACCCCAAATTCCGTAAAGAGGAACTCAGCCGCGCTATCAGAATACCACTGAATGAAGAACCCGATGAGGCGCTGGATGAAATATTGCGCATGATCGCCGAACATCCGGATGTATATATGGACACTGGACACATATCTCCGGAGGAGGCTATGCGGCTATGCGATCTGAAGGAGCGCTACGGCTACGAAAAAATTGTTATCTCCAGCTCGGTGGTGAAAGTGGCTAACATGCAGCAGCTGGAGTACATGGTCAAAAAGGGAGCCTACATTGAACAGACCCTCGGCGCTTTTACTGCCGCCCAGATGATTCCCTTAACCCACTACTATGTGGAAAAAGAGTACGCCTCGGTTGATGAAGGTATGAACCAACCCAAGGGAATCGGAATAGTTGCCGAGCATATTGCTGCCTTTGGCGCCGAGAATATGATTATGGATACCGACTTCGGCCGCTATGCCCTTTCGACCCCGGTGGAAGGGCTGCGTCAGTACATCTCTATGATGCTCGATCTGGGGGTATCTCCCGAAGAGGTCCGCACCATGGTTAAAACCAACCCGGAAAAAATACTCGGCCTTGATCCGATGGACCCGAACGATTTCCCGCTCAACACTGGTGAAGAAGAATAGGAGGACACATGGCCAAACGAGTCGAAATTACCTTTGTAGATGAAAAAGTAACTGCTATTGCAGATCTTCTATGGGACCAGGCTCCGAAAACCTGCGAGTGTATTTGGAACCTGCTGGAAACCCCGGTTGAAAACCTGGGCATCCACGCAATGTGGACGGGCCGGGAGATCTCCTTCCCGATACCCCACAAACGCTTTCCAAATGACGAGGGACTGCATGTACCGCCGGAGAATCAGACTGTTATCCCTATCCCGGGCGACCTCATTTGGAACGGCTATTTCCCGCATCAATGGCAGGGGAATCCCAACCCGGTGTACGACTTCGGAATTTTCTATGGCCGCGACAGCCGGCTTCTGCTGCCGGTCGGTTGGCGCCCCAGCAACCGCTTCGGGGCTATCACCGAAAACCTTGAAGCATTTGCGGCGGTCTGCGCCCGCTGCCAGAGCGAGGGCAAGAAAAAAATCCGCCTTTCCCGCCACCCGGATTAAGAGCCGCACTTCGACTCGGCGCGTAGCTGTATTTCAACCGCTCGGATACAACCCGGGTTTCATTCCAGATCAACGGCACCAGCACCTTCGGCGCGCACTACACTGTAAGCGGTATCGTCGAGGACAATGGCGGAGCCCCTGTCCAGGGAATCGAGGTCCACCTCTCCTCCTCAGATATGGGTCTCGGCTCGGTAACCGCCCACGGTCCAGATTTCATGCTGTATACCGGTTACGACGCCGACAGCGATGAAGACATGGAAATCGGCAGCCCGACGGCCGACTATCCGGTAGAGCACAGAGTGAGCGGACTGGCCGGCAACAGGACCGGCGAAACCATCACTTTGCCGCCGTAGGTCCCTGCGAAAGCCTTCACGAAATCTCGATCAGTTCCACCGGCGCGCCCTCCGACTCAATGTATACAAACCTGATCCCGTCGCCGGGCAGCATCCAGCCGTTGCCACGGGCCGGTTTTCCCATTACACTTAACCTCAGCCACACACACAAGGAGGCTCAGCATGATTCTATCGGGAAACGAAATCGAGAAACGGCTCGGCAGCGACATCGTCATCGAACCGTTTACCAGAGAGCAGCTCAACCCCAACAGCTACAACCTGCGCCTGCACAACAAAATGCTCTCCTACACCGGCGCCGACCTCGACATGAAGCGCAACAACCCCACCCGTGAAATGATTATCCCGGAAAAAGGCCTCATGCTTTATCCCGGCCGCCTCTACCTCGGACGCACCGTCGAATACACCGAAACCCACAACGCCGTCCCCATGCTCGAAGGCCGCTCCTCGGTGGGCCGCCTGGGCCTGTTTATCCACGTTACCGCCGGCTTCGGCGACGTGGGCTTCAAAGGCTACTGGACCCTGGAAATCTTCTGCGTCCAGCCCATCGTCATCTACCCCGACGTGGAAATCTGCCAAATCTACTACCACGAAATCTCCCCGGACCACAGCGAATACAGCACCGGTAAATACCAGGCCAACCGCGACATCCAGGCGAGCATGCTCTATAAGGATTTTGAAACTTAAGGATAAGGAAAAAATTCAATTCTATAGAAGAGCGGGCCGCCCCGCGGGCGAGGCAGTGTGCCCCGCCCGCGGAAGCACGCCTGGCCTGCCCCGGTAGCCGGCCCGATCACTCCTCTCTATTCAAAAGATTGCGCTTTCAGCGGCACCCGCAGCAGACGGGCATCCGAACCGTAGCGCCGTTGCACTATCTGCTGAGCTTGTTCATACTCATCTATACGTTCAATGTTCTTGATTTCAAATTGGTCGCCTTCCCAGGAACACACGAACGTACCCAGATATACATAGTTTTCCCCCTCAGGCACATCGAATTGCCCCATGATCGGAAGAATGATTTTAAACAAGCCGATATTCGCCGGGAACACTGCAAAACCATTTACATATACCGTGCGATCCTTCGGAATTTTCACTTTTTCGGTTGCCAAGGAGCCGACATTTCCCAGAGAGAGGCTATTCCGACTCCACATATCGTTTCCAGTTTCCAGATTTGCTGTAGACGACACTAACTCGCCTTCTTTTACTCTGCGACCGCCCATCTTAATAACTTTAGACCGCAAATGCCAGTATTGAGAGTAGAACGCATCGTCTATTTGCGGCTCCATCACCAGCCGCACCGCTAATACAACTTCCTTTTCACGCGGAAGTTTATACTCATCCGCCGCCAAAAAGGACGCCAGCATACAGAACAGAACTACGCTAAAAAGTAAAACTCTATTAATCTTCATCACTCAACTCCTCCATCCTGGCCTGAATCACCGGCTCCCACTCGGTTTTTTTCATCTTCTTCAAGAGCTCCTGCAATCCCAAGAGCTCGGTGTGTTCTCCGATTCGATGAAATCCGTAGTTTTCTTCGACAGAGGTAAGCACATAGCTTCCGGCATAGTACAGTCCGGGTTCCGCTGCATGAACGGTCAGATCATTGCCCTTCTGCAGGCCCTCGCGGGAATAGTATACCGTCCGTCCGGATTTATATGTGTAGTACACCAGGTGCATAGTTGAACCGAGCGGCACAGGCTGGAGAAAAAAGAAGGAATTATTCCGACCAGGCGATACAAACATTGCCTCGCCCTCCGGGTTGATCTGTGCAAACTCAATTGAAGGAATCTGCGGTTCACCGAGCGAAAATATACCCTTCGCCCGCGAAACAAACCCGAACATCAAAGTATGAGTATCAGGACTCGCAAGCTCCTTTTTCTTCATTGAATCGTTGTTTACCCGTGGGTACGGTTCCGGTCCGCTCATACAACCAGAAAACAGTAGCACCAGAACTGCAGCCATCAGCAGCCCCCGCATTTTTACGTTTTTCTTACTTTTCACAGCATCTCCTTATTTGTTGATCTAATACATTCCTATACCAAAGGACACGGTAATTGTACTTTGAGTAGTATCCTCACCGTCATCGAAAGAGGAGCTCAAGACTTTATCCGATTTCCAGCTCAGCCCCAAAATGTAGTTCACATTCTGCGCATTGTAGCCCAATTCGACACCGAGCCCGAGCGAACGCATGAGCCCCGACATGGAATCGGTATCGGGGGCCATTTGAAAGCCGCCACGCACTTCAGCAAAAGGATTCACAATATAGGTATCGCTGACAACCGGGAATTGCAGCCGGCCTATTAATAACATCCGGATAAGCAAACTCGAGGTGGTACCATAGTAGGGGTCCTCCACATCTACAGATCCGACCGAAACGGAAGTACCGCCAGTGAGATACTGTGATCCAACCAGGATTCCACCGCCGAAAATACCACCCACATCACTGATGTAACTGTATTCGGCAAACAGATGCCCGTAATACGCCGCTTCAAAAGAAAACTGCGCCGTCGCCCCGCTCGCTTCTCCCTCGCTCTCGACGGCACCACGGCCAAGGTCGAAATCGGACGATGCAATTCTCCAGGAGCCATTCTCAACAATCCAGGCCAGCTCGACGTTCTCGCCCTCGGCGGTAGTAAAACGGTAATCCGTCGGTTTATTCTCCGACACCTCCGGAGCCCCGCTCTGCAAGAGCACCACATCATCCCCGTAGCCGGCGGTCAAGCTATCGTACAAAGAGTAGGCGCAGGCCAACCGCATTCCCTCGAGCAGAGAAGCGTTCGAAACGTAATGCAGCACCTCGCGACGCACCTCGCTCGGGGCATAGCGCAACACCTCGATCAGCGCAGCTTCTCCAAACTCACGGACATATTCACTAGAAATAAAACTTGCAATGCGCTCGATTCTTCCAGATAGGTTTTCATCAAACTCAGCATTCGAAATAACGGCAGCAAACTCCGCCGCGCGCTCACCCAACTGCGCTTGTAACTGCTCTTCAGAGAGGGGAGAAATACTTGCTTGAATAAAAGCACGTACCATCGGTGCCGGCACAGCGAAATTGGCCGCCTGTCTGGAAAAAGCCTTCCAGGTATTGATGCCCACAACCCTGTAATCGCCGGCGCTCTCCTCAGCTGCTACCAGCAGCGGTCCGCCCGAATTTCCCGGATCCACCGGAGCAGAGTGTTGAATCAGCGTCGATTTTTCAGGATCGAGTAGATCCTCAATCCGTGCCCGGGAATTAGTGACATTGCCCTTGCCGAACTGCCAGGCCGGTTTTCCTCCCAGCCCCGGATAACCGGCCGACCACACATCGGTTCCGTCAGCCGGAACTTCATCTGCAAAAACAAGTCCTCCGGAAAAACTGTCCACGTCTTCGATACGAACCAGAGCCAGATCGAGGCTGTCATCCACCGCCGCAATGCGGTTGTTTTCAAAGGAAATTATGCTTCCGTCCTGCATCTCTTGCTGCAGAATCACCGAGTCCGCACCACCGACTACGTGCCGGTTGGTAACCACAAACACTGTTCCATCTTCGGTGACAAATAGAAAACCGGAACCAAAACGCCCGTCATCACGATCGGATTGGTTCTCGACAAGTCCATTATAGCCTTCCGCTTCCAAGGCATCCGCAACCCCGGATAAATAAGTGATGGTTTCAGTGTTGTAGTCAGGACGCACGACAAATACATATTCTCGAATCTGGGAATACGCATGAACACTAAGGAACAGAAACAGTAGTGATGAGATAATTTTTTTCACGATTATTCCTTTTGTATTGACTTTCGCGGTAGTATACGCAGCACATATTTTTTTGTAAAGCCAAAAAAAGATACACCTCAGGCCAAACCTGTAGATGTATCCTGTCTCCAATGCTGGAACGAGCGCACTCAGCCCATCGTCTCGGCGATCATCCCTTCCATGCTGTAGAACCCGGACTGCTTGCCGGCAATATAGGCCGCCGCCTTCAGCGCACCGGTGGCAAACAGCGCCTTCGAGTAAGCCGCATGGGCAATCGTCAGCCGTTCATCCTGCCCGGCAAAAATCACATCGTGTTCACCGACAATATTTCCGCCGCGCACCGCGTGAATACCAATCTCGTTTTTATCGCGCAGTTTGTTCTTTTCCTCCCGGCCGTGCACATACTCCATCGGCCGGCCGAGAGCACCCTTCAGTGAATCGGCCAGAGCCAGGGCCGTTCCGCTGGGGGCATCGCGCTTGGTAGTATGGTGCTTCTCCACAATCTCGATGTCAAAGGCCGACCCCAAAACTGCAGCCGCCTGCGAAATAAGGGCCTTCAGCAGGTTTACTCCCAGAGACATATTGGCCGCCTGGAACACGGGAATATCCTGGGCACATTTCCGCAGGTGCTCAAACTGCCCATCGCTCAAACCGGTAGTGGCTACCACCACCGCCAGCCCCTTCGCCTTGGCCGCATCGAGCATCGCATCGACCGCATCGGCCCTGGAAAAATCAATCACCACATCGGCCGCCTCCCGCACCTCGTCCAGCGCAGCATACAGCGGAAAACTCCAGCCGGCTTGGGCATCCACAGCCGTATCAACCCCCGCAACTACCTCGAACTCAGGATTTCCCTCGATACTCGCTACCAGCGACCGGCCCATCTTTCCATTACAGCCGTGAATAATCGTTTTGGTCATAGCGTGCCTCCCTTATCTACCGCTATAGTAATTTAAGCCAGGCACAATTACAAGTTTCCGCCCCGAGCCCCTACGCACAATCCTCCGGCCTGTCCTGCTCTGGACCCGGCTCCACAAGGTCCGCACCGCCCGGGCCGCCGCTCGGCCACACTCTGCCCACCGCCTGCAAACGCCGGCCGCCGATAGAGCCGTTGCGCCGTATCTCCCGCACCACACACAGCTGGTCCTCCTCGAAATCCAGCAGCATCTGCCGCCCGCCGAGCCCGCCGCTCGCAAACCGCACACACGCCGCCCGCCCACCGGCCCCGCGCCGGTAATAACTGAGAATCATACTCCCCCTCCATTTTTAAACCTTCACCATTAATGACAGCAGCGCGGCCACCTCTGCTTCAGCCGGAGGGGATATTTTTTAAAAAATTTCAATCTTATAGACATCTTCCGCCGTTGCTGCCGGGCTGTCCGGCAGTCGGGGCCTCATACTTTCGTATGAAGCTGCAATTTCATACGAAAGTCCAATAGTAGACATTCCTGAAGCAGGGCATATTCGGTGCATAACATTTTGCACTGGAGGAAACAGAAATGAAAAAACTAATGAGCCTTTCACTGATGCTGCTGCTTATCGCCGGCGGCCTGGCCG
>CAZWDV010000017.1:14857-52272 GCA_964632675.1 uncultured Sediminispirochaeta sp.
AAAAAACTAATGAGCCTTTCACTGATGCTGCTGCTTATCGCCGGCGGCCTGGCCGAAAGTGGCGAGCTGAACGGCTTCTACGACCGCATGGGCTACAGCTACCGCTTCTAAGCCCGCCCGCCGCCCCGCACGGGGGCGGCTATTCGACCAACGCCGAGAAGCCGCGCCATACTACCCGGGCGGTCAGGGTTTTCGGCATGAAATGGGCAAAGAACAGCATCAGCCGGTTGCGCCAGCCCGGCACAATTACCGCTTTGCCGGCCAGCAGCCCCTTCACACCTATTTCGGCCACCTGCCGCGGGGTCATCGCGTTGAATTTGGAAAAGTTCAGATAACGGCGGTCGGCCACCCCGGCGTTCACATCGAACTCGGTCTGTACATAACCCGGCTCCAGCACCGCCACCTTGGGCGCGGACTTCCCCTGCGGGCCCGGCCCTTGAGCAGCTGCAGCACGCAGCTCCTGGCGCAGGGCCAGAGTAAACTCGCGCACGTAGCTTTTACTGGCCCCGTAGGCGGCGTAGCGCGGCATCGGCAACCGCCCGGCCATCGAGCCCACATTCAGCAGGTAGTCGAGCGAACCGGCCAGACGCTGACTGAGAACCGTCAGCGCCTCGATGTTCAGCCGCAGCATCTGCAGCAGCTCGCCCGGGTCTTGCCCGGACAGCGGTCCGAACAGACCGCGGCCGGCATTGTTTATCAACATCTTCACCGCCAGATCCCGCCGCAGGCATTCGGCGGCCACCCGCTCCGGCTCGCCCGTCACCGCCAGGTCGCTACTAAGGGTCTGCACATCGAGGCCCGCGTGCCGGGCGCTCAGCTGACCGGTCGCCCGCTGCAGTTTCTCTTCGCTGCGGCCGACCAGTACGAGGTTCCACCCACGTCCGGCCAGCAGGTCGGCAAACTCATACCCTATCCCGGAACCGCCTCCGGTAATCAGTGCGTAGTGTTTCATGGTTCGAATATACTCAAAGCAGCGGAGGGAGTGAATCTTTTATAAAAATTTCCCGGCCTGGACGGGACCGCCGAAAACTGATTACACTCAGTTTGTGACTATCGCGATTGTACACGAAGTTTTTTTTCCCACCACTAACGGTGTTCTCACTTCCACCATCGCCATGGCCCGCGAGCTGCAGCGCCGCGGACACCGGGTTGTTTTTATCGCCCCGGCCTGGAAGGCCTTTCGGGGTATGGAGGTTGAGGGGATACCGGTGGAGTATGTGCCCAGCATCCCCAGCGGAATATACCCGGGAGTGCGGCTGACCTGGCCGGGAGCGGGCAGGGTGCTGCGCGTGCTACAGCGGCGCGGGGTGAATGTGGTGCACCTGACCGCCCAGGGCACCCTGTCGTGGAGCTGTCTGCGGGCGGCCCGCCGGCTGGGGCTGCCGGTGGTCAGTACCCTGCATACGCTGATTTTTGAGCCAGAGTATCTGCGCTACGCCCTCCGTATGCCGCAGCGGGCGGGCTGGGCCCTGGTGAGCCGCTTTTTACAGCACAGCGATACAGTCACCGCACCGAGCCGCTATGTATGCCGGCTGATCGAGGCTAAGTGTCCGGGGGTGCGGCCGGTGCACATCTCGAACTGCGTGGCCGGCGAGTTTTTCGGGGTTCGGCGCGGGGCAGAGACGGCGCCCGGCGCCAATGAAGAAAAGTGGGGCTCGGACCGGGACCCGGAGCTGGTGCGCTTCGTGTATGTCGGGCGGCTGGGGCAGGAAAAATCGATCGAGGTGCTGCTGGAGGGGTTTTTGCGGGCTTGGCGGCGGGACCGGCGGCTGCGGCTGACGGTGGTGGGCGACGGGCCCCAGGCTCAGGAGTACCGGCGGCAGGCGGGCCAGAACGCGACCGCGGGGCGAAACGGGCCCGTGCAGTTTACCGGTCAGTTGAGCCAGCAGCTGCTGCTGCGGAGCGGGGTTATGCAGAGCGCCCGGGCGCTGGTGACCGCCAGCACCACCGAAAACCAGCCGGTGAGCGTGCTGGAGGCAATAAGCCTGGGACGGCCGGTGATTGTGCCGGATGTAGAGGGAATAAAGGAGTTGGTGGATGGGAACGGCAGCCGGTTTGCGGCCGGAGACGCAGACGCGTTGGCCAGAGAGCTGCTGAGGATGGCATGGGATGAGGAGTTTTTTGAGGGGTGTGCCGCCCGGGCACGGGAGCTGGGCGGACGGTATACGGCGGGGCGGGTTGCGCAGGAGTTTGAGCGGGTGTATGCACAGGCAACTGCGGGAAAGACAGCGGAAGGCACGGCAGAGACGGAAGCGGCCGGGTCCACGACAGCCTGGTGGTGGTCCGTTCTTGACAAAAACCATGTGATAAACCACGATTAGAATTGGAAATGCGGAAAAGATACTTTGCACTGTGCAGCTTGCTGGTACTCGGTTTGTGGCAGGTACCGTTTCAGGTATTGGGAGACCCGGGAGTTCAGTGGCGCGACCGGCAGCTGGAACCGCCGGAGCGGTACAAGCTGCGCAACAGTGTGGCCGCCAATGATTTAAGCAGCCTTTCTACGACAGCCCAAAAAATCAGTACAAGTTTCGATGAGTGGCGAGAGAAGGACACCGACCGAGTCAATCTGCACACCGACTATCATGCCCTCTACCCGCTTGCCATTGAAAGTTTTATTGCAGTACTGCTTGATTTAGAGAATGAGGCGAAAGTCTACCCAAATATAACTTATACAAACGACCTTACACCGGGCCGAGACTGGAACGAAGCCCATTATCAGGAAGTGGTCAATTCATTCAGCTTTTTAGGAATCGGTGCAAAGTATCACTACATTGTTCATCGGGTACCCACTTGGCATCAGGACGGAACCTTTACCAGCCATTGGGCGCTGGTGCATTCTATCGACAACAAGTACGAAACCCTGTTCGGCTCCTGGTACGTGAAGGAGGTTCACCTGAACGGGCGGCCCCACACCTACGTTCGCAACTATGTTGAAACAGAAATGATAAATCCGCCGCCCTTTCTCAAAACGATCCGAGGTATATTCGGAAGAACTACTGTCAGACGATTTTTCGACTCGCTATACGAAGCTGCGCGCGAGCACCGCGCCACCCGACAATAGTTTCTGAGGTTCTGCAGCCGTCTTTTTATATCACTGTGCTATTTTAGAGATAAAAAAATACCCGCCGGGCTGCGCGCCGAGCGGGTTTTACGTGTCGTGTCAGATCCGGGCCCCGGCGGGCTCGATTTACAAACCCTTAATAATGGTGCCCGAGGCCGATGTACAGCTCGAGCCTTGAATCTCCGTCCCGGGGAGCATCATTAAGCAGGCCGCCCCCTTCCAGCATGGCCTGCAGATCGACACCCAGGGAGACTCGCAGATACACACTCCGCGAACTTTTCAAATAGGCAAACCCCTCGAGTCCGGTCCCATACCACAGTGGATTCCAATTCTCTTCCTCGCCGCTGTAGAAAAAATAACCGGCATCGAAGAAGGGCGAAAGCTGTGCTTCGAACCAGCGGCTCATGAACCAGATCCACATTGGAAAGGGCAGGTCGACATTCAGTGTAGCCCCCGCTTGTACATCATCAATGCGATGGTCCAGAACACCGCGAATAGGACCGCCCACATTGCTGTCGATATCGTCGATTAGGTAAAAACCCTTCAAGCGGCTGCTCAGTCCGAGCCACTCGCCGGCCAGATGGCCCTGGAATTCGCTATTTATACTCAAATCCCAATCATCATCGTAAAAATTATAGTTATTCGAATTTGATACTGAGAATTTGTAGCCGCGGCGATAGTTTCGAATCCAGTCGACCCGGCCGAAACTCAATCCGTGTTTGAAGGTACTGTCCGGTCCGCGTCGGTCCGCACTTATCGGTTCGTCCAGTTTATACGCTATTGATGAGGATATCGATGGGCTGTATTTCATCTCATGACCGTCAATAACGACCCCGGTTGGAATACCGCCGCCGAAACTCAATCCGCTTTTGAGGTAGTACCCGTCTTCATCATCAGCACCAGCATCATTCAAGTAAAAATCCTGACTGTATTTGAGTTTCCAGCGGACGTCCCACAAGGGCAGGTACAGGCTCAAATCAGTGCCAAGATTAAGATCTAAAGGTTCATCCGGGGTGTATACCACATCTTCGGATACATCGAAAACCCATTCATACCCCCATTTTCTAAAGGGCATACTGAAGTGAGAATTCAAACTGACCTCATGTTCACCGTCCTCAGTGTACCAATAGTCGAGATTCGCCGCCAAGGGCTGCATGGAACCGAGAAAGTTGTAATGCCGCCCACGCAAACTCAACAGCAGCCCGTCGTTGGAGTCGTATTTGAAATAGGGCAGCGCCACCATATTCATGGTGTCCTTCACATATACATCCAGCACCACCGTATCGGGCTCATTGCTGCGGGGTTTAATCTCATACTCGATCCGTCCGCTGTGAAATATTCTCTGGTTCAGGATTTCCTGCTCTTTATCCAGCAGATACGCTTCGAGTTCCGCCCGGTTTAGAAAAATACGCTGTTCATCGAATTCGAGATAATTATCCAGAATATACTTCTGGGTGATTCCGTCAATGTGATATTCACGGTCGGAGGAAATTCGGTATCCCTCGCCCTCCATCGCGGGCTCTGGGGGAGCTGCTTCAGCCGCCCCGTTCTGCGTATATGCAAACCCAGTCGACAAAAGACCGCACAGTATCGCCAAGGATGCTATTCGCCCCAGTTTTGTAGAAAAAAACATGTATACTCCTTAGAAATCCCAGGTATAGCTGCCGCCGATGCGCAGTTCTACAATCGGTTCGTTTTTCCCCTTCTGGGGATAGAAAATGTAGGCCGCATCGGGCTCTTCCGCCGGCTGGTCGAGGGTCATGGCATTGAAGCGGCCTCCCAGCACCAGGTCCAGATTCAGAGTAAATCCGCCTAAGGGTTTGGCCAGCCGGGTGGTGTTGACCAGTACGTGCTCCACCGTCCCGTCCAGCAGCTCCACCGCTTTGTCCGAAACGTCGGTGTTGTAGTGCTCGTGCCAGGGGTTACTGGGGGCCTTGGCGCCGTTGAGTATCCACTCCAGGCTGGAGTAGAGTTCGAAGTCGCCGATTCCGGTACTGCGGAAGGAGTTCGAGTAATCGATCATGAAAGCGATATTGTTTTCCCCGTACTTGTAGCCAATATAGTTGTCGGTGTAGTGCAGGGGCATCAGGCCGCCCCGGTCCAGCTCGTAGGTACTCACCGGGTAATAGGTATACTCGTAGGGGTAGTAGCTGTAGTAGACTTCGACCGCGTCATCTTCGTAATCACCAGAGGGATCCGATTTCGCATAGGTGGCCTGGAAGGTGTACTTGGTAGCCCCGGCGTGGTAGAAGCCCAGGGTCCCGAAGGGGTAGTCCTTCCGCCCACCGATCGACCAGGCGACCTTGGTCAGATTGCCCACCTCGACCCCGGGGATCATGCTGCCGTTCAGGTCGTCAATGAGGATCTGAGCGGCCCCATAGTCATCCTCCCGCTGCCGCTCGGCGAAGAAGCCCATCAGGCTTTTAGTGTTCTCATAGGCGCCCCAGGGCCGGCCGTCGGCATAGGTAATAATCTGCACCAGGTACATCGGAATGGGGTTGAAAAAATACTCGGGGTGAAAGTACTGCTCCAGGTAGATCAGCGAATCCTGGAAGCCGAAGCGCCAGTCGCCGGCGTTCACCCCATAGACCTTATAGTTCATCCCCCGGTCGACCCATTCTGTAGATGTTCCCGTATATTCTTGATTGCTGTTGAAGTTCAGCCCGACCCAGCGGGACTGATAAAAGAAGAGGTCCCCCTCGTAGCGCACATCCGCTTGAAGGGCGGGCAGATCTTCGGAGCTAATGAAAATACTGTAGGGTATTTCCACCGCATCGGAGTGCGGCCCCCGGCCGAGACGGATGTCGAAGGGCCCCAGATGCAAGTCGGTGTAGCCGGCGTCCATGAAAAAATAGCGGCCGTAGAGGTATTCCTGCTCATCGGCGCCGTCGTAGCGGTCGTCGTTGCTCATGGTTCCGTCGATCACTACATCGAACAAGGGAGTTTTATACTCCAGATTCAACTTGGCGGTATCATACAGTTCATTTTGCCGGCCCTGATTCTCAAGCATCTCATAGTTTTTCAGATAGTTGGCAAATATGCCGAAAGAAAGACTTAGCTGCTCCTGCTGCGGACCACTCGCTTCAAGTTCTTCAGCAGAGGCTCCGAATATTCCGAGAAGTAGAATCAGAAGAATGAAAACAAGTTTTTTCCTTTTCATGGCATCTTCCTTGATAGAAAATATTTAGACACATATCAATTATGAATTACTGAACGATGAAAAAAGTCGGCCCGCCCGCCTATACTCAATTCTGGCCACAAATCAATATCCCTTACCACCAAAGCCGGCTCAATAAACAGCGATAGAACCGTATTCTTCACCCTGTGCTCGTATTTACAGTTCAAGCCATAATAACCCCATAATTCCATAGCTGCATTTTCAACATCTACCGACTCCTCATAGGCGGTCGTTACCAAGCTTGCTTTTATATTCTTAAAAATTGTCTCGGCCTTTAGTCTTAGAGACCACTTCTGTGCCGAATAGAACTGCACATTGCCATTTACCCAGATAGCGCCCGGGCCATAGGGAGAGGTGAGCGGCAGCAGCACCGTTTCTTCGTCCCGTAAGTATCTGTAGATTGCCCGTGAAAGATAGTTGCCTTTGTCCAGATCGAACTCATGAAAATTGCCCCACAAATAGTGGGAATAACCGCCTTCCAATACATAAGTCATAGTATAATTGCCGACAGTCTGCAAGTATTTAGCGCCTACCACATAGGCCGGGATGGTCGGAATACTGGTATCACCGACACCGGTAAAATCTTCCGCATTGATATCATCATAGCCCGCCTGTGCTGTGAAAACAAGCCCGGAGACCGGCACCCAGCTGGCCTCGGCAACCAAAAACATATTATGCGGGCCGACCTGCCCGTTATGCCAACTAAAAACCGGGAAAAAATCTCCGATGTGAAAAGCGTTGTTCTCCCGGGAGCTGATATGCATTGCAGTAAGGCCCAGTCGCAAGTGATCGAACGCCCATTCAAAGCGATGCATCGCTGAAATAATCATAGTACGGTCGAAGGCCACATAGCGAGCAGGGTCAGAAGGGTCAGGGTCAGGAGTTATTGTTCCGTCGTCATCGACACTGATATTCGGCAAATCTGCTGCGTTCATATCGTTGATTTCCGAGCCCCCGGCACTGTTGTACTGGCTTGAGACAAAAGAAGTCATTTTAAGCGGGCCAAACGTCCAGGTGTAATATAATGCATCCAGGTATGGGAGACGGTCCGACGGTAAAATCGCCAGAAAATCGGGTTCGCCATAATGAACCGGTGTCCGCCCGAATTGAAACAACAAATTATCAAATCTATGGGAAAAATATCCGCTAGTAATAAAGTAATTCTCTACGGCAATCGGGTTCTTATCCGAAGTTTCGAACATATTGGATGCAGGGTATTCCTCCGTATCGTGCTGCTTGCGCACTTCGGCAGAAATGTTCACGCCGGCCTTGCCGTCGGTACCTGCGCTCAATTCCCAGGTTGCAAAAGGGGATGCATCGATATAGCTGCGCTGATAATCATAGTCTTTGGTGTAGATAGCATTGCCGCGAAAATAGTGCTCATAACTGAGGCTCTCTTTAGATACGACCTCACGCTCTTTGGCATTGAAAGACAATTCCGAAAGATACTGATCTATCGCGGTTCTCAAAGCCCGATTATCCGCCCCACGCCTTAACTGTACTGCAAAAGCATACAACTCTGCTTTGTCGACAGGGAAACTCGCCGTAGGAAACACCTCACCGGCTCGTATATAGAGGTTATTCAATTCCACTACGAGCTGCGAATCGCTTACATAAGTTTCATACGCGTGTGCACTTTCAACAGAATAGAATAATAAAAATAAACTCAATATTTTTTTCATCTGTTTTGATGTATCTCAACCGCGTGAAAGACCTCGCGCTTAGGTTTAAAAAAATTCTTTAAATGGATTGCAACCTCTTCAGACTCATAGAGATGTAAATGAGATACATCGAATTTAAAAAACATTCTTTTTGCATGCATACCGAAAGCTTCGTTAAAATAGTTTTCTGATATCTCTTTAAATCCGAAATGCTCATCCTCATGTAATTTCCCAAATCCATAGAAATCTTCCGAATACGGCTCATCTATGAATACATCGAATGCATTCTGCTGTGAATTAAAAGTTGCCCCAATTTCCATATTTTTCAGCGATTCGAATGGAAAAATAACTCTAATTTTTGAGCCTCCTAAACTATACTTCTTCTCAGTTTCTATGAGTACCGGACCTGATATTTTATATCTTTGATCATTTTGAATTAGTATTGGATACACCAGGTTCAATAGTTCGAACAGGTTTTTCTTCTCGCGCATAGCATATTTTAAAAACCGTACAAATTCATCTTTTGATAGTTGTATCGTCTCACCCGAGTTCGAACTTACTGAATCTACAATTGAGACAAGCTCATCATCCGGCGGATATTCGACCGCCTGAGCCCCGATCGACGAGAGAAACAGAAACATAGCACACAAAAACAACAGGCCAATTTTTATTTTCTTCATATCTTAACTCTATTTATTGTAAAAGTCTCTATACCATTGAACAAACTGTTCAATCCCATATTCTACTGAAGTAGAAGGGGTATACCCCGTATCCCTCTCCAAGTCGCTACAGTCCGCCCAGGTCGCCGGAACATCGCCGGCTTGCAGCGGCAGGTAGTCAATCTTGGCATTTTTTCCAAGCTTTTTCTCGATAGCCTTGATAAAATCAAGTAATTCCACCGGACTCCCGTTGCCGATGTTGTACACCTTAAACGGTGCGACCGAAGAGCCCGGGTCCGGGTTGGCCTTCGACCATTGGGGGTTTCCTTGCGGAGGCCTATCCAAGGTGCGCACAATCCCCTCGACAATATCATCAATATAGGTGAAATCACGCCGCATATCACCGTTGTTGAACACCTGGATCGGCTTATCCTCTAGAATAGCCTTAGTGAAAATAAACAAGGCCATATCCGGGCGTCCCCAAGGCCCGTATACAGTAAAAAAACGAAGCCCTGTAGTTGGAATGTTAAAGAGATAGCTATAAGTGTGCGCCATTAGTTCATTACTTTTTTTGCTGGCGGCATACAGACTTATGGGGTGGTCGATATTATCGGAAGTTGAAAAGGGCATCTTTTCATTTATACCGTAAACCGAACTCGAGGAGGCATATACAAGGTGTTTAATATTGGAGTGACGGCACGCTTCTAAAATGTTGATGAATCCGTAGATATTACTGTCGATATACGCATAGGGGTTCTCTAAACTGTAGCGAACACCGGCTTGAGCGGCTAAATTTATTACCGCATCAAACTTATATTCAGCGAAAATCCCCAAAAGACCTTCTTTGTCATCTATATTCAGACGCACAAAATTATATCCGGCATACTTTTCGCTGCGTACAAAAATTCCGTATTCAACCGCTTCTCTCTTTATACCGGTCTCGGCAAGCCGGCCGTATTTTACATTTGCATCATAGTAGTCGTTTATGGAATCTACACCGACTACCTCATCACCTCTTTCGAGAAGGTATTTCGCAACGTGGAATCCTATAAATCCCGCCGTGCCGGTAACTAATACTCTCATCTGTGTCCCTTATTCTTTGCTATGAAGTTTAACTTTATCAACAATTTCGCCCATATTCAAGGAAACCATGCCATACTGCCGTCTGCAATTCTCATACTCATCTAAAATTAGCGATAGATTTCGCATATTCATTTCGAGGTCAGATGCAAAATTGTGAGGATGCCACCAAAGGTGATATATAGCATTTTCCTTGGCAGCAGCTTTCATATCTTTTTGGATACGCTGTACTTTTAATGGTTCCAATATTTTCAACTTATTGCTCCAGGGCCGTAAAAACCTTGATGCCCGCACATTGAAGGGTTGAATTTGCGCATACAATTCCGGCCAATGCAACCAGTGGTGCCCGCTCAAGCTAAAGTAAGCATCGAGCAGTCGGCCTAAACGACGCCACAGTTTTGTATCCTCCTTTCTATCGGCTTCCCTGTAGAAAGGATGGTTGGGGTTTCCGCGGTAGCACTCTATACCGGCCCGTGTCAGAATATCCGCATAGTCGGGATTATGCTGATTCCGTGGGTATACAATCGAACGCAAGCTTCGACCGTGAAGCTTCGCCGCAGCAGTTGCCGCCGCCATATCCGCTGAAAACGAGTCTCCGTCTTGCCCTGGTTCTAAACAGTAGTAATGACTGAAGGTATGCGAGGCCAACTCCTGACCCGGAGTTGTCACAATTTTCTTTACCAGCGAGGCCGCGAAATGATACGGATCCTCCTCCTCATTTTCACCAAATGACTCTTGATAAGGATTTAAGGAAGAATCCTTGTAACGGGGTAGATTCGCAGGCTGCGGGAATATCTCTTCTTTTTGAAGGCGATTTTCAAGCATCAACAAACCGACCGTAGCCCAGCTGGCATGAATATCGCGCGCAGCAAAAACGTCCAACAACCTCTCTACAGCCATTCGCGCGTTTTGCAGCTCCTCTTTTAGACCCTCTGTTAAGAGGTGACGATCCCTGAAACCCCAATGGAGTTCAAAATCGAGTGAAATTACCAATGCACTAGTATTCATGAAACCCCGCTCTGTGGATGATTCTCCGAAATGCCTTTCTGAAATAGCTCAACAGCTCCTTGCACATCGGAAGGGGGTCTGTAAGCTCCCAAAAAGCCCAGGCCGAAATGTGTGTGCTCTTTTGGGCACGCTCCACATGCGTGCGGGCATTCCGTTGGCGGACAACTGCAAGCATATTTTTGAGCCCGGTTCTCCAGATAATTCCGGCACCGTTCTCTGCTGCTCCCTGCCACTCGGGTGCTTCGCCCATGCCGCCGGAATGCAGCTCGTAGGCCTTTGCGGCCAAAGGAATACCGGCGCTGCGGGCAGCTCCGAACCAAAGTGCCGTTCTGGCGTTAATTTCAAAAACCTTCCATTGCGTGTCATCTATATCCTGTTTGAACTCTATCTCGAAAAGTCCGTCAACTTGCAAGCTTGCCACTAATTTTCTAGTATACTCCCACAATTCGGGCGGAGCAGGTTCTAACCGCAGGGCCGCCGCCGTTCCGTAGCCGGCGGGAAATTGGCGTAATTTACGTCCCGAAATGGTCGCCTCAATTTTACCATCACCGGTATGAACGCCTCCCAGACAGTAAATACCGTTATCGGGCCCCCTCACAATCTCCTGCACCAGCCAAGCCCCCCGGTGGCGCGGCAAAACCCGCCGATACTTATCAAGCTGGGCTCTGTTTTCACACACAAATACCTTCCGGCTGCCCATTACCTCGACAACCTCATGCAAACGCCCGGGTTTTATTATGACCGGAAAGCGCAGCATTGACTGAGCATCTACTTCTTCCAAATCGGACAGGCTCATTCGGCGGGGATACGCAATGCCTTCTTCTTCACAGACCGCATAGAACAAGTTTTTGTCCAAAAGAGCGGCTGACTGTTTCGGAAAATAACTCGTAGAAAAAAATGCTGCATCTTTTAATTTGCCGGAGTGTTCGGAAATCCATTCGATATATTCGTCGCTCGCCGGTAGTAAAACCGGTGTTCCTACTTTCCTATTCAGCTGTTCGATTTTAGCCAGCAGCTCATCTCCGGATTTCAGCCTCCATACATGTTGCTTTGGAAGATGCCGTGAGCAGATTCCGCTTTCGTTCTTTTTGCTAGCTCCATAGACCGGAACTCCAAGCTCTGAAAGTGCTCGCACGAGATACAGCCCCCCGGGTGACAATCCTAGAACCACGGCCGGATTCACCTTGTTCACACTGCCCTCCGCCAGGCTTCGAACATAAGAACCGGCCAGAGTTTGCTGTCGTGGTTACGGCTGCCGCGTAAATGCTGCTGCCATATCTTTCCGATAGCTTTTGCATTGAAAATTCCGCTTTGTTCCAACGCACGGGAATCGAGCAACTCTTCCGCCCACTCCCGTAGCGGTGCCCGCAGCCATTCGCCTACCGGTACCGTAAATCCCTGCTTCGGCCGTTCTATCAACTGCTTTGGTACACGTTTATAGAGTATTTGCCGGAGAATCCACTTTCCTTCGCCGTCCTTTATTTTCAGCTCCTGTGGTAATCTCCAGGCTAATTCGACTACCCGGTGGTCAAGGATCGGAACCCGCGATTCGAGGCTGACAGCCATACTGGCCCGGTCGACCTTGGTGAGAATATCTCCAGGCAGATAGGTAGCCAGATCAAGATACATTATAATATTTGCCAGATCATCCATACTGTTCCATATAGGGTCGTTCAAAACCGGTGCAGCGGCAGAATCCCGCGACATCAATACCTGCGCAGGATTGTTCCATTCCGAAATCAAACCGTGGTACAGTTCTTTCGGATCGCGGGCAGCGAGCACCTCCGCTAACTTATGCAGCTTATAGCCGGGGTCTACCAATCGTTTTCCGGGCGGCAGAACCATCCCCAACATTCCCGCCAGCCGGTCCCAGCTCTGGGGCGAAATGGAATGAATGGTAGATGCCCCGAACTTACGCAGTATTGCCGGCATTCTGCTTAACCTGTTCCATAGTCCGTCTATCAGCATATGCCGGTTATACCCGCCGAACAGTTCGTCCCCCCCGTCCCCGGAGAGACTGACAGTCACCTTCTGCCGGGCGAGTTTACTCACCAGATACGTCGGAATGTTGGAATAATCGGAGTAGGGCTCGTCGTACATCCGCGGCAGGAGGGGAATGACATCCATTGTGTCGGAGGGGGTGACATACAGCTCCGTATGATCGGTGCCGAGATGCTGCGCCACCGCCGCGGCGTAATGGGCCTCATTGAACTGCTCCTCCGCAAAACCGATGGAAAATGTTTTGACCGCAGAGTTCGACAGTTCCTGCATAAGAGCCACTACTGCAGAAGAGTCGACGCCACCCGACAAGAACGCTCCGAGCGGCACATCCGCAATCATCCGGTCCCGCACAGCCTCGAGCAGCTGCCCCTCCAGCAATTCTACCACCGCTTCCGTCGAACTGCGCAGCGGGTTCCGGACACCCGCTACTACCTTCTCGCGAGCCGACCAATATACAACTTTCTTCACACCATCGACACCCGGTTCAATTCCCGTCGATCTCCACTTGTCTGCATCAATCTGTAAGATGGAACCGGGTTCGAGCTTGTAGGTGTTTTTCCAAATTGTGTAAGGTTCGGGAATGTAATTGTAGCGCAGGTACAGCGGCACCACCGAATGATCAATTTCTTTATGAAAAAAGGAAGCCGCAGTTAATGCCTTGAGTTCCGAACCGAACAGCAGCCCGCCGTCGTGCAGACCGTAGTACAACGGTTTTATGCCTAAACGGTCACGCACCAAGCTCAAGACCCGCTCTTGGCGATCCCATAAAGAAAAAGCAAACATCCCCACGCAGCGGGCAATACTCGCTTCAAGGCCCCATGCTTCTATTGCAGCGAGCAGCACTTCGGTGTCGCTGTGGCCCCGAAACACGACTCCTGCCTCTTCAAGATCCCGCCGCAGTTCCGGGAAATTGTATATTTCCCCGTTATATGCAAGCACATACCGACCGGTTGGACTCAGCATGGGCTGCTGCCCCTCTACCGACAAATCAATTATTGCCAGTCTTTGATGGCCGAAATAGAGTCCTGCGTGTTCATCCTGCCAATACCCGCGGTCATCCGGACCCCTGTGATTTAAAGCAGCGGTCATTGCATGTAACTCATCACTCAGATTTACTTTGTGGCTGCGCTGTGGAAGAAGAATTCCGGTTATTCCGCACATTATGCTACTACTCCGTAAGTTCTCTCAAAAAGAGCACGATACATCTCTTGGTACTGTTCGGCAATAGCCGCCATACTGTAATGAGTCTCTATTCTTTTGCGGGCTGCTTTTCCAAGCTCAGCCCTCTGTTCAAAGGACATAGTAAGCAGCTTGTTCCACGCGGCTGCCAATGCCTCCGGTTCAGCCGGAGGCACCACTAACCCGGTATCGCCGACTATAAGTGCGGAGTCGCCGACATCGGTTACTACACAGGGTGTTCCGCAGGCCATCGCTTCTCCTACCACGTTAGGGAAGCCTTCTCCCAGCGAACTGGTCCCCGAAACATCGAACGCCGGGTACAACTTCGCCAAATCATGCCGGCGGGCAATCAACTTAAAGTGCCGTCCGATTGGCCCGTCCGGTGCATCACCAATCCACTGCCGTAGAGTTTGATTATTCCATTCGATATTTTCACCGCATAATACAAAGAATAGCGGCACTTGCTTTACTGCTTGCTTCTTCAAGAGTACTTTCGCCGCCTCGATAAAAGTACGGTGGTCCTTCTGCGGGTCGAGCCTGGCCGCAAGCCCCACCAAGAGAGAATCGCTAGGTATTTTTAGTTCTGCGCATAAGCGCCCTTTGGCATCCGGGTCGGGTTTGAACTGCTCAGTATCGAATCCGTTCGGGATAACCCGCATCTTATCGGCTGCATACCCGTACTCCGTGTGGCTCTTTTTGGCCGCTTCGGACCCGCACACAATGTGGGTAGGGGTTCTTGCGGACAGCCGTCGGCTGAGCTCCAGGGCCCGCATAGTAGAACGGGTATTGACCTGCGGATTCAAATTACTCTGTCTGATGTTCCATACCACCGGAACGCCGGCAAAATAGCGACCCGCTATACCGCCAAGGATATCACTATGGTACATCCATGTTTGCACTATAACCGGTCGCCGCGAGCGTATCCAACGCACTATTCTCCATAGTGCGAACGGTGAGGGGAGGCCCGGCCGCAGAGACGCGCTCTGCACTGAAAATCCGTCTGCAATTAAATCTTGCCCTACTTTCTCTACCGGCATCAAGCTCAACACATTGTTGGAAAAACTAGTTGCATCCATATTCCTGATCAGCTTGGCCAACATCAGTTCTGCGCCGCCGGTATCGGTGTCGGTAATAATATGGGCTATTCGCATCATGCCAGCGCCTCTTCGATGGCCCGGCGATAGGCTTCAAGCACAAGCTGCTGATCATACTCCCGCTCCATTTTCTCCCGTCCCTTCAAACCCATCTGTCGCCGCTCTTGCGGAGCGAGCTGCAATATCTTGCGTACAGATCCGGCCAGGCTTTCAGAACTATAGGGTTTGCAGAGGTAGCCATTTACACCGTCCTCAACTACTTGCCGACACCCCGGTACATCGGTAGTAATTAGCGGTTTGCCCATCGCGGCAGCCTCCAAGAGGGTCCGTGGGGTGCCCTCGCGATAACTCGGCAACACGACACAATCCGCGGCCTCGATGAAACTGCGCACATCCTCGGTTTCGCCGCGATACTCCACGGCACCCGGCTGCAACAGAGCCTCGAGTGTAATATGATCGATACCGGTGTGATTGTGCTCGTCAATCGGTCCCAGCAGCATGAAGCGCGCATCCCGTCGTTCGGCGGTAATGATTTTCGCTGCATCGAAATACTCCAGCACACCTTTGTCGCGAAGAATTCTTCCAACCAACAAAAACCTGCACATGGAGCGAACTTTTGACTCTCGTTCCTCGCTTTTCTCAACACTGTAATGATTTAAATCAATTCCAGATCCCGGCAACACAGCACTTATTTCTGCCGGCACCAGTGCATGCTGTATGAACTCCCTTTGGTCGTCACTGTTTTGAAAAAAGACTTTCGAGGCCTTTTTCTGGCTAAAGCGGTATAATAACTTTACTAAGGTGGTTACCGGTGAGTGTGTGATAAAAACCGTTCCCAATCCGGAGATATTGTTGACCGCCGGTATTCCCAGCTTCGCCGCGGCGACGGTGCCGTAGATATTCGGCTTAATGGTAAAATGACATACTACATCCGGCACCAATTTCTTGTAGAGTTTTTGCAGCGCCCGCAAGGTTTTCAGGTCTGTAAGCAAATTGGTACTTTTACGGGACAAAGAGAGTGCATGGAATTCAAACCCTGCACTCCGAATTCTCGCTTCATATTCGTCAACCGGAGCAACTGCACTCACCTTGAATCCCTGTTCAGCCAGAGATTTCATTAGGGGGAGTCGAAAGTTATACAGGTTCCAGGCCGAATTGGCACAAAACACAATGTGGGATTGTCGCACTATTTACCTCAACAACAGAAATTTTTAGAAAATCATCACCACAATTTAAACGGTGCATATTTACGTAAACGGTACATCCAGTACAGCGGCCGGGGGCGCCGTTTGAAAAAAGTGATAAACTTGTGAACCAGCTTCTTCTTGAGGGTGTTGTCCGGATTGATTTCAACCTCCAGTGCCTCGGGCCACAAGGCCGCGATCAGCTCGTGAAAAAAAGGGTAATCCGGCGGCAGACGGCGGCTGATATCGACACTGAGCAGGGCCAATATGATGCCCTTGTGATTGAAGGGGGAAAACTCCTCGGCGGCAATGTCCTGTTCATGGGCGTGCAGGGCGTGCCAGTTGCCCATCCGCATTTCCCAGTAGATCAGGTCGGCCTTCGGTATCTTGTAGCGCCGGCTGAACTCCTGTACGTCGTTGAGCCACCGACGGCAGGCGCGCAGTACGTAGGGCTGCCAGGGAAAACCGATAATATCGGCCATCGCCGCGGGGGTGGAAAAATCCACCGTACCGTAATTGGTTCTAGCAATCTCGGTACAGTTGCCGTTTATCACCAGGCTGCCGTCCTTCCGGTGGTGGTCGTACAGGTACTGGATGCGGCGGGTCTTCGGCAGACGGCGGGGGAAGGTGTGCTCGGCAGTGTATTTTTCTAGAAAATCCTCCCGCAGCTCTTCGGTGACCAGCAACTCCCAGTCGAGTCCCAGCTGTCCGGCCAATTGCCGGGAGATATAGATATCCGGCGAGTCGGCATCCGGACGCCCGGCGAAGGTGTAGTAGCGGATTTTGTCCCGAAAGCGCTTCGAGGCGGCTATCAGCAGCCGGGTGTCGGTGCCGGCGGTCACCCCTAACATCGGTTTCCACCGGCGGCAGGCAGCATCCAAAGAACCCTCGAGCCTGGTTTTTACATACTCGATCACCTCCGCCTCACCGTTTAGCTCCGGAAAAAACAGGGGTGTTCGGAGCGCGGTCCGCCGCTCCAGGTCCAGATAGTGGTTGGGGATCAGCTTCTTGAGCCGCTCATCGTGTCCCTCGTCGCCGACCCAGCTGTGTTCGTCCCACTCGAAGGCTTTGCTCTCGATGTATTTGAGCTTCTCCGGTTCAAGCCGCAGTTCGTCGCCGATTACCTCCAGAAAGAGCTGCTCCGCCGAGCAGAGATACAGTTCATCTTCGGGGGTGTAGTAGACCGAGCGCAACGCACAGGGGTCGTTCATCACAAAACGGCCGTCGGATCCGGTATAAAAAACCGTATAGCGGCCGGATATTTCCTGAAGGACCCGAATCAAGTCGTTAAAACTGTTTATCTCCCGGCTCACCCGTTCGAGTATGGTTTTGTTTCCGTCTCCCGGCCTCAAGGGATCGATACAAAAACCGAGGCAGAGCAATTCTATTGCACCCCGACTCGCTCGCGAGCACTGCAATTCATTCTGGTAATACACCGATATCGACCCGATATGTTCTAAAGAAAAGTCGCTCCGTATTCCCTCGATAGCTTTATCAGTTGCAATGTACTGCTTTCTGAATTTGTTCATACCTCAAATGCCTCGCTCATAACTCCCTGAAAATGTACCGGCAGCTGTAAAATCGCCTCCCTATAAACACGCTGTGCATTTTGTACAATTTCTACTCGTTCCCGCGCATGCGCCAGGTAGTATTCAACCTTCTCGAACAGATCTTCACCGTTCCAGGAAAGCGGAACATAGGTTTCGTTCGGTTTATAAATATCAGGCCAGGTATCTATGTGATCCATGCTGGGTTTCAAAAGCAGAGAACCGGCGAATACCGCCTCGAAATCCCGGAAACACACTTCGCCCCACCCGAATGGACTCAGTGTCATCAAAGAATCACTCATTTCCTTATCGTATATTTTTTTTGCGGCCCGGCCGGTGATAAAACACCGATCCTTCCCTATCTTGTCTATGAAGAGTTTGCGCTGATGATTTATCGTAGCAGCCGGGAGTTTCCCCAAGCGTGCATGTACAGGGGTATTCCCACCATTTTTACCTTCCGGACTAACAAACCCGGGCTGCTTGTGCCGAAAAAAAGCTTTGGACAGCTTTGGAAAGCCCGACCTTGCCGTAAAGACGCCAACCCTTTGGCGAAAATCCTCTCTTGGAAAATCACCTACACCGATATTCCAGCTTAGCCGTATTTTGTGAATCTCTCGCTCTCTCCCGTGACCCATCGACGATGAGGTTGCAGCGTTCCAATCGGAATCTATTACTCCATAGTTTCGATGGTAAAAATCGGTAAACAGGCGGTTCCTATATAACCCCTTCGAATACTGCCCCTTATCGCGCAACATCGACTTCACAAAAAACTTATCTACATACGGTAATAGATCAAAATTAATGGTTCCGGCAGCCGCGCCGTCATTAAAAAAAACAATCTGCCGGTATTTATTCTGCAGCTTCTGAAGGGCTTCGACTGCATCAACACCGAATTTTTGAGGTAAACGTAAAATAACAAGCCTTTGGTTGCTGTCCTTCTCCAGACAGTATGAAAGAGAATCCGTAAACTTGAAATCAAAGCGACCTTTATGGAACAAAACCGGTTTGAGGGTATGAAACAGTGAAATACGGTCGAAATGGGTAAACACTGTAATTCCGGGCTCAGCTTTTGGTGACATTCTCGAATACTTCCTCATATTTACAGGTTATAGATTCAATATCATAATTCTTTCGTGCTGATTTTTTGATGGCCTTATGATCGAAGGAAGTATGAAGCCCGGCATTAATCGCATCTGCAAGTACCCTGGAATCAACCGAATCTGCTAAAATACCATTGATTCCAGGTTGTATTACCTCTGCGCCTGCGGTTGGTCCGGAGAATGTCACTACAGGTACACCAGCAGCAAGTGCTTCGATCATAGCGTTACCGAAACCCTCGTATCGAGAAGGAAAAACGAATAAATCGGCATATTTGAGATAGGCGAATGGATTCTCTTGAAACCCGAGAAAAACAACACGAGATTCTATTCCCAAATCCATAGCTTGCCGATTCAGTTGCTGCTCCTGAGTGCCACTGCCGACCAATAGCACTCTCACCGAATCCCCCAATCGACTCACTGCATCTAAGAGTATGTCGTGTCCTTTTTCAATCTCAAGTCGTCCAATTGATACTAGTGTTCTATGTGTTTTCGATGCGGCAATTGGCAATTTTGGTTCAGATTCTATAAGTTTCAAAATATTGTCTGTTTCGACTGGATTAGGAATTACAAATACATGAGCTAGGGGCTTTGCGATTTGGGTGAGTAAGTCCCGTTGCATTGCCTTTGATAAACACACTATTCCATCCGCTTTTCGGTAAAGCCATCTATAGAGCACAGAAAAAAACCGTCCGTAACGTTCTAATTTCAAACTTTCGCTTACAAACGTACTTTCTCGTATTACAATCCTTACCGATCGGGGGAAAAAAATACGAATACATAAGGTGAGTAAATTGAGATAACCGAGTGTCGAACATACTACATGCGGACGTTCTTTCCAAACCAACCTGACAATTTTTAGCAAAGCGTATCGTGATTGAGAGCAGTCCAGATCAACTATACGTACACTGGCAGGAATAGTGTTTAAAAAGGGACCTTTCGCTTGCAACAAGCCCAAGACGGGTTGCCATTTTTTTGTATTGATATTACGTACCAACAGTGAAAATACTCTCTCAGCACCACCGCCAGCCATTGAAGGAATTAAAAATAACACTTTCTTTGTAGACATATCATTGCTCTAATTATTGTATAGGGCACTTTTAATGCGCAGCATAGTGCGAATTAAGTTGCGCTGTACTTTGTTTGGGATAAGTGCTACCAAAGCAAATATAATCCAATTGATCGGTGCATATTTAAAGCGGAGCTCAGCCAATAACTTAATGGATAAAGTTCCGTCTTTGGCTGCTTTCCTGATACGCACATCGATCAACTCGTTTTTCATGAGCTCCAACTGACGTAATTCTGAACGATGCTCTCTATCGCACGAATATTCACTAATCATCCGGTCTAAGGTTGGGATGGCGCACCCCTCTCCCTCCGGGACAGATTTCGTGACCATATTTACAGAATCGCAATGATAGTATTCGCCAATATAAGACGACCAGGCAATCTTGGTTCTCTCCACCACTCGTAACCACGTATCACGATCTCCCCCGCGCCTGCACCTGCCTTCCGGAAAACCTCCGATATCTTCCAGCAGATTTTTAGAAATACACACACAGGAGGTGTGTACTGGACATCTACCCAGACGAGTTTCCTGCAGATACTCTTCAAACCCTATTAAACGGTTTGTTACTGAAGCATTCTTCCGAGTGAAGTCATTCACCCTCTCCCGGCTCCCGCTTTTATATACAAATCCGGTGCAAAGTGCCTTCGCCGCTGGATAAAGTGCATTCAATTGCATGTATTCGACTAAAGTATGTTCGGTCCACTCGTCATCCGCATCCAGGAATGCAATCCAAGTCCCTTTGGCCATTTTCGTACCGAGATTACGAGCAGCATACCCGCCAGGGCCCGGAACTTTCCGTTCAGCCGTGACGATACGATCATCTTGAACGTCCGTTAACTCATTCATACTTCCGTCGGTAGAGGCATCATCGATAATAATGAGTTCGAAATCTTGGTAGCTCTGCCTTAAGACAGAATATACAGCTCGTCTGATATGCTGGCGTTTATTGTAAACTGGAATTACAACAGAGATAGTACTCGCTTTCACTTTCTCTTCCTATATTTTGTGAGGGTATCACTGAGATAGTCTTCTGGCCATTATAAGCCGGATACTCCGCCTGTCACTGCTCACAAAAGCTTCGAGACATTGCTTGAAGCCATTTAAGCTCAAGTAGTTTTCATGATATTCAACCACAGATTGTCTCATTTTTTCCACAGTATTATCCATAGATTGAGTAACCAGCACCTTCAGTAACTCCTCAAGCGCTGATTTTTTACTGAAAGAATAGCAGTTTTTTCCATCCTCCAGTACGGGATAAAAAAACTGCGGATACTGCACTATCGGTATGGCTCCGGTCGACATAGATTCAGCCATATTATGGCAAAACGGATGGGTCAGCCCTGGTACCATAATAAAGAAATCTACCTTCGCCAATATATCCAACCATATGTGTTGCGGTATTTCACATTCCATAGTGTTGATAATGACTATTTTGTCTTTTAGATTGTCATGCTGCATATCGTGCAGGAACTGTTCGAAAGAACTCGGCTGATACACATTTGTGTCCAGCAAGGTACTATTAGTGATCCAACCGATAACTTCGGCTCTTGTATTCACGCCGAATTGCTCTTTTATCAGGTTGCTGTCATACCGGGAGGGATCCAGATTGCCGGCAAACAGGACCCTTATTTTACGCTGTTTATTCTGTGATAGCTGGTAAGCATACTTATACTTGCTTTTACTCATGAGCCGGGGGTGAAACATAATCGGAAAGTAACAATTATTTCTGAAAAACTCATAGTTCGGAGGAAAATAGTTATAATCAATATGAACGACCTTTTGCTCAGGTCTCAGCCCAGCTTTGTAATCCGCATCAGTAACTAAAAGGTCAGTAATCGGGAGATCTCTTTTCACCATGAAAATGTGCTCATTGCGAAAGATCAACTTCCCGATGTAGTTAAACCTGAGGTAATCCCTCATTCCGATTTTTACATATACCGTATAGTCCGAGTTTAAAAGAAGGGTGCACACCTGATACAAACGCCGCGGAACCACGATGTTGTTGAACACTACCAACGCACTTCTATACTTTTTTTTATACCCTTTTGCTCGAATTTTGAATATTAGATATTCTAAAAATCGGTTGCCTTTCTGTCGAACTCTTTTTAGCCGCATTTTTTATCCAAGAATTTTATTTATTAACAGTTGAATTCTATTATAGTATGTATCAGGAGAATAGTAGTGCTTCACAATCTTCCGGCTATGTTCGCCCATATTCAACAATCTGGTTTTGTCCCGTAGACAAAAAGATATAGCGTCTTTCAGACTCTCTTTGTCATCACTTTTAAACACCATTCCATTTTGTTCTTGCCGAATAAAGTCGGAAGCGCCCGCTGTATCGCTACAAATAACCGGCAGACCATGTGCCATAGCTTCCAATACAGAAACCCCGACCTCTTCATCTCGGCTCGCAAGCACAAA
Organism: uncultured Sediminispirochaeta sp.; assembly: GCA_964632675.1. Taxonomy (GTDB): domain Bacteria; phylum Spirochaetota; class Spirochaetia; order DSM-16054; family Sediminispirochaetaceae; genus DSBN01. The sequence goes on from CAZWDV010000017.1 coordinate 37,097, forward strand.
TAAATCGAACTCATAGTAAAGATTTTGCATTTCCGCATATGGTACTACATCTCTTTGATGTACATACGACTGCATCCCTTTTGTACGAATATAATCAGTTACCCGTTGTTTATACTCTTCCAAACCCTTTCCGGTTGTCGCCCCAATCATCACAAGCTCAAAGACAAATTCTTCGCTTAATTCATTCAACGCATCAATCAATAACAGGTGGTTCTTGCGTGGGATATATTTACCGATGGTCAGTATTTTTCCGTTTACCGCATTCTCTTTTTCCACGCTCTGTTCAGTATGCATGACAAAGGGAATATAAAAGAACCTCTTAACCATTTTTGGCTTCGTTCGGCTGCCCTTCACAGGAGTGATGATCACGCTTTTAGTGAAAGTGGTAACGCTATTCATGAGGCTTTTTTTGAGAAATCCGAAATCACTGAACAGAGGCACTTGAGTGTACAATACAAAGCGAACGCGCAACAAGAGGGCAATCAAAATTGTCACGATTGAAAACACCCGTGAAGGATCTCGAATTACTAATAAATCCGGATTGAATTCTGCTAAACGGTGTTTCAATACTTTTATATTCGGCACTCCAAAACGAACTAAACTGAAAGAAGGAAATCTATTTTTAATAAACTTTGCGCTTCTTGACCAAGGTACTATCTCCGGTTTAACAGGGCAATTAGCATTTCTCTTAAGATCATGATAAAGCAGGAATTTTACTGAATCGCCCTCTTCGAGGTGTTTATGGACCCAATTATGCAAATTCGTATGATAACGCGGGAGAACGAAACAAATTCGCAATTTACTTTTTCCTCGAGTAATAACTAAAGTTCTTTCTTACTTGCTCTAAGTGCCGCTGATATCCAAAAGTGTCGATAATAAAGGCGCGGGCTTTTTGTACCTGTCTTTCATGCAGTTCATCATCCTGCATCAGCTCTTCTATTTTTTCCTGCACCTCGGCAGGATGTGCATAAATGGCTGCGTCCCTATATAAGCTCTTGAAATGCGGGGCAGTAATTACAGGAACACCGACTGTCATTGCTTCAAAAATATTCCTGCCAAAAGGTTCGACCCAATCAGGGTGATGAAAATACACGAACACGTCCAGAGACGCAAGAAAGTCCTTCGGCTGCATACTGCCGAATTCATACACCCTCCAATTCTTAGGCAATGGGGAAACTACCCGTTTTACAGACCTGGCACCGCCGAGTACATGTATCTCATACCGATCAGAATTTGGATATACCTGCCGAATAGTCTCGGCATCGTTTGGCCACTTTACATAATGGTCGCGAGAGTGGCGCCCGATACGTATCTTACTTCCTTTCTCAGGCCGAGAAGTTCGTTCCCATTCGCTTATATCAATAATATTGGCCCAATCTTTTTCGGCAAATATTAGTTTATCTATCTCTTCTTTATGCTGAGTTTTCAGCGTATCCCGCAGAACAGAGCCGTTTGGATACCACACCCCTTCTGTCCCAAAATATTTTAACAGATTAGCATTACATTTGGCGAAATCGTAAATGAACGTCTTTTCTATCGGCCCTCCATAGTCCCTGCGTGGCGCCTGGTTTATCACCACTGCTATATTGTCGGTTCTCACCTTCGAAACCAATCTTTTATCATCCTGCAACACCGGCGGATGGCGAAGAATCAATATATCGCAGCTTACTTTCTCTTCAACACCAATCCACTGGACTTTCTCTTCATCGATTTGCGATTGGATGCGATCACTCAAGGGTTTCTCCCTCGAAAATCCGTATAAGGGCATTTGAATAAGTCCTGTTGTCAGACCCTCTTTCTTTTGCGCTTTTAATTCCTCGCCGATTGAAGAGGTATTTCCTCCAGGCAGCCGAAAATCAGACACGTCTATCACATCGAAGTGTCTGAGCGTATCCAAATCATGCTCGGGTAGCAGGACTCTCGGTGCAAGGATTTTGCGTTCTGTTCTTGTCTGCGGCCACTGGATGTATAATGAACTTCCGGAATTATGGAAAGCACGATAATTCTCGATATACCGGCGCTGCGCACTGTCAAATAAATAGTTTTGTTTTACATAGCCTATAAATGTTCCGGACTGCGAAGAAGAATAGAATTTCCAAAGAAGTGGTCCGTCGGAGAGTGTCGCTACTGATTCATTTCCATAGTATTTTCTAATCCGTGCCAAAAACTCTCTCTCTGCACCCTCCCGTACCGAATCCCAATACCCTAGATCCGTTTTAATTCTGTTCTTCCTAAACATCAGTGACAGAAGGTCTGTAAACAAATAGGTTGCTGGTTCTTTCCCGCGATAAGGAATCCCGTTTTCGTCATATCGAAGAGATTTTACCATATTTGCTACAGATTTAGCGTTTTGCTTCAGATGATGAACTTGTTTCTCAATAAGCCGGGGATGGGCCCAGGAGTTTATACTGAAGCCGGTAACAAAATTACCATTCGCCTCTTCATACCCTCTATTGAGAGCATCAAAAAAGCTTCTACAGTTACTATACTCGATCAATCTGATTCTATTATCATTCGCCTGGAAGTTTTGCACAATCTGCGCCGTATCATCAGCACTGCCTTGGTCAATAATTATTATTTCTATAAATTTCCATGTTTGCTGTACTAAGGACCTGAGAGCCAACTCCAAGCCTTCGACGCTATTCGATACAGGCAAAATAATTGACACAGAGCACTCGGCGTTCTGCTCGGCAGCAGTCAGGTTCATTGCATTCAGAGCAACTGGCAACCCGTTATCATCTATAGACACCTGATCTAAGTTATACCATTCATAAAATCTTTTCAGTAATTTGTTTTGGTCTTTGCGGGTTTGAGTATACCGCATAAGCGCTGTATATTTCTCGGGGCAATTTTTCTGTACACCCTTAGAAACTACTGTACTTGCCAGTTCTTTTTTATTAATCAATGCAAAACATTCAGCTTCGAGATAACAGGCCTGCTCTAATCTTCGCTTGTTTTTTTCGTACTTTTTAAAAAAGGGTAAGTACTCTAATGCCTTTTGAGCGTCCTCCCGACAAAAATGGTTTGAATGCCACATAGCCAGTTGCCAAGCAGCTTCCTTTTGTACAGGTTTGTTCCCATGCTTAAAATGGTCAAGCAGTTCTTTCAATCCGCGCTGCTCTATTCCAAGCTCATAGATATTAAATAAAATTGAACCGAAGTCAGCTGTTTGCTCCTGAAACAGTAGGTAGTACACCTTTTTCATTACATTGAACAAGCGCGGATAATTTTCAATTCGGTCTTTCAGTTTTTCGCTAAAAGTCTTTCCCATCTGTTATGTTCCTGTAGTATGTGTAATTTGGACAATTTTATTTAAGTACTCCAGAGCTACTTTTTCTTCTTCAAGATTTATAACACTTCGATATCCGGCCGTTACAATCTTACCAAACTCATCCTCAGTCATATTCATGATTTTTTCTAGAATAGCTACAAGCTGCTCCTGATTGTTTGGTTCGCAAAGAAATCCGTTTTTTCCGTTCTCAATTATTCCATCAATTCCCCATCCTCGGCTTCCTACAACCAAACATCCTTTTGCCATAGCTTCTAAATACACTAGACCGAATGTTTCTCTTTCACTGACGAGTACAAACACATCAATATCTTTTAGTAGTTTTTCAATCTCAGGTCGGTCTATATACCCTGTGAATTCTATCTGTTTATCAAGCATATCTCCGGAAATTTCCTCAAGTCTCTGGCGTTCAGGCCCATCTCCCACAACATAATATTTCCAGGTTGTTGTAGTTACATTTTTCAAAGCGTTGATGACCAATTCAATTTTTTTCAAGGGAATAAGGGCACCGATAGTAGCAATTTTAATATTTTTTTCTTGTCTCTTAATTTTTTTAAGAACAAAATCACTATTCTCAATAAATTTATTCTCAATACCAGAGTTTGTAGTTATGCACACATGCCTGTTTGTATCACAATTGAAGTTTTTAAAAAACTTCTCTTTTATCGGCTTTGATCGAAATGCAAGCATATCTGCTTTGTAGAAACAATCTTGGTAATCCTTTTCATACTTTAAGAGCTTGCTTACATCTGCCTTATGTATTCCACACACATGAGGTACTTCAAAATACTTCTGCCGCATTTTCATGGCAATAAGATGGCTGCTTGAGCAATGAGAAACAATGACATTTGGAACAAAGTGCTTGGCTTTTAAGTATTTATTAAGATAAAAAGCACTAATACCGGTAGAATTTGTATTTAGAAAATGTACAGTACAAAGCGGTATGTTTTTAACAAGAACTTCCTCTACAGTATATTCTTCGGTATAATTGTTCCATCTAAAGAATTGTTTAATGCCAAAGCTGTCCACTTTTATTACTATTATTTCATGGGTCCTGTTCCAATACTTAACAAAATTATGGACGGCAAAACTCGTAGTTGTCCGCCTGGTTTCCGGAGAAGTAGGATATAGGGTAGTAATTACAAGGATTTTCATAGTTTACTATTCTTCAAATAAACAGGTTTGAATTAAGAACCTTCCGCCATTTTTCTAAACTCGGTATTTCGCTCAAGCAGTTCAGTATATCTTCCTTTATCAATTACTCTTCCCTCACGCATAATAAAAATTTCATCGCATTCCTTTACAGTTGTTAATCTATGGGCAATCATGATGATAGTTTTCTTATGACTGAGGGAATGAATAGCGTCCATAATTGCAGATTCAGTTAATCCATCCAAGGCGCTGGTAGCCTCATCCATTATAAGAACCGGAGGATTATGGTATAAGGCCCGTGCTATACCAATTCTCTGACGTTGGCCTCCTGAAAGTCTGATACCTCTCTCACCAACGATAGTTTCGTATTTATTCTGTAGTTCATTTTCAATGAACTTATGAATATTGGCCATCTTTGCCGCATTTACTACCGCCTTATTATCTATCTCATCCTTTGGAATACCAAAGGCAATATTGTCGGCAATAGTATCGTCCGCCAGGTAAATACTCTGTGGTACATACCCAAGACATGCCCGCCAGGATAGTATATTCTGCTCATCAATAGTTGTACCATCAACCCGCATAGTACCGGCTTCAGGTTCTAAAAGCCCCAATATGATATCTACAAGAGTCGTCTTTCCGCAGCCGGTAGGTCCGACTAAAGCCACAGTAGTTTTAGCTTTTACAGATAAACTCTGATCACGAATCAAAATCTCATCTGAGCCTGGATATCTGAAGTGAATTTTGTCCAGATCAATCTGGTTATGAAAAGATAATGGTGCAGGTCTTTCTTTAGAAAATTTGTATTCTGATCTTTCATGATCCGACAATTGATTATAAAGTAAATCAACTGTCGGAAGATAAGTACGTAAACTTCCGATAGATTTGAATAATTTCTGCAGGGCCGGCATCAGTCTATAGCCTGCAAAAGCATACAAACCGATAACCGGTACTATTGATTCAAAACTTCCCTCTCCTTTAATATAAAATAACATAAGAGCAATAATACCACCGAATGCAAAGCTTTCAAGCCCAAACCGGGGCAAATCAACTAACACATAATTGGTAGCAATATCCCTGGCTATTTGATAGGAGGGTTTTTCAAATCGCTTTAGAAATGTCCGTTCACTTCCTAAGAGTTTTACATCTTTTATCCCTCCGAATAATTCGCTTACAATTTTAAACCGCTTGCGGTTATTATTGATTCTTCTCACACCAATTGTATGCAATTTATTCTGCACCAATTTGTACAAGAGCACATATATAAGGCCAAAACTCACCGCTACTATGAGTGCTACCGAAACATTTATCAAAATCAAAAGGCCAATAAGAAACACCACAATAATGCTACTGGAAATCAGTTCCAAACTCGGCATAAAAACTTTGCGGATTACAGTTGCAACTTCATTTAATATATTTTTTGTAAGCTCACTAGAATTTTGATTTAGAAAATATGAGTAAGGCTGTTTTACATACCACGTCAATAAACGGTATGAAAGTGCATGCTGCCGGCCGGTAGTATATCGTTTATTGATATATGAAGCGGCTGCTCGGCTGCCATTACTAATAAACAGAAAAGCGATTACACAAATTCCCAGAGTAAACAAAAAACCTTCATGAGTTTTAAAACCGAAGGTAGAATAAACCCAACTCAAATATTGGTTTTCATGAATTATTTCAGGATCGGAGGCAACTGAGAGAAAGGGCATAATAGACCCTACTCCTATCACCTCGAGCATACCCATTAGAATTACTCCAAATAGAACCAGAATTAGTTTTAGTTTTTCATCTTTAGTGAGTATGCTTAGTAGTTTCTTTATATGTGTCATATGTAGCTATCCTAGTACTGAAATTTTACAATTTTTTATTTTAAGTATAGAACCCTAAAAACATCAGTCCACATTTGTGCCGTCTGCCGCTGCAGCTGCTCGGAACGATTAATAAGATGGCTGCGAATTGTGTGATTCGATTCATCAGCAATCACAGCATCTATTGTCTCTTTCCAATGAGATTGCTCACCGATTCTCTCGATCAGACCCTGCGGAAAGTGGTAATCATCGAACAGCATTTTATACTTATGGCTCCAGCCGGTGGCCAATGCCGGCACTCCTTGGGACAGGGCATTCACAAGCCCGTGAAAACGGCTGCTGATTATTGCCTTGCAGCTACCGATGAGGCCCTTGATCTGTCGGGCGTCATTTATCTGAATAATTTCAATTCCGCCGGCAGCAGAAGATATCTGCTCAGCTAATTCCCGGTCCCCCGCTCCTTCATGTACCAGCAGAAACGGGCTCGCCTCCATCGACTTCAGATACTCAGCACATGCTGTTAAGAAGGGCACATATTCGGCAGAAATTTCATTCGTTGTTTTCGAGAGCATTTTACCGTTTGGAATAATTCCCACACGGCCAGTCATATTCAGTTGCTCGTGTACCGTACCGTGTACTAAGTTGGTAAAATCCGGGGCCACCTTAATGTGTTTATGCTCTCCCGCCGCATCGGTCAGGTACTTATATGAAACCTCATCTCTTGCGAAGATAAGCTCAGTGTTCTCCACTACGGTACGAATGGCCGCTCGAATCTCTTTCGAAGTAAAGGGCCCAAAGGCCTGGGGGAGTAGTATCAGTTTAGTCCCCTGCCGCTTCCAGCGCAGACTATCTTTAGCCAGCTCCACCGTCCGGCCAGGCCCGAACTGGTCGCCATAGGCAAAACCGGCTACATCAAGCACCGCATCAAGCTCATTGTCCAGGACAATACCGTAGGACTGCCGCAGTCGCTTGGAAATTTTTAGGGCCAGCTCTCCGGGCAGGCTGCGCCTGCTTTCGCGCTTCAGCTTCTGATACAAGCCGGCCCGGGCCCGCTGAATGTAGGGGGCCATATTCTTGCGGGGTTCCATCACAAAATCGACTCTTTCATAGTGGGCCGCAACCTGTTCCATCGCTGCATACAGCATCAGCTCGGCACCCTTGTTCACGAAGCCGGCTTTTCTAATCTCTATTTTCACTGCTTCATCACTCCACACACTCTTCTTAAAATCGATCTTATTTTTTTTCGAACAGCCTTCTTATACAGATACCGATCGGCTTGCCGAAAAAGTCGCCGCTTTGAGCCGAATGAGTCCAGTTTAATTGCCTGCACAAGGGAGCGCCTATAGTTACTTCCGCCGACCTCTGGATTCGTTTTTACATTATACTCCGGCAGAGCGTATCCGAGCTTCCGCCAGGAGTTCATATACCCGGACCAATCCTGTTTTTTGGCCCGCATACCCTGGCCGTGTACAGCTGCCTCAGGATCGGCCGCCCGCACCTCAACCTGATGATGCTCTACCGCCGCATCCAGCATTTTCTGCCCGTTCTCGTTCCGTATCATCAGCAGCGTTTCGCCGTTCCTCCGATCAACGCCCGTCAAACCATGCGGGTCGGCCGCCACCGCGTCGGCGTACACATTCAACTTGTCAAAACAGAGCCGGCATCTAAGGGGGGTGAAGAAATCCTTTACTCCTCTGCGCAACGAATCATCCAGCTGGGTTTCCTTCCCATCTATATCGGTGACAATTGAATTTCCCGGATACTTCGGTTTGGACTTATCCTTGAAAACAAAATCTCTTACCGCCGTTACTCCTGCCCGCCGGCCGAAATAGTCGATAGCGGTAGTCAGCAGAATATGTTCACAGACCAAACCCAGTTTGAATCTCACCAGCGGTTTCAAAATCGGTTTTACATCCAGCAAATTTTGCAGACCGTGCATATGACACGGCAGGCCAACTACTGCCGCCCGCAATTCCTGCTGCTGCACCTCTTTCAATGCGTTTAGCAGGGGAATGGGGGTGTATTTCGATTTTTGTGCCGCAGTAAGCTCAGTGGCACTGCGGATTACCCGAACTTCGCCCCGGGGAGGCACTCCGCTGCGCATTACCGCAACAACCGCCGCATCTATCCGACCATCTTCGAATAGCGCCGCCAGCAAAGCCGAAGCAAGACCGCCGCTCTGGGAGTTTTTGAACAGATTTTCATCCCTTGCCCGGCCAATCCAGGCGGAAAGAATGCGACCCCGGAAGGGATCGGCCGGCATATCTGCGCGCAGGCTCGGGCCGAGTTGTAGGCCGGGACATACCTGGTAACACAGCCCGCAGGCCGTACACTTGTGGTAATCGATTTCTGGAAACACATAGCCGCCGCTGGTTTCGTGAAACCGGATTGCATCAAAACCGCAGGCGGCATAACAGGCACCGCAGGTGCAGCAGAGATACTGTTCTACTACTGTTGAAATATCTTTGCATGCTTTCAATTGCATTCGCCAATAAAAACCGCCGGCTTTTCGAACTCCGGCAGCTGTTCGAAATGCTCCTCGAGCCAGTCGCGGCTCTGCCAACTCTCTACGATGATGAGGGGCGATTTTGAAAAATTACCAGCTGCGTCGCAGACGTTCTCAAGTAAGTAATACCCGTCGACTCCGGTTCTGTCGCTGGGTGAACCGGAGTGATCGGTCAAGCGCCACTCCTCGTGCGGTCCGGCCACTACGGCTGCGCTTTTAATATCATACCCGTACAGTGTCCAGAAAGCGTGCAGATCGGTAATTAAAGGTCGATCGGTCTGGCGCAGGTAATTGATAACCTGCCGGTAGTCATCATTCTCAAAACGAGTCAGTTCCGGTTTTGCATAGGCAAACTGAAACAGTACCAGCGTACTCACGGCGATGGTACTAATAAGAACCGCTTTTTGTTTGAAAAAAATGTACAAGGTACGTTCCGAAAAGAAATCCGCCGTAATATATGCAAACAGCGGGGTAACGGCGAACATATAGCGAAAGGACTTCTGGGTAGTCAAGCTCAGAAACAGCACTACTCCAATGACCATAGAAAAAACAAAGGTATTAAAACGATTACGCTTGTACAGCGTTACCGCACTCCACGGGATAAACACAAGAAAAAAGAGCGGATACAGAAAGGGAATTTTTTCCAGATAGTAGAAAAAGTCACGATCCATTTTTTCGGCCCAGTCTGCCGCCGGATTAATCAAGTAAGCCGCATAGATGTTCCAGGTATCATAGCGCAACCAGGCCCCCAAGAAAATAATTCCCACCACTAACAGGGACACTACAATCCATTTTCTCCGGTTTTCCCGGTTTTGAAAGACACTTATCATGGTAAATACCAGAAATCCAAACAGCATATAGACCGCCAGGTTCTGGGTATTCAAGGCAACCAGACTGCTGAGGACAAATACAGTCGCCCATTTCCAATTAAACATGCTGCGGAGGCTATTTCCGAGCATCAATGCCTTATACAGCGAAATCAAAGCCAGAGTAAACCAGAAGGCAAACATGGGATACATGCGCACCTCGCGCCCGAAATCTACGGTAGCCGGCGCCAATAAGAACAGAGCGCTGCCGGCAAATGCCGTAAGTGTACCTTTATCCTTCAGAAACAAGTACAGCAGCAGGGCAGTACCCGCCAGCCACAGAATATTAAGTATCCGTGCGGCCCAAAGGTTCACTCCGAACAGGGCCATTGTGCCGGCAGTCAGATGATGAAAAAGCGAGGCCCGGCCGTAATAGTATCCGGTTTCGGGATAGGCCGGTTCTCCGGACTCCAGGATAAACTGAGCCGCCTTGTAAGAGAACACCTCGTCGGTATACAGCACCTTATATCCCAAACCCGGCAGAAACACCGCTACTGTAAAGAGCACTACCAGTAAAAGGGCTACCGGCAGACCAACTGAAATACCGCCGTCCGCAAAGTTTTTCGGAACCTCTACCACCAGCAGCAGCCAGACTAGCACTAACAGCCAGATGTATATGCGCGGCATATCCAAGATGGTCAGAGCAGCCAGTACAATTAGAAAACCAAGGAAAAAGGCCAGCACTCGCTGCCGATTGATGTGAACATTAGCTCCCGAGACTCCAATGATGAGTGAGAAGAGCAGAAAAAGAACTATTGCCGGGGCGCGCTCGGCCATAAACTGCGCAAAACTCACATTTATCAATTCTCCGAAGCGCCAGGGCACATACCCATATTCCCGGGGAAGTAATGCACCGATTCTCAGTTCGTCTCCGGATAGCACCTCATTCAGCTGCTTTTTCTCAAACCGGTATGTGTGCCCACCAATTTGAACTTCGGCAGATTGTATCTGCATGAGGATATCATGCGGCCCTTCTATCCAGAAGGTTCGAATTTTTCCAGTCTCATTCCGCCATTCGTGCCCGCTATAATGCTCAATAGTATCGACAGTGCTGCGGAAGGCGAGCTTTTTTACCGTTATTCGGCTTACATCGAATTCTGGTTCAGCCCGCAGTGTAAGAGAGACCGGCTGATCGTAGGTCGCATTATCCAAAGCTACGTAAGCTTCGCCCAGAATAACCGCCGCCAGCAGTAGAAGCGGCAGCAGCACTTTAATTAACTTAGTCACTATTTCGACCCCTCGGCCATTTTTTTGAAATCGGCATTTCGCTGTAGTAAATCTTCATAACGGCCGTGGTCTACCACAACTCCTTTACGCATAATAAAAATATCATCGCACTCCTGCACTGTAGTCAGCCGGTGGGCAATCATTATAATCGTTTTTTTATGACTGAGTGAATGAATTGCGTCCATAATGGCCGACTCCGTTAAACCGTCGAGAGCGCTGGTAGCCTCATCCATTATCAGCACCGGCGGATTATGGTATAAGGCTCGGGCAATACCAATCCGCTGCCGCTGTCCTCCCGACAATCGCACTCCCCGTTCACCGACCATGGTGTCATACTTGTTTTGCAATTCACCCTCGATAAAGGCATGGATATTAGCCATTTCAGCGGCATTTTTAACCGCCTCATAATCAATCTCATCACTCGGCACCCCAAAGGCGATATTATCGGCGATGGTATCATCGGCAAGATATATACTTTGGGGTACATACCCTAAGCACCTGCGCCAGGACTCAATGTTGTGCTCATCTATTGTGCTGCCATCCACCTCCAGTGATCCGGACTGCGGTTCAAGCAAACCTAATATGATATCCACCAGGGTCGTCTTGCCGCATCCGGTGGGTCCGACCAGCCCCACAGTTGTTTTGGCATGAATAGTCAGGCTCTGATTGCGAATAACTACTTCATCCGACCCTGGATAGGTGTATCTAATATTATTCAGGTTTATGTGGTCCTTCACCTGCATCTGCGCGGGACGTTCTTTACGAAATACATGTTCCGATTTTTCGTGATCCGCCAGTTGCTTATACACCACGTCGACCGTGGGCAGATAGGTACGCAAATTACCGACCGCCTGAAACATCTTCTGCAAAGCCGGCATCAATCGATACCCGGCAAAAGCGTACAGACCGACCACCGGGATAATCGATTGAAAATCTCCCTTCCCGCCGATATACACCAGAATCAGTGTAATAATGCCTCCGAAGGCAAAACTCTCCAGGCCGTATTTCGGGACATCCACCATCATATAGCTGGTGGCAGTGTCACGTGCAATTCGATAAGAGGGCTTTTCAAAGCTCTTGAGAAATGTACGCTCGCTGCCCATTAGCTTTACATCTTTAATACCGCCAAAGAGTTCACTAATAATTTTAAAACGCTTGCGGTTGTTCTCTACCCGTCGCACGCCAATCCGGTGTAGCTTCATCTGAACAAGCTTGTATATCAACACGTATATAAGCCCTAGGCTCACGGCAACCGTGAGGGCGATGGAAACATTTACTGAAACCAGCAGGCCGATCAGCATAAGTACGACCACGCTGCTCGAAATAAACTCCAGCCCCGGCATGAGAACCTTACGGATGACGGTACCGACTTCGTTGAGAATATTTTTCGTTAATTCACTGGAGTTCTGATTAAGAAAATAGGAATAGGGCTGACCGACATACCAGGTAAGCAGCCGATAGGCAAAGGCGTGCTGGCGGCCGGTGGTATACCGCTTTTTTATGTACGAAACCGCCGCCCGGCTGGCATTGCTGAGAAACAGGAATATTATTACCGCAATTCCCAGAACCAGCAAAAACTCCTGGTCGCTCTTGAATCCGAAGGTGTTATATCCCCAGCTCAAGTACTGGTTGGTATGAATAATTTCCGGATTGGAAGCCACTGACAGGAAGGGCATAATAGACCCCACTCCTACCACCTCCAGCAGCCCCATCAGGATAACTCCGAACAAAACTAAAATGAGTTTAATTTTTTCATCTCTAGTAAGTATATTCAACAGCTTTTTGATGTGTGTCATTTTGTATTATCCTATATCTTCGAAGGCAAGCCCTACCCGATCAATGTGCTCGCGCAGGTTTTGGATATCTTCATATACCACTATGTCGATTTTATTGGGTAACATAATTTCATTAAGCTGTGATTTGACCTGATCAGCCTTCAAACCGGTATCCACCTTCGGCATTTTCATACGTCCTCGGATTCGAAATTACTCAAAAGGCGTTCACGGTACAGCCGTGCCGCCTCTTTGAGCCGTGCCGATGCTCGTTGGTAATTTATAAAGCGTTGTTTCCAGCGAATGTCTTTATCCATAATTAAATTATAACATATACGAGCTGACGGCTTCATTAGGTAAACCAGTAAACCTCCGACCCCTATTGTATTTGTATCTTCTCCTTAAGAGCTGAAAAAAAGTCCCTACTCCAAAGATCTATTTCACGGGGATCATTGATGAAGGGGAGAACATCGGCGGCGGCTTTTGAGAAATTCACTTGCTCGACTCGATGCTCATAAAATCTGAGAAGATCATGTCTCGAAATGTTCCGACCCTCTTGCCAGTCTCCCGACTGACGCATTCTCTCTTCAAGATGCGCAAGATGCAGGGGAACCCTTTTTCGCAAAAACCAGAGCAGATCGTACCAGTCCCTGCCCTTCACCCTGCTCTTCCATCGTCTGAAGAGAATGCAATGCATTTTTCCGGCGAACAGATCAGGCAGCGATAGTGTGCGCACATAGAAGGGAATTGGTTCGAGAACCGGCAAAACCTCGGTTTCGAACTTTCCTGGAGGGATAGTATCAACTTCCAGTTTAATTTTGAGAAGCTGGTTAGACGGAACGGTAGAAGCAAGGGATGATCCCGGTTTAACCTGGAGTAGATGAAAACGGGTATTGGCTTTTACAAAGGCAGACTCAATGGGACTCTTGCGTGTGCCGGAAGATACAATATCAACTTCAAATCCAAAACCGTAAAGTTCGGTTTGAAGCCCGGACATATAAGAAGCCAATGAGAAGTCCTGTTCTCTTTCCAGAAGCGAGAAATCAATATCTTCGGAAAAACGGGGAAGCGAGTGGAGTATTCTGAGAGCCGTTCCTCCATAGAATGCAGCATGTTCAAAGAAGCCGGCACGCCATAAACCGAGCAGCACAATATGTTGAATGAGCTCCCGAAGGGCCCTGTCATGATCCTTAAGATTTTTCGGATTTCTGAGATCAATAAAGTCCTGTACCACAGCTTTCATTTGATCATCCTTTTAAGCGCCCTGCAGCACAGCAGAAGTTTCGGAGTAGGTGCGGCTTGGACAATTTCTGATATAACCGCCGGATCAAAATCTCTGAGAGACTGTTCTTCCAACCGCAGATCATCAAGAAGATAAGATTGAACATCCCGCATACTTCTAAGGTCCGCGGCAAAGTAGAGCATATCCATTACCGCTTTTTCAGGACAGGCAATCAAATAGGGAGCCCCCAAAGCTTCACCTTGCCGTAGAATACCATAGGGATAGTATTTAAAGGAAACAGACCGGTAGATAAAATCACCCAGGGGTGTATGGTAGCGCCGGGTCTTCTTGAAGGTAACCGATGTAACCTGCACCGCTGTCTCGGGAATCAAACCGTGGAAGGAAAGAGCAAACTGAAGTGAAATATATGAAGGTCCGTATATGAGATTGGCGGCTGTCTCTTTAACCGGCAGAGCGTGCATAGTTTTTCTGTTGTCAAAGTAAAAGCCCTTTTTTATTCTTGTGATAACTCCCGTTTTGATTAGATGAGAAACCTTATCCCGGGGACGTGAATACATCTTTAATGCATCCATTAGAGCAGTATAGTCAAAGATTACCTGGTCAGGAAGAGTGATAAATGTGTTATTATTTCCATTCAGTCGATAATTTGTCGACATACTGGAAATATAACCACAATAATTATTGATGTCAAGGTTTCAGCACAGCAGCACACTATACATTGCGAATTGCTGACACCAGCAGCATTTTCCACCACGCCTATAGCCGCTCCACGGAAATCCTTTTGATACATTCTGTATCGCATCGATACACTCTTTGGAGATTTGTTTGCCGTGCGATTCGAATCCGGGCTTAATATATTCCATCCTGAATCTATGTCGGCAACCTGCTCCTTGGTTTCCTTAGAGCGATTACAAAAATACTCGTCCTCTACCACTCCACCGTAATAAATTTTATACCTGAAGGTATTATACTTGCGAGTATAAAAATGTGTTCACAGAAAACGAGAGGTTTAAGGCCTCTCTTAATACACTATCGTACAGTTCCGCGGTGCCGGGCAATTAGTAAACAGTAAACCTCTGACCCTGATCCCTTGACGTTGACATATGTACAGTATATCTGTACAATAATTGAGGAGGCAAATATGGCAATACACACAACCTACACTCATGCTCGAGCAAGCTTGGCTTCTTTAATTGATGAAGTCACCAAAAATAAAGAAGTTGTTATTATCCAGCGACGCGGGAGTGAAGACGTCGCAATGATAAACGCCGACGAATTGGCAGGTATACTTGAAACGGCACATCTGCTTCGGT
>CAZWDV010000018.1:0-44810 GCA_964632675.1 uncultured Sediminispirochaeta sp.
TTTTGATGTAATTCTAATTTTGGAAGTTATAGAGCTTCCAAAATTAGAATTACTGTTTTACTCGAGTCGGATATTTCCCGGCTGCAGATTTCCCAAGACTAATCTCTGCTGCGCGATAGGACTTCCATGCAGCAGTACGAAGGTTTCAGAACTGCGCTCCAACAGCGTGGGGTCAACATACAGTCTCAGACTGCCGGAGCTGTCCGTTAATTCGCTTACCAGCGATGCGTATCTCCGGCCGCGCTTGATAGTAATATGAACCGGATAGGCCGATCGATCGGCTTGTATATCGAACTGCAGCGCGGATTGTTGGAGTTCGACGGTGCTTACTTTGCCGGGTGAAAGCGCCGGCAGGGAGGTAATTGCAATCACCCCTCTCTTTTGCACTACAACCGTTGAAAAATCGGTATCCGGTACCGCGGCTACCGATCGTTCCGCATTCACCTTCGGTCCCTGATAGGTACGGCCCGAGGATAATTCGATGAATTTCAAACTGTACTCTGCGGCGGGAGCCGAGCTGCCGGCCCCGTCGCTATTTCCAGCACTACCTGGCGGAATGATGGAGACATACGGGGTTTCAGGATCCAGATATCGCGGGAGATCATCGATGTGGTATGTTTCTCCCCGGCGCAGCTGCTCAGTAGTAAGTACATACTTTCCGGCCACCGGGGTGTTGCGAGTACTTACCACTGCTTCGGTAGTGTTTGAAAGCAGACGCACTGTTCCATCAGTTCCTGCTGCGATTTTTTCCAGCATCCAGCGTGAATCCGGTGATTTGTACCATGAAAAAAGCTGGTCTGCGCCGCCCAAATCGAGGTGGATTAGATTTTCAGGTTCATCGAGCCGGATTTTTTCAAAAACCCGTTGCATACCTTCAATTTCGACCTGCTGTTCATACCAACCGCCCTGACCATCCCGGAAAAATATTGTCTGAGGTTCACCGGCAGGAATTGCGAACTGACCGTTGCTCAAAATTCGTATTCCGGATGCACTACCGTCGTCGCGTCGCAGATACACCCACTCATTACTGCGAAAACTGTCGCGCACCATACTGCCGTCGGAACGATAAATCGCTCCCGCAAACACAGCTGAGGCTCGCGAAGAGCTGGTATCGCGCTGAAAAAAGTTGTTGGTCCCGGCCGGGTCTGGCAGTATGTCGGTGATACTGCGCCCATCCTGTTCGCCCCCCTGCTGCAGTCCGACTCTTTCACGCGGGTAATTCACAATATGAAAAGGATCTACAAAATGTACTGTGGCCTGCGGATCGTAACTCACCCATCCGGCGTCGGAATAATAAACCTCCACATGGGCATGATACCCGCCGCCGCCTTCCTGTCCGTAGCCCCACATGTGTCCGGGCGGGATATAGGAGTCAACCACCTTCGCCGGTATACCGACCACCCGCAACAGGAGTGCGGCAACATTTGCATACCCCTCGCAGTAGGCCCTGCCGGTCCGCAGCACATCTGCCGGATTACTGGAAGACCGCAGGGTATAGGAGACGTTTTCGCGAATATAGCGCATCACCGCCTCCACAGCCGCATGCTGAGTCGCAGAGCCTTCTGTAACCGCCCGAGCTGTATGTCTCAAAAGGGCAATTTCAGAATCGCTCATCGCTGTCTTTTCGACGAACTCGCGCTTCACTATCCGGCCATCTCCCCGGGTTATTTCTATGCCCTTCCGGCTCGTGGAGTAGTCGAGATACTCTGTAAACTGCGAATCGTTGTAGCGCGAAGCAACCGGAAACGGAATATCGGTTTCCAATGTGTCCAGCTTGGCAGTGGTGCGAACTACGATGTAATTGGAACCGCGTTCGACTATCTTCTGGGAGTTCGAGTTATTCTCATATTCGAAGAAGGTGTCTAACAGTTCCTGATTGCTGCTTCTAACCGTAAATTCAAAGCTCATCTCACCTTCGACAATTTTAGTATCCGCAGACCCGAAAGCGGGCAGCAGAAATAGAAACAATATTAATAATTTAGATAATTTCATATTCACCTCAATAGACCTGTGCTATAAAAGATAATAAAATACTTTCCGGAATCAAAGTCAGATAAAGGCTGGATATGCAAAGGACGAACTCATCGGTGAATACCCTCTATTTTACAGTTGGCGGCTTCGAATATCCTAT
Organism: uncultured Sediminispirochaeta sp.; assembly: GCA_964632675.1. Lineage (GTDB taxonomy): Bacteria > Spirochaetota > Spirochaetia > DSM-16054 > Sediminispirochaetaceae > DSBN01. Next base: position 2,132 of record CAZWDV010000018.1, read on the forward strand.
TCGCATACAGCACAACCATCGACAAAAACATATTCGACTGCGTATCAATTCGGACGGGCAAATAACCGTCTCGGCTCCTAGGGGTACTTCACGGGCAAAGATTCAGGGAATTTTACGCCGTAAAGAGGGATGGCTGGCCTCAAAAATCAGAGAGACCTCGCAGGCGCTTGAACAATATAACCCAGCGAAAAAAATATTTGTGGACGGAATGCCGTACCTGGTCGAGTTTCAAATCTCCAATCAAGTAACTTACAACCTCGAGGTCGACCATACTCATCAAAACATCCTTATTCGCGGGCCGGAAGACAATCAAACTCAGATAACCGGTGTACTGGAGCGTTGGCTGCGTCGCGAAGCAAAACAGCGTCTGGTAAGTTATGCCCAACAGGTTTCGAAGGAGGTGGGCATTCCCTATAAAAAGTTGTTTCTTCGCAATCAAAAAACCAGATGGGGCAGCAGTTCAACACTCGGAAACATATCATTGAATTGGCGGACAGTGATGATCCCGCGACCAGTACAGCGGTATCTCATCATTCACGAACTGGCACACCAGAAGCATATGAACCATTCGGCCCTGTTCTGGAAGAAAGTTATTCACCACTGCCCCGGTTACACACAGCATGAATTATGGCTGAAGCAAAATCGGGCTTTGATGGGGCTCTTTAGAGGATAAACTGAAGAGCTTTATTCACCCTTCGGAGGATCGGGCGGAGGTTCGCTGAGCGCGGCAATTATCCGGTTGCAGTGGCGGGTGTAATAGGCATATTCCTCTGAATAGGACTTGTGGGCCTGCGGGTCCGGTTCGTACTGTTCTTCTATCTTCACTACCTGCTCGGCCACATCCGTGAGGTTTCCCTCTATGCCCAGATAGGTAAATGCCGCAATCGCCCCGCCGGTCAGTTCTGCATCGATGATCTTCGGCACTTCAATTACTTTGCCGGTAATATCCGATTTCATTTGATTCCAGATGGAGTTTCTTCCCTGCCCGCCGGAAACCCGCAGAGTCCCGATTTCACAACCCTCGTTTTCTATGGTTTCAATCAAATCACGAATGCCGAAGCCGATCGAGTTTACCACAGCCCGGCCCATTTCAGCAGCCCCGTGATGTGCTTCGAGCCCGGTGAAGACTCCCCCGGAAAACTCCCAGACCGCACCCCGGTGCAGGGAAGGGAAAAAGTACGGCAGATCCCGCTGAGGAGTAACTTCGATAATTTCCTGCAGCATTTGATAGTAGCTGCGATTTTTCTGGTTCGAAAAACTGCGAAACCATTCGAATATACGCCCGGTTGATGAAAGTATACCGGCAATATTGTACTTGCCTTCGATTGCATGGGGCAGGCATCTAATCCGCGGATGGCTTATTTTCCGATCGCTGCAGCAGTTGATCCCTTCGGAAGTGCCGGTACGGTCGCAGGTTCGTCCGGACTTGGTAACGGCTGTACCAAGCAGGGACATTAGAAAGTCTGCTCCGGTTGCTACTACTGGAATTCCGGCCGTCAATCCGCTCTCTTCGGCGGCTCCGCGATGGACGTGCCCCGCGGCCTGCCCGGTCTTCAGCAAAGGCGGAAACTTTTCGGGTAAAAACCCGTACGCTTCTATGCCGGAAGGTTCCCATATATACGGTGAGAACTCGATAGAGGGGGTAAAGGCAGTTTTTTGACCGGTAAGCCGATATGTCACATATTCCGGACAGCCTAAAAAAGCGACAGTGTGCTCGTATATCTCCGGATGCTGTTCTGCAATCCAGGCGATTTTCGGAAGAAAGAAAGACGGTTCTCCCTGAATGAACTTGTCCCGGCGATTGATCCATAAAGAGGCCGCACTCAGGCTGCGGCCCTCAGCGTCAACCGGGACGATGGTAGGCCCGTTCCCGCTAATGGCCACTGCAGAAATCTTTGTAGGATGCGGGAAGGATCGCAGCGCCGTAATAAAGGCATCCCACCACGTCTCGGCCGGCCAGGTTTCCAGGGGGCCGTGTTCTTCCAGTTCGAAAGGCACCCGGGCCCATGCCAGCAAAGTTCCTCCGGAATCAATCATACCAGCCTTCAGAGAGGAGGTTCCGATATCCACCGCACAGACTATCGGCTGTTGTGCCTGATCAAAATCAAAGGAACCCGTACCGGTTTCAATCTTCAATCCAATGCCTCCAACATCGAAGCTACCACTTCCCCCACCGTAAGTCAATTAAGCCAATTAAGCATCTTGACAATCTGCGGCGCCGGTCGTATTCTTAAAACTACAGTATTTTCTTCGAGGGAGGGACGTAGTCCCGACCGGCGGTTACAGTCCGCAACCCCGTGAGGACGGGTGGAAACGGTGCAATTCCGTTACCGACAGTGCAAGTCTGGAAGGGAGAAGGAGATGCAGATATTGTTATATCTTACCTTTAATCTCCCCGAAAGACCGACCTTAGAACTCATTTTGTAGGGAGGATATATATGTCCACACGTAATTTACTAGGTCGGCGTAAACCAAACCGGAGTGTCACGAAGCTTATTGGTCTCGTGCTTCTCATGGTGTTTTTACTTTTCGCCGCAAGCTGCAATCAGAAAACCACCGAACAAACCGGTGAAACAACCGGTACAAAAGCTGGAGGTGCAACCGCGTCACAGGCAGACAGCACGTCAGCGGCCGCGGATATTCCGAATGAATACGATATCGCGGTATTCATTCCCGGGGTGTTGGCGGGGAGCCCTACCTATCAGATGCTGGCTGACGGGGTGAAAAGGGCCGTTTTAGAGTATGAGACAGCCACAGTGAAAATAGTCGAAGGTGGGTTTAACCAGGCCGAGTGGCAGGATAAAGTCACCGAACTGGCGGCCACCGAAAAATACGAACTAATCGTTTCCAGCAACCCGGCGCTCCCGGAGATAAGCCGGAGAGTAAGTGAATCTTTTCCGAATCAAAAATTCCTGCTGTTCGACGGATATCTCGAGGGTACAGAGAATATTTACACCTTCCGCTACAACCAGTTCGAACAGGCATTTCTCTCGGGCCATATGGCCGGCCTGGTTACTACCAGCTCGATGGAGGGCGCCAATGACGACTTGCGGATAGGTCTGGTCGCCGGACAGGAGTATCCCGACATGAACCAGGCAATTCTTCCGGGCTTTGAAAAGGGGGCCCAGTGGGTAAATGAGAACATTACCGTCGACTTCCGGGTGGTAGGCAATTGGTACGATGCCACCAAGGCTGGCGAAATGGCCGGATCAATGATCAAGAGCGGAGTGGATGTAATCTTGACAATTGCCGGAGGAGCCAATCAGGGGGTTCTCAAGACCTCGCAGGACAATGGAACCTACGTACTCTGGTTCGATACAAACGGATATGACAAGGCAGCCGGAGTGGTCATCGGCAGCACCGCCCTGCGGCAGGAAAAGGCGGCCTACCAGAAAACAAAGCAGGCCATTCGGGGGCAGCTCGACTTCGGTTCTGCCGAAGTAGTCGGAGTAGAGAAGGGATGGGTAACCTTTCTCAACGAAAACCCGCTTTTTACCAGCCATGTACCGGAGGAGCTGCAGGCCCGTCAGACGGAGGTTCTGGAGAAGATGCAATCCGGCGAAATCAGCTTCGAAATGCCGAAATAATTGCCAGGGGAAGCATGGGCAGCATCAAGTTGATCGATATTACCAAATATTTTCCCGAAAACGGGGTAACTGCAAACGCTCGCGTAGATTTGCATATCCGGGAGGGTGAAATACACGCCATAGTCGGAGAGAATGGCTCCGGAAAATCGACACTGATGCATGTACTCAGCGGATTGATTCGCCCCGATACGGGTAAAATCTTGTTAGATGAAATTTCGCTGCGGATCAATTCGCCCCATGAAGCCTTGGAGTTCGGCATCGGCATGGTGCATCAACATGTACAGATAGTACGCGAGTTCAGTGTACTTCAAAACATTATTCTCGGCCGGGAACCACGAACATGGTGGGGCCGCATCGAAACAGATAGAGCGCGTCTTCAGGTACAGTCGCTCATGGATACCTACAATCTGCAGCTGGAGCTGGACCGGCCGGCCTTCGAACTCAGCATTGACGGGGAACAGAAAATTGCCCTTTTGGCCCTTCTGTATGCCGGTGCCCGCTACATCATCCTCGATGAACCGACGACTCTGTTCGAAGAGGACGAAACCGACCTGTTGCACGCTGTGCTGGAAAAGCTGCGGTCCCGCGGTATTACCCTCGTCCTGATAACCCACAAGCTGCGGGAAGCCCTGCACTATGCCGACCGTGTCAGCGTCATGCGGGCCGGCCGCAGAATTACCACAAAATCTACCGGAGAGCTTACTCAGGAAGAACTCTCCAGGCTGATGATCGGCCCTTCGACCCGCTGGGATGGGTCGGCCTCCCGGACCGTGTATACCAACAGTCCAGGACATTCAACTCGATCCGCGGCGCCGGTTCTGCAACTGCAGGAAGTAGAGTACCGTCACTCCCTCTCCAGCTCAGCCCTTCCGGAAGTGAAGGGGGTCAGCTTCGATCTGTTTCCGGGTGAGGCCCTGGCAATCACCGGTATACGCGAGAATGGGCTGGAAACGCTGGAGCAGATTCTTTCCGGCTTTACTCCTCCCAGTTCGGGGCGTATTCTTTTTAAGGACGAATCGATTCGAGGGCTCTCGATCCGTGATCTGCGCCGCAAACAGATTGCCTACATTCCAACCGAACGGATACTGCGGGGTGCCAGCCTCGGCTCATCGGTTGAGGAGAACATGATTTTGCTGAACTACCGCGATTTTCACGGATGGGGCCGGCTAAAGAGGGAGGAAATTCAGCATTTTGCCGGGAATTTGAAACAGCTGTTTAATATCAAAGCATCACCGAAGGACCGTTTGGCCGGTTTGTCCGGAGGAAATATCCAAAAAGTGATTATCTCCCGCGAGTTAGTCAACTCTCCCGAACTGCTGATATTCTCCGAACCTTCCTGGGGCCTCGATTTTGCGGGCCGCCGGTTTGTGCTGCAGAAAATTGAAGAGCTCAAAGCCCATGGCTCGGCCGTGCTGGTTATCACCAGCGACATCGAGGAAGCCCTGGAGTGTGCCGACCGCATTGTAGTCATGTACCGCGGGCGGATAAGCGGTATCCTTCGAAGCGATCAGGTGGATAAATCCCGGATCGGACGACTGATGTTGGGGGTTGAATCTTATGCATGATACCCGTCCGGCGGCCACCTTCATCAGTATCGGGGTGGCCATAGCAGCGGCAATCCTGGCGATGGTTATCGCCCTCCCCCTGCTCAGCGATTCCCCAGTCCAAACCCTTGCGGCCTTTCTGATGGGCCCCTTCCGCAATTCCTTCTATATGGGCAACTTCCTCAACCGTGTCGGTCTCTACTTAGTTGCCGGACTGGCCATGGTCATTGCCTTTCAAGGCGGTATGTTCAACCTGGGCGGCGAAGGCCAGGTCTACGCCGGTGCCCTCGCAACCACGCTGTTCCTGATAGCTATCCCGAAGCTTATTGGTATTCTCGGTATTCTGGTGGCGGTGCTGGTTGCACTCGTGACCGGCGGGCTGATTGCCGGATTATCCGGCTTTCTCAGAATGAAATGGAACACCGACGAACTGATTTCCTCATTTTTACTCTCCTCCTCGCTGGTGTACACCATCGACTATCTCGTTTCCAGCCCGCTGCGCAATACCGACAGCTTTCTGCTCTCCACCCCCGAAATAGCCGAGCAGTTCCGCCTGCCCCAGCTGATGCCCCCCTCACACCTCAATCTCAGCCTGTTCGCAGCTATACTGCTGGTCGGGCTTACCTACAAATACCTCTTCCACACCTCCAGCGGCTATGAACTGCGGATGACCGGCCTCAACCGCGAGTTTGCCCGCTACGGGGGCATTCCCGTGCAGCGCTACTACTTCATCCCGATGGCCCTGAGCGGGGCGCTCTACGGTCTGGCCGGCGGCCTTTACGTAATCGGGACCTCATTCGCCACATTGCAGGGTTCTACTTCCGGGATGGGATGGAACGGAATTGCCATCGCACTGATCGGCCGAATTCATCCGATTTTGCTTATTCCGGCCTCCCTTATCTTCACATATTTGGAATTCGGGGGGGAGAATGCAATGATATACGCCGATTTTTCTTTTGAATTCGGGGCTGTGCTGCAGGCTATTGTTCTATTTCTCGTCACGGCCCGCATAAGCGGATTCGGCTGGTTAAAAAAGAAAGGGAGGGCCCGTAATGCTGCACTCGATAGTTGAGATAATGACACCTTTTCTGCTGGCCGGGCTCGGCGGGCTGTTCACCGAAAAGGCTGGCGTGCTAAACATCGCCCTGGAAGGGCTTATGCTGATAGGCGCCTTTGCCGCCGCCGCTGTGGCGGGAACCAGCGGCAATCTCTGGCTCGGAGCCGCGGCGGCAACCGCTTTCAGCGCAAGCATCGCGTATCTGTATGCTGCGGCGGCCCTGAAACTGCGGGCAAACATCTTTATCGCCGCCCTGGCACTCAACTTACTGGCAATCGGCGGAACCCAGATTGCAGCCCATCTGCTGTTCGGCACTAAAGGGGTTATAGAGTTTGCCGGCTTTCCTGCCCAGGCGCACTTTTCGATACCGCTGTTGAGTTCCATTCCGATTCTAAAAGAGTTTTTTTCAAACCACTCCCTGTTCGTCTATCTGAGTTTTGTATTGGTACCTGCCACAGCCTGGCTTCTGTACAAGACTCCCTTCGGCATGTATGTAAGCGCAGCCGGGCTCAACTCCACCGCCCTCTACGCCCGGGGTATACATGAACAGCAAATCAAAATTTGGGCCATCACCATCTCCGGTTTCACCTGCGGCCTGGCGGGGGCGTCCCTGGCCTTCAACCTCGGAGCCTACGTGCCGAATATCACCTCGGGCAGAGGCTGGATTGCCCTAGTAGCGATATTCTTAGGATACAAACGCCCGTATGGAATTCTTCTGGTGGCCTTCCTATTCGCTGCAGCCGAACTGGTAGCCCAGCACGCCCAGGGTATTGCCGGAGCCCCCTCCTCTCTGCTGCTGGCATTTCCCTTTTTTATCACCTTTATAGGAATGATACTGTTTTCCGCTTTACATTCACTTGTTTTAAGACTACAAAGTAAGTACCGATAATATAAACATAGAAAGGTGTGAAATGTGGAAGCCGATAAAACCGGTCGGTTGGAAAAAGAGGTCTTCGATCTTCGGCAGCTATTAGAGATTAGCAAGAGCCTGAGTTCAAACCTCGATTATCACAGTCTTCTCGACTCAATTCTCTACATCTGCATGGGGCAGATGGGAGTTACTCAGGCGGCAATCTTCAGCCGTGACAACCTCGAAATGCCCGGCCTCAAACTGATGCGCAACGTCGAGGGATTCAACCTCGATTCGAATCGCAGATATACTATTGATACAGAAAGTCCTCTGTGCCGTTTCCTGATAGAAAATTCACACTGTCATACAATATCCGAGCTCAGTGCAGCAGTAGACGACCCTGCCAGTATAGATGTACTCCAGAGCCTTGAACCTACCCTGATTATTCCGCTGGTCGTGAAAAACCAGCCCATGGGTTTGATTATCCTCGGGGAACGCATTCACCGCGAGGATTACTCGCGGGAGGACAAAAATTACCTCCTCGACATAGCACATTTTGCATCCATTGCCATTCATAATGCAGTGCTGTTCGAGATGTCGACCACCGATTTGATGACCCATCTGAAGCTTCGGCATTACTTTTTTGCGGTACTCTCCAAACGGATTCAACATCTCTATGATAGTAAAAAGAGTTTGTCTATTATTATGGCCGATATTGATCATTTCAAGCACGTCAACGACACCTACGGCCATCAGACCGGTGACGAGGTGATAAAACTGATCAGCTATATTATTCGCAATAATCTGAGAATGGATGATATCGGGGCTCGCTACGGCGGTGAAGAATTTGTTATTCTACTCCACGATACCGACGAAAACCAGGCCTTCGTAATTGCAGAACGCCTGCGTAAAAAGGTCGCCGCCTGCGATTACACACGCTTCGGCTGCCGCGACCGCATCCATATCTCCTTAGGCGTAGTCGGGTATGATCCCGGTACCGATCATTCTGCCGACGAGGTCATGCGACGGGCCGACCAGGCTCTGTACTACTCAAAAGAGAACGGGCGCAACCGAACCACCGTCGGTTCTGAACTGAAACGTCCCGCTGATAAATGAGGCACTTTCAAAAATCGGAGATTTTTAAAATGCCAAGGCAAATTCTAAGGAGCCAAAATGAATTTTCCAACTCCGAAGGTCGTCGTCAGCAAGTGTCTGGGATTCGACAGCTGCCGATACAATGGACAGAAGGTCTTCGATCCGGTAGTGCAGCTACTCTCCGGCCACGTGGAGTTTATCACTACCTGTCCTGAGGTTGAAATCGGGCTGGGTGTTCCCCGCAATCCGGTACGCCTTGTCAGAGAGAAGGAAAAGACCATTCTTTTCCAACCCGCCAGCGGAATTGAAGTAACCGGCGAGATGGAAACCTACCTACACAACTTTTTCTCCGAAATCGGCACAGTAGACGGTTTTCTCCTCAAATCCCGATCACCTTCCTGCGGACCTTGGCAGGTAAAACTCTACAACAGCAAAACCGCACAGAGCTCTCAGGATAAGGGAGCCGGCCTGTTCGGCGGGTATATAGTCGAGCACTTCAACGGACACCCGATTGAGGAAGAGGGCCGACTGAAGAACTTCGTGCTGCGGGAACACTATTTCACCAGTCTGTTTACCCTCGCCAGGTTCAGAGAGATAAGAGAACAGCAGCAGATGCGCCGGCTGGTCGACTTCCACACCAAGGGTAAACTGCTGTTCACGGCCTATAATCAGGACCTGCTGCACAGGCTGGGCAGTATAGTGGCAAATCACCAACAACTGCCGGTCAGTGAGGTACTGCAGCAGTATGAAGAGCTTTTGCGGCAGCTGCTTGCCGAACCGCCCAAGTTTACCAATATGATCAACGCCTTCCAGCACGCCTTCGGCGGATTATCGCCGCATCTGCAACCGAAGGAACGGCAGTTCTTTTTGAATAGCCTCGAAGAGTACCGGGATGAAAGAATTCCAGCCAGCACCCTTATTCACCTTCTAAAAAGCTGGGCAATCCGCTTCGAGAACCACTACCTGCTCGAGCAGTATCTTATGGAGCCCTACCCCCATCAACTGGTGGAAATTACCGACTCCGGAAAGGGACGCCCGCTGTGAACCACACCGAAAGTCTGATTAATCATCTCAGCCAATTTGTGACACCGCAACGGTTTGAAAAGATGCAGTCGGTTATCGCTGCACGAACCCGTTACATTACTGTGGCATTGGAAGATATTTACCAGCCCCACAATGCCAGCGCCGTGCTGCGCAGCTGCGATGGTTTCGGTGTACAGGACGCCTATATTATTGAAGGCCGCAATCGCTTCAAGCCGAATAAAGGAATTGAACTCGGTACCAGCCAATGGCTCAGCCTGCACCGCTTCAAGACATCCGGAACCAGCACTGCTGCGGCGGTGGAGGAACTACGGTCAAAGGGGTATCGCATCGTAGCAACATCTCCCCAGGGAAGCAATGTGGAACTGGAGAGTTTCGACCTGAAGAAGGGCCCGGCCGCCTTCTTTTTCGGGAACGAACTCGACGGCTTAACCGCTGGAATGAAGGTAGCGGCCGATGAGTTCGTGAAAATTCCGATGTTCGGTTTTGTGGAGAGTTTTAATATCTCAGTCTCCTGTGCACTCGTGCTGCATCATCTGACCCATCAACTGCGGCAGCAGCAGATAAATTGGCAACTCTCTGCAGATGAGCAGCAGGAATTGCTGCTCGCTTGGCTGAGAAAGAGCATAAAAAACTGGCGCACCATTGAATCCCATATGGATGCGCAATAGGAGAAGGGATGCAAGATTCAAAGCGTACCATCTGGTCTTGGGCTCTCTACGACTGGGCCAACAGTGCATTTGCTACTACCGTCATGGCGGGTTTCTTCCCGGTGTTCTTCAAATCGTACTGGGCGGATCCCACCAATCTTCAGCAGAGCACTTTCTATCTCGGCATGGCAAACTCATTGGCATCGATTATTGTGGCCGCCTTGGCGCCGTTTCTCGGTGCAGTAGCCGACCGTGGAAGTACGAAAAAACGCTTTCTGGTTTTCTTTGCTTTTCTCGGTGTAATCATGACCGGAAGTTTATGGTTTGTCCGGATGGGATACTGGCAGCTGGCAATCGTCTTCTATGTGGCTGGAACGGTCGGCTTTTCCGGAGGCAATATCTTTTACGACTCCCTCATTACAGGTGTTGCTTCTGAGAAGAAGGTAGACTTTGTCTCCTCGTTGGGCTTTTCCTTAGGCTACATCGGCGGAGGTCTGCTTTTTCTGGTGAATGTAGTTATGTACCTCAAGCCGGAGCTCTTCGGCATCGCCGACGGGCCCACTGCCATTCGAATTGCCTTTCTGAGCGTGGCGGTCTGGTGGGCGGTATTTACCATTCCGCTGCTCCTATTTGTTCCCGAACCACCGGTTGAATCGCCGCTTCCGTTGAGCCGGGCTGTAAAGGGAGGCTGGTACCAGCTGAAGCACACCCTTAAAGACATCCGCAGCCTGAAGGTAGTCGGTATCTTTTTGCTGGCATACTGGTTCTACATCGATGGGGTGGACACGATCGTCCGCATGGCCGTGGATTATGGAGCGGCCCTCGGTTTTCCTGCCGAATCATTGATCGTCGCCCTGCTGATGGTGCAGTTCATTGCCTTCCCCTCTGCCCTAACCTACGGCTGGTTTGGGAAGAGAATCGGAGTAAAAAATGCCTTGTACGTGGCAATCTTCGCATACGGGATTATCACCCTTCTGGGCTACTTCATGAAAACGGTCCTGCACTTCTACATCCTGGCCGGACTGGTCGGTTTGTTTCAGGGTGGTATTCAAGCGCTCAGCCGCAGTTATTACACCCGGCTTATCCCGGCCAACAAATCGGCCGAGTTCTTTGGCTTTTTCAACATGCTCGGTAAGTTTGCTGCTGTTATAGGGCCATTCCTGATGGGATCCATTACAATCCTCACCGGCAGCAACCGCTTCGGTATCCTTTCAATTATCGTATTGTTTGCAATCGGCGGATTTCTGCTGACCAAGGTCGATGAAGAGGAGGGGCGCCGGATTGCCCACGAGCAGCTCGGCCAGCGGACCCAGGCAGAACTCGAACCGCCCGAAGATAAGGACTGAGAGTGTTATACGTTGATACTGGAAAGAAGGCCGCACTACCGTAGTGGGGCCTTCTTTAGTGGGGTCTTTTTTTTAGCTGCACTCTTTCATTCAGAGGCTGCTACTTCAAGGCGCCTCAACTTACCCCGATGATCGCCCCTCAGTCGTGCCAGAATATCGGGGTAAACAGGACCAATACCGTATAAATCTCGAGCCGGCCCACCATCATTATAAAGGAGAGAAACCATTTCACGTAATCGGGAAAAAAGGCGTAGTTCTTAGTCGGGCCCACCATACCGAAACCGGGACCGATATTTCCAAGAGTTACCAACGCAGTGGAGAAGGAAGTCAGAATTGTGTTTCCGGCGGTGGCGACCACAAAAGTTACAATTATCAGCAGAAAGATATACAGTGAGACCATGCCGGTAATGACGTATACGGCATCTTTTTTCACCACTCGTCCGTTGAGATGAATCCGAAAAATTCCCCGGGGATAGATCAGATACTTCATTTCGTTAAAGCCTTGCTTGATTATGGTGACAATCCGTACAACCTTCATACCGCCACCGGTAGAACCGGCTGAGCCGCCTATAAACATCAGGGTGAACAGAGTAATTTTCGATATAGCCGGCCAGGCGGCAAAATCGGCTGTGGCATAGCCGGTGGTTGTGAGGATCGAGGCAGCTTGAAATCCGGCGTACCGCAGGCTTTCAGTGAAACTGTTGTAGACGCTGCCGTACAGGTCCAGGGCTATCAGCAGGCTGGCCAAGATGAAGATGCCGGTATACACCCGGAATTCGCTATTCTTGATAATCGAACGGGTATCTCCACGAATCAGGCGGAAATACATAATGAAATTGACACCGGCCAGGTACATAAAAATAGTGATAATCACGTGTATATAGCCGGAACTGTAAAAACCGACACTGCTGTTTTTCGGGGAAAAGCCTCCGGTTGCCAGGGTCCCGAAGGTGTGGGTCAGGGAATCGAAGAGGTTCATTCCCCCCAGCATCAGCAGAGCCGTTTCGGCCACCGTCAGAGACAGATAGATAATCCACAGAATCTTGGCGGTTTCGGTAATCCGGGGAGTAATTTTATCAACCGAGGGGCCGGGGGCTTCGGCTTTTAAAAGCTGAAAACCACCAATCCCCAATAGAGGAAATAGGGCTACCGTGAGCACTACAATTCCCATACCGCCTAGCCAATGGGTCAGCGAACGCCAGAAGAGCAGGCTATAGGAAAGCCCTTCAATATTGGTGAGGATCGAGGCACCGGTCGTGGTGAAGCCGGACATCGTCTCAAAAAAGGCATCGGTGTAACTCGGGATTTCACCGGACAGATAGAAGGGCAGCGCCCCGGAGGCCGAAGCGGTAATCCAGGCCAAAGAGACGAACATAAATCCGCCGCGAATGGAAATATCCAATCCTCCGTGAGAACGCAGCCCGACAAACAGCAGCAGCGCCACGATAATGTTCAAGCCGCTGGGTATAGCAAAGGCCCGCAGCAGCTCGTACTCCTGGTACCACCAGGCCACAAGCATGGGCAGCAGCAGAAAAAACGAGATAATCAATAAAAAGACACCTAATACGCGCAGAACTACCGGTATTCTCATTTCTTCTTCTTAGCAAACAGTTGGTCGAGCCTATTTACATGCTCTTTACGGGTTATCAGCACTATATTGTCACCGCCGAGCAGCATATCGTTTCCATGGGGCAGGTAATTCTCATCGCCCCGGGAGATAAACAGGATAAGCGAATGGTAGGGAAGCTTGATGTCTTTGATCAGATGGTTGGCCACCCGGCTGCCCGGTTCGACACTCATCTCGATAACCTCCAGGTTCCCACCGCTAATGGCGTGAATACTGTGGACATTACCCTTGCGGACCAGTTTGAGTATCGAGTTTACCACTGCGTTGTTCATACTGATGGTTGTGTCGATGTTCAGCTTGGAAGCCATCTTGAGAAAATCGTTCTTGTTTACCAGCGCAATGGAACGTTTAATGCCGATACTTTTTGCGTACATGGAAGTAACCAGGTTCAGCTCCTGGTTTCCGGTGGTACTGATCAGCAGGTCGTAGTCCATCAGCCCGTTCTCCTCGAGAAGTCCCTCGTCGCTGACATCGCCATAGAGCACCAGGGCCTGCGGAAACTCCTCCGCCAGCTGCTTCGAACGGTCATAGTCGTGCTCAATGATTACCACGTTACGCTTCTGCCGTGGTAGGAACGATTCGAGCATACGAGAAATAAAGGATTCGCGCTCGTTCGTCAGAAGCAGTTGACGGATTACATGGTTTCCTATCCGCCCCCCGCCGACTACAACAATTTTCCGCAGCTCTTTGCGCGGCTTGCCTTCGGTTTCAAAAGCGGTCTGCAGATGTTTCAGAGTACCGATAAGATAGAGGGTATCCCGCTCACGGATAATGGTGTCACCCTGGGGGATGATATACCCATTTTCCCGCACAATCACCGCCACAATAAAGTCGTACTGTACCTCGTTTTTTATATCTTCTATCCGCCGGTCACGGAAACGTGAATACTCACCAATTACCATGGTCCGCATTTGGAACGTGGTTCCCTCGAAGTTGATAATATCACTAATAGCGCCGTGCTCAACCGAGCGCAACACCGCCCGGGCGGCCTCCACTTCCGGATTCACCACATAGTCAATCCCGAGAAAGGGTTTTTGTGAAATAGTTGAGGTTGTGTACTCGAAATTCCTTACCCTGGCAATCTTATACGGAACCCGATACTCGCTGGCAACCATACCGCAGGCAATCATATTCAGCTCGTCAGAGTCGGTTACACTAATAAAGAAGTCGGCTTCGTTGATGGCAGCCTGCTTGAGCACCTCTCGGTTACTGACTTCACCGTGAATAACCATGCAGTCGAGACTACCGGCCGCCTGACGCACCTTTTCGATACTGCGCTCTATCAGCACCACATCGTGCTTCTCTTCCACCAATTTGCGGGCTAACTGCAGGCCGACATTGCCGGCCCCTACAATGATCTTCTTCATAATCGAAGATTATAGTATCAAAAGTGCATAGTTTTGTCACACAATTTCGAGTTATTTCAGCAAATGACAGGCCGCGTAGTGCCCAGGCGAAATTTCACGCAATGCGGGATACTCTTCCGAACAGATATCCATGGCATAGGGGCAGCGCGGATGAAAATGGCACCCGGTCGGCGGGTTTATCGGAGACGGCACATCGCCCAATACCACCCGCTGCTTGGTTTCGCGGGCGTGAGGATCCGTCGTCGGAAAGGCGGCAAACAGCGTTTTTGTATACGGGTGGGCATGATGGACCACCAGCTCCTCTTTATCTGCAAACTCGACCATTTTTCCCAGATACATAACCATTATTCGGCTGGAAATAAACTCGACAACCCCCAAATCGTGGGCAATAAACAGATAGGTAAGGCTGTGTTTGTCCTGCAAGTCCAGCAGCAGGTTCAAAATCTGGGCCTGCACCGAAACATCAAGCGCCGAGACCGCTTCGTCACATATAATAAACTCCGGATCCAGGGTAAGGGCCCGGGCAATTCCGATCCGCTGGCGCTGGCCGCCGGAGAACTGGTGGGGAAAGCGGTTCTGATACCGCGGGTTCAGCCCGATCTCCTCCATAATACCGTCTATCTTTTCCCGCCGCTCCGCCGGGGTAAGCTTTGTGTGGATACGCAGGGGCTGCGAAAGCAGACTGCTGATTTTCTTACGGGGATTAAGCGAACTGTAAGGGTCCTGGAACACCATCTGCATCTGTGTTCGCAAGTGCTGTATTTCAGTGTTATTCAGTTCAAACACATCCCGCCCCTCGTAGAGTACGGTACCGGAGGTTTTATTTTCCAGCCGCAATACAGTACGTCCGAGGGTCGATTTTCCGCAGCCGGACTCGCCAACCACGCCGAGCACTTCGCCCTCCAACACATCAAAGCTGACATCATCTACCGCTTTCAAAACCGGTTTCGGGCCGGCAATTTTTTTAGTGGGCATGGTAAAGTGGGTCTTTAAGTCCTTAACTTCAAGTAAAGTTTCCATATGCTTAAGTTTTATTCCTCTCTTTAATCACGTCATCTACCCGATGACACCAGGTAGAATGCCCGTCGGCGATGGAAGTCTCTTCCGGAAAAGAGTTTCTACATTCATCAACTGCAAAGAGGCAGCGGTTTTCAAAGGGACACCAGTCACCGATTGTAAGCAGATCGGGAACCGTGCCCTGAATAGCCTCCAGCCGCTTTGCACCGCGGTACTTTTCGTTTGAAGGCAGCGAATTCAGCAGTCCGAGCGTGTAGGGATGCGATGGTTTTTCGAAGATATCGAACACATCGGCCTCTTCCACCTTGCGCCCGGCATACATTACTACTACCCGGTCGGCGGTTTCGGCAACTACTCCCATATCGTGGGTAATCAGTAACACCGACATGCTGATCTCTTTTTTAAGGTCCGCCAGCAAATCTAATATCTGGGCCTGAATGGTTACATCCAGGGCGGTAGTCGGTTCATCGGCTATCATCAGCCCAGGGTCCGGAGATGCCAGGGCCATAGCAATCATCACCCGCTGCCGCATCCCGCCGGAAAGCTGATGGGGATAACTGTCTATCCGGCTTTCGGGAGCGGGAATTTTCACCAGTTCCAGCAGTTTGAGCGCCCGGTTCCAAGCCTCCTGCTTAGTTATATTCTGGTGGGTGAGAAATACATCCGCTATCTGTTCGCCAACTTTGAACACCGGATTCAGACTGGTCATCGGCTCCTGAAAAATCATCGAGATGCGATCTCCGCGCAGTTTTCGAATCTGGCGCTCCGAGAAGGTAAGCAGGTCTTTGCCCTCGAACATGATTTTGCCGTTGTCTATTTTTCCTGGGGGCATCGGAATCAGCTGATTGATGGAATGGGCGGTTACCGACTTGCCGCAGCCGGACTCGCCGACCAGGGCCAGGGTTTCGCCCTTTTTAATATCGAATGAAATATCCCGTACAGCCCGCACTACTCCACGCTGAGTGTAGAAGTTCACCTCAAGGTTCTGTATTGACAGCAGTGTTGATTCATCCATGCCTTAGTCCCTCAACTTCGGATCGAGTATGTCGCGCAGTCCGTCGCCGAACAGGTTGAAGCCCAACACGGCAAACAGAGTAGCGATACCGGGAAAGGTCACAATCCACCAGGCGCTGGTTATAAACTCGCGCGAGCTAGCGATCATCAGACCCCACTCCGGGGTCGGCGGCTGGGCACCGAGGCCCAGGAACGAGAGCGCGGCTGAACTCAAAATTGCCTCGCCAACACCCAGGGTAGCCTGCACCGAAATTGGCGCCAGGCAGTTCGGCAGTATAGAGCCAAACATCAATTCAAAATTCGAAGCCCCGATTGAACGCTCTGCTGTTACATAGTCGGCCTCTTTTTCAGCCAGCACTGAAGCCCGCACCAGGCGTACGTAGCGCGGGATCTGGCTGATACCTATAGCAATCATTGCATTGGTCAGCGAGGCTCCTAAAATCGCAACGATAACAATGGTAAGCAGGACATACGGAAAGGCCAGCATAATGTCGATTATGCGCATCACGATCTTGTCAAACCAGCCCCCGTAATACCCAGAGACAACTCCAATCAGCAGTCCGAACACCAACGCAATACTCACCGACACTACTCCAATGACCATGGAAATCCGGGCACCGAAGATAAGCCTTGACAGCATGTCGCGGCCCAGGTCGTCGGTGCCTAACAAGTATCCTTCGCTAAAGGGCGGAGCTTTCCGTAATTCAATCGTCTGGGCAAGCGGATCGTGGGGTGCAACAAGTGGGGCAAAAATGCCCACAGCCAGGAATAAAGCAATAACAATCAATCCTGCAATTGCAGCCTTATTACGCTTCAGCTGGTGAACCGATTCCTGCAAAAAGGTCGGTTCATCGGGTACTTCCAGGGTTTTACCAACCGGTGGCAGCCTTTCGGCGGATTCCTGCATATATAATTTTCCCTCTTTTTTGTGTGTGCTCATTTACTGCAGCCTGATCTTCGGATTCACAATCGAGTACAGAATGTCAACTACCAGGTTGATCAAAACAAAGGTGGTAGCTATTACAAGCACCCCTCCCTGTACTGCCGGGTAGTCACGAGCTTCTATCGCCTTGTATATCCACTTGCCAATCCCCGGCCAGGCAAATATTGTCTCGGTGAGTATTGCCCCTGAAAGCAGCAGGCCGAACTGGAGACCGATAATCGTAACTACCGGAAGCAGGGCATTTTTCAGCGCATACCGATAAACGACCCTGTTCTCAATAATACCTGCTGAACGGGCGGTTTTGATATAATCCTGTTTCAATACTTCCAGCATACTGCTGCGGGTCACACGGGCAATAATTGCCAACGGGATGGTGCCCAAGGCGACTGCCGGCAGAATCATGTGCTTCAGGCTGGATATTAAAAATTTCGGGTCACCGTCACGAATCCAATATATGAAAGTATCGAGTATATAAAAATTTGTAATCGCTTCAAAGTAGTAACGAATATTTATCCGCCCGCCCGTCGGGAGCAAATCCAGGCCAACGGAAAATATCATCATCAGCACCAGTGCCAGCCAAAAGACCGGCAGGGACACCCCGAACAGGGCCCCCACCATCGACGTGTAGTCGATCCAGGTATTCCGCCGGGTGGCGGATAAAACTCCTATTATAATGCCGACGGTAGTAGCGAAGAGCATAGCGAAAAACGCCAGCTCAATAGTAGCCGGATACAACTCCCGTATTTCGTCCATTACCTTGCGGCCGGTCTTAATCGACTCTCCGAAATCAAGCTGGGCCATATTTTTCATGTAAATACCGTACTGCTCTATCAATGGGCGATCCAGTCCCATTTCAGCCCGGATTTTCTCCAACTGCGCTTTAGTAGCCCGCTCTCCCAGCATCACCCGCGCAGGGTCTCCGGGGGAAAGGGCAACCATGGCAAATACCAGCGTTGCAACACCAATCAGTGTCGGTATGAGTAGAGAGAGCCTTTTCAATATGTATTTTAGCATTTGTAAACCATTATCTCTTAGACCAAAGGAAACAGAGACCATATGGCCTCTGTTTCCTGAAATTGTTATTTCATTCAGTTACGTACAAAAATCATAGATTTTTGCATCGCAGAACTTACTTATCCAGCCACACGCTGTAGAACACGCGCTTTCCCACCGGGGAAAGTTTGAAGTTCATAACGTTGGGCTGCATCGGTTCGGATACGATTGAGTGGGCAACGGGTACCCAGGGAGCCTCTTCATGAAACACTTCCTGAGCCTCCATGTACAGCTCGGTCCGGCGTTCGCGATCAAAAGTCTCTTTGGCCTCAATGATCAGCTCGTTGAACTCATCATCTCTCCAAAATGAGATATTACCGGCAGGAACTTCGGCGGCGGCGGCCGAAAGCAGTACAAACAGGAAGTTGTCGGGATCACCATTATCACCGGTCCATCCGAGCAGTGCAGTCTGATGTTCACCGGAGTCGGTTCTGTCCAGATAAGTACCCCAATCGTAGCTTACGATTTCAACCTCAACGCCGATCTCTTTGAGCTGCGCCTGCATAATTTCGGCAACCTTACGTCCGTCGGGAAAGTAAGGCCGTGCGACCGGCATGGCCCACAGGTCGGTTTTGAACCCGTCCGGGTAACCGGCTTCGGCCAAGAGCTCCTTTGCTTTGGCAGGATCATAAGGATACGGATCGATATTTTCGTTGTACGACCACATCGTGGGAGGAATCGGGTTCTTGGCAGGGGTTCCGGCATCGCCGAATACTGCAGTGATAATTTCCTCTTTGTTTATGGCGTAATTAAAGGCTTGACGAACACGCTTGTCGTCGTAGGGTTCTTTATCACAGTTCATTGCCAGGTAACCAACGTTGAGTCCGGGCTGCTGAATAACTTTGATATCAGAATCTGCCTTCATCTCGGCAATGTCCTCCGGTGAGGGGAAGTCCATTACGTCGATTTCACCCTTCTGCAAGGCCAGGTAACGGGCGGTTGCATCGGGGATAACCTTCAGGATCAAACGATCCAGATATGCCGGGCGGCGCCAGTAATCTTCGTTCCGTTCGAGAACGATGTTGTCGTCTTTCTTCCAGGATACGAACTTGAAGGGACCGGTACCGACGGGGTTGCTCTTGAAGTCTTCGCCGTATTTTTCAAAAGCTGTCGGGCTTACCATTGCAGCAAAGTCCATCGCCAGGTTGGCCAGGAAGGGGGCCTCGACTTTCTGCAGTTCAATGCGGACAGTGTATTCGTCTACCGCAACAATGTCTTTGACGATATTGCTCATGTCCATGTAACCCCAGTACTTCCAGGGTCCCAGGTCGTAGTAGGGATGGTCTTCCCACAGCTGCCGTCCCAGTGAAAACACTACCGCATCAGCATTGAAGGGGGTCCCATCGTGGAAGGTCGCATCTTCTACAAGATGAAAGGTAAAAGTAAGGCCGTCATCGGAAATATCCCAGCTCTTTGCCAGAGCAGGCTGTATTTCGGTGGTACCGTTCTTAAACTCAACCAGGTTGTCGAAAATCTGGGTAGACGCGTAGAACGATTCTCCATCGGTTTCACGGGCCGGATCCAGTCCAACTGAATCTCCGCCGCGTCCGAATACCAGAACTCCGCCGTACTTTGAATCTTCGGCAGACTCTTCGGTGGCCTCTTCGGCTGCTGCGCCTTGGTCAGCTTCCTGCTGCCCGCCGGCAAATACGGCAAAGGCCAGAAGGAATACTAACAGTACATTTAATGCTTTTTTCATCAACACACTCCTTTTGTTTGTTTTTTGATATAGCATGAATATTTATTATTCCAATCGGACCCTCATTTGTCAATGAGAATTTCACAGTTTTTGTTTCTATCCGAAAGAATAACTTCAAAAGGAGCGTAAAGCGCGTTTTTATCGGTGCTGCAGACGAAAAGAGGCTAAAACGCCCAGCATCGCGAACACCAGTACAGCCGGCACACCCCAGAACCACTCATAGCGGACCGGACCATTCACCGCACTCATATCATACACCCCTCCGGCCAGCATGCTGCCGAGAAAATTGCCGATCCCCATTGTAATCAAGTTGAAGAGTTGTTGAACCCCCGCTCGCGACTCTGAGTCAGTAAAGCTGTTGATGTAAATAAACGCGGTGGAGAAGAAAAAGGCGAAAGCCGGACCGTGAAAAGCGATACCTATGTAGGCCGGCACCGCACTGTGGGTAAGTGCACTCAGGATTAGAAAGGCAAACCGCAGCAACTCCATGAGCACACCCAGCAGCAAAACCCGGCGGTAATTAAAGCGGGTCAGCAAGCCCGCCAGGGCCAACATCGACAGCAGCTCGGTAGCCTGGCCCAGGCTCATGGCCGGCATAATCGCCGAATCCGGTACCCCGATTGAATTCAGGAAGGGAGCGGTGCCGAAATAGTAATACTTGTCCACCATTTGTACTACCAATCCCACCAGAGCGACTATCAGAACCTTTGGCTGCAGCAGAATGCGCAGGGCCGCCCGCGGAATCACTTCGCGGCGGCGCGGACCGGCCTCGGCCTTGGGGGCCAGGGTAAAGGCATAGGCCCCCAGTAATCCGCCCACCAATGCGGTAAAGCGCAGAGCATCGCCGATATTTCCGCTCGGACGGTCCAGCCACAGAAAGCTGAAGAACCAGGCTGCAGCTATCCAGCCGACGGTACCCCACAGTCGTACATTCCCGAACTGCCGGCGGGCATCCGGAGCCTGGTGAAACACAATTGCATTGGTCAGAGCAACCCCCGGCCCGAAGAGCATTTGAAACAGGATGTAAAGAACGAGAAACGGCAGGTACTGATCCTGGAGGGTGAGCAGCCACATTACGAGTGCCCCGCCGATCTGTAATATTGCCAGCACGCGCTCGGCGGCTAACAGGCGATCGGCAATGAACGAACCGACCAGCGGCGCCGCCACTGCCGAGAGGGCCGACATGGAAAGTATTGTTCCGGTTTGGACACCGGTGAAGCCGAGTACTTGGTTGAGATAGAGGCTGAGAAGCGGTATGTGTGCACCGGCGGCCACATAAAACAGAAACATCATGGCCGACAGTCGCAAGTAGTTACTCTTTTGCATTGGGCTCCCTTATTCTATGGGCATACGAATTTTGAAAAACCCTGGGCGAAAAACAAATTCAAGCACCCGCCGCTCCTACGCGCCGGCGGGACCGCGCCAGACTACTTCTGCGGCGCCTTTCGCAGATTGTCAATCAGGGTGGGAAAATAGTACAGATAGCGCTTCAGAGCGGCCAGGTTCAAGGGAGTTACATGCTGTTCCAGTTTTTCGCTGTATTGTTTCAGTACCTGGGCCTGGTACGCTTGTCCGCGGCTCTGCAGCAGTCGGCTGAAATCACGGACATCATCCATAAACAGAGTATCCGATATACGTTCCCACCGTTCCCTTCCGTCTCCCTCCAGCCATTCAATCAGCTCCGCTTTGCGATTGATTGGTAGGGTAAAGTCAAACTCGTCAAAATCAGCGGGAAGTGTCTGCTGCTCGGGAAGTTCCGCTGCAAGCGCTGCGCTTGTATTTTTACCGGCAATATCCCCCCCGGTAAGTTTGATATGAGGAAAATACAGCACGAAGGTACTCCCCTTTCCGAGTGTACTCTGCACGGTAATGGAGCCTTCCATCGCCTCTGCCAGCCGGCGGGTGATAGTCAGCCCCAGCCCCGTGCCGCCGAAGCTTTCTTCCTGGCCGCGCTGCTGAGTAAAGGCATCAAAAATACGCTCTTTTTCATTCGGATGGATGCCGATACCGCTGTCGCTGACCGATATATGCAAAGCGGCGCAGTTTTCCTCGTGCTTACTGCCCTGAATCTTCAAAGCAACCGTACCGCTTTCGGTAAACTTGATTGCATTCCCCACTAAATTGTAAAGAATCTGCCGAAACCGGTGCGTATCGCTGTATATTTCAAGGGGTGTTCCGGGTTCTATACCAGCTTCGAAAATAAGCCCTTTTTCATTCGCGCGATACCCGTATAACGATTCAATATCACGTACCAGTTCTTCGAGATTCATAGTGGATTTGTGAATTTTCAGCATTCCCACTTCCATCGCCGAAAGATCGAGCAAGTCGTTGATGAGGGTGAGCAGCTGAGTTCCGCTGCGCTTGATAGTATCGAGGTATCCGTGGATAATGGAGTCATCGCTTTGACGGTGGATGAGCTGGGTGTAGCCGATAATTGCATTCATCGGGGTTCTGATTTCATGGCTGATATTGGCAATAAAATCGCTCTTAATGCGGTTGGCGTTCTCCGCCTCCTCTTTGGCCTGGATCAACTGGCTCTCCACCCTCCGCCGTTCATGAATCTCCGTCTCCATCTGTTCCAGCCGTTGTCGTTCCAACTCCTGGGTTTTGAGTTCGAATTGCCGCCGCTGCTCTCGATTAATCAACACCAGTATAAAGTAGACCAGCAGTATGCCGAGCAGTCCGTACACCACATAGGCGCCATTGGTACGCCATAGCGGCGGAATAACGTGCAGGTCTATCGAAAGCCCCTGCTCATTCCAGATTGCATCGCTGTTAGAGGCTTTTACCCTGAAGGTATAATCTCCCGGAGGGAGGTTGGTGTAACTGGCGTAGCGGCGTGTATTTGGATAGATCCACTGCTCGTCGAAGCCTTCCAGCTTGTACGCGTATTTGTTTTTCTTAGGATTTACATAATCGAGGGCGGCAAACTCAAAGGCGATAAACTTGTCCTGGTGGTTCAGCTCGATTTCGTCGACCAGCTGCAGACTGTGGCCGAAATCCATCTCTCGGTCGAACACCTTGAACGAAGTAAGTCTGACCGGCGGCACATGTTTATTATGGCTGAACTCTCCGGGCTGCAGTTTGTACAAGCCTTCGGTAGTGCCGAAGAACAGCTCTTCCCCGGATTCGACTCCGTAATGCCCCCGGGAAAACTCTTCCGCCCAAATACCGTTGTCCTCGTCAACCAATTGAAACTGATTAAGTTCGTAATCGAACACCGCCAGCTGGTCCATAGTGCTGATCCATAGCCGTTGCTGATTATCTTCCAGAACCGCGTATACTGTATTCGACGGAAGTCCGTCCTCCTGCATGAAATGGGTAAAACTTTCAGTATCAGCATGATAAAGGTTCAGACCGCCGCTGACGGTGCCCAGCCACAGCCTGCTTTGGCTGTCCTCGAATAACTCCCGGACCGTATTGCTGGTGAGAGTCGTCGGGTCATCTTCATTATGATAAAAAGAATTGAACTCTTCCGTTTCACGATCGAAGCGGTTCAAGCCGTTGTTGGTGGCAACCCAGAAAACTCCCCGGTTGTCGACCAACATATCATATACGAGATTATCGCTCAAACTGTTCGGGTCCTCGGGATCATTGAGAAAATACCGCATCTCTTCGGTTTCGGGATCGTAGTTCGCAACCCCGCCGCGGTAGGTTCCTATCCAGAGCGTCCCATCGTTGTCCTCGATAAGCCCGTACACTATTTGATCTTTGAGGGGCGTCGGGTGGTCAGGGTCGAACCAGCGCTCAAAATTGTCCTTTTCAGGATTATACCGGTTGAGTCCGCCGTTTGAGCAGATCCAAATGTTTCCCCGGCTGTCCTCATAGATGTTGGTTATTATATCGTTGACCAGGCTCTGCGGGTCATCCTGATTATACCGGTAATGCTGCATCCGCCCCTGTTTTTCTTCATATCGATTGAGCCCGCCGTTGTAGGTACCGATCCACAGAACTCCCTGCGAATCACGCAGCACGGCAGTAACCTTTCCCTCACTCAGCGAGGATGGATCGTTAGGATTATGCTGATAGTAGGTAAACTCGTTATCCGGCTTTTTCATTTTATCTATGCAGCCGCCGTTGGTACCGATCCAGAGCACCCCGGACTCGTCGTAATACAGAGAGTAGACAATAGTATGTCCAATACTCGCGGAGTCGTAGGTTTCGGTGGTGTACTGATGAGTCTCTCCCGTCTCAGGCAGAAATTCGATTAAACCGCCGCCCCACGTTCCCACGTAGATCACTCCCTCTTTCTGGGTGTTGAGTACGTAGCTGCGGTTGTCCGGGAGGGTATAGTTGGTACTTTTTCCCGTATCAATATCGAAGCGCGTCAATCCCCCGCCGCCCCAGGTTCCAAGCCACAGTTCTTCCGTGGCGGTTTGCGCAATTGACATGACATTATTATTACCGATACTCGTCGAATCATTTTCAGAATGGGTAAATGCGGTAAACTCGTCGGTATCGGGATGGTAACGATTGAGCCCTCCGTAAGTACCGAACCACATTCTCCCGCGCTTGTCCTGAAAAATGGAGCGAATTGTATTATTACTGATGCTGCCGTCCGCTTCGGGGTCATGAAAATAGTGCTGAAAAGTGCCTTCATCTTCATTGAGAACATTCAAACCGTTCAAGGTTCCCACCCAAAGCTGCCCGGAAGTATCTCGCTGTATAGCTACAACTACATCATTCGACAGGGAATCGGGGTATCCCGGCCGGTGTTCGAATCTGGTGATGCTGCCGGTTTGCAGATCGAAACGGTTCAGACCGTTGTAAGTTCCAATCCACAGGATGTCATCTGTGTCCATATACATTGTCTGAACCAGGTCATGTGAAAGCGAGTTCGAATCAAAGGGCTTCTTTTTATAGGTCTTGAACTCGTATCCGTCGTAACGGTTTAGACCGCCCTGGGTACCAAACCACAGAAAACCCTGCGAATCCTGCACAATGCTTGAAACGGCCATATTCGAAAGACCGGTAGATTTATCGATGTGTTCAAAATACACATGCCCCTGGGCGTACAGTACGCCCTTTCCCCCCGCCAAACCGATAATCAGCAGCAGTCCCAACAACATAGTTTTACATATCCGCGAAAAATTCATTCGTCTTCCTTTTCGCTCAGATAAGGGTACATGGCCTGCATACAGTTTGGACACAAACCGTGACTGAACTCGGCTTGGCTGTGTTCGCTTATGTAGTGCTCAACCTGCATCCAGAACCCTTCATCATTGCGGACCTTCTTACAGCGCGCACAGATCGGAATTATTCCCCGCAGCTGCTGCACCTCGTTCAGCGCCTGCTGAAGCTGCTGTATTAAGTCGGCCTGCTTCTGACGAGCCAGCTTGAGATCGATATGAGTCTTCACCCGCGCACTCACTTCAGTCTCTTCAAACGGCTTAGTGATGTAATCAACCCCGCCCGATTGAAACCCTTTTACCTTGTCCTCCGCATGTGCCCGGGCAGTAATAAAAATGATGGGTATATACCGGTCTTGATGGGTGGAGATTATCTGCTCAGCCAGAGCGAAACCATTGCCGTCCGGCAACATAATGTCTAAAAGGATTAAATCGGGCACCTCTTTTTTAATTGCTTTGTAGGTCTCGGCCGCATTCAGAGCGATCGCAAAACGGTATCCCTCATCCTTCAATACCGAATACAGTAGTTCCACATTTTCGGGTACGTCATCGACAATCAGCACCAGCGGTTGAAATCCATGCGCGGACTGGGCATCTGAATCATTCATATGTAAAATAATAGAGAAGTATCAATATAATTTCAATTTAATACTATGCCATTTTACTCCAATCAGGCAAATTATATCTTCTGAGTGGTGTAGAGTTCCGCATACTTCATTCCGGACAGCTTTTCACAGACCTGCTTTGTCTGCGGATCCACTTCATCTTTGCTGCCCCCGGTTCGCAGGCGATCGATTTCTTGGCGTAGCACAGCGTGATTTTCCGGAGTAATGGGAAATTTTGTTGAGATGAGCACACCGGCTATCGCCATCAAAAGCGGCGATCCGACAAACAAGATCCGCAGCCACATCAGTGTCTCCGGGCCCTGCCGAACTACCACGTCGGCCGCGTGGGCCTGATATCCGATAACCTCCAGCAGCAGCCCCATCAGCGGAAGTACCAAGGCTCCCTGGATCAACTTGCGCATCAGGGTCATCGCTCCGGCGTAGGTACCGGCGCGGTGTTCGGAGGTAATCAGCTCATCCACATCCGCGACGAAGGGAAGCAGCTGGAAGGGTATCAGTACGCCGGCGGACATACCCGCCCCGATAAAAAAGCAGTTGAGCACCAGCAGTGCAGTCGAGGTATCCGGTGCCTGAAAGCCCATCAACCCGATGGCCACCGCCCAAATACTCAAGCCGATCCGGTAGGCCACTCCATGCCCCTGCTTATTGGCAATTTTTACATAGACCGGCAGCGCCACGATCTGGGTTATCAGTATTGTCCCCAAACCTATGGTTACGAATCCCGGTTTCTGCAGGTAGTCGATCAAGTAGAACTTCAGCCATGCCATCAGCACATCCATACCGGCATAGGCGCAGATATACATCAGAATGTGGAACTGAAAAGAACGATTTTGAAAAATAGAACTGAAGTTTCTGAATATGTTGAGGTCCTTTTGGGGTGGCTTTTTTGCCACTGGCAATTCCCAGGTTCCCCAGAAGACCAACAGATACGGCAGTGCAAAGAAGATTCCGAAGAAGAGCCCCATTACCAGATGCCCGGTTCGCTGGTCACCGAAGGCATCGATCAGCGGCTGGGCGGCGACCCCGGCGGTCAGAGTCGCCGCCATAGAGAAAATCATACGGGTACCGGTAAGCCGGTTTCTTTTTTCAAAATCCAGTGTCATTTCGGCGCTGAGAGCGGAGTACGGCACCAGCACCATGGTGGAACAGGTATAAAAAAACAGATAGGCAAAGAAATAGTAGAGAAATTTAGCGAACTGACCGCCTGAATCGAAGGGTACCCAAATCAGAGTAAAGGTAATGATGATGGGCACCACGCCAATCAGGAAAAAAACTCTCCGGCGGCCGTGCTTCGATTTTGTATTATCGGTTATGTAGCCCATCAGAGGATCGGATATCGAATCCCACACCTTTCCGAGGCCGGGTATCAGGCCGGCCAGCATTGGATTCAGCCCTACCACTGTAACCAGGAAGTACATTGAAAAAGTACTTATGATGAAGAAGGACCCGCCGCCATATAAGTCGCCCAATCCATAGGAGATGTAATTGAAGGGTTTGAGATCCCCCTCGCCTGTCGCTGCTATTTTCACTGCATCACTCCTGCTGCACACCGCCGGCGGCGGCCGACGCAGCTGCGGCGCCGGCAGTGTGTCTGGCGGTTAAGGTTTATTTTTGCTGCGAGCACCGTCACAGAGCGCTCCGAGGAAAAACAAAATAAATACACCGGCGAAAGTATACACCGAACCGAGCGAGAGGCCAAGGATATTTACTGCAATCGCCAGCACAGCTCCACCTACAATGGTGAACACTCCGGCACATACACCGCCGCGCTTCCAGTGGAACAGTCCGAAATACAGCGGGAGAAATACCAGCAATATGCGCGATGAGGCCACCGACAGTTCAACCAGGTAGTCGGGCCGCAAAAGGGAGAACAGAAACACTATCAGTGTCATTAAGAAAGTAAACAGCCGTCCGACAACCATACTCTTCCGCATTCTGAACACGTCGCGGGTCATCATCGAGGAAAGCGTAAGAATAATCGAATTCGAGGTTGAAACGGAGGCGAAGATGATACTCAATCCGAGGGGCAAAGCCAGAACGGCACCCATCCGGCCCATAAGCTGCACGATAACGGTGTCTCTGTCCTGAATCATCGGGAGTATTCCCTCTAGAGTTCCGGCCTTAGCGGCGAAACCGATCATTGTCACGATTACAGTATAGACCGCTCCGAAGGAGGCAAACAGGATAATCATTTTTTTCAAACCCGCCGGCTCCTTAATAATAAAGAGCCTCTGAACGACCTGCGGGTTGGTGAGCGCGAAGAAAGCCCACGGCAGGGTGATGTTGATGAAAAAGAGCGGAGTCCACACTTTATTGGGAAAGGTGGACATCTCGATGCCGCCGAACTCCCGCCCGGTCCAGGAAACTACGGCGATTGCAACCACCATCATGAACAGGCCCTGCAGGGCATCGGTCAGAGCTACCCCGCGCAACCCGCCCATAAAGGCCCATATAAAGATAATTATGGAGGCTATAGTGACTCCGGTCACAAATCCGATTCCATAGTTTCCAAATACCAGAGCCAATCCGATGACCTGGACTGATGCATAAGGTACTAGTGCAACAAACGCTATTATTGCGCCTAAGGCCTCGGTTATCTTTCCGTAACGGTCGGCAAACATCTCCATTGGGGATACATATCCGTTGTCCTTGCCGAGATGCCATATCCGCTTTCCGTACACCACCAGAATGATTACTGTGGCTACCAAATAGACCAATTCGAATATCATCGCCCCCACACCGGTACCGTAGGCCATTCCTACCAGGCCCACCATCATAAAAGCAGAGTAAGTAGTAGCGGCATAGGTGAGCGCGGTTACTATCCAGTGCACGGTACGATTGCCCAGAAAGTACTCTTCCTGTGTCTGTTTGCGCTTGGCAACAACCAGTACAATCGCGCTGCCGATTATCACATAAAGCGCCAATAAAATAATGAATTGAGTCATACGTAGAACTCCATTAAAAGGGGGTTAGGATACTAAAACCTTTCAGCTTTCCCCAATTTATTCAAGAGTCTTCCGCAATAATATGGATATAACTGGGGTTCCTTTAAAAAGAGATTCCGATCAGAAAACGTGAACCCGTATAAATCCATTCCGGCTCTCCGAACAGCAGATCCTGCTGGTACTGGAGAAACACGCTCATAACCGGGTGCACTTTTATCCGTACACTTCCATTCACATACGGCCCCATTAAAAATCCGGCTGAATCCTCACTCTGTTCGAACTGAAATGTCGGGGTTATTCCGGTCCCGAATCCGTATGTCACCTTTTGCCGGCCGAAAGGAAAATGGAGTCCTAAGCGTAAGGGAATTAGAAAATCCGCCTGCACCTCGTCTGCGGCGTTTTTTTCAGTATGTATGCCGAAATCGGCCCCCACTACCATATCCATGCCCGGCTGTACCGATTTCTGGTACATCACCCCGGTGGTCAGGTAGGTAGTGTCATATGCAAACAGATTCACTCCGAAATTGCCGGTTACCATTGAATCGGCAACCACCGGTCCGGAACCAGCCAGTATGAGCAGCAGCGCTGCCGTTATTATTCGCTTCTTCACTCTTTCACTCCTTATCACTACCCTATTCTTCGGCCGTTCATATTTAAAGTGTAACAAGAGCTCCTGCATTCATCAATATTTTTACCGCTTTGAATTGTATTGAGTATTTTTGATACACTTAAAATGTCAATTTTACCCTCTGAGTATTTTTGACTCACAAATAAGGATGAAGGTCGTCTGAAAAAATCAAAATTGGGCAGTAAATAAATTCTAATTCTATTATATATAGTCATTTATCTATTTTATTGTTTTCTTGGCACGCTTCTTGCTTCTATATGTATAAGATTAATAATACTGCAAGGAGGCGCAGATATGAAATACATGGTACGTTATAATCCGACCAAAACTTACGGAAATGAGTTGTACGACTTCGACACAATGCTGAACAATCTATTCGGTACAGTCAGCACGAGCCACCGACGGTCTCCGCTGGTTGATATCGTTGAAAATGAAAACAGCTATGTAATCGAAGCGGAAGTTCCCGGTTACAGCCAGGAAGAAATCGATGTTCAGGTAGAGGATAATGTCCTCACAATTTCAGCTGGTACTGCCGAGGAGACAAAAGAAGGTTCGTCAGAGGACTCGGAGCAGAAAGAGTATCTTGTCCACGAAAGAAAAAGCACCGAGTTTTCCAGGAGTTTTGCACTCCCGAAAGATGTAGATGTCGAGAATATCGAAGGCAACTATAAAAACGGGATACTACGGCTGGAACTGGCCAAAAAGGCCGAGGCAAAACCACGCAGTATTAAAGTAAAGGCTGCGTAAGCCTAACAAGAGAATCCGGGGGCGGCTGCAGATTTTGCAGTCAGCCCCATTTTTTTTTCTGCTTGTTTATATACATTTTTTCGTCTGCTATTGCGATCAACTGGTGCAGACTCTCCTCGTATGAACTACCGGTCTGGGCGATTCCGTAGCTGAAACTCATTGGATACATTCGTTCGTCCTTGTTCATCCGTCTGATATCATCTTCTATACGTTGGAAGATAACCTGGGCCTCCGCATGGGTGCACTCGCTGAGAATAATCAAAAACTCATCTCCGCCAAATCGACTAACCGAATCGCTCTTGCGCAGGTGTTTTCGCAGCAGCGACACAACATCCTTCAGATATTTATCGCCGGATTGGTGACCGAAGTTATCATTTACTAGTTTCAACTTGTCCACATCTACAAATACGATTGTCAGGGGCAGCTGCTTCCGTTTTGCATAATGCAGGGCTTCCTTCAACAGCTCGAGTCCGGCTCTGCGGTTGTAGACTGAAGTAAGCTCGTCAAATGCGGCAAACTGCTCCAGTTTCTTTTCAACGGCCTTGCGTTCCTCTATTTCTTTTTCGAGTTTTTGCTTAGTCTCTTCAAGCTTTTTATTCAGGCTCTCATATCTAATCAGCTCTTCTTTTGCCTTTTCACGGCGCTGTTCCGCCAGATAGCGCATGCGAAACTCCCGGTAATATACCCGCTCGATAATGACAGAGGTCAGCGTACCGATGGCCCAGGCAATCAGCGGAAAAAAGGCAAGCACAAGAATCGTAGAATCAAGCTCCAGGAGTATAAATCCGGCCACATACCACGCCACCAACAGTATACCGATACAGGTGGGAATAACAACGCGCAGTGAATAGGCCGGCAGGGTTTCTCCGGACACCAGAACTATCAGGAATAGAACTGACCCAGCCTGCCAGACAATCGAAAAATCGTAATACAAAATTACGATCGAAAACGCGCTGACAAGCAACACATACAAAAGAACTTCCAGCGAGTATAACAAGTGCACACGTCGGGCAAAGAACTCCCCGTACTTCCAATTCACCACCAGCAGCAGCACCTGCCAGGCAGCCACCGCCAGTTCCATCCCCAACAGAATCATCGAATCTAAATACACTCGCTCCACCACTATCAGCACCACCAGTACACAGGTGTGGAGATAGAGCAAGTAGCGACTGACTATAATCAGCTGCGCTTTCCTTTCGGCTTTATATTTTGCGTAAATAGGATGGACTTTTCTCATTGGTCGGCCGCAAGCGGTTCTGCAATTATACTCTGCAGACGCTGCGCTAGACTTTTCTGCATCTCTTCATTCAGCTGCTTGGTTTCAATCGGTGGATGGACATGCAGAAAAACCTGACTCGCTTGCAGATATCCAGACCCCTCATACATTTTAAAACTATTGCGAATAGTAACTGGAATGATAGTTGCGTCCGAACGAAGGGCCAATTTAAGGCTTCCCGGCTTAAAGCGGCCCATTTTCACGGAGCGGCTGCGGGTGCCTTCCGGAAAAATACAGATCGGCTGGCCTCCCTTTATCCGTTCGACTCCGTTGCGGATAGCCTTGACCGCCGAGTGCGGACTTTTGCGGTTGATCAATACACAGCCCACGGCAAACAACCAAAAATTGAGAAAGGGTATCCATGCGAGCTCCTGTTTGGCTATAAACCCAGCCGAGACCGGCAAGTAGCCCGCAATCAGGGGAATATCAAACAGACCTTGATGGTTTGCAACCAGACAGGTGCGCTGCCGGTTTTCTGGCAGGTTCTCCTTTCCAAACACCTCAACCTTAGTACCGGTTCCTATTATCACCATACGGCCCATCGCAGTTGAAGCGTGTTTCATGAATTCAAGGGCCGCTTTTTTCAAACCAAATAGACGCAATATAAAATAGGGCAGTACGAATACCACCTCCGATACCAGCAGAAGTATAGAAAAATAGAGTATGTACATTGTTGTAAAAATAGTTTTCACTTTTGCACCGCCTCACAACTCATTCTATACTACAGTGTACTATAATAGAGCCGGCAAATAAAGACAACTTACCATTTTGCAGCCAGCAATTCACCGGTACATTTTAACAACGGTGCGAACGGCTTTGTGCCACCGCCGCGATCGTTCTTCACTCTCCCGCCGGCTTACCTGTGGAGTAAAAACACGATACGGCTCTCCCAGGCCGCGCAGCTCGTCGAAGGAGCTCCATACACCTGCTGACAGACCGGCCAGAAAGCCTGCCCCGACGGCGGTCATATCTACCTCGGGGGCTCGCTCTACCTCGTAGCCGGATAAATCCGAAATAAGCTGCAGAAGAATGTCCGACTGACTGACTCCGCCGTCTACTTTCACTCTCACGATACGCTGATGAGTGTCCTTTGTAATCCCCTCCAGAATATCCACGATACGGTGTGCAATTCCTTCCAATACCGCCCGGGCTACATGGCAGCGGTGAGTGGTAAGGGAAAGCCCGAAAATAGTTCCCCGGGCTTTTGGGTTAAAATAAGGAAACCTGATTCCCGCCGGGGTGGGAACAAACACCACTCCGTTGGTATTCTCGGTTTGTGCAGCAAAATCATTCAGCACTTTCGGGGTGTCGGAAAGGCCGATTCCCTGCCCCAGCCAGTCTATCAGCCGCCCCGCCGTAGCCACCGAACCTTCCAGCATGTAGGTAGCCTTTCCGTTCAGCTTCCAGGCTACCAGCGGAAAGAGCCCCCGCCGGGAGCCTTTACCGCGGGCACCCACATTTACATCCACAAAGGAGCCACTCCCCTGGCTTATCTTGACCTCTCCCGGTGTAAAGCAGCAATGCCCGAACAGCGCCGACATCTGGTCACCGACCACCGCCCGAATCGGTATAGAGTACTCCTTTAAGCCGGAAAACTCTATCATTCCAAAATCACCCGCAGTGTCTCTTACCTCGGGAAGAATATTCATTGGGACGGAGAATATGGTACAAAACATGCGATTCCACTTCAGATCGAAGGGGTTATAGAGGGAAGTGGCGGCGGCATTCGACGCATCGGTGACATGCAGCCGTCCAGCGCTCAGACGATGCAGCAGAAAGGTATCGATAGTACCAAACAGTACCTCTCCGGCTTTCGCCCGCCGATAGAGATCGGGATTCCTGCTAAAGGTCCAGATGAGGCGGGGGAGGATATGGTCGGTTACGAAC
This sequence comes from uncultured Sediminispirochaeta sp., assembly GCA_964632675.1. Classification (GTDB taxonomy): domain Bacteria; phylum Spirochaetota; class Spirochaetia; order DSM-16054; family Sediminispirochaetaceae; genus DSBN01. Next base: position 35,260 of record CAZWDV010000018.1, read on the forward strand.
TTTAGCTGGGAAGCGGCCATAAAGAAGGTACTGCCGGTAAGCCGGCTGAGGATACCCGCTCCTAACTGCAGCAATTTCCAAAAGGGATTGCGGTTCATCTTAAAGGCGTGCTCGGCTGCACGGATATCCGACCAGCTGATGAAATTGGTACACGGTAACCCGCTTTTCGCTTCCCAAAGACAAAAAGTAGCCCGCTGAACGCTTATTCCCAGCGCGCTGATCTGGCCAGCCGCGAGCCGGTTTCTTTCGATTAGCTGAAAAATGACGTTTAGTACCGACTGCCAGAGTTCCTCGGGATCATGCTCCATCATGCCCTCTTCGGTGGAGATGATATTAGAAGCGACATTGGTTCGATCGCTGACCCAGCCGGCGTTATTCAGGAGAATGGCCCTGGTGACCGTACCGCCGACATCCACCGCCAGCACATAATTCTCTGAAGCTCTATTAACACTCATTTGGCAGTGTACCTGAGCTGAGCATATGATGAATATCGCGCTGTCCGGCGGTATCACGTAAATGATAAATCGGCCACCCACGCTTCTGGGCGAGACGCCGCAGTTTCACATCGGGATTGATGACATAAGGTAATTTCACCTGCTCCAGCAGCGGAGTGTCGAACCAGCTGTCCGAATAGAATGAGCAGCAGGCCAGGTCGGAGCCCTGTTGTCGGATAAATTCGAGCACCTTACGCTCTTTTCCACGGCCGAACACCGGTTCACCTTCAAATCGTCCGGTCAACAGACCATCCTCGGCCTCGAATCTGGTGGCCAAAAGGTATTCCACATTCAGGCATTCGGCCAGCGGCCGGACTACACATTCGGGGGCCGAGGTCGCCAGGACTATTGCGTGTCCGGCCGCCCTTTCGCGTCGGATAAATTCTATCGCCTGACGAAAAATTTTCGGCTTCACTTGAGAGGAGAAAATTTCCTCCGCTACCGCGGATATTTTAGACAAGGGGATTCCCGCCAGCCTGTTGATCCCTTTTTCGAGAATTGAGGGATCGAGATGGCCGATACGATACCGAAAGTACACAACCAGACTGGCAAAAAGAACCGCGGCAGACACAATCCGGCGTTTGACACAGCTCACCGCCAGTTCTTTACCGGTGGAACCGTTGAGAAGGGTATGGTCGACATCAAAAATTGCAAAACAGCGCATACTTCTGTTTGTATTTTTAAACTTGCGGATTAGTCAAGCAGAATTTGTGCTTTTGCAGACAGTAAAGTCTGATATGCAGTCTCATAGTCCATTCCATAGCTGGCGGCATATACTGTCTGCTCGATAAGTCTCCCGCTTCCATTCGAGAAAGAAAAAATCGGATAGCGCAGTATCTGTTGAATTTCTTCTTCACTCAGCCCTCGTTCTATCAAGTAACTGTAAAACTGTATGTCCGTAAGCGGAATATGCCGGCCGTCGTTCCTATAAAGAAAGCCTATACCGTCAAGGATCTGCTCGAAGGGGCTGCGCGAATAATGAAAGACACGTGTAAAAGCTTCCTCCTTTTTTAGTAATCCCTCCTGTTTCAGCCGTTCTACCATGTCCATCATCAATGTATGCATGCTGGCCATATCCAATCTGGTTCTCAGTATCATCACTGCAATATCAGTGTTCATCTTGTTTTTCAGCAAAATTGCCGGGATGTCGTAGTTTATAATGAACAGTTCGCCGACTCGTTTAACTGTCTGTCCATTTATGTGCAAAATATTCTTAGCGGGTACCCACAAATTGAAGAGTTGCTCCCGGGTATAGTGCAAGCGTTTCATCGCTTCGAAGGAACCGAGAATTTCGGCCTCCTCGAAAGGAATTCCGAAGTGCCGTGAGAATTCCCGCTGCATATATTCGGTAAACAGACGCCGGCCGTACTTGGCAAATGTGAGCTTGAGCCGGTAATGCTGCTCAATGATTCTATGTTTAACCATAAACTCACCGGGGATATTGGCCAGGTATACCAGTCTTACATTTTCACGATAATAAGTGTTGGTTTGAATTGTGCGCATCATGGCACTCTCTACTTGAATACCGTTCGCCTCCGGCCGCAGATACACACAGACATCCTGACACATCTCGGTTCGGCACTCAGAATCGAAGGGGACTACTACGGTGGGTGTATGCAACTGTTTTCGACTCTCACTGTTCACACTCTACATTCTAATTCATGAGAAAAGCGCTGTCATATTATTTTTTTTCTTTTTTTATTTCCTCTATTTCCTTACGGTTTAAATGGCTGTTACTCTTTTTAATCAGTTCATAAAAATCGGTTTGTGATTGAGGGGCAGGCATTTCAATAGTATCAACTTGCTGCACCGGCACTGCACCCATACTGGTACTGGAAATAAATACTCCCGCATACTCCTTCTGCAGAATAGATGTAAGTGGCAGCGGAGTATACTTAATCTTATATCCAAACTCCCGTCCCCATTCGAGTATGTGTTTGCGAGTGACGCCGTACAACACATCATCTTCAGGAGTAAAAATCGTACCGTCACGATATGCATACAAATTGCTGCGGGTGCCTTCGAGGGCGTTATTGTCACGATTGACCAGCAAAGCTTCGACAGCATTCTGCCGCTGCGCTTCCCGCAAGGCAATGTAGTTTAGCAACAGGCAGTTTGATTTGGCCCGCGGCATTACCCGTTCTCCCGCGTAACTGATGGTCGCCACCCCCTGCTCGTAATACCAGTTCGGATAGTGGGGCAAAGGAAAGGGCACCACATAGTAGAATGGTTCATCACCGCCAAACATCTGAATCCGGAGAGTAGCTGCTTCCAATTCATTAGCCTCTATCAAACGCGTAATCGCCTCTATGAAATGGTCCGGGTCATATGTGTGCTGCAAATCCAGAATACTGGCCGACTCTTCCAACCGTTCCAGATGCTCTTCAAGAAACAGCGGGACCCCGGCCTTCACCTTAAGGGATTCGTAAATACCGAAACTGAACATTACTTCCCGCCGGGAAACCGGCAGATGGGCCTGATCGGCCGCAATGAGAGCACCATTGTGTAAGACAAATTTCATTACAGGTCCAGTGCGAACAGATCGCCCTCGGTAGTAATTGCGGTATCCAGCAGATCAACTGAAAGGCACGAATGCACGGGAATTACACACAAGATGTCTCCGGGCTGAACCTGCCGGCACATCTCCGCGCTTACCCGGGCGACACCGTGTTCCTGGCTGACTCGGCTGATATACTGCTCAGGTTTAATAGGGCCCCATCCCTCGGAAGTTGCCGTGGTAATGTAGCCGTACATTCGTCCGGAGGAGTTATCCTCGGAACTGAGCAATTCAAACTGTCCTGAAAGATGAATCGCACCACCGTACAGCACGATTTCATTCCGCTCCGGATGAACTGCTACCACCGGACAGGCAACTGCTGCGGCAAGCTCCGGTTCGCGGCACGATCCGAGCCGATACTGTTGCGCATCGAAATACACAAAGTTCCCCGGTCGCACTTCATCGACGCCGGAGAAACTGTCGACAGCGGTAGCTCCCGGGGTATCACCGACGGAAATTATACACTCTTTAGCACTGCTGACTATCCCGTCAGCTATAAGGGCCGCCCGCAGACGCTGCATCCGTCCGGCAGTCTGCTTGAAAATTTCAGCCCGCGCCTGTTTCGAATGAATATGATAGGTATGCCCGGCATGGGTGAGCAGTCCCTTGAAAACCAGCCGGTCGGCAGCTTGAACCGCGCGGACTACATCGATTACTTCATCCCCACGATCCCAGGCAACACCGGTTCGGCCGTATCCGATATCGATCTTTATGAATACGCCTACTGCCGTATGCAGTTTTCCGGCCAACTCGAAGGCCACCTTACTGGACTCCAGCAGGAGATTAAGATTCACCCGCTCCGCCAGATCGTTGATATCATCGATTTCGCGCAGGTTCACCGGAAAAGCGATGCTTATATCTTCCCATCCGTGCGCCGCAAAATAGAGGGCCATGCGGACAGAAGAAACGGTGATGTGCTGCACCCCCCTGTGCTTGAACCACTCGGCCACCGGCGCACTCTGATGAGTTTTAAAGTGGGGTCTGAATCGGACCCCGCTGCGGGCGGCTTTCTCGGCCATTTGTTTTATATTCTGTTCAGCCCTTTGGCGATTTACCACCAGGGTCGGCCGCTGTACTTGATCTCTCCAGTCCATGTACACTCCTTTTAAGCTCTATTTACCGATACCACGGCAATGCATCCAGGTCAATATTCCCGCCGGACAAAATGATACCGACCCGCGCTCCCTTCGCCGCAATCGAACCGTTGAGCAGGGCGGCAAAGGGAACCGCCGCCGAGGGCTCCACAACAATCTTCATTCTCTCCCAGATCAGTTTCATCGCTTGCAGGATTTCCTCTTCCTGTACCAACACGATATCATCCACGTATGTCCGGACAATTGGAAACGTGTTTGAGCCTAATGCCGTTTTTAGCCCGTCGGCAATGGTATCCGGATGCTCAGGAAAGACCAGCGTCCCGGTTTTGAATGAACGATACGCATCATCCGCCCGGGCCGGTTCGCAGCCGATTACCTTGAGCGGCCCTTGCCCAGGTTTGCCGGACGGGCGCCCCGACCCCGCAATCGGTTCCGCCGGAGCTTCAAGCAGTTTGGCCGCCAGTGCCGTTCCGCTGAGCAGCCCCCCGCCGCCAACCGGCGCCAGCACGATATCCAACCCCTCCATAGCAGTGGCGGCTGCATCCGTACGCAGTTCTTGAAACGCGGTCGATTGCCCGGCAATCACCCGCACATCGTTAGACGGATGGATAAATGTAGCCCCCGTCTCCGCAACCACCTCCTCCAGTGCCGCTTCACGGGCTTTTAAGGTGGGCTCGCAGAAGCGAATTTCGGCACCGTATCCGCGCACCGCATTCACTTTTACCTGAGGAGCGCTCTTTGGCATAACAATAATGGCGGAAATACCGCGCATACGGGCGGCCAGCGCTACCGCCTGGGCGTGATTTCCCGAAGAATGGGTAGCAACTCCCTTCTGCGCAGCTTCCTCCGAGAGCGAATAGACCGAGTTGACCGCGCCGCGGAATTTGAATGCTCCGCCCTTCTGAAAGTTTTCACACTTAAAAATCAGACTGGCCCCGCTTATCTCATCAAAGGTCTTGGAGGTCAGCGCCGGGGTATGATGCACCACTCCGGCCACACGCTCAAACGCCTTCAAAAGAGTATCTTTATTGGGGATTTTATCTGTATCGCTATTCTTAGGCATAAATGCTCCTTTTTTAACATATTCTAAGTGGAGGCGCCGAATTGCGCAAGCGCCCCGGCGGCTGCGGCGGGCCCCGCTTCACAGCCGCGCGCGTGCGAGTACACGCGACACCTCTCATACCCTTAACTATCTTTTTCTTTTTCTACATAGGCAAAATCGTGAATAAAACAGTTTTTATATGCATATTGAAAAAAATAAAGATATTCTTATATATTTTTATTGAGAAAAAATGCACAATATTGTATGATATGTTGTAAATAATCTATATTTGAAGGGGGTTATACAGCCGTGAGTGACGTAAACTCTACAGCACCTTCGTCCTCGGGCGGCAGCAGCATCCGCCGCTCTTCCCGTTCACGAAGTCGAAAGAAGAAAAAGAAGAACCAACTACCCATCGGGATAGCGTTGCTCGTTCTTATTATTGCATTTGGTATCTTTCTGGGAACCCGAAATGAACAGCTTGCACTGTTCTGGATAACCGGACTGGCCTTTGGCTACATATTACAACGAGCACGGTTCTGTTTTACCGCCGCAATGCGGGATCCCTTCCTCACCGGAGGAACAAACCTCACCAAAGCGGTACTCTTAGCATTCGCCATTACCTCGATCGGCTTTATTGCCATAAAGTACGGCGCCCATGTACAGGGATTGCCGATTCCCGGACAGGCCTATGTAGTTCCGATCAGTCTTGCCACTGCAATCGGTGCATTCATGTTCGGAATTGGTATGGTTATCTCCGGCGGCTGTGCGTCTGGAACTCTGATGCGGGTTGGTGAAGGGTTTACCATGCAGCTGCTGTCTCTGTTCTTCTTCGTAGTGGGTTCACTATGGGGAGCACATGATTTTGGCTGGTGGAAACTCAACGTAATTTTGAAAGGAAAAGCGGTCTTCCTGCCGGATCTGTTCGGCTGGATAGGCGCTGTAATCATTCAACTGCTCATTATCGCGCTGCTGTGGATAGCAGCTGACAAATGGGCCAATCGAAAAGAACAAGAAGCATAAGGAGAACTGATATGCAGGAAGTAGAACTGGATTGTTATGGTGAAGCGTGCCCGGTACCTTTGGTAAAAGCACAGAACAAGCTCAAAGAGCTGGAAGTCGGCGATGTGCTGATTGTACAAATCGACCACAGCTGCGCTATGAAAAACGTTCCCGAGTGGGCCCGTAAAGAGGGACACAACGTTGAAGTCGAAGAGATCGACGACGGCGAATGGGAAGTTATCATCGAAAAAGCTAAATAGAGAAAAAACAAGGAGAACTGATATGCAGGAAGTAGAACTGGATTGTTATGGTGAAGCGTGCCCGGTACCTTTGGTAAAAGCACAGAACAAGCTCAAAGAGCTGGAAGTCGGCGATGTGCTGATTGTACAAATCGACCACAGCTGCGCTATGAAAAACGTTCCCGAGTGGGCCCGTAAAGAGGGACACAACGTTGAAGTCGAAGAGATCGACGACGGCGAATGGGAAGTTATTATCGAGAAAGCTAAATAACAAGCGGAGGTACCCGTTTTGGGCATTAAAGACAATAAATACTATAAAGAGTGGATAAAAGCCGCCTGGCCGTACATGACCGGTGCAATTCTGCTCTCGGTATTCCAGATTGTTACACTGGCAACTACCGGAAACCCCTGGGGTGTATCCGGTGTTCTTGCCAACTGGGGTGCCTGGTTGTTTGAATCTGTGGGCGGGAACGTAGACAAATGGTACTACTTTTCCAGCGAAGGCGCGCAGAGAACCCTCGATGGAGGTCTGCTTAACCACGGCGGAAGTATTCGAAACATCGGAATTATTTTCGGGGCCCTGCTGGCCGTACTGCTGGCCGGGGGATTCAAGATAAAAAAGTTAAAGTCCAAAAAGCAGGTCATCGCAGCTATTATAGGTGGTCTTCTGATGGGCTACGGCGCCCGTATCGGCTTTGGCTGTAACATCGGCGCCCTTTACAGCGGTATCGCCTCTTTCTCTCTATCAGGATGGGTATTCGGAGTATTCATCTTCCTGGGAGCGATTGTAGGCAGCAAACTGCTGGTAAAATATTTCATGTAAGGACTTGGAGGAATTGTTTATATGCGTGAGAAAAAACGTGAAGAGTACGATGTAGTGATCATTGGCGGCGGTGCCGCCGGACTGACGGCCGGTATCTATGCCGGTCGGGCCCGTCTAAACACACTTATTATTGAAAAGGCCCTGGTGGGCGGACTGGCCACTTACACCAACGAAATTGAAAACTATCCCGGCTTCCCGGAAGGCAGCGGCGGGCTTGACCTGATGAATCTTTTCAAGGCACAAGCCGAGAAGTTCGGTGTAAAGTTCAAGTTGACCGATGTGAAAAAGGTTGATCTGACCGCTGAAAAGAAGACCGTGGAAACCTTCCGCAATATCTACGAAGCTAAAACCGTCATTGTGGCAGCCGGTGGACGCCCCCGTGTAACCACTGCTCAAAACGAAGAGAAGTACCTGTTCGACAAAGGAATCTCTTTCTGTGCAACCTGCGATGCCGCCGCTAACACCGACAAAACCGTTATGGTAATCGGAAGCGGCGACGCGGCCATCGAAGAGGGTATGTTCCTAACCAAATTTGCAAAAAAGGTAATCGTATCGGTTATCCACGACGAAGGCAAAATGGACTGTAACGAAATTGCCCGCGATCAGGCCCTGGCCAACCCGAAAATGGAGTTCAAGTGGAACACCATCGTTAACTCCTTCGAAGGCGAAGAGCACCTGGATACTGTGGTGTTGAAGAACCTCAAGACCGGCGAACTGGATCCTGTAAAGGTCGACAACTGTTTCGAGTTTATCGGATATGTACCGAACACCGAAGTTTTCGAAGGCGTGCTCAATATGAGCAAGCAAAAATATGTCATCACCAACGAAGAGATGGAAACCGGTATTCCCGGCGTATACGCCTGCGGTGACGTCCGTGAGAAGGGCTTGAAACAGGTTGCCACTGCTGTTGGTGATGGAGCAATTGCCGGTGTAAACGCCGAAAAGTTTATTGCAGAAGAAGAAGTCTTCGAAAACCAGATCATGCAGAAAGAGAAAATCGGTATGATCTATGTCTATTCCGCTATCAACGCACCGAGCCGTGAGCTCTTGCCCACTCTCCAAGAGATCGAAAAAGAGTATGCAGACAAGGTCAAGCTGAATGTGATCGACCTTTACAAAGGAAAATCACTCTGCGACCGCCTCAGCTGCGATGTAGAGCCGATGACCATGTTCTACACAGTCGACGGCGAAGTTGCCTCTGTAAGCACCGACTGCTCGGTACCTGCAGTGAAAAAACAGCTCGAAGAGCTGATAGCCGAAAAAGCAAAGCAGAGCGCCAAAGCCTAAGCGCTCGGCGGCCCATAGAGACCGCGGACTTCGGCCCGGGACCCGACCAACCGGCAAAAAAAAGCCGCCCGACAGTGAAAGTCGAACGACCATCACTGCAGGCGGCTGTTTTAATGTTGCTTGCACGGCCCGCGGGAGAGCCGCAGGGAAGCTGAGTGCAACCCCACGACTAATAGCACAGCACTTACTTGTAAACCACTACTGCACGCGGTTCGAATACCTGAAGGGTAAATGATTCGGTAAAATAAAGCCCCACTGTCTTGGTGGAATGGGTACCGTACCCAATGGAAAGGTCCTGGCCGAGGGTCATTAGAAAATCACCGCCGCGGACCGAAACCAGGAGCGGTGAACCAAGATGACGCGCCAGAATAACAGATCCGCCGAGCTGGTCCTCGAGATGGGTTTTCAGCGATCTGCCTTTAATGTAACTTACAAGCTGTTGCCATATATCCGAGGGCACCGCCAGACTGTAGGGCCCTTCGATACCGTTTTTGGTCAACTGGGCAACGCCTTCGGAAACCGCCTCGATCATTTGTTCCGGGTCCTGGGGAAACTGGATTGGGGCTATTTCAGAGGCCTGTGTAAGACCGGTGATACCGGCATCTTTGAACCCCTCGAAGAGCACTTTGTCTTCGAATGAAGCCACCTCTTCCGCCGCTTTTTCCAGCACATCAAGGTCTACATCCTTGGCGCCACGGGTGGCATTATCGAGTTCCCACACATTCAGTTCGAAAGGTACCCGCAGCTCCAACAGGGGCTTCACGGCATATGTACCATAGGACACACCGCCGCTCTCTTTTACGGGGCCGAGTCGACCGGAGCTGACGGCATGAAAACCCCATCCCTGCGGTCCTTCCACATCAACCAGTCGCCGTGCAGCTAAGGAGCTGCGAAGATAATCCACCGCTAACGAGTCTATTTCGCTCCATCCCGCATCCGAAATCGGGGCCAATGATCTGCGTAAAATATCCATATATGCCTCCTAAAGCTTGCCTATGCCCAGGTCGGAATTA
>CAZWDV010000018.1:44910-50025 GCA_964632675.1 uncultured Sediminispirochaeta sp.
ACCCTCTCCGGATTCCATTGCATCCTCCAGTTCAGTAATGTCGCCGGAGGTAAACAGGAACATGCGCAGCGCTTCATCCCACTCGGGCATATTGCGCCGCAGCCATTCCAGCGCCATACATGCATGTTCGATCTCCTCATCCCGGTTGTGGGCCATAATAGCCGCTAAATGTTGATCGCCGGCCGCATTCACACGCTGGTTGTACCAGTCGATTGCCTCAACTTCTTCTTTCAGGCTTTTTAGCGCCCTCGATTGGTTTTTCGTCTCTGATGACAATTCTTCAATTGCTTCATGATAATCTGCCATTTTGAATTCCTCCTTTCGAATTCACTTTTTAATGTAATGTAAAACAATCGCAAAATCAAAAATCTCCGACCGCCTTCAGCAGCGCCCGCAGCCCTGCCAAATTGCGGTCGAACTCCGGACTATTGCGCCCGGCCAACTCAATCGTAATTTCGGGAATGCCCTGCCGGTAAAAATAACCGCCCGACGCCCCGGTGATGCGGTACCCTACCAATCCGCGCCCCTCGGGTATCGGATATCCCGATGCTGTGGAGTACAGCCGGGCCAGACTGCGGGCCGGCTCCCAGCGGTCGTGCTTGCCGCTGTAGTAAATGCCGTCGGCCTGGCTGTGATACGACACCACCACCTGCGGCTGAATTTTTAGAACAAAATCGCGCAGAGCCCGGGTCTCCGGCTCGCTGAAGGGCCGGCTGCCTGCATCGACCTTCTGGTTGCGCCATTCGGAGGAAGGCTGCCAGTTGGCATCCCAGTTACGGTTCAGGTCTACTCCGCGGGCATTGAAGCGGCCGCGACTGCGGTCGCCGTCTTTTATATCGGCGGCCTCGAGAGGTTCTCCGTCCTGGAGATCACCGTCTTGAAGATCACTCTCATCTAAAAATAGTGCCAACCCATCTATATTCAGACAGGGGATAATATACAGGCGCACCCCCGTTGGTATCTCCTGCGGATTCGCCTCGAAAAACTCAATCAGCCGCTCGGCCAGAGCTACCGTGTTCCACTCGTATCCGCCGTGAATTCCGCCGTACAACACCACACTTTCTGAACCATCGCCGAAACGAACTGCCTCGATCTCGCGGCCTTCCACCGTTCGGCCGATCACCTCGGTTTCGACAGCCCATACCGGAGCCAGAACTGCCACGGATAAAACCAACATAGCACATGCATATTTCATATAGTATATATAATAATATTTGCAAGAAATTCCAAAAACTATTTATATGCTGCAGATGGCCGCGGCCGTGATTAGATAGCGCGTCGCAACTCAGCCGCGGACTGGGACGGTGTTCCCTGGCAAATCCACAAACCCAATTGTTCATAACCGCCGGTTTCCTGGGTATAGGGCAGAAACTCGTAGTAGAGGCCGGCCCCCGGCCCGTTGTGCACAATCATGTTATAGGCCGTCTCTTTGCCGATACGCGGCATGATCTCCATGATCGCCGAGATTGCGTCGCCGATGCCTTCGGCAACATTCTCAAGCTCATTCTCATCCAGCTCGCAGACATACTGTTTGCCCACATCCTTCAGAAACAGCATCATGTTGAAGGGGCGCTTCATGAAGTAGGGAACCATCAGCACCGCCCGGCCGTAGTCTTTTATTTCCAGATCGATCGGGTTTTCGTTGATCATGTAGCTGCTGAAAAACTGGCGGTGCCGTGTAAAAAAGCTCCAGTTGTTGTAGAAGCTGCGCGGCATGATGTTGCTCCAAGCCACCTGCTGATGCCCGTGTTCCAGCGAACCGCCGACCGCCGCTCCGTAGTTCTTGATAATGGATACGAAGCCGCTGGTCTCTTTCTGGCTGCGCCACTGGGAACTCGGTGGCATAAACCCTTCCGAGTCGTACAGCAGAGTCCGTTCCAGCGCAGCCAGCCGCTGCAGTACCACTATCCTGTCCTGCAGCGGCATGTTGTGCCAGTCACGGTGGTGATACGAAGAGGTCCATTGCAAAAAATGCATCCCGTAGGATGCACGTCCATGGTGGGACGGGTCGGGATACAGCGGCTCCTGCAGCCACTCCGGCTTGATGCTTTCCGGCGGAAAGAGTACCGGAAAAAGGTTCTTGTTGATAAAGGTAAAACCTTCACTCAGCTCGGCCACATCGACCGCACCGGTGGTTTTACCCTGACATACCGGGCAGCGCTCACCGCCGGCAGCCGGCATCTCCTGCTCTGCGCCGCCATCATTATCATGGGGACGCTTGGCACGCTTGGAGTTGTAGATTACCAGGGCGCCGTCCCGCGGGTCGATTTGACAGAGTGCGTCGGGAGCATGCGCCGGCAGGTCATCGTCATGGCGAAAAAAGTCAAACAGGGTTTCAATATCGGCACCTTCTATTTTTTCCCGCTCGGTAATAGCCTTTAGCTGCTCGCGGCTTATCTTACTCATGTGGACTCACTCCCATCTTATCCAATAGTCTGCGGGTCATCATCTCCCAAGTGAAGTAGGGAACGGTTATCTCGAGGGCCTTACGCCCCATTTTTTTGCGGGCCGGCTCATCATTCAGCAGGTACAGCAGAGCCTGGGCAAATCCATCGGTCTGATCCGCCGGCACCTCGATTGCCCCTTCGCCGATATTGAGGTAGGCCCCGTTTTCACCGTTGTTTTTCAGCGGAGCCCGCTGCGGTTCCTCACCTAATAAATATTCCGATACAAAGGGAATCTTATCGCTGCCGACTACCGGAACGCCCGTCGCGGCGGCCTCCTGTACCGACATACCGAATCCTTCCATTACCGAAGGCGAACAATACACACTGGTAAGGGCATACAAATACGGCAGCCGGGCCGCTTCATGACCTAGGGGAATCACGAAGTTTTCAACTCCGAGTTGTTTCATCAAATCGATCAATTCATCATAGAGTTCCGGCTCGCTTTTCTCCAGAGCTACAATTAAACGCGTCTCCGGTAGTTCCGCGTGCAGTTTGGCAAAGGCGCGAATCAGCACATCTTTCCGTTTTGTTTTGTCGGTACGGCTAATTTCGATAATAAAACGGGATTCCTGTAGCGCCTCTTTCGATTCCCCGGACTTTTCAGCAAGAAAATCCCAGATTTTGTCATCTTCGCTAATCGTCCGCGGATAGTACCGGTCCGGATTTATACAGGGAGGCAGAAACAGGCCGATTTCGCGGCCGTAGTCGTTCAACATAGACTCCCGGATCAGCGAACTGGTGGCCGCCACATGGTCGAGTTCAGGAATAAACTCCTGCTCCGTCTCGATACGCTCGTCCACCCGCAGCTTTTCCCAGCTCTTCGGTGGCATATTGCGTTTTTTAATCGCTCCGAGAGAATGCGGGATCCAGAGGTGCGGCACCTTTGTCTGGAGCCGCTCATTCAGCTTTACTCCGAGCAGGGCTGCATCCCAATAATTGCTGATAATCAAGTCCACCCGCTGGTCCTCCTGCGAAAGTATCCCGTACAGGGAATCCACCAGTTCGGGAATATGCGACTTCATGTCCTCCTTGCGGACGAACTCTTTAGTGCTGTCCTCGGTATATACAATCCGCCGGTCGGAGGTTTTATAGCGAAAACCGGTACGCATTTCACCGGAATGGGGATGCGGATACCCGCCCCGATTGGCGATTGTTATTTTAAATCCGAACTCTGCCAGCACATCGGTCAACTGATTTACATACACATCCTGGCCGCCGGTGTCCGGCAGGCCCGAAATAACATCCCACTCATGAACTCCATGGTTGGTAATCATCAGAATGTGTTTTCGCTTCGACTTTACAAACTCATCGTGCATCTGAGAAGTACTCTTTTCACTCATCTTATCCTCCTGCGTCTACTCGCCTATAACTCCGAAATGCCGTAATCCTTCACGCACACCGGCCGCATACAAGTCTTCTGCAAAGTAGAAAGTCGAGATCGGGTGCTCTTTTTTCAACTGCAGCAGTTCGGGCTGGGCATTTCCGACTACAATGCCGCTTTCGAACTCGTCAAACATCGACCGGTCGTTGCCGCTGTCCCCGGCTACTATTATGTTGTCAACATCCAGTTTTTGGAGATTTATTACAAAGCGAATTGCATTACCCTTGCCGGCCGCCGCCGGGATAACATCCAAATCTCGTCCGCTAGACCACACAACCTGACATAAGCCGTCGCTATCGTATTCGGCCCGCTTACGAATTTTCTTCACTGCGGACTCCGGATCGGGAGCTGAATCGAGATAACAGCTTACCTTCAAAGGGGTATTGAACTTCTCCGGCTGCATCACTACACCTTCGACCCCGTCAATCACCTTCAGAGCCTCTTCACGCGAGAAATCTTCCATCAGCATGTCCCGCCACACGTGCAGAGGATCGTCTCCGCGGGTGTACGGCGGCAGGTATATCTCGGTTCCCACCTGCGATACAATTGCATCCGGAACCGGTATCCCCTCCTGTTCGAATCCGTCAATTACCTGTTCAAGTCTACGACCTGTCGACAGTATTAAAAACAGTTCGTTGTCTGCCCGTAATTCGTCAATTTCCGTCCGCAGAGTATCGAGTGCGATTCTGTTACCTGTCAGAGTATTGTCAATATCGGAAGCCAGTAACCATTTAACCTGCATAGACGCCTCCTTTTAAAAAAACACAGGGGTCCCGATTCAGCTGTGTGCGAATCAAACCCCTGTGATAGACTACATTCTTCATCACCTCTAGCATAATAAGAGAAAATCTAAAATTCAAGGCAGAGAATCAACATTATCACGGGCGGCAGCCAGCGCTCTACTGGTCCTCGATCAGCTCAATCAATTCTTCGACCGAGGGAACCTTTCCCTTTGAGACTATCTCCCCGTTAATCACCAGCGCAGGGGTAATCATAACTCCCATTTCAAGAATTGTATTAACATCAGTAACTTTTTCAAAAGTAACTTCTACCTCGCCCTCTTCTATCGCCGCCTCTACGTTCTGGGCCAGGTGCTCACACTTGCGGCACCCTGAGCCGAGTACCTGAATTTTCATAATTCTTCCTCCATTTCCATACCTATACTTTGCGTTGAACCACCTATTAAGTCAACTATTTGTGGACGTTATTGCTTTTTCAGAGGTTTGAATTTAATATGAAAATAGGTATGCAGAGTCTATTCAAACAATTATCCGTCTTTACCAAGGT
>CAZWDV010000019.1:0-49893 GCA_964632675.1 uncultured Sediminispirochaeta sp.
GACTCTTGATGAGAAACAGCTTGGGGTTTTATTTATCTTCTGTTATGGCCAGGGGATTTGGATTTTAAGTTAAAGCTATAGTGTATATAGGGATTCCTATATGCGACCAATATCAGATAGAGCAGGATGCTGCAAAAAACAAAGGTTTCCTTAGGGGATTAGCTATCAGATCCGTGGCAATGAAATCATTATACTAGCTGTAGCACATCTACACAGCAAACCGTATTATTGGAAGAAGAGATTTTTATTTTCCGCAAAAAAAATTGCCGGGGATGGGACTTGAACCCACACGCCAATATTATTAGCAGGGGATTTTAAGTCCCCTGTGTCTACCAATTCCACCACCCCGGCGGTTGAATAGTATAGTACCTGTGTGCCGGGACCGCGTCAACTAGTTGAAGGGAATGGTTTTAAAATTGTAAGCGCCGCACCACGAATCAACCGCATTGATAAAACCTGTAAATAATGCTATTAAGGCTCAGACCACTATGAAGGGCATAGAGAGAAGATGAGCCAGAATCAAAAAAGCATAAAACCCCATTTCGAATTGCTCCCGGGTATGATCGACACCCACTTCCACACGGCCATGATGCAGACAAAGGGGCTGGATGCCGATGCATTGCTACAACAGGCTCTGACGGCAGGCATGACCGGCGGGATCGACATAGGGATTGTAGCCGGTGATACCGGGGGCCGCGCGTGGGTGCACGAAAAATATCCCCAAATCAAACTGGCCGCCGGGCTTTGCCCGTCCGAAGCAGAGCATGAGCACATAGATGAGCGGCTGTCGATACTCGCGGCTGACCTGGAAAAGCACCCGGTAGCAGCCGTAGGTGAAATCGGAGTCGATCTGTACTGGAAGTATGGAACTGTTGAGCGTCAACAAGAGCTCATGCAGCGGCAGATCGAACTGGCCAACCGGCATCAGTTGCCCGTCATCATCCATAACCGCGATGCAGATACAGCGGTGCGAGAGGTACTCCGCACGACACCGCCGAAGGGCGGCGGAATTATGCACTGTTTCTCTTCGGATGCATCCGCAGCCCAGAAGTTTCTGGAAGCCGGCCTTAACATCTCTTTTGCCGGAAATCTTACGTATAAAAACAGCGAAGTTTTACGTAAGGCCGCCAAGGTCGTTCCCCTGGATAGGATACTGGTGGAGACAGACAGCCCCTTTCTCAGTCCGCAGAACGTCCGCGGCAAGCCGAACCACCCGGGGCATGTCGGTTTTGTTTATTATCAACTCTCAGAGATTCACGGTCTAGTGGTCGAAGCGTTGATAGAAATAGTCTCGGAAAATTTCAAAAGGCTCTTCGAGCAAAACTAAGTCTCACTGATTCAGGATTATCACTTCCACCCGGCGGTTCCGCGCGCGTCCCTCTTCGCTCTCATTGGAGGCTACCGGTTCATCGCCGCCTAAGCCCTGATAGACAAAGCGAGAGGGTTCCAAGCCGCGGGCTGCCATCTCTTCGATGATAGTACGGGCCCTTTCTACCGACAGCTCGTACTGGCTCTCTTGGCTGCCGACATCGGCGGTGTGGCCTTTAACCATGAAGGATGCATCAGGGACTTTTTTCAGCATATCAGCAAGTTTGTCGAGGCGTTTTTTTTCTCGTGGAAGAATTTTTGCCTGATCGGGCACAAAATGAATCCGCGGAAGATTGAGTTTGATCCCTTCGGTGGTACGCTCTACCTCAATTGGTTCATCTTCGGTTCCGGATTTACCAGCCGCTCCCGATGCTCCCGGCTGCTTACCTTTCTCATCACCTTGAAGTGAGGCGATCATAGTCCTTTGCAGTGATTCGATTTCGCCGATGGTGATGCCGCGGCCCCAGGTAAGTCGGAACCCCTCCTCACGAGTAGTCGGGGTGCCGTTTACGAGATAGTGGCGTGTAAGCCGCTCTTTGATGAAATAACCGCCTCTGTCACCTGTGAAAAGGACAATTTCTCCCACGCCTTGCCCGCGCAGAGCCCGCGCACGTCGGCCGTAAGGATCATTCTCGAAAAATGTATAAGAAAAATCTATTATCTGCGCCGGGCGCTCCATGTACACCCCCGAACCTCGATAGGTATATGCACAGTGAAACGGCTGTGCAATCAGTGTGCCGTCTTCAAGATAGACCGCATCCGCTCCGTCCGCTTTCCAGGTATCCCCGGGTACAATGTCTCCCTCTGCCAAAACCGGAAAACCGGTTCGCATCGGAAGCTCCGAACCCTCCACCGCCGTAAATCCCTGCGGAGAAACCCTGCACGTGATATCAATTTCCCGGTCAACCGGCTGAAGAACTCGCAGTGCATCCCGGGTAAGTGTTTTTATCAGGTACACGCTGCCGCTATACATATCACCGGTAGATTCAGACGGACCGGATGAGAGTCCGGAATCAATCCGTTCCTCAACCAAAGCACTGCCGGTGCGCTGCAGATACACCCGCCGTCCGCGATACTGCAACCCCTGATATCTTTGCCCCTGATAGACGCGGACATTTTCACGTTCGGTATGGGCATAATGCGCGGCGGGTTGAAACACCTCTATTGTCAGATCCTCAGCCCTTGCCACAGAAGGACTCAATAGCAGAGTCATTAATAGTACAAAAACATAAATAAAAAAAGAGGACCCCCGACAGAGGCCCTCATATGTAACTTGGTTCATACAAACTGTTCCGGTAATTTTACCAGCTGTCATTCATATCGTCGACGTCGCGGCTCTCTTCGGCAAACAGATCGGTATTAGCCCGCAATCCGTCGAAATAGATGTAATAGGTTCCATAAGTTTCTTCAGGATCCATATCGATTCGAAACCCCTCGACCTTGATACCCATTCGGTTCGCATAGTGATAATCACGTTGTTTGATGTGAGTCGGAATTGTCGCAACCATTTTCTTCCACCCGGTGAAGTTCAGCTTACCCATGGTTACCTCGCCGGTATTACCGAACTGATCGCGAATCAGCACTTTCAAAATATGCGGTGAATTCCGTCCGACTACCCACATAGAAAGTGTCTTGGTTATTCCCTCAACAGGCAGCGGCCGTGAAGGTGCTACCGAAACCTGGTGCATACCGCGTTTAAAAAACTGTACTTTCACTCCCAGAACGTTTTTATCTTCCAGCTGAATGTCGGCTTCCTGCTCAGCCTCCAGAACCTCTTTATCTATTGGAGCTCCCTGGAGAGTTCGAATAGTAACTAAGCCCTGTTCAAGCGGAATCTCTGCGTCCCAAAAACCGGCATCTTCGAATTTAGAAATAGATACCGTACGCAACTTCTGCTGGGCGGCATCTACACCTAATTGTTCGGGGTTCGGTTCTCCGACATCTTCAAGCTGGGCAAAAAGAGTCATAGAACTCACAAATAATAAAACAAAAAGTAGAATTATGCTCTTACGTGCTGTCATCTATTTACTCTCCTTCCGATTCCCAAATCTCTTGGACTCGCTCCGGCCGGGCCAGTTCATCACCGTCGAACCGAGAAACGAAGACATCGGTCAGTACTTTTATTTGATCGATATACAAATAGCAGTTGTGTACGCGTTCAGTCGGTTTAGTCCACACCACAATCTTCTCCAGCTGCAATCCCGCCAGATACGGCGCATACTGCTGGGATTGGGGTATATAGGAAGGAATATCCGTACCAAGATTCTTCCAGCCCGTGTAGTTCAGGTTTCCTAAAAACAGCGAGTGAACCACACCGCGGAAATCGCGAATGTGCAGTTCCATGTAGTAGTCAAAGTCGGATCCCCAGACCCACAAATCGATTTGCCGCGCTCGGCCCGGGAGGGGAATCGGATTATGAACCGGCTCTCCATCCTCACCCTCGGTAACGGGAATTAACTCGACATTGTTATATCCCTGGCGATCGAACTTAAAATGGGCCCCTAAAACCTCAAGCTCTCTCTGTTCTCTATTCGCGCCGAACAGCGCTTCCGGCCAAGTTTTAGCATACGCTTTCTTCGGAAATCCTTCTGTCATAAACTTGCTGCCGCGAATGAACCAGTCTGTAGTTCTTGTATCAGGGTCGAATGTCTCCAATATTCTCGATTCAAGGTTAAGCGTCTTCTCATCGGCAACTAGCAGCGTTGGCGAAAGAAGCAGGAGAAGCATTAGAAGACACACAAAATGCAGGCTGCCTTGTCTCATTTATAAACTCCTTTTTACTTACAAGAATGCACAACCGTAAGCACTTCGAATTATATTTCGTCGCCAAATGTTTGTCAAATCTTTTTCTAAAAAGACGTAACAAACTACCGAGTAATCCTGAAACGGACTGCTAAATGCTGTATTGCCGGGTTTTGAGTAGTGATTTCTTCAAATTCTTCCCTGTTTCCCGACAGACGCGGCAGTCTTTCTAATACCTCTAAGAGAGATGCTTCGAGATCAATACTTATCTCAGCTTCTACCCCCTTTGGCCAGCCTCTGAGGGCCCCGTCTCCAAAGACAACTACCCGGCCACCACGGTTCTCGATTTTAGTAAGCAGCGGCTGTAACTCCAGCCCTCCGCCCCCGGCCAGCAGCACGATAGCGTCAGATGCAATTTCCGCATCCACTGTCCGCGCTTGAGAGGAGCCCATATCAACCAGCTGTACCCGTATCCCCGCTATCTCATCCTCAAGCCGCAATTTTATGGAACGGATATCAGACCGCCGGAAGGTTCCTTGACTGCTGTAATAAAATTGAACTGTGTTTCCGGCCTGCGCATCAACCGCCTCCTGTGCATCTGTTGAAGCGGATAGCATCAGTGGTTTCAACGCCGCGGCAAAGGCATTAGCCAGTTTTGTATGATCTATATACAAAAGGTACATTCGCGGCTTGCTTCCGAAGCTCTCAAATTTCGACAGACTGTTTTCACTTGACAGGGCCGACTCCCACAACACAAACCGGGCGCGCGGATTTACCTCCAGCAGCCGTTGCGGGTTGATTATGGAGGAAAGATACGGCGAGAGCAGATACACAGCCCGGTTATTTGCGGAGCAGCTGGCTTCTATAACCTCCTGGGTAGCCTCTTTCAGGGGTATTACTTTTTTTTCAGGAAGATAAAATCGATTCAACAAATTGATTCGCAACTGCATTTCTCTCTTTTCACTCTTCAGATAGGCCTGATTCCAGAGTGAATCGGTGCAGATCACCACGCGCCGGAACTCGTACAGGTACCACATGAGAAGTGCTGCAACGAGTATCATCGAAAAGAAAACTAAAAGAAGCCTTCGCACATGAGAATTGAGCCTTTCCGAGTTCATATCTACTAGCCTTGACCCCTCTTCGGCAGATCGTTAGAGTGTAACATATAAAATGAAAGGAGAGGAGTATGTACTCATACAAAAGTCTCGGACTAGTAAACACGAAAGACATGTTTCAAAAAGCAGTGAAAGGCGGCTATGCAATTCCTGCATACAATTTTAACAACATGGAACAGCTGCAGGCAATTATCCAAGCCTGTGTCGAATCTAAATCACCTGTAATTCTGCAGGTGTCGGCGGGCGCCCGCAAATACGCCAACCAGACGATGCTGCGCTTTATGGCTCAGGGAGCGGTGGAGTACGCCAAGGAACTCGGGATGAACATTCCGATCGCCCTGCACCTCGACCACGGTGACTCTTTTGAAATCTGTAAAGATTGTATCGACAGCGGTTTTTCATCTGTTATGATCGACGGGTCCCATCATTCGTACGAGAAAAACGTCGAACTTACTAAAAAAGTTGTCGACTACGCCCATTCCCAAAACGACTACGTAACTGTAGAAGGAGAGTTGGGCGTGCTAGCCGGTATTGAAGACGATGTGGTAGCAGAAGAGTCACATTACACTCAGCCGGAAGAGGTTGAAGATTTCGTGAAGAAAACCGGCGTAGACAGCCTGGCGATTTCAATCGGAACCAGCCACGGGGCCAACAAGTTCACCCCCGATCAGTGTACCCGCAACGAGGACGGAATTCTGATTCCCCCTCCCCTGCGCTTCGATATTCTCGAAGAGATCGAAAAAATCCTGCCTGGATTCCCGATAGTTCTGCACGGATCATCCTCGGTTCCCGCCGAATATGTCAACATCATCAACAAATACGGTGGTGCAATTAAGGACGCAGTCGGTATTCCCGAAGAGCAGCTGAGAAAAGCCAGTAAATCCGCGGTATGCAAGATCAACATCGACTCCGATGGACGGCTTGCCATGACTGCAGCGATCCGCCAGGTTATGGCCGAAAAACCGGAGATCTTCGATCCCCGCAAATATCTCGGCCCCGGCCGAGACTCATTGAAGGATCTCTACAAACACAAAAATGAAAACGTGCTCGGTTCCGCCGGTCATGCTGAATAGGGTCAGTTGAAGTAGTGTAAGTAGTAGTCACTCAGTGAAAAAAGCCAGTAGTGCGGCATTCCACCGTTCCTACTGGTTTTTTTTTGCCTGATTTTTTTGCTTAGAGGCCGGGTAGTATCCGTTTTTTAGTGAAAAGCAGAGCTGCAGCAGCGGTCAGCACAGCCAGCAGTACAAAACTCAGCCAGCAGTAGAATATGTGGCTGGTCATATGGAAGAAAGGTATCAAGGAGTACAACAGCGCCGGTCCCAGCAGTGCGGCAATCCACAGATAGCCTTTCCAGTCCCCCGCTATTTGATACAGGTATACCAGCACCGAAGTCAGCCAAAACAGCAACAGCAACAGAACTGGATACGCGAAGAGCCGATAGGTATCCATGTCGTAAGAGTGCACTACAGCATAGAGTACACCGATTAGGACAACATAACCTCCGAAAAAGGCCGCGATTTCTACGAAAAGCGGTTTTCCGTAACTCACATGGAGCTTACGCCGCTCCCACATGAAGAAAAACAGCAGAGCACCTACACAGAACACAAGGAAATCGATCATTAAAAAACGAAGATACAGTGCACTCTGAGTATAGGTTACAGGGTACAACTCGATTATCAAATAGATCGGCAGAGCGCTGATTACAAACGAGGCCAGCCCCCGGTAAAAGGGGGGCCAGATTTGACCGCCTTCAAAATAACCGGAAAAGACAAGCTTGAAGTAGAGCACCACTGCAACGGGTATTGAAAAAATTAAAAACAGTACCATAGCAGTCTGAGAGTATCACTAACAACGTATTAGTGCAACTGCATATTCGCGAACCGGCCGCGGCGGGTTACAGGAGCTGCTCAAGTTCAAAGCGATCCTGCAGCAGAGCTATATGGCGCTTTTCATCTTCCCGTAAGCTGTGTATAAACTCGGCGGTCGCTTCGGATTTACATGCATTTTCACACTCCCGATAGAGTTCTGCCCACACCTTGTGTAGTTCCAGCATGTACTCGAGGAACTCGGTCCGCTTCAGCGCAGAAAGCAGGTGCACATCCTTCTTAAGAGCAGTGAGTTTTCGAACTACTGTTGAAAGTGCTTCGGTATGTGCCGAATAAGATTTCAACTCAGCCGCATGCTCCTCCAACGTCGCCAGATTGGCTTCTTCCTGGCTGCGCATCGAGTTCAGAAACTTTCTAAAGCCTTCATCATGAACTGCTGCAGCATATTGTTTGAACGCACTGTCGAGATATTTGATATGATCGATTATCAGGGAATACATGTTTTTTCACCTCTCCATCGTTATCATATATACATACCGTCGGTATTTATAGTACCATTTTTCATTACAGTAAGGAAGCGTCCGAATGGGGCATGAAAGCTGACTTTTGGGCTTATTTTTATCGACTGCAAGAGCTTGACCATTTGACCTTTTCTTACCTGAATGCTATATTAACACCCACTTTGCGATTATTTAGAAGGAGGCAGATTGGCTGCAAAAGATTTAAGGATCAACAAGCAGATCCGGGTACGTGAAGTTCGCGTAATTGATCATGAAGGAAAACAGAGAGGCGTTCTGCCTACTCCCCAGGCAATCGATCTCGCCGCAGAGGTGGGAGCCGATTTAGTAGAAGTGGCGCCGAATGCAAACCCTCCTGTGTGTAAAATACTCGATTACGGTAAATACAAGTTTGAGCTTGAGAAAAAGCGCAAGGATGCAAACAAGAAACAAAAGCAACTGAAGCTCAAAGAAATTAGAATGCAGCCGAAGATCGAGAAACACGATCTTGAGTTCAAAACCAAGCATGTAAGTGAGTTCCTGGAAGGCGGAAATAAGGTAAAAGTTACAGTCCGTTTCAGAGGGCGCGAGATGGCCCATACCGAAATCGGTCGTGACGTATTGATGCAGATACTCGCCAACCTTGATGAGCTTGATACAAAATACAGTGTTGACAGAAAACCCCAAATGGAAGGACGGTTTATGTCGATGATTCTTAGCCCGAAAAGCAAGAAATAAAAATAGAAATTCTATGTAGAAAGCGAGGATCGAAAATATGCCCAAAATGAAAACCAGAAAATCGGCAGCAAAACGCCTGCGAGTAAGCTCTAACGGGAAGGTGAAATACAAGAAAATGGGTCTGCGCCACATTTTGACCAAAAAGAGCACCAAACGCAAACGAAATCTGCGCAAAGCCGGTGTATTGCACGCTACTGAGGAAAAAAAAGTTAAAAAACTGCTGCCTTACAGTTTCTAAATACTACCTCCGGCAGCTGTATACTGAGAATTGATACAAGGAGAAAGATATGCCACGCGCAACTGATGGAACACGAAGAAAAGATAGACGCAAAAAGATACTCGACCGAGCGAAAGGCTATTGGGGACGCCGTAGTACGAATTACAGAACTGCAAAGGAT
Organism: uncultured Sediminispirochaeta sp.; assembly: GCA_964632675.1. Classification (GTDB taxonomy): domain Bacteria; phylum Spirochaetota; class Spirochaetia; order DSM-16054; family Sediminispirochaetaceae; genus DSBN01. The sequence continues at coordinate 8,685 of CAZWDV010000019.1, forward strand.
GCAGTTGCGAAAGCCGGTCAGTACGCCTATCGCGACCGCAAACGCCGTAAACGGGATTTTCGCCGCCTGTGGGTCACCAGAATTTCAGGCGCCTGCCGCGCCGAGGGAATGAGTTATTCCCGGTTTATGAACGGGCTGGTAAAAGCTGAGATCAATCTTAACCGTAAAGCCCTCTCGAATTTGGCCATCGAAGACAAGCCGGCCTTTTCCGAGCTGGTGTCCAAAGCAAAAACAGCGTTGGGAGAATAGTTTATGGTAACAATTGAGCAGATACGTCTCCTGGACAAAAAGGTGCACAGCGCCGTTGAGCGCATCAGCCTGCTCAAACAGGAGAATCAATCGCTCAAATCCAAGCTTGAACATTACGAAAGCCGTATCACAGAACTCGAACGGCTAATTGAATCGTTCAAACGCGACCAGGGAGAAATCGAGCAGGGAATTACCAACGCACTGGACGAACTCAACCGGCTCGAAGACGATTTAGAGGAAAAATCTTCCCCAGAAGAGACATCGTCATTAGAGGAAGATCCAACCGTTGATGAAAGTGATGCAAGTCAAGCGGAATCGCCCTCCTCTTCGATTATCCAGAACGAAGAGGAATCAGAGGAGGATTCGGACAACTCATCCGATGAGAAAGACTCCCCCACGGGAGAACTGGACATTTTTTAATAAAATGGAAGGTGATCCCGTTCGCATACATTTGCTCGGTACCAGTTTTACCATCAAAACCAACGAAGACCCAGACTATGTGTACAAGTTGGTGCAGAAGGTTGAACAGCGGTTCGAGCAGATTCGTAAAACAATGGGAGTGACCGATCCTTTACGGACAGCCATTATATCAAGTATAATAACTACAGACGAACTGCAGAAACTGCAGCAGCAATCGGTAGAAGCAGAATCAGTCACTTTAGACTTGATTGAGCTCATCGATCGCACTATAGATCAATAGCAAAGCGTTACCTGCAGTGTACGGGAGGGGACAAAAATCTCTTGGGTCAACCTTAATAAACGGGATTCCTGATAATGGGGTTGAATTGCTCGGCCTTCGCGGTTGAACAGGATGCTCCGTTGCGGAAACCCACTTGAACCATAGAGTTCAAGAGATACACCCCGAGCGGCACTGCGGGTTTTTATAAGTGAAGGTGAAGGATTCAGATAATGCCGATAATGACGAGTCAACAGATCAACAACTATTTCGATAGTTATAACAATTCTGAAATAACATTCACAAAAGAGATCATTCGTGCCACCGGCCTAATTCCGAAAAATGTCTTTCTGAAAACAGCCGGATATCATCTTCCCTGCATTATTTACAGTGTCTCCATGACATCTGCTAAATTAATCGCAAATATCTCCTCCGACCTGTATGAACAGATCAGAAATGCAAACAACCTGGTGTCATTGCGGTTTGCATTTCGGGAAAACGACAAAATCGACCCTTTGATGTTTTTTGTTTCCGCCCGGGTTACCGGCTACAATCCTTATAATGCAGAAAAACCGAGCCTCAACTTCATTTCTCTGGATTTCACTCAGCGCCCCCCTGACGACCTTATCGCTATTCTAGGACAAATCCTCGATGCAAAGATGATGTCGCAGAAGAGAAAAGAGGAGCGCATCATTTTAAATGCCGACAGCGTGAAAAAGCTCGGTATTATAGCAAAAGCGGGCAGTGTATACATTCAGGGGGTACCGCGAACCTGTATTATTCGCGATCTCTCCTTCTCCGGTGCAAAAGTCATCCTGGCCGGAGTCGGCAAGTTTCTTGTAAACAAAGAGGCTGCCCTGCATATCGAAACGATTGAAAAAGGGCAGATCGAAATCGGTGGAAATATCGTCCGCAACGAAACAGTCGAGGGACGCAAAGATTTGGTAGCATTGGCGATTCGATTTGAAGACACGAAAATTCCTATAGAGTATCAAATGATCCTCAACGACTACTTTAAACAGAAAAAGCTGAAAAGCGGAAGTTAATATGAGTTCTCAAGAAAAACCGAAGATACCTTTCCCCCCGGAGGATACCACTCCGCTGGAGAATATCAATTATATATCCTTGCCCGACGACATCGAACGGAAAATCGGAGAGTTTGAGATAGATACTTCGATTCCGCTGCCGGTAGAGGTTCCGAAAGGGTCGGAGCAACTACTCGGGTCGCTCTCTTGGGAGATGATTATTGCGGCAATGCTGAAGCTGTTTGCATATCAGCCGGAACATCCGCATTTAGACTATTTCCGTCGCTTTATAGAAGAAATTCAGCCCAATATAGTGGCTGAGATGACTCAGACCGGCATTTTCAAGGCTCGCAACCATGAGTTCGAGCTGGCTGAAGAGATTTTTCGCTCGCTGGTGAATTTCGCTCCGGACCAGGAGAGCAATTTTGTGAATTTGGCACTGCTGTTCGAAGAAAAAGCGAAACAGCATCGGGAACGCAGCGAACCCCAAGCTGAAGAAGCGAGCATTGAGCAGGCCTTCGAAGCCTATAAACGAGGCAGCGGGTTTCATCCGCAGGCCCCCGATCTGCATTTTAGCGCCGGACATTTCTTTTTGCAGCAGGGAAATATACCGAAAGCAAAAGAACACTTCACCACTTTTATCACAAATGCCGAAGAAGATTCGGAAAAGGTAGAGCAAGTTAGACAGGTGCTCAAAGAAATTGATACAAAGCGACAAGACGACCTTGTATTCAATGAGGCCTTTGACTTTATAAAAATGGGTCAGGAAGAACGCGGCATCGAGCGTATTCACTACTTTCTCGACCGTAATCCCGAGGTGTGGAACGGCTGGTTTCTATTAGGTTGGGGACTGCGAAAAACCGGACACTACACCGACGCGAAAGCGGCCTTTGAGAAGAGTTTAGAATTGAATGCCGACCACTCCGATACTCTCAACGAACTGGCCATATGCAACCTCGAGCTGGAAGAATACAGTGAGGCCAAGCAGCATCTCGAAGCGGCACTGCAGATTGAGCCGGAAAATACGAAGATCATCTCTAACCTCGGGATATTGTCCCTTAAACAGGGTGACCGGCAGCTCGCCCGACGCTTTTTTCTTACAGTGCTGGAACTCGACCCGGATGATCCTTTGGCTCCGCAATATATCGACAAGATCGATGAGCAATCTTAGATCGTAGAACTTGACAAAAGGGTCCAGTCCACATAGGGTACTAAAGATATGATCCTGAATGGAAAGAAGAAAATATACGCCGAAATATTCTTGGCATTGACAATACTGATTACCCTTGCAATTGGAGTAGGCGGTGGCTATGCCATTGCTCAACTGCGCAATGCGGTTATCCGGGAGGACTTAAAAGAGTACAAGCCGGCGCTGCCGACCCAGATCTACGACCGCGACGGCGAGCTGATTACTGAAATTTTCTCGGATGTAAAACGCGATATCGTTCCAATAAAAGAACTGCCCAAACACCTCATGTATGCCCTTATCAGCCGTGAGGACGCCGACTATTTCGACCATAACGGTTTCAGCTTTCGCGGAACCGCCCGTGCGGCCTGGAACGTGGCTATCGGCAATTACTTTTCCGGGGGCAGCACCCTCACCCAGCAGGTAGCCGGTAAACACTACGCCGACCGTTCCAAACTTACCATTATGCGAAAACTCCGCGAGCTCTGGTACGCTTTCAAGATGGAGCGTGAGCTATCGAAATACGAAATACTGGAGATGTACATAAACGAGATGTATTTCGGTCACAACACTTACGGTGTCGAGGCGGCGTCTCAGTTCTACTTTAGCCATTCGGCACGGGAACTCTCCGAGGCCGAGGCGGCCATCCTGGTCATACAGCTGGCGAGTCCGGCGCTCTACTCTCCGCTCAATTACCCCGAACGGGCCCGGGCCCGCCAGAAGGACGTCCTCGATCAGATGGTCGAGCTGGGATATACTTCCCGTGAAGAGGCAGACCGTTCGTTTCAAAGCTACTGGAACAGTTACGACTATAACCGGTCCAACATCGCCAGTGCGTACTTCGACAACCAAAGTAAAGCGCCCTACTTCAGCGAATATGTACGGCTCCAGCTGAACGATATGCTGTATGGCGCGGTGGACATCAATAAAGACGGGTATATTGTTCACACAACCCTCGATCTGGACTATCAGCGCATAGCCGATTCGATTATGCAAAAGTCTTATCGGCGCATCAACGAAGAGTATCACAGTAACAAAAACAAACGGCTGGATATAGTGGATAAGACGTATCTGCCGATTATAGAGCTGCTGGCGCTCGGCTACAACATTGAGGATATTTACATTACAGGTGCGAAAGAAAAAAGAGCTGCCCTAAAGCACTACTTTGAGTCGATTGCTCCGAGTATTGAGCTGCTTTCATCGATGCTCGGAGATAACGGTCTGTACCAAGTATCGCAGTACTCCCGGGGAGTAACCGATGAGCTCAAGCGGTCCAATACTGTTGAGGGAGCACTTATTACCATCGATAATACCAGCGGTCATATTATGGCAATGGTCGGCGGCAGTGATTTCGAAACCAAACAGTACAACCGTGCGGTGGACGCCCAAATACAACCAGGTTCGAGTTTCAAACCGCTCTACTATTCAGCGGCAATCTCTTCCGGAAAATATACGCCGGCAACCCGACTCTACGACGGTCCGATCGTATTTTTCGACAACAACGGCAAACGCTACGAGCCGATGAACTATCTCGGCAATTGGCAAGGATCGGTGCTGCTGCGTTATGCCCTGGCAACCTCCATGAACGTACCCTCTCTGCAGGTACTAGACGGCATTGGTTTTGATCCCGCTATTGAGCGGGCTTCCAAACTGCTCGGCATGGAGGATAAACAGGAAGATCGCACCTTGTTCCCGCGCGGATTCCCCCTCGGTCTCGGTATTACCGCTGTGGCGCCGATCAAAATGGCCAGGGCGTTTGCTACCTTTCCAAACAAGGGGAAGGCGGTTGAACCGATGGCGATAACCCGGGTGCTCAACCGCGACGGGGAGAGTATTATCAACCCGGAGCAGGAACGCATCCGTCAGCAGAAACACAGCAACGAACAGAATCAGATTCTCTCGCCCCAGGCGGCCTATGTAATGGTCGACTTGCTGCAGAGCACGGTTGAATTCGGTACCCTGGCGCGGCGGCGGGTAGATGTCGGTGGCTTCGACGATATGCCGATGGCCGGAAAAACCGGAACCACTCAGAACTGGGGCGATGCCTGGACAGTCGGCTTCTCTCCCTACTATTCTACCGCCGTCTGGTTCGGATTCGATACTCCCGGCAACTCACTCGGTCGCGAACTCACCGGTGCAACCGCTGCGGGTCCGGTATGGGCCGAATACATGAAGGCGATTCATCAGGGTCTCGCGGCCAAGGAGTTCTCCAGACCGGATACCGGGCTGGTGGAAGTGAAGGTGTGCACCGAATCCGGACTGCTGCCGACCCAATACTGTCCTGAAAGTAAGGACGAGATCTTCATCGCCGGCACCGAACCGAAGCAGTTCTGCGATATCCACAAATTCAAAGAAGAACGCGACGAAGGACTGGTAAGAAAGCTGCAGGATTCAATGATGATAGAGGATTTCGACCTCAACTTCGATGCGGCTCCGGAAATGAACGAGGACCTTCTCAAGGGCCTTGAAGACCAGATTAGCAGTGAGCGGGATAACCTTTTCGGCTCGGACTCGGACGAGCAAAGCGACTCTTCTTCGAACAGTAACGTGAACCCCTTGTTGGATTAATAGCAATTCAAATTTTGTAAGACCTATGAACTTCCAAAATTAGACTTCTTTTGTCCGGTAAACTATGATAGGCTTAAGTGAGATCGTATCACACAGGAGTCTGTAATATGCAAATTCCAATTGAAGAAATTGTAATAAAACGGCGTATACGGCAAGACCTCGGCGACTTATCTAAACTTATGGAAAGTCTGAAAGCCTATGGTCTTATGAATCCTATTCTAATAAACAGTAACCGTGAGCTTATAGCCGGTCAGCGCAGATTAGAAGCCTCCAAAAGACTCGGTTGGAAGAATATTGAAGCACACATTGTCGATACCAGCTCGGATGTGAACGAGCTCGAGATGGAGATCGATGAAAACCTTCACCGCCGTAATCTGAGTGCGGTGGAACTGGCCGAAGGCATGTCCAAACTGGAAAAATTAAAAAATCCCGGTTTCTTTCGCAAGCTCTATTTGGCTATTGCCGGGTTTTTCCGGCGCCTCTTCGGGCGCCGTTAAAACTGCTTATTCCGCTTCCGATAGATCATCGAGATTGAAGCGCAGGATGGATGCATGACCTGTCTGCGCCAGGATATATTCACCCTGCGCCTTCAGCCACGAGTACGGCTCGATGGCCTGTTCCGAACGGTTTTCAAGTTCGAGCCGATCGTTGAACGCCCCAATAAAGTAACTGCCGGACTCACTGATCACACAGTAGATGCGGTTGTCTATCTCTAACAGCGGCGAATTGGCATACACATCGGTTTCAGACTGCTGCCGGACTTCGAGAGTCTCAGTATCTACCCCCACTAGACGGACAGCCCGGGGAGGAGTGGTTTCCCCGGCTATCACTACATACATGCCGCTATAGTCAACATAGTGCCGGCTGCGGATAGTGTTGAGTGTGGAGCTGGTGTCGAGCTGCCCGTTTGCGCGGACAAGCGCGAAACGGCCAAAGAGTACGTTGTTCTGCTCACGGAACAGGAGGAAGGGAAATGTTCGCGGTTCGGCGGCAGCAGCCGGCGCCGGCTGGCGGGCCTCTGTTTCGGCGGGCTGCTGCTCCTCTTGCTCTGTCTCCTGCTGCGCCTCTTCGATCAGCTGCTGCTGATCTTCGGCTATACTCTCGCGTTCGGCGGCGATATCCTCCTCCCGCTGTGTGAGTTCTTCTTCCCGGGCTTCCAGCTCATCCGGCTCCTCTTCTGCAGGCTGCTCGGGCTGGGCCGATTGTTCGGGTTGCTCTGACTGCCGCGAGGTGGGCTCCTCTTCACCCGGCGCTGGCTCTGCCGGCGGCGGTTCTTCAGCCTGATCGGCCGGCTGTTCTTCCACCTGCTCCCGGCGCTCTTCCTCGAGCCGGCGGCGGTCCTCTTCCAGCTCCTCCTCGCGCATCTCGACAATTTCTTTGCGCTCCTCCACGCCCTTGTCTTCCCGGGTGCGCACTTCTTCGACAACCTCGTCGGTGCTCAGGGTTTCAGCTGAGGGTGCTTCGGCCCCTGCGAGTTGTGAGAGGGGAAGTACTATTTGCGTACTCCCCGGCCACTCGTCGTACCGTCGAGAGAGACCGACTTTGTCCGGATCGAGCTGTTCGAGTACCGGCGCGCTGTAGTGTTCGCGAAAATATTTTATGTCACCGCGATAAATTGCGTTGTAATAGGTCGTGAACATGGCCAGGGCGGCGGCGCGTTCCGGATTAATCTCATAAGTAGCCTCGATGTATCCGGAAAGAATGCGGCGCACATTGTCGATATGATCGACCATCGCACCTGCTTCTAGAATAAAGATATCCGCGTTATACCCGGCCGCTTCGGCCGGCGCTACAATGTGGAGTATTCGATATTTACCGGCGTAGCGGCGTTCGCTCTCGCGGGCTTCTGCGGCAGCGGCAGGAGTCGCAAGCGCCCCGCCGATGTTCTTGATTTGTTCAACCGTTTCAATCTTTGCGTGGGGCCCCTCATAATTGATGAACTCGATTTCTCTGTCGGAGATACGCTCGAGTTCTTCTTCTGCAATTTCTATGGCACCGATTAGACACGGTACAACTAATAACATTCCTAACAGGTTCAGCAGTTTATTCATACTGACAGTATAACATGCTGATACGGTGAGTTCATCTACAAAAATTTAATTTTGCGGTTTTGTGCCGATTTCACGCAGGGTCGCGATGGCCTGTTTTCGTAGTGCCCGAGGGGCATTGGAGAGATAAATATCCATGAGAATTTTTCCGGTCGCCGGCCGCACCGTGCCCCCGTAAAGGGAAATTTTCTTAACGCAGCGGATGAGTTCCACGGTCATCAGCGGGTCTGCATCTATGTTGAACTTCCCGTTTTTGATCGAACTGAGAAAGGTGCGTACGACCTTTCCTCCGAGCCCGCTCTGTAGGTTCCCGATTGCCTGGATCAGTGCTACTTGTACCCGCGAGTCCCACTCATACTGCAGGAGCATAAGCAGATGATTCTGACTTTCCAGAGTTCCGGTTTGTCCGAGGAGCTCTACAGCTTTTCGGCGCACATCGGGAAAATCGTTGATATATTCGCCTTTCCGGCGGACGGGATTGAGGACGCCTACACCGGCCAGCTGTGAAAGCAGAGAAATTAATTCAGGATAGTTCTTGCGAGATGCGGTCATCCCCGCCCGCCGGGACAGTTCTTCAATCAGCAATAGGTACTCTGAGTGGCTTGCCTCACTGATGATCACCTCTTCCAGCGTGGGCTGCCGCTGGGGAGCAGCGGGCCGGCTCTCGCCAGTACCCTCAAACTGTGAAGTTTCATCCTGTGTTGATTGAGGGCTGAACAAGGGGCTGCGGTAACTGTAAAGGACCCAGTCCGCTCCCCCGATTATGAGCTGATCCGCCGCAAGTCGCTGCGGAGGCGCCGAAGGTGTTGCAATGGGCAAAGAAAACAGCGGCGCTCCATCAGCGGCCCGATATAGTTCCAGCAACCGATTGTTATAGGCCAGCACGTTTCGGCTTCTCCCGGACAAGAGGCTGGCCGATTCCATCGGCAGCAGTGCAGTCCAGATCTCTTCTCCGGAAGGGCGGTCTACCGCAGCTATGCGGTTGCCGGCGGTCCGTATGTAGACCCGTTTTTCATCGAGACTCAGCTTCTCCGCCGGTGAGTAGAGGTCGGCCTCCCAATTGAGGTCTCCCGCGGGATTGAAGAACCACAATTTTTGTTCCACTGCCACCGCGATACCGCGGTGGTCAGCGGCTATGCGCAGAGAGTTTTGACGAAAGGGAGCGGAATTACTCTGCTGCCGCACATCTATCTGCGCCAGCGAAGCAACACCGCTCGCATCGATGCGCAGGAGGCGGCCGTCAAGCGCGAGAGTCCACAGGGAGCCCTGTTCATCGGCAACCGGAGGCAGAGCCGGTTCGGCGGTGAGGGTCTCCCGCCATACGAGGTACCCGGTGTGGGACCTGAGGGTGAGTGTGTCGCCGGTCAAGGCGTAGATTAATCCGTCTTGCCCCGTCAGCATCCATTCGGTGGTAGATTCTGCAGCGGGTTGCTCTGCGGGGGTGCTGCGGATCCAGATAGGCCGCCCGGAGGGCGTATAGGCGGCGATAACCGATGGCGCCATGCTCACGTAGAGGGTTCCATCGGGGCTCTGCTGGAGAAAGGGATGCGGGCGGGCGGGCAGCCGTTCGCTGCGCCACAGGAGCCGCCCGTCGCTATGCAGACAGTAGAGGCGCCGGTCCTCGGAAAGCACATACAGCCGCGTGCTGTCCAGCCGGCCGGGGGCCATGGCCATAACCCGTCCGCCGGTAGCGTACTTCCACTCCAGCACGAGCCGGCTGTCGGACCCGCCTGTGCCCGGAGACGCGGGCAAGATCTCTACTGCCGCGAGCCCGGGAGGTGAACACAGCCATGAAAAACTAAATAATTGTAACAACCCCAAAATTAATACCCCTCGGGTTGAAGCGGCGAGGACCCTGTTTTTTTGGCGATTATTGACTTTTCCCATATCTTTAAGTACCGTTAGTGCGTACATGAACACCCTTGCTGCGTATGCTCCCGGACATATAACCGGGATATTTTTTATTGACGACCTCGATTCCGACCCTCTGAAACGGGGGTCCCTCGGGGCCGGTTTCTCCATTGACCCCGGCGCGACCACCCGCATCGAAACGGCCCGGGGTGCGCTCCTGGAATTCTACCTCAACGGAAGGGCGGCGGAGCTCAATGTCTCCTCTACCGTCGTCTCCCATTTTATAGACTCGGCGCCGACTTTACCAGAGAGAAATATTATTGTTTCCCATAAGATCGACCTGCCCCAGGGCAGCGGGTTCGGCACCAGCGGGGCGGGTGCCTTGAGCCTGGCCCTGGCATTGAATCAGTGGGGCGGCGCGCCGTTTTCAAATGCTGAAGCGGCACAGTTCGCCCACCGGGCCGAGGTGGAGTGTAAAACCGGGCTGGGAACGGTAATTGGCGAATTTTTCGGGGGATTCGAGATTCGCACAAAAACCGGTGCTCCCGGCTACGGCGAAATAAGTGCTATTCCGTACCAGGACGACCTGCGGGCGGTATTTGCGGTGCGGGGCCCCTACTCTACCAGCAAGGCTCTGGCCAGTGCGAAGATCCGCGATAAGGTGAATCTGAATGGGAAAGCGGCCCTGGATGGTTTGCAGCTTGAGCCGAGTGTGCAGAATTTTTTACGCTACTCCCGCCAATTTGCCGAGGGTACCGGTTTGTTTACCCCCTGGGTAGCCGATATTCTGGAAGTACTGGATGCCCACAGAATTATCGGCAGTATGTTGATGTTTGGTGAAGGAGTGTTTACACTGGCCTCAGCCGAAAAGGCGGCGGATATTGAAGCGGAATTGCGCTCGTACTGCGCCAGAAAATCCGGCGATGATGCGATTACCCCCGTTGTGTTTACGGCCGGTATTAATAGTTCTGGAGGAACCCTACTGTAATGGATATTCATGTACCCGAAAATCATCCCCGTTATAAGTCGATATCTGTTCGAGAAAAACTTGTCGAGATGGTGCAGGCCAAAGTAGTGGCTCCGGCGGGCCTGATTGCCCACGGCCGGGGCGAGGCTTTTGATTACCTGTGCGGTGAGGATACGCCCGAACCGGCCCATACGGCCATTGAAGCGGCCGCGGCCCGGCTGCTGACGGCGGAGCACGCGGTGCTGTCGATAAATGGAAATGTGGCGGCCCTGTGTCCCGCGGATATAGTTGAACTTTCAAGAGTCAGCGGGGCACCGCTGGAGGTGAACCTGTTTTATCGGAGCCTTGAAAGGGAACAGGCAATTACCGCAGTGCTGCAGCAAGCCGGGGCCACAGAGGTGTTGGGCGTGGGGGATGCTGCCGCGCAGTCGATCCCGGAGATCGGCAGCGAGCGACGGCGGATAGACCCGCGGGGTATCGGCAGTGCCGACGTAGTGTTCGTACCCCTAGAAGACGGAGACCGCAGCGAAGGTTTGGTGGCGATGGGTAAAAGTGTGATCACGGTGGATCTGAATCCGCTCTCCCGTACCTCCCGCAAAGCAGACATCAGTATCATCGATAATATTGTACGGGTGGTTCCGCTGCTGATTGCAGAGGTGCGGCGCCTGCAGGAAAAAGATGCCAGCGAGCTGGAAAAGATTGTGGAAGCCTTTGACAACCGGCTTAACTTGAAATCTTCACTGGACTTCATTGTCGAGGGACTGCGCTCCTTCAGCTTCGAAGAGGAATAAATATGGCGGTAATCCAAAGAGAAGACTGGATAGAAAAAAAGTCGCAGGGCCGGCGTATTGCCATGCTAACCGCCTACGATGCGGCCTTTGCCGCCCTGCTGGCGCAGGTGAAGGGCCTGGACCTTATTTTGGTGGGAGACAGCCTGGGAATGGTTGTGCAGGGACATACTACCACCCGGGCGGTACGCATGCAGGATATGCGGTACCATACCGAGATGGTGGCCCGGACTGCGGGGGACACCATCCCCATAGTCGGCGACATGCCGTATCACAGCTTCGATTCGGCCGATGTAGCCCTGAAAAATGCCCGCGCCCTGATGCAGGTGGGAGCATCTGCAGTGAAAATAGAGGGCAACAAGCCCGCGGTTGTCAGCCGCTTGACCGGCGACGGAATACCGGTGATGGGGCATTTGGGGTTGCTGCCCCAAACCGCCGAACAGTTCAAAGTACAGGGAAAGGACAGCCAGGCCGCCGAGGAGATCTACCACGATGCCATTGAGCTGCAGGAGCAGGGCGCTTTTGCGGTCGTTTTGGAGTGTGTACCCCGCGGTTTGGCCGAAAAGATTAGCGCTGCGCTCGAAATTCCTACCATCGGTATCGGCGCCGGCCCCGACTGCGACGGGCAGGTGTTGGTACTGCACGATATGCTCGGTTTAACCGAAGGGTATCTCCCCAAATTCGTAAAGCCTTACGCCCAACTCAATGCACTGGTAATAGAGGCGGCCCAGCAGTACAGCGATGAAGTCAAATCGGGCGGTTTTCCCACGGATGAGTATTCCTATCATTAGCTCCCTATAGAAGGACGCGTTGAGGTGAACGAGGATTTTCAAGAAAACATATGCACATCGATTCCAACCCGGGGGCTTTCCGCAGAAAAGGTACAGCGCATGGTGGACGAGCGTCTGGCGGCGGATCTCACCTTCCCTTCCGGCCATATCCTCGGTTCCATGTGCAGCCAGCCCCACCTGTTTTCCGAAGATATCTTCCAACAGCAGCTGTCCAAAAATATAGGCGACCCAGGCTTACATCCGGCTTTGGCGGAGATGGAAGCGGAGACAATTCGAATTCTGGGCGATCTGTTCAGGAACCCGCAGGCAGTCGGCAGCATAGTCACCGGCGGGACCGAGGCCAATCTGCTGGCCATGTGGACTGCCAAAAACAGCACTTCCCCCGTGCGGCGCGAAGTAGTCCTGCCCATGACGGCGCACTTCTCTTTTGACAAAGCGGCCAGCCTGATGGATCTGCAGCTGATAAAAATTCCCGTGGATACGAAGAATCGCGTAAAAATAGAGGAGTACCGCCGCGCCATCGGCCCCCACACAATGGCCCTGGTCGGAATTGCCGGTACGACCGGTCTGGGGGCAGTAGATCCCCTCGAGGAAATTTCCGAATTAGCCCTGCAGCACGAACTGTATCTGCACGTCGATGCGGCCTTCGGAGGTTTTGTCCTGCCCTTTCTAAAATCCGCCGGCTATCCGCACGATCAATCCCCCTTCGATTTTCGCCTTCCCGGGGTAAGTTCGCTTACTGTAGATCCGCATAAGATGGGCCGAACACCGATTCCCTCCGGCTGCATTCTCTATCGCAGCGAGAAAACGGCCGGTTCCAGCACCACCCACGTCGCATACCTGGCGGGAGGAAAGACCCGGCAGCGGACCATTGTCGGCACCCGCTCCGGTGCAGCGGTAGCGGCGGTATGGGCTACGCTGCAGCACCTCGGACTGGAGGGCTTTACCCGCACCGTACGCGAGTGTATGGAACAGACCCATTTCCTGAAAAATCAGATCGAGTCGCGGCCGGGAATCGAAACGGTGATCGAACCGGTGATGAATGTGCTGGGAGTTCGTCCAACGTACTGCGACCCGGATGAGCTGGCCGGCCGGCTGCGGCAGAGGGGCTACGCACTCTCGCAGTTTCCCGGCTTTCTGCGCCTTACCCTGATGCCGCACCTCTCCCGGGAGCACCTCGAACGCTTTCTCGAAGTGTTGCAGGAAGAACTGTCAAGGAGGAACGATGGATAATTTTTCGCAACATCCTTCCAAGGATATTCTCGGTTCTATTTCGAATTCCCTGCGGGGAAAAAAGATTGCCCTGGGAATTACCGGCAGCGTGGCGGCCGTTCGCAGCAGCGAGATAGCCCGGCTGCTGATGCGCTACGGGGTTGAAGTGTTTCCAGTGATGAGCCCGGAAGCCTGCCGGGTGATCCATCCGAATTTAATGGAGTGGGCCACCGGAAATCCGGCCGTCACCAATCTCGGAGGAGGCATCGAACATGTAGCCCTGGGCGGAAACGTTGCCAGCCGGGTCGATGCGGTGCTCATTGCTCCTTCTACCGCCAACACCCTGGGAAAGATTGCCCAGGGTATCGACGATACTCCGGTTACCACTCTGGCCACCACGGCCATCGGTCAGGGCATTCCCATGCTGATAGTGCCGGCGATGCACGCACCGATGTACCACCACCCGGCGGTGAAACGCAATATTAAAACCCTGAAGGATGACGGAATCTATATACTGATGCCCCATATGAGCGAGGGCAAGGCGAAAATACCGGAGACCGAAGAGATTGTCTTCCATGCTATTGATTTGCTGCGCACAACCGGCCCCTTGGCCGGCACCGAATGGATTGTAACCGCCGGGCGCACAGTGGAGTATCTCGATCCGATTCGCGTAATCACGAACAACAGCAGCGGCAAGATGGGCATAGAAATTGCGCGGGCCCTTTACTTAGCCGGGGCGAATGTACATGTAGTGTATGGGAAGGGAACCGCCGTACCGGTACCGAATGTGCCGACCTACCGGGTCGAGACAGCCGAACAGATGCTCGCTACGGTAAAGACGCTGCTGACCGTGCATAAGATCGACTGCCTGGTGGCGGCGGCCGCCGTGGGAGACTGGCAGGCCGGAGAGAAGGCCGGGGATAAAATCTCTACCCACGGGGCGGAAAAACTGAAGATGGAGATGGTGCCGACTCCTAAAATAATCGACCGGGTCAAAGAACTCTCACCGAATACGTTTTTGGTGGCATTTCGCGCACTGTATAAGAAGACGGTAGAAGAACTGGCTGCGGACGGCCGCGCTCGCATGGAAAAAGCTCAGGCGGATATGATCGCGGTAAATGATATCGGGGCAGAGGGGGCCGGTTTTGAAACCTCCACCAACGAGCTACACGTGTTCGATACATCCGGTCAACAGACCCATATCGAGCTCAGCACTAAATTCCAGGCTGCGGAGAAACTGGTCCGGACAATCGCCGCCCGTCTAAGCCCGCCGAAATAGGTCAGGCGTTTAAAAAATCGTCTACGATTGAATCGACATCATCCTGTTCTATATCGAACTGCCGTTCGAAGGCCAGCTCCTGATTGGCTTCGCGCAGTTTCTTCAGAAGACTGTATACCGTAACCATGAGAATCTTATTACCGGTGGTGGGATATTTCTTTATAAACTGAATAAAATCTCCACGGGTGATGTGCAGTAAAGCTGTGCGCGCGAGGCTGTTCACGTTGGCAGTGCGCTTCACTTTCATAAACATCCCCGCTTCCCCAAACACTTCGCCACTTCCGATGGTACAAATATACACATTTTTACGGCGGCCCTCTGCTACCGAAACCTCAACCGATCCGTCGATTACCGCGTAAAAAGCCTGCTCTACTTCACCCTGTTGTACAATCCGCTCACCCTCTTCGAATACCTGTATTTCACACATCCGCAACAGATCTTCAACCTCGCGTCCGCTCAAGAACTTAAACAGCAGAATGTCGTTTATATTGTCACGATACTGGTCGCTGTTATTGTCAATGTACATGCGATCTCTCCCTCTATCTCATTGCCGGTAGTAAATCCCTTGAATTGTAGCCTATTCACCCATTCTGCGCAAGAAACGTACAGTCTGTTTTTAATGGGCATTTATAACATTTTGGATTTTTTGAAGTACAGTGCTGTTTGGCGTGCGCTACCAGGAGAGCGTGAAACTCGTTGTACACCTGCCTATCGGCCGGTAAGTGTCGGTGAAATGCGGCTTGCAGGTCCTCATAACTCCACTTTGCTTTGAGCTGTGTGCCTTCCAAACGCTTAAAGATCCTCATGCTGTAGGCATCAACCACGCAAACCGGCCGATTATACACATAAAGCAGAATCGAATCGGCGGTCTCAGGACCAATTCCCCACAGCGATAGCATTTCGCTGCGGCTGGGGCCGGCCTTGGACACCCCATCTCTACAGAATTCAGCCATATAACGCAGTTTTTTCGCTTTCTGATTGTAGTAACCGCTGGAACGAATCAGTTCGGCCAGCTCATCAACCTCAAGACGCAGCACAAACTCCGGCCCGAACGCAAAGTTCCGCCGGCGGGCGGCATCTAAAAGTTTGATCAGACTGCTGCGGACATTCTTCCAGCTGGTATTCTGCGTGAGAATAGCCCCACTTATTATCTCAAACTGCTCGGAAGACTGCAGCTCCAGCTCATAGAGGCCGGGATGGTACCCATCACCCTTGTACCCCGGTCGGGAGCTGCGCTGCAGTAGCGGCCACCACCCCTGGGGGCCGTAGTGGTCTAAAAGTTGTTGATACACTGTATAACTGTTCATAGAAAGCGAGGGGGCTGTAAAAGCCCCCCCCGAATTACTTTCTCAATACGCGCTTATTTTTTCTTCAAGTCCTCGGCAACCGCCTGCGCCGCCGCTAAGCGGGCAATCGGCACCCGGTAGGGGGAACAGGAGACATAGTTGAGTCCATTGCGGTAGCAGAACCCGATCGAGGCAGGGTCTCCGCCGTGCTCACCGCAGATGCCCATCTTCAGGTCGCGCTTGCTGCTGCGACCCTTTTCAACCGCCATGGTGACCAGCTGGCCGACGCCGGTCTGGTCGAGGCTCTGGAAGGGATCGTAGGGCAGAATATTCTGGTCCAGGTACTCGCCGATAAAACTGCCAATATCGTCCCGGCTGTAGCCGAGGGTCATTTGGGTCAGGTCGTTGGTACCAAAGGAGAAGAAATCGGCGTCTTCGGCAATCTCGTTGGCCGTAAGGGCTGCCCGGGGAATCTCGATCATGGTGCCGATCTTGTATTCCAGGCTGCTGTTGTGCTTCTTCAGCACATCCTGCACCACTTTTTCGGCGTTCTCACGCAGCACTTTCAGCTCCATCTTGGTTCCGACCAGAGGAATCATAATTTCGGGAATTACCTTGATCCCCTCCTGGTCTACCTCACAGGCGGCCTCCATAATGGCCTCTACCTGCATATCGTATATTTCAGGATAGGTAATACCGAGTCGGCAGCCGCGATGACCGAGCATCGGGTTCATCTCCTTCAAATCTTCGGCCATCTGCTTGATGGATTCGGGTTTCAGGCCGACTTTACCGGCCAGTTCTTTGATATCTTTATCGGTTTTGGGAACGAACTCATGCAGCGGCGGATCGAGCAGCCGCACGGTTACCGGATACCCGTCCATGGCCTTGAAGATGCCCACAAAGTCTTTCTTCTGCAGCGGCAACAGCTTGTCCAGGGCCTTCTGACGGGCCTGTTTGCTCTCGGCCACGATCATCTCCTGAAAAATCTCCAGTTTGCCCTCGTCGAAGAACATGTGCTCGGTGCGGCACAGGCCGATGCCTTCGGCGCCGAAGTGGCGGGCCTGCTGGGCATCTCCCGGAGTGTCGGCGTTGGTGCGGACCCCCATGCCTTTCTCCTTCACGCCCTTGCGGTCGGCCTTCTTACGCACGTCGTCGGCCCAGGCGAGAAACTTGGAAAGATCGTCGGTTATCTGCGGATCTACCAGATCGAGCTGGCCTTCGTACACCTCACCGTCGGTACCGTCAATGGTAATCCACTCGCCCTCTTTGTACTCTTTTCCTTCTATTTTCAGGGAACCCGGAGTAACCACAGCCGCCTTACAGCCGGCCACACAGGGTTTACCCATACCGCGGGCCACAACTGCAGCGTGACTGGTCATACCGCCGGTGGAGGTTAGAATACCTTCGGCAGCGTTCATACCGCCGATATCTTCCGGAGAGGTCTCTTTGCGAACCAGCAGGACCTTTTTGCCCTTTTTCACCCACTCTTCCGCTTCATCGGCGGTGAACACAATCTGACCGGCAGCTGCACCCGGAGATGCATTCAGACCTTTGGCAATTACATTCAGGCTGCCCTTGGTGGACGGCTCAATCTGCGGGTGGAACAGCTGATCGAGCTGTTGCGGGGTGACCCGTCCGACCGCCTCTTCTTCGCTGATCATACCCTCTTCGACCATGTCCACCGCTACTTTGATAGCCGCCGCACCGGTTCGTTTGCCGTTACGGGTCTGCAGCAGATAAAGATCGCCCTGCTGTATGGTGAACTCGATGTCCTGCATGTCACGATAGTGCTGCTCCAGGCGGTCCTTGATTTTGAACAGTTCTTCGTAGATAACCGGATTTATTTCTTTAAGATATGAAAGGTTCTTTGGAGTTCTGATTCCGGCTACCACATCTTCGCCCTGAGCGTTCTCGAGGAACTCTCCGAAAAAGACTTTCTCGCCGGTGGAAGGATCGCGGGTAAAGGCAACCCCGGTACCGGAGTTTTCACCGAAGTTACCGAACACCATCGACTGCACGTTTACTGCAGTCCCCAACAGCCCGGTAATCTCGTTGATTTTGCGGTATTTGATGGCCTTTTCATTCATCCAGCTGCCGAGCACTGCGTTGATGGATTTGTACATCTGGTCCTTCGGATCCTGGGGAAAATCTTCACCCATCTGATCTTTGTAGACCCGTTTATAGACTTCAACCAGTTTTTTCAGGTCGGCCGCATCCAGATCGGTATCGAGCTCGACCCCTTTGGCCTCTTTGGCCTTCTCCAGCTCACCCTCGAAAAGCTGCAGATCCAGCCCCATGGCAACATCGGAGAACATTTGGATAAACCGGCGGTACGCATCCCAGCCGAAGCGTTCATTGCCGGTTTTCTTCGCCAATCCCTCCACCGCTTTGTCGTTGATACCCAGGTTTAAAATGGTGTCCATCATGCCGGGCATCGAAATTGCGGCGCCCGAACGCACGGATACCAAGAGAGGATCGTCATGATCGCCTAACTTTTTTCCCATCATCTTCTCGAGCTTGTCGAGATTTTCGTCAATTTCCGTTTCCAGCCCTTCCGGATACTGCTGATTTTTTTCATAATAAATTTTACAAACCTCGGCGGAGATAGTGAAACCCGGTGGTACCGGCACTCCAAGATTCGTCATCTCGGCCAGGTTGGCGCCTTTACCGCCGAGAAACTCCTTCATTCCAGAGTTGCCCTCGGCTTTCCCTCCGCCAAAAAAATACACTAATTTCTTTCCCATAAAAACTTATAACCTCCATATCTTTGGGTATTTACCAATTTTATATCTCTATCCAAGATGCTAAGATAATTACCACCCGATGTCAATAAACACAAAAAAAGAGGGTGCCGATTAGACACCCTCCGGGAATACTCACATGTTATGCGGTGTAGGACTCCAGATGCATACTCCGCGAGGGATGTTGCAGGCGCTTGATGGCTTTCTTTTCGATCTGGCGGATACGCTCTTTGGTCAGGTTGTACTTGTCGCCGATGTCCTTGAGAGACAGCGGAGTGCGGCCATTGAGTCCATAGCGGAACTGAATAATTTCGGCCTCTTTTTCACTCAGGGTCTTGAGAACCTTGTTGATATCGTCCTTTAACGAGTTTTCCATCGCAACCTCTTCAGGAGCCCGATAGTCACGGTCCTCGATAAAATCTCCGAGCTGACTGGCCCCCTTATCGGCATACACCGGAGTTTCCAGAGAAACCAGGTCCTGGGAAATATTGATTAGATTGGACACATGATCCTTGTCCATCATAGTTGCCGAGGCAATCTCCTCGATCTCCGGCTCTTCGGCTTTTCCGGTCTGGAGCTCCTTGCGCGCCTTGTCAATCTGCACCAGTTCGTTGGCACGGTTGAGGGGCAGGCGAATCATGCGGGCCTTTTCGCTGATAGCCTTCAGAATAGCCTGGCGAATCCACCACACCGCGTACGAAATAAAGTGGAAGCCCTTATCCACATCAAAACGCTCAATCGCATTCATAAGCCCGATGTTGCCTTCGTTGATCAAATCCGCCAGGGGCAGTCCCTGGTTTTGATACTTCTTGGCCACATTCACTACAAACCGCAGGTTTGCATTCACCAGCTTCTCTTTGGCAGCTTGGTCGCCCTGGGCAGCCAGCCGCGCATAATGATTTTCCTCTTCACGGGAGAGAAGAGGTATTTTATTAATCTCTTTCAGATAAAGAGAGATAATATTCTCATCATCAAAGGAAGTGGATGCTGTTGTAACTCGTTTATTCTTTGTCTTGGTTTCCATACTTGCCTCCTACTTTGTATAAAGCAAGAAGTGTGCCATTTTCAGTTGGCTTAATATAATTTTTTAATTACTTATATTACAATTAGTTAGTTATTTATTACTTGTTTAATCAAATTTTATTAATTATGTAGTGGGTCATTTAAGCCCACTCTCCGCCGAACTGCTGAAATATATAGCAAAAATGCCACACAAACCACCGCAACCGCTGCTTTAGTGGTCTATTTTACGAACAGATTACTCATCGGCATCATACTGCTGGCCGTATGCCGTAGAAAACAGGCTCGCAAAGTCAATTTTGAACTCGAAAAAGAGGGCGCGTTTCTCCTGTGGCTGCATTTCCTGCAAAATACCAGCCGCTTTAATCTCCTGCCAGTACGCATCGATTATCTGCATTACATTCTTCCGTTCGGTTTCCGAATAGAAAAGATCGGCCTGCTTGCCGGAAAAATAGCGGTACAACTGGATCGACTTAAACGTATGCCGGTCCTGCTCGTCCTGATTATCCTGACGTTTCAGCATATTCCCCGCCGGACCGCGCGGATTAATCGAGGAAGCTGAAAACCAGCACTCCCGGGCGTTCGCATGATACCCGAGCTTTTGAAGCGCTACCCCGCACAAATAAAAAATCTCTCCCAGAGCCTGTGAATCCTTTGAGGGGCAGGCCTGCAGGGCTTTTTCAAAGCAGTGAGCGGCATCCTTGGGGTTGTGCCTGGCTAAAAACGTCTTTCCGCGATTGGTGAACAAAATCCATTGCTGCATATACTCTATCCTCTTGCTGTTACGTTAATAAAATACAAAAATAATTAGCCTGGGGCAAGTCTTACTTTTTTCATAATTCTGCTTGACCCGTCTTATATTCATTCGTATATTTTGAACGAAGTTCCTACACATGTTGTAATGTGAAATATTTTAAATACTAAATCAGGAGGAAGGTATGAAGATAAAGCCGCTTGGTGATCGAGTGCTTGTCAAACTGGAAGAAGTCGAAGAGAAAACTGCCGGAGGTATTTTCATACCGCAAACGGCCCAGGAAAAAACACAATCTGGTACGGTAGTCGCGGTTGGTGATGACGAAATTATCAAGGTAAAAGCAGGTCAGAAAGTGATGTACGACAAGTACGCCGGCACCACTGTCAGCGTGGACAACGTTGATCATCTACTCATTCGATACTCCGATATTCTTGCTGTTATGGAATAAGCAGATCTGAGTATTCAAACAAAAAAATGAAAAGGACTGACTGAGATTGCTTCTCAGACAGTCCTTTTTTATGAAACGGCTATTTAAAAACGGTTATTGCGAATAAAAAAAGTCTTCCATGGCCTGCAGGACGCCCTTGCCCGATTCAATCTTCTGGCCGGTCGGCGGCAGCGAGTCCAGCAGAACCTTTCCATAGCTCTTGTGGATAATCCGCGAGTCGAGAATACACACTACCCCGCGATCGCTCTTGCGGCGCATCAAACGGCCGAAGCCCTGGCGCAGCTTCATGGCCGCCTGGGGCAGTGAATAGTGCATAAAGGCGTTGCCGCCGGCCTTCTCCACCGCTTCCATCCGCGCCTGCACCACCGGGTCGGTGGGAACTGCAAAGGGCAACCGGCAGATTATCACCAGCCGCAGTGCCTCCCCGGGGGCGTCCACCCCTTCCCAGAAGGAGTCGGTTGCAAACAGCACACTTGAGATATCGGTGTGAAAATGGGCCAGCAGCTTTGAACGCTCCTCTCCGCCCTGTTTGAGCACCGAAATGCCCCGCTCTTCAAGGGCGGGAGCCACCCGGTCATAAGTTTCCTGGAGCATACGATAGGAGGTAAACAGCACCAGCGCGCTGCCCTCCGCGAGTGCCAAGCTCTCGGCCACAAAGGAATTTACATACTCCTGGTACCCCGCCTGGTTCGGCTGCGGAACATCGTCAGGGATTCCCAACAGCACCTGCCGGCGATATTGGAAGGGAGACTCCAGCTGCAGGGTCATAAGCCGGTCGGTATAGTTGCCGTGCAGCCCCACCCGGCTAAGCCAGTAGGTGAACTGTTTGCGGACTGTAAGGGTGGCGGAAGTGGCGATAACGGTTTTATGTGGCTCGTACACCGACTCCTGCATGAGGGCTGAAATCTGCAAGGGGGTGCGAATCAAATTGCAAAAAGCCTCCCGCTTTGAAGTAAAGCCCTTCTCCATCCAGCAAATAGCATCATCCTGTTCACTGTAACGCTCGATAGAACCCAAAACCGCCGCTAAAGCGGCCAGCCGTTCAATCACTATGCCGGTTTCGAACACCTCCGATTCCTGGGCGTACTTCTCCTCTACGTTGTTCAAGCCCTGTTCGAGGGCCGACAAGAGTTTATTCAGAGCAGACCGCATATGCCGGATCGGCTCCATGACTGCTTCTATCTGCGCCGCATCCGTCGCCTGCTTTATCCAGAAGTTGTTCGCGTTATCCAGAAAGGCCAGCAGCCCGCCGTCCAGCTTGTCAGCCTCACTGTGCAGTTCCTGCACAAGCGAGGGAATATTCTGAAAAACTTCCTGGTTATCGCAGTACTTCTGCAGCTGCAGGGCCAGACCGAAGGTTCGGTTGTGACGGCGGTTATACAGGCGCCGCAGCTGTTTGAAGAGAGCAAACTTGTTGTAACGGTCGGAGAAAAAGCTGGTTGCGCTTTTTTCCAGCGAGTGGGCTTCATCGAATATGAGATGTCCCGCCGGCGGAAGTACCGCTGTGCTGTCGAATCCGGCTCCGTCAATCCGTGCCGCCAAGTCCGAGAACAGCAGGTGATGGTTGACCACCAGCAGATTCGAGGCGGCGGCCTCCCGCCGCGATCGAATGACAAAGCAACGCTCCCGGTGCGGACAGCGCAGCCCCATACAGGCATCCGACTCGGAGCAGACCCGGCTCCACAGCTCGGGGGACGGGAAAAAGGACAAATCGTCGCGGCTGCCGCTTTCGGTGACTTCCGCCCATTTCTTGATTGCCGGCAGTTCGCCCTCATCCTGTGCAAACAGGGACATCTCCTCCAGCGCGTCTTCGAGCCGGCGCAGACAGACATAGTTGCCCCGCCCCTTGACCAGTTTGGCATCGACCCGCTTCCCGAGCAGCTTTTCAGCCAGGGGTATATCCTTGTCGAGCAGTTGCTGCTGAAGGTTGATAGTTGCAGTCGATATAATAACCCTTTCGCGATTTTGCAGCGCCCAGGAGGCGGCGGGCAAGAGATAGGCCAAGGATTTCCCGACTCCGGTCCCCGCTTCGATTACCGCCAGCTCGCGGCTGTTGAAGGCATTGGACACCGCTTCCAGCATCTCAATTTGCGGCTCCCGGGACTCATACGATGGATATTCGGTGCTCATGATCCCGTCGGGTTTGAGAATATCCGCCAGGCTGCCGACCGCCAGAGGCGTTTTCGGTTCCTGCTCCAGGGGTTCGCTGACGCAGTAGACGCTGCGTACGCGGTTATCAATTATAAAAAAGCCGATGCCCTGATTTCCGAGCTGCGCGGCAATTTGCAGATCGGCATCACTGGGCCGCAGTACGCCGGAGGGATGGTTGTGTATTACCACATCCCCGCTCTCCATGTAGGGAAATAGCGCCGGAGCGGCCGCTTCATTGCCCCGTCCGGCCGCATCTACCTCATCGATCAGTCCGTCGCTGTTGACCTTCCCGTAAAACAGAACCTCCTGGCCTTCCGCATCCTCAATCGCCGCTACAATTGTGTGAATTACTTCAGAAGTGAAACGTTCGCCACTTTTCATGCCGTGATTATAGCCTCTTATCAAATTTTTTTGTATGATATACAGCATGGAATTCGGATTCTACAAGTTATTTATCGCCACTCATGACTACATACTCATAAACGCTTTCAATAACGAGATGCCCGCAGAGCAGTCCATCGCCTCTCTAGTTCAGCGTTTGTGTCACCGCCGAGAAGGTATCGGTGGGATGGGGGTTATTTTCCTCACTCCTTCCACCGAACAAAGTGCCTCCATGTATTACTACACGGCCGAGGGAGACGAACAATCACCGCCCATCGAGGTTTTGATGTGCGGCGGCCGTTACGCCTTCGATTTCGGATTGGTCCAGCAGGGCGAACTCGTGTTCGATACCCGGCGCGGTATGGACCGTCTGCAATGCATCGACAGTTCCCACTTCAGCTTTCGGGTCGGCATTCCCCATTCGGACACTGCAAACCAGATTGTTCCGGGAGGCTCTATCGATTTCCAGGTCAGCCTGCAATCCCAGAACCGCACTATACAATCAACTCCGGTGCTGTTCAACCGGGCTTATGCCGCAATTTACTCCAGCATTATTTCTGCCACTGAAAGCGAACACCTTCCGCCCAGCTTTCCGATTGCCGGAAACAATCATACGCCGGTACTTTATCAGGTTAACAGCAGCGATGAAATCCTGTTATCGGTGCCCGGCATATCCGAAGTTCTCCCGGATATAGTCGAAGCGGCTGCAGCGGCCGGCGTGGCGGCGGTAGCAAACGGGTTCTGCGACCGCGACCTAGTTATCCGCCTCTCTTCGGGGGGGAGGTTCTTTTTTGAGTGGAACGAACGCAGCAACAGTGTCTATCTGGCCGGCACTCCGCATTACGCCTTCAGCGGGTCTTATTCAACCGAGGATGAGGAAAATCAGCAATTTGTCGACGGAGATGAGTATGGACCCTCTATTTGAGAGATTCCACCGTTTAGTACGCTCCTACCTCCGTTTCGGAGCCCCGGCGGATGAATGGTTTGAACAGCATACCGAGGACAAGGACTACCGTGAGGCCTGGGACGAGCTGGACGAATTCCTGCGCAGAGGAACGAGTTCCGGAACTTCTTCCGGATCCGCTGCCGGCTCGAATCGCAGTGGGCGCGCCCACACCGCTGCTACATCCCGCCGCCTCCCGCCGGAGGAACTCCGTCAGGATTACGAGTTGTTCGAGGTGGAGTTCGGAGCTTCATTTCAGGAAGTCCGCAGTGCCTACCGCCGGCTGATGCGTATCCATCACCCCGACCTGCATGCCGGTAACACTGCAAAACAAAACGAAGCTACCAACAAATCCCAGCAGCTGAATATCGCCTATCAGCGCATAAAGGCCTGGGAAGCGGCCAAACGCGGCGCATAGATTGCAGTGACTACTCTTCCAGCTGGTACTCCTGAATTTTACGGTGCAGGGTTTTGCGGCCGATACCGAGTACATCGGCGGTACGTGACTTATTGCCGTTTTCCCGGTGGAGGGTTGCCCTAATCATCTCCAGCTCGGCGTCCTCGAGACTGCTGCCCACCTCTATTTTCACGTAATCGGTATCGGAACCTGAGGTAACCGTTGGCGGCAAATCGTCATATGCAATGATAGTGCCTTTGGTCATGACCACCGCACTCTCGATACAGTTCCGCAGCTCGCGAATATTCCCCGGCCAGTGGTAGTTGTACAGCGCCAGGCGGGCCCGCGGGTCGATTCCCTCGATATTTTTCTGGTTCTCTTCACTGAACTCCTGCAGAAAGGCGGAGATGAGCAGAGGAATGTCCTCTTTGCGCTCCCGCAACGGCGGCACATGAATGTTGACGACATTCAGCCGGTAGAAGAGATCTTCTCGGAAGCGGCCTTCTTCGATTTCGCTTTTGAGTTCGCGGTTGGTGGCAGAGACTACCCGTACATCGACCTCTTGGGTTTTTTCACCGCCCACCCGCTCGAACTTCTTATCCTGCAGTACCCGCAGGATTTTTATCTGCACCTGCTGGTTGATTTCACCGATTTCATCGAGAAAGATAGTGCCCGTATGGGCCAGCTCGAAGCGGCCCCGTTTCATCGACACAGCACCGGTGAAGGCGCCCTTTTCGTGGCCGAA
The DNA here is from genome assembly GCA_964632675.1 of uncultured Sediminispirochaeta sp. Lineage (GTDB taxonomy): Bacteria > Spirochaetota > Spirochaetia > DSM-16054 > Sediminispirochaetaceae > DSBN01. Next base: position 34,191 of record CAZWDV010000019.1, read on the forward strand.
GAGTTCGCTCTCCAGCAGGCTTTCTGCCAGGGCAGCGCAGTGGACCTTGATGTAGGGGTTATCTTTACGGTTGGAGAGCACATGAATGGCATCGGCAACCAGTTCTTTTCCGACGCCGCTCTCGCCGGTAATCAAGACGCTGGCCCGGGTGGCGGCAACCTGCTCGATCATCTGCATGATCTTCTGCATCTGGCTGCTCTTGCCAATGATTTCACCGGTTTTGCGACGGCTTTTGAGGCGTTCGACCTCTTCCTGCAGCGTTCGATGCTGCAGGACCAGTTCGCGGTTTGACAGTGCCCGTTTTGCCAGCAGCGAGAGACGGTCTAGATTGACCGGCTTGGTGACGAAGTCGAAGGCGCCGTTGCGCATGGCATCCACGGCCGACTCGATGGTGCCGTGGCCGGTGAGTATGATTACGGGGATGGTCGGATAGGCCGAACTGATGCGTTTGAGCAGCTCCTCGCCGGACATTTCCGGCATCTTCAGATCGGCTATTACCAGATCCACATGCTCCTCGTTCACCAGGTTCCAGCCCTTTTTCCCATCCTCCGCCAACAGAACCTCGTAGCCATCCATCTCCAACGATCTTCCCAGACCTTCGCGGATGTTCTTTTCATCATCTACGATGAGAATCGAGAAATTCATTCCTCTTCCCCTTTCCAGTCAAGCAGTCTCTTTTCGCTGTCGGGTATCGGTAAACTAATAGTAAAGGTGGTACCCTGTTCTTCCCGGGAGTGCACTGTCACCTCGCCGTTGTGTTCCCGCACCACTTTATACACCACCGTTAATCCTAAACCGGAACCGAACTCTTTAGTAGTATAATACGGTTCGAAAATTTTCGACAGCTGCTCCTCCGACATGCCGATTCCGCTGTCGCTTATATCCACATGCACGTAGCCATGGTCTTCTCGCGTGATAATGGTGAGGGTTCCGCCCCCATTCATGGCGGCCACTCCGTTTTTGATGATATTGATGAGGGCCTGCTTCATGTATTTTTCGTCCAGATCGATTTTCGGGAGATTACGGTCGAGCTTGGTTTCCAGGGTCACACTGTTCTCTTCCAGTTCGTACTTGATAAACTCTATCAGCTCTTCTACTACCCCGTTGACGGAGGTGCGCTTCATGCTGGTATCCATGGGCCGCACCGCAAACAGGAAATCAACCACAATGCTGTTCAGCCGCTCGATCTCTTCAGTGATAATTTCAAGATAGCGGCCGGCCGTTTCCTCGTCCAGGCACTGGTTCTGTTTCAAAGCCTTCTGAATGAGCTGAATATGGATTCCGATAGAACCGAGGGGATTCTTGATTTCGTGGGCGACACCGGCTGCCAGGGTGGTCAAGGATGCCAGACTCTCGGCCCTTCGCAGTCGCGCCTCCCGTTTGCGGCGGTCGGTTATATCCGCCACTAAAATCAGACTGCCCCGCCGCTCCTCCTCTTTTTCAATCGGTACCACCGAGAACATCAGCGTTCTTCCGGTTCCGCTGCCATCCAGGGTAAACTCCTCTTCCTCCACTCGTTTGCCTTCCTGCACACTTTCCCGCAGAAAACCGGCAATCTCTTCATCAGCCACGGCTTCCCAGAGAAGATGTTCCTCCGGGTCATGGCGCAGCATCGGCAAGAGAGTTCGCACCGCCCGATTGATAAAACTGATCTTATGGTTCAAATCGGACACCAGGACACCGTCGGTCATGGTGTTCAGGACCATTTCCAGCATTTCATTCTCCGATGATAGATCGAACAGCAGTGCCCGAATCTGTTCTTCATCCAGCTTGGACAGCTTGTTGAGCGCTCTCTGGATAAACTTCCTCATACCATCTCCTTCATCGAGTACAGCAGCCCTTCCAGCAGCAGATCCGGAGCCTGATTGTAGTGTTCAAACCTTATCAGAGCATCTTTGATCTTACGGTTCCAGCACTCCAGTACCGCAAATGAAACCGGCAAATCGCGGTTCGGATCGGCCATATAGTCACCGAGCACATCACTGAGCTCCTTCAGAAAGGGCACAAAGTAGACCTTGAGCTGCGAGTCCTGCAGGAACTCATCCAGCTTCTCCGGTTCCCATTCCGAATCGCCCCATACATAACTGAAAAAGTGTTCCGACTGGGCCCGCAAGCGTTCCAGCGGCACCCCGCGCCATGCCAAAAAGAAGGCGCGCAGATCGGCATACTCCGGAGACTCGATGCGGAAAATTTTCTGCATCACCTTCTCGGCCGTTTCCGGAGTACGGCGGGCAAAATAGTACTGGCGTACCCTGGAAATTATGGTGGGGAGGATGCGCCCCTTTCGCGCTGATAAGAGAATGAAATAGGTGCCCTCGGGAGGTTCCTCCAGGGTTTTCAGCAGCGCGTTGCGAGAAGCGTCACCCATTTTGTCGGCATTTTCAAGAATAATGATTTTAGCCTGATTCGAGCTGGTGGTGTGGACCCAGGAATTCACCGCCCTAATTTGATCGATCGGAATGGTATCACGGGGCACCACCTTCTCCAGCTCGGCACAGGCAGTGCTGATTTTCTTGAGAGACTTTTCGATCCTGCTCTGTGAAGGCAGTTCGGCTTCAGGATAGTAACTCTCCAGTTCTTCCTCCAGCTTTGTGATAGGCTCCTGGATTTTCTTCAACTTCTGCTCATTCCCCTCCCACAGGAGGGGGTCGAACCGGCGGGTCAACTTCCTGACCGCCCGTATAAAGAGAAACCGCGCTCCTTCACTGCGGCTGTGCAGAAGCGCATTACCGGAAGCGGCAATTTCTTCGCTGAAGTAGCGTGATCCGAGCATCAGCAGATAAGGGTGGTCGAGCACACGATGCTGCCGGCAGGCGCTGCAGTTACAGCTCCACTCACCTTTCTGTTTACAAGTAAGCACCCGCCCTAGTTCCAGGGCCGTAGATAGTTTTCCGGCGTAGGGATCGCCGTAAAACAACAGCCCCCCCGGCAGAGTATGGTGGCTTACCTCCTGCGTGAGCTGCTCGATTATACGTTGATGACCAAGAATATTTTCAAACACTGTAACTCTGTAACCTCTCCTCTAAGAATCGCGCCCCTACGGGGATTATCTGCTGCAGTATCCTGGCCAAAAAACTGTCCTCCAGAAAAGCTCTTACATCAACCACCGTCTGCAGCTGCAAAACGAACACCAAAATTGCCAGAAAAAGGAACCCCTCTACCAAGCCGAGAAAAAAGCCCAGCGCCTGGTCGAGTTTCTCCAGTTCCACCCGTTCTATCACCCGATGCAGTGTCGACTCTACTATCTTTATCAGCGCGTAGCCGATGAGGAAAATGAGAAGAAACGCAACAATCGGCGTCCACATGGTTTCACCCAAAAATGGCGCCAGCAGGGGGGAGAGGGTGGCAGTAAAAATAACCGCCGCCGCCAGCCCGGTTATCAGTGCCAGGGCCGATAAAAATTCGGCCACAAAGCCGCGGAAGGTACAGCGTACCCCGGCCGCCAGCAGTATTAAAGTTCCGATGACATCAAACACAGCCAGATTCATACTCTTATGGCTCCCCCTTTCGTGTAACCGCGTAGGTGTAGATCAACTCGGCAATTCTTCCGGCAGCATCGGCGGGACACAGCTCCGCCGCCGCCCGTCCCATGGCCTCGCGCTCATTCTTATTGCGCAACAGTCGCCGGGTGTGCTCCAGAAGCGCTGCAGGGGTAAGCGTACTCCCCTCGAGCACTACCGCCGCCCCCCGCTCGGCAAACAGCCGGGCATTGCGGACCTGATCGCCCCGCGAACTCTCGCCGCCCAGCGGTATCAGTAGAGACGGTTTTCCCAGCACCCCCGACTCCCAGAGGGTCCCGGCTCCGGCCCGGGAGATAATCAGATCAGCCGCCGCTAAAATATGCGGAAACTCCGAATGAAATATATCCGCAGTTATATAGCGGGGTTCCTGGGAAGCCTGGAAATCCAGCTGCCCCATCTGGTGCACTACTACCGCCTCTTGCAGAAGTTGCGGAAGAACTTCTGCAAGCAGCTGATTCACCTGCCGCGCCCCCTGGCTTCCGCCGAGCACCAGTACGATCGGTTCGTTTTCCGGTACTTTCAGCAGATCACGCCCGTGGGCGGGGTCGCCGCTGAACAACTCTGCTCGGACAGGATTTCCCGGCACTAGGGCGCGTGCTCCGGCCCGGGGGTAATATTCGGCCAGGGTGGTCTGGTACGGCAATAGAATTCTATCGGCAAAGCGGGCGGCTATACGGGTTGCCAGTCCCGGATCGCGATCCGATTCATGGGTGATAATCGGAATTTTCAATATGCGGGCGGCTATCACTGGAGCTACTGCCGCATATCCACCTTTAGAGAAAAGTACATCCGCCTTCAAGCGCTTCAGCAGAACCAGAGATGCAACAATACCTGCTCCGATTTTAAATACATCCAGAAAATTCTGAAGAGAAAAGTAGCGCCGCAATTTTCCGGCCGGGACTGCATAGTAGGGAATCTCAAATCGACCAATGATCTTCCTCTCTATCTCTTTTCCCGAACCTATCCAGACGATGTGCAGCTTTGAATTGCTTTCCATTTGCCTGAGATGATCAATTACTGCTATTCCCGGAAAGACGTGCCCCCCGGTTCCTCCGCCGGCGCACACTATTGTCATTGTCACAATCACTTACCTTTTCTTGAATTATTGTAAAACTCAGCATATCATAACCACAGACGGGATTCAATCTTTGCAAAAAAAGCTTCCCTTTGGCACTTTTAACACTTTTCTAACACGTTTTTAATGGTAACTTGACCTGAATTTTTTGTTATTCTTTCATGAGACTGCAGCTATTATAAAAGGAGAAGTACATTGGAAGCACAAAGACACCACTTTTGCGAGGCGATCAACCATCTCAACAACGATATACTGAAAATGGGTACCCTGGTTGAAGAGGCGATGCGAAACGCAATGCAGGCACTCAAAACAAAAGACTATGATCTGGCCGGTAAAACCATCGATAATGATGAAAAGATCAATCAACTCGAACTGGAGATTCAGGATAAGCTGACAGTTCTCATTGCAACCGAACAACCGGTAGCCCGCGACCTGCGCCATATCATTACAAGTTTGAAGGTGGTTACCCAGTTGGAACGAATGGGAGACCATGCGGTGCATATCGCCAAATCGGCGATACGCCTGAAGGGCGAAGAGTATATTAAACCGCTGATCGATTTACCCAAAATGAGTGAAATCGGCGTGCAGATGCTGCATGAAGTGCTGACCGCTTTTGCAGAGTGTGATGAAAAGCGGGCCCGACAGATCGCCGAAATGGACGACCAAATCGACAACCTGAACAATCAGGTATGGCGTGAGCTGATTACCTACATGATGGAAGACTCGCACATGATCCGGCAGGCCACATCTCTTCTGTTTGTATGCCGCTGGCTCGAGCGTTTCGGCGATCATGTCACCAACATCAGCGAATGGATCGTATACGACGCAATCGGCTCGCACACCGAACTGAACCTATAATCTATAATTAAGCAGGCGGTAATAACTGATGGCCAATAAAACTATCCTGGTAGTAGACGATGAAGCGGATATTCTCCAGCTGATTCAATATAATCTGGAGAAAGAGGGGTATAAAACCCTTACTACTGCCTCCGGAGAGGAAGCCCTGCGGGAAGCTCACCGGCATCTTCCCAATCTTATTATTTTGGACCTCATGCTGCCGGGTTTGGACGGTATCGAAGTATGTAAACAGCTTCGCAGTACCGAGGATACGAAATACATCCCGATCCTCATGGTAACCGCAAAAAGCGAAGAGTCGGACATCATTACCGGGCTGGAGGTAGGGGCCGATGACTATATCACCAAGCCCTTCAGTCCGAAGGTGCTGATTGCCCGGGTGCGGGCTATCCTGCGGCGCAGCCGCCGTAATCCTATTGATGAAGGCCGCGAACCCTACCTCAAAATACACAAGATTCAAATCGATACTACCAAGCACGAGGTAGTTTCCGACGGCCAGCCGCTGTCCCTCAGCGTTACCGAGTTTGCAATTTTAGAATTCCTGGCCCGTAATCCCGGGTGGGTTTTTTCACGCAACCAGATTATCGGAGCGGTCAAGGGCGAAGACTATCCGGTTACCGAACGCTCGGTTGATGTTCAGATTCTCGGGCTCCGTAAAAAACTGGGGGAGCAGGGCCGGATGATAGAAACCGTGCGCGGTATCGGCTATCGGATGAAAGAAGAACACTAGAGCAGTGAAGCGCACCACCCTTTTGGGTTTCATTTACCCGGCCTTTCTTATTATTATTTTAATTACTATTCTGATAATCACGCTCTCAACCACCAGAATAGTGCGTTCGCTTCTTTACAGTCAGACCGAAATTCACCTAAAAGAAGTGGCACTGGTGACCCGCAGTTTTCTCAATGCGGGTTGGCTGCAGGATAAATTCAAAATGGACCGTCTCGCTTTACAACTGGCCGCCAACATTGAAAGTAAAATAAGAATTTACGATAAGGATAGAGAATTGATATGTAAGGCCGATTACTCTATCATCCGTGACGGGGAAACTCGCAACGAAATGAGCCAAGCTGCCGAAGCGGCCTTCCATAATAAAGAAAGCAGCAATATTAAATATACTGTTCCACCTTCCAGCGACCGCTATTACTACGCCCTTCCAATTTATGAGGGGGGTGAACTGTTAGGAGTGATAGAGGTATCACTCGATCTTACATCGGTAGATACCGCCCTGAACAGAACCTATGCTGCAATTTCAGTAATTTCCCTGTTTCTGCTGATTTCAGCAATGATTCTCAGTTATTACATTTCGCAAAAAATCGATCGCCCCCTCAAAACAATCGTCGCGACGGCTAGAAGATACCGCGATTTTGATTTTTCCCCGCAGCCGTATATCAAGGGTCCCAAAGAAATTCACATAGTATCACAGGCACTCAAAAGCATGTCCGAATCGCTGAAGGACCGTATCCAGCAAGTAACCCGCCGCAAGCAGGAACTGCGGGCAATCCTGAGCGGTATGTCGGAGGCGGTCATCGTATTGGACAAACAGCTGAGCATAAGGGAGATTAATCCGGCCGCCCTGAAGCTGATCCGTTGCACCCATGCAGAGGCAAAACACCGCAACCTTATTCAGGTAGTCCGCAACAGCGAGCTCTACGATTTCGCGACGGAGGCACTGAAGAGCACTACTCAACTGGAGAAAACCATCAGTCTCTCGTACGGGCTGGATGCGCTGCCGCTGGGCTCTGAACTTGCCGGTCAGAGCCCGGCCAAAGTCTATCTACAGGTCCATGCCTCTCTAATCGAAACGGAAGTTCTGGAAAACGGACTGCCGACCACACTCAAACGGGTGGTGCTGGTGATGAACGATATCACCCGCCTGAAAAACCTTGAAAACATGAGAAAAGACTTCGTTGCCAACGTGTCCCACGAGTTAAAGACCCCCATTACCTCAATTAAAGGCTTCACCGAAACACTGTTAGAAGGGGCACTCGATGATCAGGCCGCCGCCCGGCGCTTTATCTCCATTATCCGAGATCAATCCGAACGCCTGGTGGCAATTATAGAAGACTTGCTGAGTCTTTCACGCTTAGAGCAATACGACTCCAGCGGTTTTGAAATTGTTTCAACCGGTGTAGCAACGGTAATTCACGGTGCGGCGGCACTGTGCAGGCCACGGGCAGCTGAGAAGAATATCACTATTGTCAGCGAATGTCCGGGGGGCCACGAGTTCGTTGTAAACGCCACTTTAATTGAACAAGCACTGGTGAATCTGATTGATAATGCGATTAAATACAGTTCAACCGGCTCACAGATACAAGTACGTTGTACTCAAGCCGACACTCGAACCTGCATAGAGGTTGAAGACAATGGACCGGGTATCCCGGGAGAGGACGTGCCGCGGATTTTCGAACGGTTCTACCGCGTGGATAAAACCCGTAGCCGCGACATGGGCGGTACCGGTCTCGGACTGGCAATTGTAAAACATATCGTATTAGCCCATGGAGGCGAAGTACATGTAAACAGCCGCCTCAACGAGGGGTCTGTATTCAGCTTCTCCATTCCTTGACACACCTCGCTCACCTTAGTATGTTAGTATTAATGTCGTGGGGTGGTTCGTCATAAGCACGAGCCTGAGAACATACCCGTCGAACCTGAATCTGGATAATACCAGCGCAGGGATCAGGACAGACCAGGCTGTTCCCCCATCAGACAGAACATTTTTCTCGTCATAAGGAGCATGCCATGAAAAGAATTCTTGTCATTGCAGCGGTCGTGCTTATTGCGGCAGTTGCAGCACTGGTGCTGTTCACTCCTGGTAAAAGTGAACCGGCACCCACCGAAGCAGAGTCGCAGGACACTGCTGAAGAGTTGGTAGTCTATGCCTACGACTCTTTCGCATCCAAGTGGGGTCCCGGACCCGAAATCAGTTCACGTTTTAAAGAAGAGTACGGTATACCGGTCGTTATGAAATCGGTCGGCGACGCCGGACAGGTACTGCAAAAAGCAATTCTCGAAAAAGACGATCCCCAGGCGGACCTTCTGATCGGAATCGACAACAACTTGATTACCCGGGCAAAAAGTGAACAGGTGCTGCAGCCCTACACCTCGCCTAATCTGGAAAAGGTGCCGCAGGATCTCATTTTTGATGCCGGCCATTTTGTAACCCCCTACGACTATGGGTATTTTTCTATTATTTATGATTCCCAGAAAATAGATAATCCTCCGACCAGCCTTGAAGACCTAACCGACTCCCGTTTCGAGGACAAACTGATTCTGATGGACCCGCGCACTTCCAGCCCCGGCTTGGGCTTTTTAATGTGGACCATCTATGAATACGGAAACGATTTTGTCGAGTACTGGGAGGAGCTGCAAGACTCTACCCTCACCATCACCGAGGGGTGGGACTCCGGCTACGGCCTGTTCACCAGCGGCGAGGCACCACTGGTGCTGAGCTACACCTCCAGCCCCGCGTATCATGTGGAATATGAAGACAGCCGCCGTTATCAGGCCGCACTCTTCGAAAAAGGCCACTATATGCAGATTGAAGGAGCCGGTATAGTGAAAAACGCCCCCCATCCCGATGCGGCGGAAAAGTTTATCGACTTCGTACTGAGCAAAGAGTTTCAGGAGGTGATTCCCCTTACCAACTGGATGTACCCTGTGCTGCCCGAGGTCGAACTGCCGCAATCGTATGAGTTCGCCCCCCAGCCGGGCAAGCGGTTCTACTTTGATGCGGAAAAAATCGATACCAACCGTGAAGAGTGGATCGACACCTGGTCGAAAGCTGTAACGCGCTGATGAACCTGCCTTCAGCGCGTTCGTGGGAAAGGCCGCATCCGGCCTTTCTCACTTTGGTTTTATTTTTAGGCTTACTCTTTTACCTTCCGATTGGCAGTGTACTGCTCAAGGGCTTTTTCCCGCAGGGAAATTTCGATGCATCGGTTTTTATTGAAACCATTTTCTCTGCGTATACTCTCAGAATTCTCTGGTTCACCTTCTTCCAGGCGGTACTGAGTACTATCTTCTCGCTCCTGCTGGGTCTGCCCGGGGCGTATCTGATTTCAATGTACACCTTTCCCGGCCGCAGAATTGTGCGGGCGGCTTCGGGCGTACCCTTTGTGCTGCCGCCGATTCTGGTGGTACTTGGATTCGTTATTTTTTTCGGCAACAGCGGACTGTTGAATACAACCCTGATGCGGGTCTTCGATCTGTCCGAACCGCCCCTGCGGGTGCTGTATTCATTGAAGGCCATCATTCTCGCCCACGGGTTCTACAACTTTCCCATTGCCCTGCGTTTGATCGCCTCGCTCTGGCAGCTGCTACCCCCCTCACAGGAGTGGGCCGCACAGACTTTAGGCGCATCTCGCCGGCGTCTGTTCTTTACCATAACCCTCCCGCAGCTGTTGCCGGCCATTCTGGCCGCGGGGGCCCTCATTTTTATGTTCTGTTTTACCAGTTTTGCCATTATTCTGGTGCTCGGCGGCGGACCGCAATTCACCACCGTAGAGGTGGAGATCTACCGTCTGGCAAAGACCTCTTTTGACATTCCCGCCGCCGGGGCCCTGTCGATTCTGGCACTGGTCCTGACCTTGGGGATAATGGGTATTTACGTAAAACTGCAGAACAAGCTGGCCTTTCATCAGGAGCTATCTGCCGGCCCGCTCAGGCCGCGCACCTACCACCGCCCCTCCCGCATGGGGTATGGGGGAATTATCGGCTACATCGGGGCGATGATTCTGATTGTAGCGGGCCCGCTGCTGGCAGTAGTGGTACGCTCCCTGCAGAAGCCGGTTACCCGGGCCGGAGAACTGCAATTTACTTTGGAGTGGTACCGCCAGCTGTTCGGTTCCGGCACACGGCAGTTCGGCCGGATCGCCCTGCCGGCCATCCGTAACAGCGTACTCATCGGGATTTTAGCAGCCGCACTGGCGGTAGTAGTAGGCACAGCCCTCAGCTATCTGACGGTACGCTACCGGCTGAAGTTCGGAAGGCTCATCGACACCCTATCAATGGCACCGATGGCTATTTCTACGGTCATTCTGGGGCTGGGGTATTATCTGGTGGCGCGCACACTGCCCGATTTTGGACGGGGCCGGATATTCATGATCGTGGCCGCCCACTCGGTAATCGCCTATCCCTTTGTGGCCCGGACCGTAAGTTCGGTACTGAAGAAAATTCCCCCGAGCCAGCTGCAGGCGGCCATGCTGCTGGGAGCCTCGCCGGGCAAGGTGTTCCGTACGGTTGAATTCCCGATGATGCTGCCGGCCATCGCCGCCGCAGCGGCCTTCGCCTTTGCCATTTCGATGGGCGAGATCAACGCCACTCTGATATTTTCCTCATCTACAATCACCATACCGCTGGCTATTTACCGTATGATCGGTTCGTACAACTTTTTCGGCGCCTGTGCCCTCGGAACTATTCTGGTGGCGGTGTGCGGGCTGGCCTTTACTCTGTTCGATGTCTCGGGCAATGCTGAATTGTAAGGAGCTTTTTAATGGAATTGACAACCCGGAATCTGCAGCGCAGTTTTGCTGATTTTCGATTTGATGCTGATATATATGCCGCGGAGGGAGAACTGGTCTGTCTATTGGGCCCCTCGGGATGCGGCAAAACTACCGGACTGCAGCTGATTGCCGGTATTCTGGCCCCGGACCGGGGTAATATATTTCTGGGTCCCAAAGAGATCACCGCCCTGCCGCCCTGGAAGCGCAATATCGGCCTGGTGTTCCAGGACTATGCCCTGTTCCCGCATATGACTGTGTACGAAAACATCGCCTACGGGCTGAAACAGCGGGGCGCATCAAAAGCAGAAATCCGCAGCCGGATCGCAGAGCTGCTGGAACTGGTGGAACTGCCCGGCTACGAACAGCGGCGCCCCGAACAGCTGTCGGGGGGCGAGAAGCAGCGGGTAGCCCTGGCCAGGGCGGTGGCGCCCTCCCCTGCCCTGCTGCTGCTGGACGAGCCGCTTTCGGCCCTGGATGCCCGGCTGCGGACCCAGCTGCGCCGGGAGATACGCAACATTCAAAAACGGATTGGCCTCACAACTATCTACGTTACCCACGACCAGGAAGAGGCCCTTAGCCTGAGCGACCGCATTATTGTGATGCAAAACGGTAGTATTCAGCAGAGCGGAACCCCGCAGGAGCTGTACAACCGCCCGAAAAATGAGTTCGTGGCCCGCTTTATCGGCAACTCTAACCTGGTGCCCTGCGCCGAAGGGCAGTGCAAGGGTAATGAGTATTACTTTTTCCGACCCGAGCACACCACCGTCAGCACCAAAGCCCCTGCGGCCGCCGATTGCATTTCATTTTATCTCTCACTCAAGTCGCTGGAATATGTCGGACCCTTTTATATTCTTGAAGGCAAACATGCTGGAGACAATGGCAACGGCCCTTATTCTATTCGCGCCCATGTAAGTGAAAAAAAACTGCGCGGGATGAACATTGGGGACTTTTCTCCGGACACTCCGCCGCAGCTCTGGTTCTGGGTTGAGCGCAGTAAAACGCGGGTGATACCCAAGTGATGCCGGAGGGTTAGAGAAACTTGATCAGTCCGACCTGCACCGCTCCGATCATAAAACCGAGCAGGGCCCCGAAAAGTATAATCCAGCGCAGGTGGGTGCGGATGACGATGAGAATAAGTTCTTCGACTTTTTCGATATCGAGGCTGTTGATTTTGTCTATTACCAGGGTGCGGATATCCACGCTCTCCAGGATGCTGGGTACCTGCTCGTCCAGCAGTTTGACTATGAAGCCTTCTAAGGCAGTGTCCAGGCGCTGCTTGTGCTGCTGTTCCAGCTGCAGGATTTCCGCCAGGCTGTTTGCACCGCTATTCGAAAGGGTGTGAAACAGGGTCTTGAAAAAGTGAATGGCAGTAGAGCCGGTTCCTTCCACCTCTTTTACAAGACTCGATATCCAGTCGGCGATTTGAATACTGATCTGTTCGGTCGAGTGACCGGTAAACTCTTCCAAAACCGTGCCGACCTCCTGTTCTCCGTACTTTTCCAGCAGGCGCTGTACCAGCCCCTGCATCCAGCTAACCGCTTTAGGCGAGGCGGCCAGATGAAACAGCGCATCCACCCCGCGGCGGACGTCATCGGGCAGGCTCTCGCCCCACACCCCGGCAATATCGGCCACAGTATGGGTCCTCAGCCGCTTGAGCCAGCCCTCGAGGGTGTCGAGGAGTTTGTCGCGGGTCTCCTCGTCGGCAATTGCCGTTTCAAGCTGTTCCAGGAGGTCGTCGACTATTTCGTCCATCTGCTGCTCTATATTGCGGTCGTACTGACCGGCCACAATGAAGAGGCGCTGCAGACTGCTGAGCCGCGAAATGGTTTTGCGCAGCACAGTCCGCCCCTTCTTTTCAAGGGTCTTGTGAATGTGCGGAGTTCTTAAAAATTGTAACAACTCGCGGGCGGCGGCGGGATAAATGCGATTGATCGCCTTTATAATCCCTTCTGTTGCCTGGGGAGTTAAAATTTTCTCCAAACTTTTATTCCGTTGAATTCCATCTTCAACTAAATCACCCGCTAACTGCCGCAGCGGCGGACGCAGACTCTCGATGCGGAGGTTGCGGCTGAAAAAAAGACTGAGCCGATCGCCGTTTTGCCCGCAGAGCACATTCAGGGGCAGGCGGAAAAACTGGTCCAGGGCCAGTGCCACCGATTTCTGCAGGGCGAGAAAAAAACTCTCCGAACGAAAGAAGGCCGAGAGTACCGACTGGATGAGCAGGGTGTCCGCCGGAGCGGAGTCAAGAGTGGTGGATTCGGGGTACGCGGCGGTGTGGACAGTTTGAACTGCAGCGTTAAGCCGCCCCTGGCGGAACTTTTCCTGCAGTTCCGAAAAAGAGGTGTACAGCAGAAATCCGGTAAAATCGCTGACACGGCTGCTGAGGGTGCGTTGAAATGCGGGAGAGGAGATCTGCCGGCGGATTGCATCTTCGGTGATGAGCTCGCGGGAGACCATCAGCGCGATACTCTCGGCCAGTTTTTCGCGCTGCCGCGGAATTATACCGGGGGTGAAGGGGATACGGACGGGGCCGATATGTTTGGCCTTGAGCGGCCGGAACAGCATCTTTATGGCGATGTCATTGGTGATATATCCGATCAGTGCCCCGACTACCGGCGGCAGAATCCACGCAGAATACGACAGCAGTACTTCAGGATTTATCATGTTCTCACTCGCTACGGGGTTTCTGGGCGGCCCGCCGGGCGGCGCTCTCCGACTCGTACATGTGCAGATAGGCGCCGAACACCCAGCCCTGCAGCCCGTCATAGGCTACCTTGTACCAGTAGCCGGTTTTACCTTCCACTTCCTGCTGAACTTCATCGCGGGATATTATCTCGAGCACGTTGTTCTGCCACAAGGTGGTAACCGCACGGCTGTTTATAGTGGCCTTTTCCCGCAGTCGCAGATGACTGGAGGAAACCACCGCCCAGTTCGATCGTACGGTGAGCACCGGAGTTGCCGGCAGATCTATCTGAAACTCTTGGCTTGTTTCCCGCCGGCACCCGGGCAGCAATATGACTGCACACAGAATGCTGAAAATAGTCGCCGTAAAGTAAAATTTATTTTTCATATTCGTTGCAAAACACCTCAAAACAGTTCAGCATAGTAGTATGGGCACTGCGAAAACTATAACATTTTTTACACTGTTTGTCACAACCATGCTGTTGTGTACACAGGAGGCGCAGTCGTTTTCATTTTCCTTCGGGGTAGCTCCGCACACGGCTATTAAGCGAGCATCGGAGGTGAGCACCAAGGCACAGGCCGGTATCTCGGTAAACACTAGCTTCGTAGTGGATTTTCAAGAGATCTATTTTATTGAGCTGCACGGCCGGTACCTGGCCTACCGGGCCTCCAGCCCGGGTGAGGACTGGATTCTCTACCGCGGGTTCAACGGGATAGGAGCTGCGGTGGGCGGCGGATTCGTGCTGCCGCAGTTCAATATATTCGGTGAGTTCCCGGTGATTCCTTCGGTCACTCTGCGCGGCTACGGAAACTTCGCCTCGTACGCATATACCGATATTTACTTCTTTTACCCCTCTCTCGAGATAGAACCGGGCTTTACATTCGGCCGTTACTACAATGACCAGCTTCAGCTGGAGTTGGGTGTGCCGATAGAGTGGAATTTTCAACGCGACCTGAAGTTGTTTGTCTCCGGCGGGCTTTCACTCACCGCTTCGGTAGTCTTTTAGATCAACGGAGCATACAACCGGCCGATAATAAAACCAATGGTAGCATTAGTTTCTTTTTTTGTTATTTTAATTGTCTCGCTCACTATTGTACGGGTGGCCGCGGTTATGCTGGAGTTGACCGGCATATCTAAAGATACCGCCCGCTTTCAGGCCCGTTCAGCTTTTACCGGTTCCGGCTATACAACCCACGAAGCAGAAATGATAGTGAAGCACCCTGTTCGTCGGCGAATTATTTCGAGTCTTATGATAGTTGGTAACATCGGCTTCGTGACCTTCGTATCCTCCCTGGTTATCTCCTTTCTCAGTATTCGCAGTCGGGAAGGCGCATTGACGACTTTTGGTATTCTTATCGGAGGTTTGCTGCTCATTTCCCTCTTGACTCGTTTGCGGCTCCTCAACCGCTTGTTGGAGAAGATTATTGAACGTTTCTTAAAAAAGATTACCAAGATACATACCCTGGACTACGAGAGTCTGCTCGATTTAGCGGGCAATTTTGAGGTTATTACTGTGACGGCGAAGCCTGAGAGCTGGCTGGCGGACGAACTTTTATCGGATTTGAAGCTTTCCGATGAGGGAGTCCTGGTTTTAGGGATTCGCAGGATGGACGGCTACTTTCTGGGGTCGCCCCGCGGCGAAAGCACTATTTATGCCGGGGATGAACTGATTGCCTACGGCCGCGAAGACGCTTTGAAAAACCTCAGCGAGCGGCGCAAGGGCCCCGAAGGCGACTTGCAGCACCAGCTGGGAATGGAACAGCAGCAGCGATTAGAGGGAAAACTTCCCAAGCACCCGCACAAAAAGCCGGGAAGCCGCCGGCCGGCCGGCGAAGTGCCCCAAAAAGTAGCCGGCACTATCGGAAAGATTTTCAAAAAACGAAAAAAGTAGCGCTTCGAGCGCAGCTGGCCCGCTGATTGTTTTTTATGCCTCCCTGCAGTATATTACCACTATGCTCAAGCCATATATGGCCCTGCTCATTGCCGCAGCAATACTGCTAAGCACGGCGGCCTGCAAAATAAACCCCACCCCTCCCGACCGCTACGCCCTGGTGTATGGGGTGAGTG
>CAZWDV010000020.1:0-49344 GCA_964632675.1 uncultured Sediminispirochaeta sp.
CCCGGATAACGTGCAGGGGCAACGCATCCGGAGTTTCCGCCGGATCAGAGGCGGGGTGAGCGAAGAGGGCCTGTAAATCCGCCTCTATTTTCTCCGAGGCGGTAGCGGTAAAGGCACTGACTATGTGAGGACGGCAGGCTTGGATAATTTCGGGGACCCGCAGAAGGGACTCTCTGAACTGTACTCCCCACGTGGGAATAGTGTGGGCCTCATCAAGCACCACATGGGCTACCGGGAGGGCGCGCAGATGCTCGAGACTCCGGGGCTGGATCAAGGTCTCCGGGTTGGAAAGCAGGAACTTCAGCTCCCCCGCCGCCGCCCTTCGCCAAATTTCCTCTTTTTCCTGGCGGTCCTGCCCTCCGGACAAAAGAGCGGCGGGGATTCCCTGCTCATCCAGCCGGCGCAGCTGGTCGGCCATGAGGGAGAGAAGGGGAAAAATGAGCAGGGTGATATCGGCCAGCAAGACCCCGGGCAGCATAAAGCAGAGGCTTTTTCCCGATCCGGTGGGTAAAATTACCAGTTGGCGCCGTGCGGGCGGCTCGAAGCTATCTGAGCCGCCGGGGTGCTGCTCTTCCCCGAAATAACCGCCAGCCTCTAGTATATTGCTAATAACCAGGCGCTGGTAGGGAAACAGATAGGAAATTCCAAAATACTCCCGCGCCGCAAAGCTGACCGGGTCCTCAGCGGCGTTATCTTGAGGTGCATATACATCCATATTGAGTAAGAGCACAAAAGTTTATATGTGCTTCAATTTATTTCCCTTTTTTGGATTTCTGTCTGGCTGCATCATAGTTTTTGTAAGGGATTGACACTAGGATGTATTGCCAATAGTCTACTTACGTTCTTTAGAGGAGCCGCATGTATGTACAAATTTCCTTTTCATAAAGCTTTAATTACCGGTGGTTCCAGCGGAATCGGACTGGCAGTGGCCAAGAAGATGGTGGAACTGGGTATCGATGTAATCCTGGTTGCCAGAGATCCGCAGCGTCTTGCCGCTGCTGAAAAACTCTTGAATACCCTGGCGGAAGGGAGAACTAAGAAAGTAACAATAACTACCGCTGCTGTTGATGTGTCCGACCGGAAAATGGTGGAAAATTCTCTTATGCCAGTCTGTATGAATGGCAATGGGCCGGATTTAGTGGTAAACTGCGCAGGGATGGCGTATCCGAACTATTTTGAGCAGATTGATTCAGAGATTTTTGATAAAATGGTTCAAGTCAATCTTACAGGTACGTGGAATGTTCTCAAAGCAATAGTACCGCTGATGAAATCGGGCGGGCATATAGTAAATGTCTCTTCGGTGGCCGGGTTTGTAGGTACTTTCGGTTATACCGCCTACAGTGCAACCAAGTTTGGTATAATCGGGCTAAGTGAAGCATTGCGCAACGAAATGGCAGGGCGGGGTATCGGAGTGTCGGTGCTCTGTCCGCCGGATACCGAAACTCCGCAGCTCGAGCAGGAGAATCTGACCAAACCCCCTGAAACCCGGGCTATTTCGGGCAACGGCGGGGTATTGAAGCCCGATCAGGTGGCTGAGGCTTTAATCGCAGGAGTACGAAAAAAGAAGTTTTACATTATTCCGGGGCTACAGAGCAAGCTGATTTACTGGGTCAAGCGTTTGTTCCCGGGTGTGATATATAAAATAATAGATAGAGATGCAAAAAGATCTTCAACAAAATGAGGGGTAGGGGCATATGGCCAAAGAGCAGCAAATTACCGAAATGAACAAAACTATTTTTAATAAATGCTACGATTTCAAGGAAGCCGATGAGGCGCGCACCTCCGGTATTTACCCGTTTTTCAAACCTATAGAGCGCAGTCAGGGTACCAAGGTGTACATTGAAGGCCGCGAAATGCTAATGGCCGGCTCGAACAACTATCTGGGACTGGCCAACGATCCGCGACTTAAAGAAGCGGCCGAGAACGTTGTCGAGCGGTACGGGACCAGCTGCTCGGGCTCACGGTTTATGAACGGCACTTTAGATATGCACGAGCAGTTCGAGGAGCAGCTGGCCGATTTTGTGGGCAAAAAGTCGGCGGTCTGTTTTACTACCGGTTATCAAACCAACCTCGGGGCGATCTCTGCATTAGTAGGACGCGGTGAGCATGTAATTAGTGATAAACTAAACCACGCTTCGATTATGGATGGCATTTTTCTCACCTTCGGTATTCATAAGCAGGTAAATCTTCACCGCTATAAACACAACAATATGGAGGATCTGGAGAAGATTCTCAGTGGAATACCAATTGAGGAGTCAAAACTAATAGTTACCGACGGAGTGTTTTCCATGGAAGGCGATATTGCCCGTCTTCCGGAAATGAAGCAGCTGTCGGACAAATATAACGCTGGGTTGTATCTGGATGAAGCCCATGCTATCGGAGTAGTGGGGCAGAACGGGCGTGGAACAAGTGAGCATTACGGCAATATGGACCTGGCCGATCTGATTATGTGTACCTTTTCAAAGTCCTTTGGATCTATCGGCGGATTTGTCGCCGGTGACCCTTCTCTGGTAGATTATATCAAGCATTTTTCAAGGCCCCTCATTTTCAGTGCCTCGATGCCTCCGGCCAACATCGCCGCGGCGATGAAGGCCCTCGAAATAATGCGGACTGAGCCTGAGCGAATACACCGGCTTCAGGAAATTGCCGTAAAAATGATCGAAGGATTCCGCTCGATCGGCTTTGATGTCGGCTCGGCCGAAACCCCTATTGTTCCCCTTATTATCGGTGATAACAATAAAACCTTTGCCTTCTGGAAGGTACTTTTTGAGCGGGGTATTTACGTAAATCCGGTTATCAGCCCGGCCGTACCGCCCAACCGCGCTTTGATCCGGACCTCATATATGGCCATTCACAAAGACGCAGAACTGGATTTCTTTTTAGAAGTGGCGGAAGAAGAGGGCAAAAAACTGGGTATTATATAGGGTAAATGAATAGTCCGGCTTCCTGAAAGCAGAGTGAAGTGTTATAGTAGTGCCGGAATATATAGAGATTTTGTTAAGAGAGGAAAAGATGAGCGAAGAGTTATCCTACATTCTGGTAACACCTTATACAATTGCCAAAAGCAGAACCGGGGGAGTTATTTCCAGACTGCTGTCGCGGCTCGATTTGGAACTGGTCGGAGCGCAGATGTTCGCACCCACTCAGGAGTTAGCTGAACAGTACGCAGAGTTTATTCGCACCAGCGGCACTTTCACCCGTCAGATTACCGGTGATCTTTTGAGTGATTATGTGCTTCAAAACTTTGCCCCCTCTAATCGCCGGCACCGAGTTCTGATGATGCTGTTTCGCGGTGAGAACGCCACCAGAAAGCTTTCGGATATTGCCGGTGCTATTTATCCCGAGAATCGCGGGGTAGAGTCGTTGACCGGTGAAACTATTCGCGATACCTATGCCGACCTGATTATGGATCCGGACGATCCGAATAAAGTGCGCTATTTCGAACCGGCGGTGTTGACCCCCAGAACCCAGGAAGTTGCTTTGCGTAACATGAAGTTGTTCGACGATTTTATCAAGAAAGAGCCGACTATAATCCAGAACATGAAATATAAAGATCCTGTAAAGATCGAACGTACCCTGGTAATTATTAAACCCGATAACTGGAAGTACGCCAGTTCGCGCCCCGGTACCATTATCGATATGTTCAGCCGTACCGGTCTGCGCATAATTAGCGTAAAGGTGCACCGCATGTCAGTCGGAGAGGCGCTCGAGTTCTACGGACCGGTAAAAAATGTACTGCGCGATAAGCTGGCGCCGGTATTCGGCACGCGGGCCGCAGAGCTTTTGGAAAACGAGTTCGGGCTTAAACTGAGTGAGCAGACCGTGCGCTTCCTCACCGAATCCTTCGGGGTGGAATATGCCGAAGACCAATTTGCACAAATTGTTGAGTTTATGTCCGGGCATAAACCGGATGACGTTCCGGTGGATGAACTGAACGAACCGGGCAACGTGAAGTGTATGGCATTGATTTATGAGGGTGAGAATGCTGTACAGAGAATCCGTGAGGTATTGGGACCAACGGATCCCATGAAAGCCCCCGGCGGCACGGTCCGCCGCGAGTTCGGTCGCGATGTTATGGTGAATACCGCCCATGCCTCCGATGCGCCTGAGAATGCCGCGCGTGAGATGAACGTTATCAAACTGCAGGAGAACAACTGTTACCAGATTCTGAACAACTACATAAAAAGCCAGGAAGCCTGATGGATATTTTCGATGTAGTGATTGTGGGAAGCGGCCCGGCCGGTCTAGGGGCCGCTTTTTCACTGATAGATGCCCGCCCCGGGCTTTCAATATTGATTGTCGATCGGGAGCGTTACTCCACCGGCGGTTTACGCAATGACTGCAAAATGAATTTTACCTACCCAACCGGTTTTCCCCTTGAAAATTGGGAGAGAGAAGAGGCCGAGCACTACCTTGAATTGGTAAAATCGGAGTTAAAACCGAATATTCTACCCAAAAAGAATTTACTGAAGTATCAGAGACGCGCCGAACGGCTGGGGGTGGAGCTTATAAATGTACAGCAGACCCATCTGGGAACCGACGGCGGACTGGAGCTCATTAAAGAGCTCACCGCCCGGCTTCAGGAGAAAGGGGTACAGTTTGCTCTGAAAGAGGAAATGCAGAGTCTCTCCGCCTCTGAGCACTATATCAACACGGATAAGCGCACCATCGGCTACAAGTCCTTGATTATAGCTCCGGGGCGCAAGGGCTTTCGCTTTCTGCAGGAGATGATGGACAGCTTGAAGGTTTCTTACGTGGACCACATTGTAGACATAGGGATTCGGGTCGAAACCCGGGTAGAGCGTTATCCCATCGTTACCGATTATTACGATCCTAAGTTTATGTTTCCCGGTAAGGTGCGCACCTTCTGTACCAACAGCGGCAATGCGTATGTCGTCCAAGAGAAATATAGAACGCAGCACAATGAGGTGTACCACTCGGTAAACGGCCATGCCTTCTCAAAGAAGAAGGGCAATGGCAACGGTTTGGCCAATTTCGCAATGTTGAAGACCGTGCGGCTCACCGCACCTTTGGCCAGCGGCCAGCAGTTTGCTGAAATTCTGGGGATGCAAGCCGATTTACTCGGCGGCGGACGTCCTCTAATGCAGCGGGTCGGCGATTTCCGCCTCGGAAAGCGCTCGAAAACCGGCACCTTCAATGACGATCTTTACGATTACGAGCCCACCCTTAAATCGACCTGTCCCGGGGATATCAGTCTGGCGATGCCCGCTAAGATTCTGCGCGGCATTTGGAAGTCGATGAAACAGCTCGACACAATTGTTCCGGGAGTTTTACATCCGAGCACGATTATGTATTATCCGGAGATCAAACTTTATGCGAATAAGCCGCAGTACAGGGACAGACACTTTCAGGTGGTAGAGGATGTGTATTTTGCCGGTGACGGTGCCGGAACCAGCCGCGGCATCACCGCCGCCTGGGCCAGCGGGATACGAGCTGCCGAGGGTATTCTGACTAAATAAATATACATTAAAGAGTTATTGGAACTAATAGACAATACCTGAGAGTATGTTATACTGTCGGAATGGAAACTGTATTCGGACCTGTTCCTTCCCGCAGATTGGGAAGAAGTATCGGAATAAATAATATTCCCCCAAAAGTATGTTCATACTCCTGCGTCTATTGTCAGCTCGGCAGAGCTCTGAATATGCAGTATGAGCGCAGCCAATTCTACCAGCCGCAGCAGATAGTTCGGGATGTTACTGCTAAATTGGAGGACGTTCATGCGAGCGGTGCTTCGGTGAATTATCTGACTTTCGTTCCCGATGGCGAGCCTACCTTGGATATGCATCTCGGAGAGGAGATTGCCGGGGTGCAAAAGCTCGGTGTTCCGCTTGCCCTTATCAGTAACAGTTCCTTGATGGACCAGCCCCAACTGCGCGATGAGTTAATGCCCCTGGACTGGATATCTCTGAAGCTCGACAGTGTACATGAGGCTACCTGGCGAAAAATCGACCGGCCCCACAAGCGAATCGATTTTTCCAGGATACTGGAGGGCATTACCCGGTTTGCCGAAGATTTTGAAGGTAAATTGACCACAGAGACCATGCTTCTCTCCGGCTACAATGATAGCGATGAAGAGATTGAAGCAATCGGCCGGTTTCTCGAGCAGATAGAGCCGCAGGTGGCCTATATTTCGGTTCCAACCCGTCCTCCGGCCGAGAAGTATGCGGCCCCGGCCGATGAAATCGCCCTGACAAAGGCCTACAGCAACTTCTCCTCGCGGGTGGCTCATGTGGAACATCTTATCGGATACGAGGGAAATGAGTTCGGGTATTCCGGAAATGCCTACGAGGACATCCTCAGTATTACCGCAGTTCATCCGCTGCGTAAAGAGGCCGTGGATGAACTGCTGGCAAAAGATAAGGCGAACGCACAGGTGGTCGAGCAGCTCTTAGAGGAAGGCCGGATTATTTCTACCGAATATCACGGCTATACCTACTACGTACGGAAATTCCGCGAAAAACAAATGGGCTGACCCCTGCTGTCGCCTACTCGGCGCTGTACCGTTCACTTGAAGCGTAGGTGTTTGCGAGCTCGATATACTCCTCCGCATTGTGCGTGATAGCAGTAACCTCCTCCGGAGTGAGTTCGCGGGCTACCTTGGCCGGCGAACCTATCAGCAAAGACCGCGGGGGGAATTTCTTATTCTGGGTGACTAGAGCTCCGGCTCCGATTATAGAGTTTTCACCGATTTCAGCGCCGTCGAGTACTATTGCTCCCATTCCCACCAGACAGTTGTCCCCGATTGTACAGGCGTGAATAACCGCACTGTGTCCAATGGTCACATTCTTTCCGATTCGTGTCGGAATATCATCGGATACATGCACGGCTGAATTGTCCTGTACATTGCTGCCCTTCCCGATATACACCGGTGCTAAATCGCCCCGGATGGATACGTGAAACCATATTGAACTATCTTCTTCCGTGTACACTTCCCCGCCGATTTCGGCACTCGCGGCGATAAAGGCTGATTTATCTACATCGGGTGTATGCTGCTTGTACTTGTATAACATCTCAGTGCTCCCTTCATTTATATAGGCATTGTAGTGGGAAAAGCGCCGACAGGCAAGCTGCTATGGGGGGCACGCTGGAGTTTGATGCTCAGTTGGGTTGAGATTGTGGTTCGACTTGACAGGCATAACTGTAATAGTGACAATATGGGAAATCTTGCGGGGAGAAAAACATGAAGATATTAATAGCTCCTGATTCATTTAAAGGCAGCAATAGCAGTATGAAAGTAGCCGAGGCGATTGAAGAGGGGATCTACCGCGTTTTTCCGGATGCCGAAATAGAGAAGGTTCCGATCGCAGACGGAGGGGAAGGTACGGTAGAGGCACTGGTGCAGGCTAATGAAGGGGAACTCGTACATCTGACTGTACGCGGGCCGCTGGGTGATCCGGTAGAGTCTTTCTACGGAATTGTTGATGAAGGTACTGCAGTCATAGAGATGGCGGCCGCCTCCGGCCTCGATTTAGTGCCGGCAGAAAAACGGGATGTACGCCGGGCTTCTACCTACGGCACCGGCGAGCTGATTCTGCATGCCCTGGAACAGGGTGTGGAGGAGATAATTCTTGCAATCGGCGGCAGCGCCACCAATGACGGCGGAACCGGAATGGCGGCCGCCCTGGGCTACAAGTTTCTCGATGCCGCCGGGAAGGAACTGCCTGCCGGCGGAGCCGGCTTAAAAAACCTTGCCAAAATCGATGATTCGGCTGTTGATCCGCGCGTGCAGAAAGCACAGTTTCGCGTAGCCTGTGATGTAAATAATCCGCTGACCGGTGAGCGCGGAGCCAGTGCCGTGTACGGCCCGCAGAAAGGAGCTACCCCGCAGGATGTGAAGGACCTCGATGCGGCACTGCAGCAGCTGGCCAAGGTAGTGGAAGCTCAGTTCAATACCTTTGCTGATAAAACTCCCGGGGCCGGGGCCGCCGGAGGACTCGGCTATGGACTCATGGTATTCTGCGGAGCTTCCCTAGAAAAGGGCATAGATATCGTTCTGGATGCAGTGGATTTCGACGAGCGTTTGGAGCATAAAGATTTGGTTATTACCGGTGAGGGAAAGATCGACGGACAGACCGCCTACGGCAAGCTTCCGGTCGGAGTTGCATACCGGGCTAAACAGAAGGGAGTACCGGTACTGGTTATCGCCGGCGATATCGGTGACGGTATTGAAGCGGTGTATGATCGCGGCATAGATGCGGTTATGAGTACGGTGAACCGCGCAATGAGTCTCAAAGAGGCTATGGGGAACAGCCGGGAGCTTTTAATAGACGGGGCTGAACGGGCTATGCGGATGGTTCGTCTGGGAATGGATCTGTGCTGATATAATGCGGCCGGCAGGTCATTAAAGGCTGCCGGCCTTACAATATACTTGTCGTTTTTCAGATTCTATCCGAGGCCGTTGAGCTGTTCGAATACCTTATAGAGACCCTGGGTACCGAGGTTCTCCAAACCTAGTGCCATTGCACTGGTGTAGAACTGTTGCGCCAGCGCCAGACCGGGCAGGGCAATTCCCATGCGGCGGGATTCGTCGAGGGCAATCCGCATATCTTTTACGAAGTGTTTGATAAAGAAGCCCGGGTCGTAGTTCCCGTCAGCGATTCGTGTGCCGAGGTTGTTGATTGACCAGGAAGAAGCAGCTCCCTTTCCGATAACCGCAATCACCTCATGCAGGTCCATACCGGCCTTGTACGCATACAGAAGCGATTCAACCACCCCTATCATGGTACTGGCAATTAGTATCTGATTGCTCATTTTGGTGTGCTGTCCTTTGCCGGGACCACCCATGTAGGCCACATTTTCGCCCATAATGTTGAAAAACGGCTGGACTTTATCGAAGGTGGCCCTTTCACCTCCTACCATTATTGCCAGGGTTCCGTTACGGGCCCCTACATCTCCTCCGGATACCGGAGCGTCGAGGGTGTAAATGCCCCGTTTTACGGCCGTAGCGTGAATGTGTTCGGCCAAGGCCGGAGTTGAGGTTGTCATATCGATTACGTAAGTACCCTTGCGAGCGTTCGCAATAACCCCGTTTTCTCCCAGCATCACCTCCTCTACATCCTGAGGATATCCTACAATTGTGAACACGTAATCACTATTGACAGCGACTTCCGCCGGGCTGTTACACCACTGTGCTCCGGTTTCTATCAGTTTCTGCGCCTTGGACTGGGTGCGAGTATATACATTCGTGTTATAACCGGCTTTGAGCAAGTGTGTGCACATGCTGCTTCCCATTACTCCGGTGCCTATCCATCCAATTGTTTCCATAATATGCCTCCAAATATGTAATTTACTCTAAGAGTTTCAAAAATTTAATTTTGAAAGAACTTCACTCTCCCATAGCAAATCTGTTATACTCTTCTATAATATCGTACCATATTTTGGGAACCAAGGGGGAGGCATGGAAAATATACCTGAAGAGATAAAAAATGCACATATAGCGGCAATAAAAGCGCAGAAACATGCGTATGCCCCCTATTCGGGATTCCAGGTGGGGGCCGCCCTCATCGCCGAAAACGGAACAATCTATAGCGGCTGTAACGTTGAAAATGCCAGTTACGGTGCGACTATCTGTGCCGAGCGGGGTGCTGTGATGGCCGCCAACGCCGATGGAGTACGTAATTTTCGGTCGATGGTGGTAGTTACTGCCGCCGACCCGCCTTCAGTACCCTGCGCGCTCTGTCTACAGGTGCTCGCTGAGTTCTGCCCTCTCGATTTTCCGGTGTATACGGCCAACCGTGAGAATGTAGTCAATCGGATTGCACTAGGAGATCTGCTTCCGCATCCTTTTAATGAGGTGCCCTTCACTTAACTCCTATGGACAAACTATTAGAGTTTTTCGAAACCATTATTCTGTATGTACTCTATCCGAAAGCGGAAGTCCGTGCCCGTCAGTATGAGTTGCGAAAAACTTGGAGAGAACTGCGGTATTTGAAGCTGGGGTATACCGATATCCATGGGAAGAAAGTGTTCTCGAGTTATGCTTCGAAACTGTATGCCCTATACAAACTGATTGCAACAGTACGTACAATTCTTCAACTGCCGGCCCGCCGGCAGGAACTACTGCAGGAGGCGGATCTCCTCGAATATCTGGTCTTACAGCAGCTGGAGTCCCAGACCCGGCGGCAGTTGAACGGCTTTTCCTACGAAGCACTGCTCGAGCGAATTACGCACGCAGCTGATCGGAAGGCTGCCTGGAAGGCGGTTGAGCGAGAGTGGGTAGAGTTTTCGCGTCAAATTTCCGAACTGAAAAACAGAAAAACTACTGCAGAGCTTTTTCAGATTGAACTTTTCTATGGGTTGCTTGAGTTCGATTATTACTCTCTTCTAAAAGTATTTGATCCCGCCTTCGTGAAGGATCAACCCCAGCAGGTTCCAAAGTTCAATGATGTTTCGGCAGTGTTAGTGGATCAATATTTATGCGATTTTTACTACCTTATCGCCCATTTCAAGGTTACACCCAACACTCGTACCATGCTCGCACATCTATACGGGTATTATCAAGAGGAAGATGCCGAACAGACGGCAGCACTGCGGGAGAGTGTGGATTACATCGAGCTCTTATTCGAGAATGAGCTTTCTGAAAGCACCCTGCGGTCGTTATTGCAGATAATTCATCAAGATCCGGAGTTCCTTCCGGACGCAGCCCGCTGCGGGAATGATTATATCGATGAGGTCTATACAAGGCTCGGAAAACGGTTTGCCTGCAGCCGTGAGCGGGTAAACCGGGATATGGCTGATGCACGTATGCAGCCTGCGGTTGCACAGTTAATGGAAGGCTATCCTTTGGAAGAACTATACGGCTATACCCGCGCCAATGAGGAAGCCTTTCATCAGATGGGCCTTAGCGGGTTTCTGTATACTCTTCCATTGGGGGGGCTGAAATCTTACTATAAGTCGATTTTTTCTAAGGGAATAGTCGGATCGCTGCGCAAGGTGCATGAGGACGGATTTTTCGAAAGTAGTGATTTTCAGTGCGGCCTCGGAGAATCAATTCGACGCTTTACCGACATCATCAACCGGATTGACCTGTTCGAAGCCCAGTTGTACAAGCAGAACGGGGTAACCCTTGATCAGGTCATTGAAATGGCGCGGATCAGCGGTAATTCAGTGCAAAATTATCAGATAATCGAAAAATACGTTGAGGATATGAACAGAGGGGCAGTGGCACTGTTACAATATTCCGGTAAAGCGGCCGAAGGGCTGCATCGACAGTTAGGAGCAGTAATCGGTGATCACCGCTCCACCAAACCGAAATTTATCAGCAATATCCGGGTTATCGGCGGCGATCGAAACCGCGATATTATAATGCGGCTTCAAAAGGCCTACCAGGATTTAGAGGCGCTTCTCAAAATTCTGCGGGCATATACCGTGATAGATGATATAAAGCCGCAGGAGCAAAAAAGCGCCTGAGTTCTCGCTCCTGCATAAACCTTTGTTTCAGTACAATCTACAAGCTGTGCTTATGAAACAGATCGGCAACAGATGTAACTGCAGCGGTTTCTAAAAATCCACCGAACTGCGAAAGAAACCGCGCGCTGGCATACGCGGCAATTTCAGCGGCCCTGGCGGGCCGGCTGCCCTTCAGTATCTCTGCAAGGAAAAACGCCGAATATGCATCGCCGGCGCCGGAGGTGTCCTCTACCTCAGCCGGGTGGGCCGGTATTGAAACTACATCCTTGCCATGCAGTACAGTCGACCCTGCGGCCGCTTTTTTTACGACAATGCTGCGCTTTTCGTCCTTTTCGGCCCTGTGGTCCGGCAGATGCAGGAGATCGGCGGGAGCACAGCCCAGCGCGGCAAACTCATCCTCAGTGCCGAACAGGTAGCCGACAGAGGGCAGCACTTCCTGCAACAGGAACTCTTTCTGTGAAGCGACCAGCGGCGCAGCACCCAGATCGAGCGCCACGCGGGTAGTACCGGTTTGGCACCGGTTCAAAAGTTCTCGCACCAGCGTACGGCGGGGAAGAATAAAACCCTCGATGTACATTACCTTTACCGGTTGGGCCATGCATTTCAGTGTGCTGAGGTCGAGGTGCTGCAGGGATGCCGCCGCGGCGGGATTGAAAATGAGAATTTCCCGGGAGCCCGATTTGAGACACAGACTCCGCCCGCAGGGGCGCCCGGGAAAGCTGCTGGTGCAGTCCCGGATTCCGTGCCTCTGCAGCTCATTGCGGAATGCAGCTGCAGAGAGGCAGTGGGGCAGGAGTGGTGAAACGTCTCCCAGTCCCCCGATAAACCCCGTAGAGTGTCCGAGCTGCGCCAGTATCCGGATTGTATTAAAGGCCCCGCCCCCCGGAACAACTTCCTCTGAAGAATACTGCAGACCGGTATACAGTTTTTCAAAGCTTGCATCGTTCACATGGAACGTGCGCCCCCAGTCGGCTGACGGCAGGAGTGTCTGCAGGAACTGTAGAGCCCTTTTATCTATACGAACACAGATATCGAAAATCGGATTTCCGATCCCGAGTATGTCAGTTTTCATACTGCCTATTATAGATTTACTTTTCTTTCTTGACCACCGGGCCCGAACTCCCGTACTCTACTCACAGGAGGTGAGAGTGGGGGACTTGCAGTATTTTCAGGAGATTCCGATTGAACGTTTGCGTGAACAGGTAATCGAGCAGCTCAAGCTGCATTATGCGCACGATAATCTTACAGTAGAGGAGTTCGAACAGCGCATTGAGCGAGCTTCTGCAGTCGAGGAAAAGCTGGCCCTGCTTGAAGTGGTCAAAGATCTGCCTTCGATCTCCGACAGCTCCCGTTCCGCTGCGGCGAACAATAGCGGGCAGGCGGCCATAAATATGGGCGAGGTCCGTCAGCAGCAGGACCTGGTGGCAATTTTCAGCGGAACCGAACGCAAGGGGATGTGGTATCCGGCCCGCAATATGAAGATACTGGCTGCATTCGGAGGAGTAGATTTGGATTTTTCCAAAGCACTGCTGCCGCCGGGAGATACCTACATCGATGCAATGTGCGTCTTTGGCGGAGTCGATATTGTAGTGCCCGAAGGAGTAAATCTGGAAATCAGCGGTGTGCCGATTTTCGGGGGAATCGACAACAAATACGGCGACCGGCGGATTCCCGGTGCGCCGACTCTGCATATAAGTGCCTTTGCCTTATTCGGAGGAATTGATATCAAGCCGGTTAAAAAGCGCCGCCGCTGAATACGGCCCGGTAGAATCGACCGGCTCAATTCTCTATTTCGGGGAAGGGATTGCGCCACTGCCAGCCGGTTTTTCCACTGCGGCGATAGTGTTCGAGCCTGCGAATAGCCAGTTCGGCAAACAGCGGGTCGACGTCGGCGGTGCAACAGCGGCGTTCCAGCCCTTCGGCGGCAATCAGAGTGGTTCCACTATGGCAAAACAGGTCGCCCACAAAGCGGGCGTCAGGGGCCGAGGTAAGTATGCGTTCTATCGCCTTCAAGGGTTTCTGTGCAAACGCGCCGGGAACATTCTCCTCCATGCGGTAAAACACCTGCTGAATGTCAAGCCAGACATTGCCCGGTCGAATAGTATCGGAGCGGCTGCGCTGGATATTTTCGGTTCGCACACCCTTTACAGTTTTGTAGTACCCTTTCAGCACTTTGGGAATGTCGGTATAGTTCACCTGGAAAGTCGGGTTTTCCTTCACATAATACAGCAGCTCCTGCCGCACTGCCATCCAGTTTTTCTGCGTGCCGTAGCCGCGCTGATTTCGCAGGGTAATGAAACTGCGGGAGCTCATCGTGCTGTATTCCCGCATCATCAGCATAAAATCCGGCAGCGGCTGGAAGCCGTCTTTCTGATCCGCCCCCAGCCAGACGTAAAAATGCGCTGCCGGTCCGAGTACCTCAATCGCATTCCTGACCCAGGCTCGGGAGAAACGCATATAACTATCGAGCGTCCGGGCGGAGAGGGCTACAGTGTGTGTGCCGCCGACGGCAAAGTTATACGGCGGGTCATTCACCATCAGATCAGCAGGCCCGTCCTTGAACAAGCGCCGGACATCCTCGGGCTGGGTTGCATCGAGCACGCCCACCCGGTGGAGTCCCTGCGGGTCTTCCCATATCTCTCCGGGTTTAAGGCGGCAGTATTTCAGTAGTTCCTGCCGGAGTTCGGGCGTGCTGTCGAGACGGGGGAGCGTTTCAGTGGTTGCTTTCGGTTTCATACCGTTTTCACTCTACCCTAAAATTGTAGCAATGGAAAGATTTTACAGAATGTGTTATCAAATCAGCACATATATAAAATAAATAATGAGATCCAGAAAACTGGGCCTATCCCGCAGCAATCGCAAGATTGGCGGGGTATTTATCGAGTGTTTACACTTCGATTGCAGCTCCCGGAAAGCGGAGCGTTGCGAAGTAGTCCTCAATGGTCTCCGCCCGGCGAATCATCCGAAATGTCCCGTCCTCGTGCAGCAGAACCTCTGCTGAGCGGAGCTTGCCATTGTAGTTGAACCCCATTGCGAACCCGTGGGCTCCGGCTTCATGCAAAACCACTAAATCGCCTTCCTCGATCTCCGGAAGCAAGCGGTCGATGGCAAACTTGTCGTTGTTCTCACACAGCGAACCGGTTACGTCGTATACCCGGTCATGGGGTCGGTTTTCTTTTCCAGGTACAGATATGTGGTGGTACGCACCGTACATAGCCGGCCGCATCAAGTTGGCCATAGAGGCGTCCAATCCCACATAGTTTTTATACTTTTCTGTAACATGGCGTACCCGGCTGACTAAGTATCCGTTCGGGCCGGTGACAACCCGTCCGCACTCCATTACGATGCGCATTGGGTCGAGACCGGCCGGTTTCAGAATCTCATCGTACAGTTTCTGTATCCCCCGGGATACATACTCCAAATCCACCGGCTCGTCTTCCAGCTTGTAGGGAATTCCCACGCCGCCGCCGAGGTTAATCATCTCGATGCGGACGCCGGCCTCCTTCTGCAAATCCGCGGCTAACTGAAACAACATACGGGCGGTTTCGATGAAATAGTCCGGGTTCAGCTCGTTGGAGGCTACCATAGTGTGCAGGGCAAAGCGCTGCACTCCTTTCTTCTTCATGATGCGGTAGGCATCGAAGATCTGTTCGTGGGTAAGGCCGTATTTCGCCTCCGTCGGTTCACCGATAATGGCGTTGCCGGTCCGACGGTCGCCCGGGTTGTAGCGGAAACAGATAGCCTCCGGAATTCCGACATTTTTCTCCAGGTAATCAATGTGGGTAATGTCGTCGAGGTTGATCATTGCGCGCAGCTCATGTGCCCGGCGGTACTCTGCGGCCGGGGTATCGTTCGAACTGAACATGATGTCATCACCGCAGATGCCGACTTTATCCGACAACTCCAGTTCGGGCAGGGAACTGCAGTCGGTTCCGAAGCCCTCTTCCTTCAGGACCTGCAGAATCGACGGGTTGGGGCAGGCCTTTACAGCGTAGTAATTTCTGAACCCCCCGGGAACCCAATCGAAGGCCTGTTTCATATAGCGGGCTGTTTCGCGAATCGCCTTTTCATCGTAAAGGTGGAAAGGTGTCGGTATTTCGGCTGCAATCTCTTCCAGCTTTTCCCTGGTAAAGGGAAGTGTTTTATCACTCATGGATTGTACTCCTTAAAATCTAAGATTTTCTTTGATGGCAGTAACGGCCGCTTCTATGTCCTCGCGGTGGCCGAATGCACTCAGACGGAAGTAGCCTTCGCCACCGGGGCCGAAGCCTACTCCCGGGGTGCCGATTACTCCGGTTTCCTGCAGCAGCTTGTCGAAGAACTCCCAAGAGCTCATTCCATTCGGCGTCTTGAGCCAAATGTAGGGGGCATTATCCCCGCCGTAGGCGGTCAGACCGAGGGACTGCATCCCGCTGCGGATGATCCGGGCATTGCCCATGTAGTATTCAACCAGCGCGCGGCTTTCCTCGAGCCCCTGCTCAGTGAATACAGACAAGGCGCCCTCTTGGACGATATTGGAAGCCCCGTTAAAAAAGGTGCTCTGTCGGCGGTTCCACATAGTGCGTACTTCATCCGGCCGACTGTCTTCGACAGTCAGGGCCGCGGGAACCACCGTCCAGCCGAGGCGAACACCGGTAAAACCGGCGAATTTTGACAGGCTGTTGATCTCGATTGCACACTCTTCGGCCCCTTCCACTTCATAGATGGTCTTGGGCAGAGAATCATCCTCGATATACTCGGAGTAAGATGCATCGTAGATAATGACCGCTTTGTTTTTTCGCGCGTAATCCACAAACCTCTTGAGCTGTGTGTGCGTTGCTACCGCTCCGGTCGGATTATTCGGACTGCAGAGGTAGATCAGGTCGGCCTTTTCATCCGGCGGAGCGGGAATAAAACCGTTGTCTTCGTTACAGGGCATGTAGAGCAGCCCTTTATAAAGTCCCTGCTCCGGTACATGCTCACCGGTTCGGCCGCTGATTACATTCGAATCAACATACACGGGATAGGCCGGATCCTGCACGGCCACTACGTTGCCAAGTGAAAAAATCGATTGAATATTTCCGGAATCGGGCTTGGCGCCGTCGCTGATAAAAAACTCCTTCGGTTTAAGCTGTACCTTGCGCCGGCGGTAGTACTCGGCCAGTTTCTCCCGCAGGCGGCGGTCGCCCTGCTCGTCACCATACCCGCTGTAGCTTTCCCGGGCGGCCAGTTTATCTACACCCCGGTGAAGCCCCGCGAGTACAGTGGCGGTGAGAGGTTCGGTGGTATTTCCAATACCGAGCTTGCGGATATTGGTTTCGGGATGTTCGTTCAGATATGCTTCCGTGCGCCGTGCTATTTCCGGAAAGAGATAACCGGCGGCCAGTTTTCGGTAGTTGCTGTTAATCCTTGCCATTCATATTACTCCTCATTACTACAGAGACCCGCAGGCACATCGCACCTGCGGGCTCTTCAATGCTTGTGGGTTCTGTGTGTGCTCTTACGCTGTTATCTTGCCTGCGGGGCTCCTATCCTGTCAAGAATGCCTTCGAGGGTTTGGTAGTGCCCCTGGTCGGAGAAAGTGCACATCGGCAGACGGAAAGTCTCCTCACACCAGCCGCGCATCGCCATCGCGGTCTTGATAGGAATCGGATTCGTTTCCAGAAACAGGGCCTTGAAAAACTCCATCAGACGGTCCTCATTCTGCTGTGCCTGCGCAAGGTTTCCGTCCAGTGCTGCGTGCACAAAGTCGACCATCTGGCGGGGAATCATGTTCGAAGCAACCGAAACAACCCCGTCACCGCCCGCCCGCAGCAGGCTCAGGGTCATGTTGTCATCCCCCGAAAGTACGCTGAAGCCGTCGGAACGGTTTTTGATAACCTCTTTCATCTGATCGAGATTTCCGGAGGCTTCCTTGACTCCCTTTATATTCTCACAGTCATTCATCAGCCTTACTAAAGTCGGAGTTTCGACATTGATGCCGGTACGCCCTTTAATATTATACACTACTACGGGGATATTAACTGCATCGGCGACCGCTTTGAAGTGCAGATACAAACCTTTTTGCGTGGGTTTATTGTAATACGGATTCACCTGCAGCAGTGCATCTACTCCCGCTTCCTGAGCGTGCTCGGAAAGGCGAATTGCTTCACGGGTGGAGTTACTTCCGGTACCGGCAATCACCGGTACTCTGCCTTTAGTATATTCAACTGTCAGTTCTATCACCCGATCGTGCTCCTCATGCGAGAGCGTGGGGCTTTCTCCGGTGGTACCGCAGGGAACCAAACCGTCAATTCCATTCGAAATTTGATCTTCGATGATACGTTGAAGGTTCTCTTCGTCAACATTACCGGCTTGGGTAAACGGTGTTATTATGGCGGTATATACTCCGCGAAATGGTCTGTTCATACTCTTCTCCTTCTTCAATGAGTGATGATATGTACATACTAACGCATTTATGGTATAATGTCCATATATTAACAGTAAGTTTCTATTATAACAACTTGTTTAAGCATATGAGTAGGTAGGTAATACATGGAATCCGTGAGTGGTATGGTCAAGAGATTGCTGAATCAGAAACCGTTTTTACTGGAGGCGTTTGAGAGAGGCATTCTCAGTTACGGTAGTCTAGCCGAAGAGTTCAAACCTATTGTTGAACAATCTCTGAATAAAGAGGTGAAAGAATCGGCCATTGTAATGGCGCTGCGCCGCTATGCCGACGATGTACAGCGCAAAGCCCCCTCAATTCGAGAAAACCGGCTGTCCTGTGAAATCGTCATGAAAACCAACATTTGCGATTTCAATATGCGAAAAACCGAAAACCTACTGCCCCGTCTGAAGGAATTGTACGGAATCGTAAATCTCGGGCGAGGTGATTTTCTCAATGTAACCATCGGCAGCGACGAAATAAGCATTGCCGTGAGCGACAAATATGAACAGGAGATACGGGATTTCCTCGGTGATCAGGAAAATCTCGATTTCAGGGATGGCCTTGTTTCTCTGACCCTCATTTTTTCGGGAGATTTTCTGCATACCCCCGGGGTTGTCTTTCAGGCCCTCAGGAAACTGGCCTGGGAGAACATCAATGTGTATGAAATCATCTCAACCATGACCGAACTGACGGTGGTAATCGAACGAAACGATTCTACCCGCGGGTATGAGGCGCTGCAGGAGTTTATCGAGCGGCCGATTACCTGGTAAGTATTATACCTCGACTGTGGGAGTGCCCGATTTTCCGGAGCTGTCTGGTTCAACGGTAACTTCAATTTTACCGTTCGCATTTGTATCATGCAGTGCATCGACAATACTCACAATGATATTTTGCGTGACCTCATGCACGAACTTGTTGATAACCACCTTTTTGCCGTCTACTTTGATGCTGACTTTACGTTCCATAACTCCTCCAGGAATTTTATGATGACCTCGGGTTCGGCCCCCGGTAATATCGGCCGTGTGCCTCGATATGTATGACCTGCCGGATGTTCTTCGGTAGCTTCCATTGTAATATAGGCAGTTACTCGTTTAGATGGAAGTTTCGTGTCCTCTAACTGATTCAAAGATGTGAGCAGCTCGAAACAGGGGATGCCGGGAAGCACGGCACCTTCGAGCAGCAGAATATCGCAGGATCTAAACTGTGCCCGCAGCTCTTCGATCGGCGGCGGGTTTTTATATCTGATAAATCCTCCCCGGGGGGAGAGAAAGCCGACCTGCTCGGCTCCACTTTGAAAGAACAGATTGGTGTCCTTACCCGCCGCCTCGAAACTCGGTGCGGAATGCCCCTGTTTTAGTGTGCCCACCTTGAAGCCCCGGGCACTGAATTCAGCCACCAGTCGCCGGATGAGGAGCGTCTTGCCTGTATTTGACCAACCTACAAAAGATGCTGCATACTGCATAGTCTAGGCTCAAGTGTAGATCCAAAGGAGAGAAATTGCAATTATGCAGCATTGTATTATCATATCCGGACCGATAAACTCCGGCAAAACCACCTACCTTCACCGCCTTATTGCTTACTATGAACGGAAGGGGGCCAGTGTCGGAGGGGTAACTGCCGAAGCGCGGTATGCCAGCGGCCGCAAGTCCGGCTACGATATATGCGATATTGCCAGCGGACAGCAGACAGCTCTGGTGCGGAGCAACTCCGGCTCAACACCTCCACCTGACGGGGCTGCACAAGCGGTCGGCCGGTTTATTTTACTCGATTCGGGCCTCGAATTCTCAAGAAAGGTACTGGAGGCGGGACTTGGATGTGAGGTGCTCTGCCTGGATGAAATCGGCCCCTTGGAAATGCGTGGCAGAGGTCACATGCCGGCCCTGAAGCTGATACTCGGTAAGTATCGCGGTCTGTTGCTCCTGGTGGCCAGAGAAAGTGTAGTGGAGGAGCTATCGGATTTATCGAAAGCACAGGGATGGGAAGTCGAAATACGAACGAGCGGGTTCGCATTCTAAATAGGGCTTCTCGCAGTCTCTTGTTATCTGTTTTTTACCCGCACCCGGAACTTGGTTCCGGCTATGTCGCAGGCAATTTTAACCGAATCTTCCGGATTGCGAGTAGAAATGAGTTCTACCATACTTTCATTCGGGCGAATAGTGATGCTCTTAATCGAGTCGACGGTTTGCAGTACTTTTTTGAAAGTGCCTGCGTTGGAATTATTCAGTTTGTCTATAAGATAATAGTAAGTTTTTGTCCGGGCCATAATTAAATATACACAACCTTCCTCATGCTGTCAAAGCCCTTTCGAATTACTGGTATTAATACTTTTATAGGAAAAAAGATTCAAAAAACTTGAAAACTAACCGTAATAGCGTTACTCTTTTTCTGTAAACTAGAAACCTTAATTAGGAGTTGTATTATGAAAAAGAGTGTTTTGCTGATTACCGTTATTATTGCTGCGGCATTGCTGTTTTCTTGTGCCGGCGGCAAAGAAAGCGCGCCTCAGCAACCCAAACAGGAGACAGCTGATACGTCGAATCTTCCCGACTTTGTACTGAACCCACCGGTTGCCACCGATGCCATCTACGGCGTTGGATTTGCCCAGCAGTCGACTCTTCCCCTCTCGATAAAGGTAGCCGAAGCGAATGCTCGCGCCGATATTGCAAACCAAATAGATGCACAGATTAAGAGTGCTGTAACCTCCTATGCACAGGAAGCCGGCGTTGGTGATGATACTCAGGTTATCGAATTTGCGGAAACCATCACCCGCCAGGTAACTGACACCACCCTCAGCGGAGCCATTACCAAACAGCGTGCACCGATGGAAGACGGGGGTGTGTGGATTCTGATGGTGTACAGCAAAGAGAGCCTGCTCGGTTCCTTTGAGGAAGCCGCCGAAAGCTTTGAGCGTAACGAAGGGGCAGCTTTTGCAGAGTTCAAAGCATCCCAAGCGCTCGATAAACTGGAGTATGAAACTCAGAACAACCCAACCACCTCGCAACCGGTTAAGGGAGATTAGGACACAACAACTTCCTTTATAAAACAGCCCTTCTTACTGTTTATGAAGGGTGTGGATAAAAAGATCTTCGTACTTGTATACAATAAGTAAAATGGGTCGTTCAGGATATTCTGAGCGGCCCTTTTTTAATTGAGAATGGAATTTGTCTTCGATCTTTGGTATACTCCAAGGGAACACACATCACCAAACAAGAGAGTAATCCATGCTGCGAAGATCCTTACAGCTTTTGAAGTATTTGGTTATTGGGATAAGCCTCTATAGTCTGTTTTCCTGTACTAGCTTGTGGAAAACTGGGAGTTCTGATTCTACAAGTAATGCTGTCGGGCCGATCGAGAGTACCCGTGAAGAGAATAGTGAATCGGAACGACCTCCGCTAATTGAGGTCACAAGTAATATAAATTTTACTGAAGAACCCTTTCGCGACTTACTGACTACCGTACCCGAAAATGGTACCCCGGTTTTTTTCGTTGCAGTTCCGCGAATGGCTGAGCGTGAGAACGAATATAGAACGGGTGTAATGCTGTTGGCCCGGCAGGCTGCTCTTTATAAAAGAGCCTCCGTCTCAGCCAAGTTCATGACTCAGAGTAACAATCGTGATATGGGATATCGCGAACAGATCGATGTCGAAGTTGAGAGGGATCTGGTGCAATCGATGGTCGATAAGGTCGAGATTACTGCGCAGTATAGAGATGTTGCAGGCTCCTATTTTCATGGAATACTCAAAGGCGAATCACTGCCCAGGTTTGAAATTTCAACCGCGGTTCGACAGGGCGTACCGAAGTGGTTTACCAATCTCCCCGCATATGACGAGTATATTACTGCCGTCGGAACCGCACAGCGGCATATGTTCATTGCCGAGTCCTTTATGCAGTCCGACCGGCAGGCTTTGGCGGCGCTGGCCAAACAGCGGAATATCAATGTGAAACAGAAGCGGGACGATCTGGAGAGAGAGTATCAAGGCAGCGCCTATCAGCAGCTGAATCTGGAAATTACCGATACGGCTGTACAGGGCTTCTATGTACTCGATAGATGGGTTTCAAAAGATGGTAATACGTACTACAGCCTGGCTGTATGTCCAAAATAATTCTCACTGCCCTTTGAATTGGAGTGTGCCGGTATGAAAACAAAAGAGGTGTTGAAGGTAACCATAACGTTAATTGTGGTTGTTGTCTGGAGTGCAGGTGTGGTCGGATGTACGACTGCTCCTGAATGTCCGCCGGAACCGGATTGGATGCGAAATCCGGAACAGTCGGGCTATTATGTCGGTGTGGGCGCGGCCAATTCGGGTAACCAGGCCGATGATCGACCGGTAGCCGAAGCTCGGGCCCGCGCGGATTTAGCGGCCCGAATCTCTACCCAGATTACGAGCGAACTGCAAATTAAAACCACCGACAGCAGCGACGGATATTCCCAGGAAGTGGCGGAGCTGGTAAACCAGTCAGTGGAGACTAACCTGCAGGATATTGAAACCGTCGATACCTATTACTGTCCCTCAAGCGGCTACTGGGTGTATATGCGCCTCGGCAGGGCAAAGTGGGATGCGATTCAACAGCAGCGTCGTAGTGAAGTCGTCAAACGGGTTCGCGATTTGCTTGAACCGGTACTGAATGACGACACTTCTGCATTGACCACCAGAATAGAGCGACTGCAACGCAGCTATGACTTGATAAGAGCAGCTACTTTCGGCCAGAAGCTCCAGGGTACCATTGCCGGGGAAAGCGGTAATCTCAGCGACCTTGTACTCAACTCGATTCAAACCCACAGTGACTCATTGCGCATGCGGCTGGATCAAAATGAGATTAAGGTGCAGATGGGAGAACTGTTTACCCTATCGGGATCATTAAACAGCAATCTTACCAAGAATACCGGCACCGTTCCTGTTTTATTTACCTCCGAGTCCGGGCTGCTTCTGGCTGAAAGCAAAACCGATGAACGGGGCACATTCACTATACAACTGCCGGAGGGGCTGTCGGAAGTCGGCGAGCAAAAATTGCTCGTCAGCGCCGAATTGGATACCCTGCGGGGGCTCGATGACCGCGAGTTGCACACTGCCTATGCGGAGTTGGTAGTGGAGGTACGTCTCATCAACGCGGGTCTGATAGTGGAAGTAAAAAACAGCGCGGTTGAGCGGTCGGTAGAGAGCGAAGTGCGGGCCCTCTTTTCCGAGCGCCAACTGCCCTTCGAGTTCTCACCGCAGGAAATTCCCGGTGGATACAATCTAACGGTAGATCTGTTTGTAGAGGATTATCCCAAATATATAGAAGATGCTCCCGATATGGCCAAGGCATGGGCAGTGGTCAGTCTCGAACGCGAGGGACGTTCGGTCTACAGCTATGAGAGCGATTTTGTGAAGGACGGTGGAATAACGCCCGCCCAAGCCCACAGCCGGGTCTTGTCTAAACTTCTGAAACAACTTCGTTCGGAAGCACAACTATTCGAAAATATTAAAACAGCCTTAAAGGAAAATTGATGATAAACGAATTGCTATGGTTGATACTTCTATTGGTGAACTTCGCAGCAATCCTGTTGGCCTATAGGGTGTGGGGGCGGCTAGGGCTGTTCATATGGATCCCGGTTGCTGTTATGGTTGCGAATATTCAGGTAACCAAAACGATTGAACTGTTCGGTATTACGGCAACTCTCGGAAATATCGTGTATGCCTCCAGTTTTTTGGTAACTGATATACTCAGTGAGAACTACGGCAAGAAGGAGGCCGGCCGTGCAGTAATAATAGGCTTTTTTACACTAATCATGTTCACTCTGCTGATGAATTTGGCACTCTTTTTCGAACCTTCTATGGAAGATTTTGCACATGAGAGCCTCTTCACAATTTTCGGATTTTTACCGCGAATTATGCTGGCGAGCTTGGTGGCTTATGGAGTTTCGCAAAGCCATGATATATGGGCGTTTCATTTGTGGAAGAAGAAGTGGCCGGAAACCAAGCATCTCTGGCTCCGCAATAATCTTTCTACTATGGTCAGCCAGTTATTGGACTCGGTTATTTTTTCGCTCATCGCTTTTTACGGAGTGTTTTCTACCGGAGTGCTCTTGGAGATCATGCTGACCACCTATGTGCTCAAATGGATAGTAGCCGCCCTCGACACCCCCTTCGTATATCTGGGCAAATACATGTTTAAACACTATGACCATCTTTCAGTCGGCACTTCTGTCTTTTAGTAGTAATAGGTGTTTTCTGATACTCGCAATGCTTGATTTTGTTCCGCAAACCATATGGTGTGCCGCGGTTTGCCGGTGCACCATGGTCGCATACTGCACCGGGGTCCCGTTCACGTACTCAAGAATAAAAGACTGACTTTTTATAATTCCGTGGGCAGCGGCTATATCCCAGATGAATGCCGGCGGAATAAATGCCCCCAGTACTACCGGATGTATCAGCGGGCTGATAATGTGCAGAATAGAACTGCCGATACTTCTAACTTTGCCGGGAAAAGTAGAGAAATCATATTTACGATGGACCTTCGATCCGACCATGAGCTGCGAACCGTCAACATGGTCATCAGCAGAAGAGTGGGTGGGCAGTCCGTCGATTCGTAGCGGTTCGCCCGGCAAAACACGAATAAACACTCCGTTGTCCGGATCACTTCCCCAGCGGGGAGCAGATATAATTCCGCCGATCGGTTCTAGCTCTTTATCCAGAATACCCACTGCAACACACCACCCCGGCATCCCCTGACTAAAAGTGTCGGTTCCGTCGATCGGGTCGATAGTAAAGGTGAATTCTCTTCCCGAGCGAAACTCGGTCGGGAACTCTTCACTTACGATGTTTACATCGGGGAATTCTGTTTTTATTACGGAGGTGAGCTGTTTTTCGATTGCCAAATCTACTTCTGTTAGAACCGAGCCGTCCGCCTTGTAACTGCGGACAACCTCTTTCTGTTGCCGCCGGGCGGTCTGCCCGGCTTTGAATACTTCAGTTTCTATACGTTCAAAATTGTGCACACCTGGCCCCCACACAAATTATATGGGAAAAACTGAGTTAACACAATCACGCTGGGGAGAAAGCAGCAATTCTAAATTTGAAAATTTTATTAAAATTTTCAAATTTAGAATGCTCACATTTTGTTTAAGATTAGCAACTTAGCTTAAAGATTTTGATGTAATTCTAATTTTGGAAGTTATAGAGCTTCCAAAATTAGAATTACTGGGGAGAAAGGCTTTGGTATTTCAAAAACCGGAGATTTTTATTCGCACCTGAATTAGAATCCGATTCTTTAGGATGCGATTCTTTGCTTGTGCAGGTGGTACTGCAGCAGTGCCAATGCTTTTTGGGAGTCATCCTCCAGACAAAATTGGGTACCTGTATCGTAAGGGATAGTATCCGGATCAAACCCTGCGGTAAATTCCATGTAATCCGCGATTGATTTGCGAATGTGTGCCGTCGACCCGACTACACCTCGTCCGGCCTTCTGTAGCATCTCTGCATTCAGGGTTTGTTCGAATTGTCCTTCAAAGGGCAGACTAAGAACCGGCTTCTTAAGATGCAGGGTTTCACTCAGCAGCTGATGCCCGGCATTGGTGATAACTCCCCGGGCCCCGGCCAGAGCAGTGACAAAGTCCTCTTCTGAATTGGGAAACACCTTATATTTTACCTGATTGAGTCTCTCGAGTTCTTCGAGTACCCGGTCCCGCATCGATTCATACAGATACACTACAAAATAGTCTCCCCCTGTGGGAATGCTGTCACGAATTTCCCGGCGTATAATCGGACCGATGTCGCCATTGTAGAATGAAGAGATGATGCGGACATCATATTCTCCCATCATTGAGGTAGAGATTACTTTTGCCAGAAGTGCATCGGCTGTGAAAGCGACACTGCGCAAGACCACGGACGGATGATTCAGCTGAATAATCGGTATTCCGACTTTGCGGGCGGCCTTTGGAAGGAAAGGTTCGAAATCACTTATCAGCGTCTGTATGTCCATAAGCCGGATCTGATCGGTTAGGTCGGAGATATACACCGGCAGACCGATAATATGCTCCATATTGCTTACACCGGTTTTGAAAATATCGATACGGTTATCCTCGATCACAAACTTATAGTAGGGGATCGAATAGATAAAGTTGTTCGGAAAGTGCTGTTTTAGAAAGGGATGGTACTTGTCCGGACACCAGAAAACTAACTCGTGTTCGCGCTGCAGCAGCTGTGCCAGAGCAGTCATCCGGGTAAGATGGCCGCGGCCCTGTCCATTAATCGAGATACCGATACGCATTCTTAACTCCCTTTACTCAGTATTCACCCGCAGTGTGCATAGAGTTTATGTGGTATCTATAAAAGAAGTATGAGAAATTTATAAGAAACAGACAGAACCGGAGGATCCGGGCGCTTACTCACGGCGTTTTGCATTAAACAGCAGTGAGAAAGTTGCTTCTGAGAACATAAGCGCAATCCCGATTATAACAACGAACACCCCGGAGAGCTGCAGGTGGGTGAGGGTAAAGCCTGGCAACGAGAGCCTTAACAGCAGCAGGGGCATGAGAATCAAGGTGATATTATGAAAGGCTACCAGGGTCGACGCTTTGGCATGCTTGTAGAACCCGATTTGTGTAAAGGAAAATGCGATCGCGCCGAACAGGAAGCTGGCCAGAAAGATGAACCAACCGATAGAGGTGTGGGGAATGATTTTGATCTCTGTTCCGAAGCTCTGTCCAATGCCCTTAAAAATGGGGTCCATTGCGGCCGCACAACCGGTGAGCGTTCCGAACAGTATTCCCAGTGGTTTTTTCCAGTTCAGCTTCAGCGCGAATCCGAGCAGTACAAAGTTTAGTGGAAAGTAGAGTGCGATAAAAATGAGGACAGTCTTAAAATCGATCAAATGCATCGCAGGAACATCGCCGGTGTTACGGCTGATGCCGATTAGAATGGTTCCGGCCGCTATAATTACCGCCCCGAGGTGTTGCAGGGCTGTATGTTTTTCGTGGAGTACATGCTCTGAAAACAACATCAACACCACCAGTCCAAAAC
This sequence comes from uncultured Sediminispirochaeta sp., assembly GCA_964632675.1. Taxonomy (GTDB): domain Bacteria; phylum Spirochaetota; class Spirochaetia; order DSM-16054; family Sediminispirochaetaceae; genus DSBN01. The sequence goes on from CAZWDV010000020.1 coordinate 26,845, forward strand.
CGAACATGCTGGTGTAATATGAGGTGGGGGCGTAAAGATTGGCAATCAATACCCATAAAAAGGCGGCATTGTTCAGGATGATACCGCTAAAATACAGAATCTTTTTTCGCTTCTGATGCTCTATTGCATGCTTTCTATGTTGTTCGGGACGCAGGGCATCGATACCGTATTTTTGCAGCCCCTTTGAAATATGGATTTGAGTGGTGGCGATAATTCCAATTAGTGACGCAACAATTGTAGGTTCCATGCTATTTTCTCTTACCGTTCAGCACTATAGCCTGTTAAAGCAGTGATGTAAATATCGTTTTTTGATATCCTATTGCAACGGCTCGGGAGTGAACCCGGACCATACTACTACTAAGAAGGATTCAGCATGCGATTATACCGGCTACCATTAGTTCTACTGTTAGTACTCTGCAGTATTTTCAGCCTTGCAGCAAAGGATATTACCCCCGATATTATGTCTAAAGCAGCTGCGCTGTACGATTTTGAAACCGGCACACTTCTGTACGAAAAAAACGGCGACCAACGGATACCGCCGGCTTCAATGACCAAACTGATGACCCTGCATCTAACCTTTAATGCGGTTCAACGCAGTGAGCTGCAGCTCGATACCCGTCTTACTGTAGGGCCCGAGGATGATTTTTCACATATGCCCCGGCGGTCCTCTCTGATGTTCATAGAAGCAGGGCAGGAGGTGAGTCTGCTGCAGCTGATGCGGGGTTTAGCAGTGCCTTCAGGTAACGATGCCGCCTATATGATTGCACGCCTAATATCCGGATCGGTAGATGCCTTCGTTGAAGAGATGAATCGGGAAGCAACACAAATGGGTTTTGAAAATATCTACTTTACGGAGCCGGCCGGTTTGAGTGAAAAAAACTATGTAACCGCCAAAGAGTTTGCCTTGTTCTGCCGTGAATATATCCGCAGGCACCCCGAATCGATAGATTTACTCCACAATCAAGCTGAGTTCACTTATCCTCCGGCCAAAGCGGTCAATCGGGGCTCCCCTTCGAGTTTCGGGCCGATTACACAGGAGAACTATAATATTCTGATCGGCCGGCATCCCTGGATAGATGGTCTGAAAACAGGCTACATCGATGAATCCGGATATAACATCGCTCTCACGGCGCAGGCTGACGGGCGGCGCCTGGTGGCGGTAGTACTCGGCGGACCGGGCGAAAACAGCCGTGAAGGGGCCCTGACTCGGGCCATAGACGGAGTGAACCTTATTTCGTACGGTTTTTATTATTTTACCCGGGTGGAGCCGCAATTTCCCGAGTTGCAGAGCGTGCGGGTGTATCGTTCTGTGCAGGGGCAGGTGAATGTAAAGACACATGTTCCTGTCCCGCTGATACTACCCTTAGATACAGCTGCGCGAGTGGAGATTCGTCATGAACTCGATGAACCTCTTTCGGCGCCCTTGGCGGCCGGAGCAGAAGTAGGACGCTCAATAATCAGCAGTGGGACGCAGGTGATCAAGACATATCCAATTGTGCTTGCTGAAGAGGCACCGCTCGGTAACTGGTGGCAACAGATAGTCGACAGCCTCACACAATTACAGTGAGAGAGTTAATAGGGAAACTTGTCATCCGGGCGTCGTTCAGGTATGGGCCGGGGAAATTCGCCTGTAGCGGCAAACTTATGTGACAAAAAAAGACCGCAGTAGCACTGGCCGTACTCTCTGATATCTTCGGCACAGTAGAGACAGGGACACATGATGTCGCGGTCTTGTTCGCGTTCGCCGTAACTATCGCGGCATGGACACTGAAAGAAGCCGAACCTTTGGTAGTTCGCGAGCAGCCCTTCGGCGAGGTCGTTTAAAAAATCTTCATCCTGCACCACCGCCCATCCGTATTGCTGTGCGGCTCGCTTAATGAAGTCGATCACATCTTCGAGGGTTTTATCTTGTTTCATCAGGTGGTCCTCAGTTCTCGAATTCCAGGGTTTTTCTCCAGGCTTTTTCAATAAATCCAAGTTGATAGTCCGAATCATCTACAACTATGGTCGGATAGAGACCTCTTTGACCGAACTTATCCTTGAACTCGGTAGAGATCTTCTTTTTTTCTTCGGGAGTGAGGCTGTCAACGTATATATATCTGTACTCAATATCATTTTTATCTAGAAACTCCATTCCGCGTTTGCAGAACCCGCAGGTAGAGAGTGCCAATACTATCACATCCTTTTCTTTCCAGGAGCCTTCGTGTTTTTCAAACGGTACCCAATCAAACATGCTGCATTCCTCCTTACTAAATATACTAGCGATCACGTAAGGAATGTCAAGACGCAAGATTAAATTATGTTACAAATGTCTTATATGCGCGCGGTTGATTGAGTCTATATTGGCAGCACCGCTCATTACCATCACCTGGCGTAACTCCTCCCGGAAACGCTGCAGCTCTTTTGTTAGGGCCTCTGCGCCTCCGCCGATGGCCGCAATAGCCGCCGGACGGCCGAGCATTACCGCATCGGCTCCCAGTGCCAGCATTTTGAACACGTCGGTTCCTGAACGGATGCCACCGTCAACCAGTACCGGAATAGTTCCATTCACCTCTCTACTAATTTCAGGAAGCACTTGCGCAGTTCCCGGCGTATGATCCAGTACCCTACCACCGTGGTTGGATACTACAATTGCCATGGCGCCGGCATCCACGGCGGCCTTGGCTTCGTCGGGGGTCATAATGCCCTTGAGAACCAACTTCATTTGGGAAGAGCGGACAATTTTCTGTATCTCCTGCGGGGTTTTCGGGTATACCGGTTGCCCGAGTTCTTTCAGCGTAATCAGACCGGCAGCATCGATATCCATGCCGTACACATCCGCTCCGGCGCTCTGCAACTGTTCTATTCGCTGGTCTAACTGCGGATGGGCCCAGGGTTTGATAAAGGGCAGAGCAGTCTGCGGAAATTCTTCCAAAGCCTGCCGGGCTCCTGCAAATATTTCCGGAACCTCTCCATCGCCGGTTCCGCACAGCGTGCCGGCCTGCCGGGCTCCATCCACCATCGATCGAATGTAGTCCCCTTCATTCAGGCTGCCGGTCATATTGTACCGGACACCTCCCAGGGGGCTGATCAATATCGGCATACTGAGGCGCCGGCCGAACAGGGTCAGTTCGGTGTCCGCATGGTGAACTGCATGGAGGGTGCGCATCTCGATTTTGATTCGAGCCAGGGCTCTGAGGTTTTCCTGGAAGGCCGAACCGGTCCCGGTGCCCCCCATACCCGGTACCTCGCCGGCGCAGGCCCGTCCGTCACACACCGGACAAACCCGGCAGAAGCCCTGCATCCGCTGCCGCGCGGAGGTCTTTACCTTCTCATCCATTTTTCTGTTTGTATACCTGCCAGGTGGTTGAAATGATTTCTGCCGCACTGCTGAATTGTGTTTTCCAATTTAGCAGTTGCAAGGCCCGACTTGATGAAGCAACCAGTTTGGCCGGATCACCGGCTCTGCGGTCGACGATTTTCATTGGAATATCGCGGCCTGTAATTTGACGGGCAGATTCGACGATCTCCAACACACTCAATCCGGTTTCGCTACCGAGATTCACAAGCATACTTTCCTTAGAAGTGAACACCGATTCGGTGGCCTTTACATGGGCATCAGCCAGATCTGTCACATGGATGTAATCCCGAACCCCGGTGCCGTCTGGCGTATCGTAGTCCTTCCCGAATACCAGCAATTCGTCTCGAATACCCACGGCCGCTTCCATCACAACGGGAATTAGGTTGGCCGGATTGAGTTCCAGTCCGGGGACGCGCCCCTGTTTATCGTAGCCGGCGGCGTTAAAATAGCGCAGCGATGCGTAGTTAAGCCCCTTCAGCTGATCGTACCATCTGAGGTTGCGCTCTATTTCGAGCTTGGTGAATCCATAGTAATTGCTTGGATTGGTCGGATGATTTTCATCAATCGGCAAGTATTCCGGCTCACCGTATACTGCCGCCGAAGAGGAGAGCACAAACGTATCTATTCCGTGTTCCACTGCGGCAATCATAAGGTTGAGGGAACCACTGATGTTATTCACAGAGTACTTCTCCGGACTGATCATCGACTCACCGGCGGCCTTATAGGCGGCTAAGTGGATGATTGCATCCCATCCCTTGGCACACACCTCTGCCAGGCGGGCTGTATCGAGTATGTCCCCTTCAAAAAACTCAGATCCGGACTGCAGGTTTTCTCGCAATCCGCTCGAAAGATTGTCAAAAATACCGACCTGATGCCCATTATCCAAGAATGCCAGGGCAACATGACTGCCGATATAACCGGCGCCGCCTACTAAAAGTACACGCATATCTTATCTCCAGCTTATTTTATGTGTGTACTCTTTATACCTCAAAAATCAGCCGGATGCAATGGAGGCGTCGTAGCCGATGGATCGAACTACCTTGATGAGTTTATTGAGAAGTTCATCCTGGGTGTCTTCGTCGTGAATGTTCAAATCAACCCGCACTTCACTCAGTCCTGCGTCCACCTTGATTTCCTCTACACCGGCAAGTTTGCGGCCGTAGTGTTCGATGGTGTAGGCGCATGAGGGGCACGTTGCTCCTGTTAAATTCAGTTTCCTCTGTATCATATATTAAATATACTAATGCGGGATAAAGTTGACAAATATAGTAAAGAAAGCCGTGACACCTACACTGAAACCATTTTCATGCGCGGTGCCGCGGCTCTGTATTGTCACACGGTCTAACTAATCTTCGAAGTTTTTCAGTACCCCCCGAATCTCTTTCAACCGTTGATCGAGCTGCTGCTGATCGGGGGCTTCTACTACCAGGCGTAGATACGGTTCGGTGTTAGAGGGACGCACGTTGAACCACCAATCGGGATATTCGATGCGGTAGCCGTCGAAATCGAGGAGTGCGGAGGGTTCCTTGCGGGCGGTAAAGTAATCCTTTAAGGCTTCCATCGCAGCTGTCTTCTCTTCGATATGAAAGTTAATTTCCCCCGAGTTTGCATATACCTTGATTTTGTCAATGAGCCGGCTGAGGGGAACTCCGGCTTTTTTCTCTTCGAGGACTACCTGCAGCACCAGCAGACTGGCAAGAATACCCGAGTCGCAGTTGTAGAAATCGCGAAAATAGTAGTGGCCGGCCAGTTCGCCGCCGAAGACGGCATTCAGCTCGCGAAGCTTCAGTTTAGCAAACGCATGCCCTACTTTCCAGGTATGCGGGGTTCCGCCGAGTTTTCTGACATATTCGGATACTGAGCGGGAAGTACGGATATCCTGCAGCACCGGACCCTTTTCACGTTCCAGATAGTAGCGGGCCAGTACCGCAATAATGAGGTCCGGTTGAATAAACTCACCTTTTTCGTCGACAAACATGACCCGGTCGGCGTCACCGTCGAAAATGATGCCGATATCGCTCTTATTCTGTTTCACCGCTGCTTTGAGATCGCGCACATTCTCCTCTTCCAGCGGGTTGGGGGCGTGGTTGGGAAAAGTGCCGTCCAGAGTATCGTACAGGTAGTGAGGTTTTTCACCAAGCAGTTCTTTGATGATAAGCGCAGCCATACCGTTAGAGCAGTCGACGGACATGTTCAAAGAGGCGAGATTCTCGGGAACATACTTTTTCATAAATTCGAGATAGGCGGCCTTCACCTCTATCGGTTCGATTTTACCGCGCTTTTTCACAGGCTCCACCACCCCGCTGGAAATAAGCTGTTCCAGATCGGCGAGACCGGACTCGTAACCGACCGGCAGAGCTCCGGAGCGGGAAACCTTGAGTCCGTTATACTCTTTCGGGTTATGACTGGCGGTGATCTGCACGGACGCATCAAAATTGAAGTGGGCGGTGCCGAAGTAGACCATCGGGGTAGTTGCTAAGCCCATATCGTATACATCAGCACCGGCATCATTGATGCCGCGGCTCAGAGCTTCGAATATTTCTTCCGTACTGCTGCGTACGTCGCGCCCGACCAAAACTTTATCTGTGCTCAAAAGACGGGGGAGAAAAAAACCGATTTTATACACGTCATCGGCGGTAAAATCGCGGTTATACACCCCGCGGATGTCGTAAGCCTTGAAAGCTTTCATAATATCTCCTTATTATCGGGACAGATACCCGTTAAGATTTTCTGTATCGTACATTTCGCAAAACCAGATACTCTCATCGTCGAAACGAATAGCGTGTACGGTTCTATCTATAAGCTGCTGAAGTTTGCGGGGCGGCTTCACTCGATCGAGATTCCGTGTACCCCGCAGCACCTTTAATGCATTCGACCGGGTCATCGGCTTCAACTCGACTATAGAATTGAGCTGAGCCTTCAGCTTGGTTTTCTGATATGCATTTCGCTTGGTTCCGATTATCCGATATATCGGCCGATCAGATTCAAAATCTTCAAAAATGAGGACTCCGTCTACGATGTACAGGAGTCCTCCTTTGGTAATAATTGTGCGGTCATTGCGTGACATGAGAAAGGCGTAAGTCTTCCATTTGATTTCTCCACCGTTCTCGATTTCTAATTGCCTGAGTAAATTATCAGATTCGGTACTCATTTATATGTAGCGTATCTCGTAATCAACATCAATTGCTTTTTTCAGCAATGCACTTACACCGCAGTAACGCTCCTGGCTGAGGTTAACCGCTTTTTCTACTTTTTTCTCGTCGAGGTTGTCGGATTTCTTAAACTCGTAGATTACTTTAATAGCGCTGTACTGTTTCGGGTGCTCCTCGGTGAGGTCCGCTTCCACATCGATATTAAAATAAGTATACGGCAGCTGCATTTTTTTTAAGATTGAAATAACATCCATACCGGTGCAGCCTGCCAAAGATGCCAGCATAAGCGGTTTCGGGCGGGGGCCTTTATCATCCCCTCCTACCGATTCATCTGCATCCAGCAGAATTTTGTGACCGCTGACCTCTGTTTCAAAGGCCATTCCCGCTTTCCATGTGCAATTCAAGGTTTGATGTGACATATTTCCTCCTTTTGCCTGTAAATATATCAATAAATTTACAGAAAGCAAAACACCTCAGCAATTCGCAATATGAAAAAAATCTATAATTTTCATATTGCGAATTGCTCACATTTTGTTTAAGAAAAGGAACTTATCTTAAAGGTTCTGAGGTAATTCTAAATTTGGAAGGCTTATGACTTCTAAATTTAGAATTACTGAAAACACCTACAGTACTTGCCGGACCTCGGGAAGCTGTTGCAGATTCTGGTAGAGAGATTTTAGCTGCGCACGGTTTTGGATATAGACAGTTGTGGTAAAACTCATATACCTCTGCTTGCCGCTGCTTTTTTCCGACCACTGCTTCGGTTTCAGCAACAGTTTATGAAACACATCCTCCAGACGCATTTCTTGGTCTCTTGCAGAGCCGGGCATATCGGTAATAATTTTCATAACAGTTCGCGCCGGAAAGTGGGGGTGTTGATTATCGGAAATTGATGCCATACTATACTCCTCACTACCAAGATACTATTTGGAATATTATGGATACAAGGCAGCTACAGAAAGATTTTGGCAAACTTCTTAAAAAAAATCATCAGGAGAGCCGGTCAATATGTGCCGACACAGAGACTGACTGTTTCCGGGTCTACAATTGGAATATTGCGGATATCCCGTGGCTAATAGATTTTTACGGAAATTCTGTACACATCTCATCCCTCGCCGGTACTCATCATCCGGAGTTTTTGGATGCCGAGAGAGAGTTTCTGGATGTGGCTGCCCGTATGTTGTACGTACCCCTGGAGCGTATTTTTTTCAAACACCGCTTCGTACAGGGACGCAGCCTGCAGCATGAAAAGCTGGACAGGAAAGAACAGACTATGGTCGTACGCGAACAGGGCTTAAAGTTCAAGGTGAATCTTTCGGATTATCTCGATACCGGTTTGTTTTTAGACCATAGAATCAGTCGACAACTGATTCGTGAAGTGGCCACCGGCAATCGCTTATTAAACCTATTTGCGTACACCGGAGCGTTTACCGTATATGCCGCTGCCGGAGCTGCGGCAAAAACCGTTTCGGTTGACTTATCAGCGCCCTATCTACAGTGGGCGCAGGAGAATCTAGAACTGAACGGACTGGCGGGAGAAATGCACTCTTTCTGCAATTCTGATGTCCGTGAATATCTTCAGGCGGCGGCGCAGCGGAAGGAGCGGTATGAGATGATTATACTCGACCCGCCCACCTTTTCAAACAGCCGCAAAACCGAGGGTACCTTCGATATCCAGCGCGATTACGTGTGGTTTATCGGGCAGTGTATGCGCTTGTTATCAAAAAACGGGAGCATATTTTTTTCTACCAACTATCACAAGTTTCACTTCGATCCGGGTCGGCTGCGCGGTGCCGAGGTGCAGGAGACGACCCGCTCTACCATCCCCCCCGACTTCAGCGGTAAACGGCGGCCCCACCGCAGCTGGGTGATTCGCCGCCGCCCGAAATAGTCGCGACATAGATTAGTTTGGAGCCCGAGGTTTATTGGTTCAGTTTTTTCTTCAGCTTGGCCCAGGTATCTTTCAGCGAAACCGTGCGGTTGAACACCGGCTGTCCAGGCTGAGAATACTTGGTGTCCACGTAAAAATACCCCTTCCGCAGAAATTGGTAGAACTCTCCCGCCTGAGCTTCCTTCAGTGCGGGCTCCAGCTTGGCTGATTTCACAATCTGCAGGGAATCGGGGTTCACATCATCCAAAAAATCACCAGTGGCTTCGCCCGGGTTTTCACTCGAAAAAAGATGGGCGTAAATGCGCACTTCGGCTTCGACTGCGTGGGGAGCTGATACCCAATGGCTGGTGCCCTTCACTTTGCGCCCGTCGTCGGTCCAGCCTCCGCGGGACTCCGGATCATAAGTGCAGTGGATCTCTTCGATCTCTCCGGTGGCGGGGTTCTTGTTTACGTCGACACAGGTGATGTAATAGGCATGCTTCAGCCGAACCTCGCGGCCCGGGGCCAGACGAAAGAATTTTTTAGGTGGATCTTCCATAAAATCTTCACGTTCGATATACAGTTCCCGGCTAAACGGAATTTTGCGGCTGCCGGCTGATTCATCTTCCGGATTGTTAATTGCTTCGAGCCACTCTTCCTTGTCCTCAGGATAATTGTCAATTATTACTTTGACCGGGTCGATTACCGCCATTACCCGCCGGGCGCGCTTATTCAGGTCCTCACGCAGGCAGTGTTCCAATAGGGCGATATCGATGGTGCTGTTGGCTTTGGCAACACCGATGCGCTCAGCAAAATCGCGGATCGCCTCCGGAGTGTAACCCCGCCGACGGAACCCCGAAATAGTCGGCATACGCGGATCGTCCCAGCCGTCGACATATCCCTCCTTTACCAGTTTGAGCAGTTTGCGTTTACTCATTACCGTATAATTCAGGTTGAGACGGGCAAACTCGTACTGCCGGGGTTTATGTTCGATACCGGATGCCTCGACTACCCAGTCGTAGAGCGGCCGGTGATCCTCGAACTCCAGCGTACAGATGGAATGGGTGATTCCTTCAATAGCATCCGAGAGGGGATGGGTAAAATCGTACATGGGATAGATCGTCCAGGTTTCGCCGGTGCGGTGGTGCTGAATCTTTTTTATGCGATAAAGAGTCGGGTCGCGCATATTAAGATTTCCGGAGGCCATATCTATTTTGGCTCTGAGTACGTATTTCCCCTCTTCGAACTCACCATTACGCATGCGCTCGAACAGATCGAGGTTTTCCGCAATCGAACGGGAACGGTCCGGGCTGGCTTTGCCGGGCTGTGTAAGCGTTCCGCGGTATTCTCTGATTTCTTCCGGCGAAAGGCTGTCTACATAGGCCTGGCCGGCTTTGATCAACACAAGCGCGTATTCATACAGCTGCTCAAAATAGTCCGATGCAAAATATTCGTGTTCTCCCCAGTCGAACCCCAGCCAGCGAACATCCTCTTTAATTGAGTCAATATATTCAATTTCCTCTTTTTCAGGATTGGTATCATCAAACCTCAGATGGCAGCGGCCATTGTATTTTTCGGCTAAACCGAAATTGAGGCAGATCGATTTTGCATGGCCAATGTGCAAATATCCGTTCGGCTCGGGCGGAAAACGGGTGACGACTTGCCCGTTATGGGTATCCTCTGCCAAATCTTTCTCGATAACTCTTTCGATAAAATTAAGGGAACTTCCATTCTCAGTGCTGTCCATATGTTCTACCTCGCTTGTTTTCTATCATTTGATGCAGCAGATACTACCACATTGCGGTACATTTCTAACACCCTATCCAATATGCGTAACTTTGAACAGCAAACCCGGTTTATAGAAGGTGACACGGTTGCGGCCATTCGATTTTGAGGTATATAGCGCCTTGTCTGCCTGTTCGATGAGCTGTTGCGGTAACGCATAGCGGACCGAATCTACATGATTTACACCGATGCTTACAGTTATTCTCAGAGTTTTCTCCATATGCTGAATTTCCATCTTTTCAATATCTTTACGGACACGTTCCGAGACGTGAAAAGCGGCATCTTTAGAACTCTCGGGAAGCAGGATGATAAACTCTTCTCCGCCGAAACGTGCAATAACATCCTCCTGTCGCAGGGTATGCTCGAGAGTGCGTGATAGATGGAACAGCACCTTATCTCCGGATAGATGGCCGTGCAGGTCATTCAGCTGTTTGAAATGGTCGATATCGAGTAGAAGAATGGATATGCTTTTATTGTAACGCTGCACTTTAGCTAGTTCTTCATTCAGCCTTTTTTGAAAAAAAGAATGATTGTAGAGTTGGGTTTTAAAATCGGTCACACTGCTGCGATAGTGAATAACGTTTTGAAAGCTCAACGAGGCGAATTTCAGCAAACGGTCGATATAGATAATCTCCTCGTCCGAATATTCACCTTCCACAATTTTTTTCCCAACAATAATCATTCCATACAGTTCATCCGGACCGCTGATGGGTATGATAACTTCGGGGTTCAGCGGTTTGAGGTATTCAGCAGCCGCCTGATTTTGAATGGAGTATTCAAACAATGAGAAGCTGATGGTACCGGGATAGGAAGAGAAATACCGGTTGTAGGCTGCAAGGGAGTGAATCGGTGCCGGCGATTCGACCCTTTTCAGATTATGGTAGCAAATAGTCCGCGGCATTTGATCATCTCCGTGAAGTTTTAACACGAATTGCAGAAAACTCGGGACAAAGTGATCGACCAGGTTAGAGGTAATATAATCGATAAGGCTATCACCGCTGTCCTGATTAAAAATCTCTATTGCGTCAGAGAGGAGTTCTTCTAAATCGTGTATCCGCCGTTTGCAATTGGACAGATAATCAAACACACCCAGAGAGTTGAGCAAGTCGTAATTCTTGATGGTCTCCGGGCTTTTCATAAAATCATCAACGTATTTCATGGCTACATTTCTATAAAATACTTCAAAAAGGCATATTTCACAACTGTCACTTTGCATAAATTCAGCCTTTTAAAAGAACAGCTGTTATATCGGGTGGGCGGGCTATTCGGTCTGGTTACTATTTTCTGTGTGTGCGATTAAATCTATAATGCGTGGGAAATCAGCCTTATAGTTACGATCGAGAATATAGAAGGCCAAATCGAATACTTTTGCATTGCATTGGTCAATGATGCGTGAATCAGCACTGAACAGATTTCGGCCGTACAGATAGTTCATCAACAGGTAGACCAGGTTCAGAAAGTCGATAAACAGGACATGATCCCGCACTTCCGCTATATCTATCAGTAGCTCTCTTCTGCGGCGGTTCACCGCATCGGGGAACACCCCCCTATAGAGCACCGTGCGTTGGGCGGTATTCAAGTGGTAGCGGTCTGCAATCAGGTGACGGCTCCGTTTTTCAGGGTATCTCTTGTTCAAGAGGGCATAGTAATCGCCCGCCGCCTGCCGAAAGCGCCATTCAAAAAACTCTCTGCGCATTGCCTCCGGGCTACTCTCCCTCAGTAAATTGAGTCTATTTTATCAGATACTCCGTCTCCTGCAAATCCAGGGCCCGGCAGAGACAATACTCCTCATAGGTAAAGCGAAATACACGCTGCAGGGCCGGAGAGAGTTCTCTGCGGTGATCCCTGAGCTCACGGAGACGGCGCGCAGCGGAGGCGTAATCGCCCCGGTAGAGATCGTACTGTGTGGCTGTCAGCTTTACGGCGGCGGTCTGATTCGGAGACGCGGATTCCCGGCGGACACTGTGTTCGAGGAGCGGCCGAATTAAATGATCGTTGTCCCTGCGACCGTCATGCAGATAGAGTTGTGCCAAATGCAGTTCCGCTTTCTCGGTTTGTAAATGTTCTTCCCGGGACTTGGAATAAAGATCGCAAAGACGCACCGCCTGTTCCTGAAGCAACACCACCGTGCCGGAGATATTTTTCATCGGCTCAGCTGCCGCTTTCAGAAACTCCCCCCGTCCGCGCAGAGGCCCCTTGGTAAGCGGGCTGTAGATTGCATTGCTCCTCCATTCGAGCATAACCGGACGGCCGGATTGCAGCCCTGTTACTATACACAACGGAGTATCTTCCTTTTGAAAGTATCCCTCTATTTCGATACTGCCTGAACACGATGCTTCGGCAATTGACCAGACGGCGCTGATCAGACGGTATTTTGCAGGCAGGCTCATATCATCAACCAGCTCGAGGGGCAGAATCATCCCGGCATACAGTGCATGCACGGCAGTGTATACATTGAGACTACTCTTATACTGCTGATTCGCCGCGCAAGGCCTGACAATGATATCCTCAGCCTCGATGAAGTGATGCGGCGGTCCTGTTTCCGGTAAGGGGACAGTAAGGCAGGCGGTGCCCAAAACTGAGACAACCATTGTAACTGCAAAGGGAATTGTGTGCTTCATGTTACTCCTCCGTACATTCGTTTTATATAAATAGAGGAATAATAACGCTGTCTGCTTCAAAAATTTCTACACTTTTTAGGCAAGGCCCGCAGGTCTCCCACTAGACCAATGTGATCTATATTATACTGTTTGATTTCTCCAGTTATCCTGCGGGTAGTCTGGATTAGTTCCTGCATTCTCTCCGACAGGGAAACATTTTACTCCGCGGTATTTCTCCGCAGCGAAGTAGCTAACCAGCATATTGTCAACTGTCATTTTCAGGGAAACAAGATCTTGAACAATATCATCGTGCAAATCATAAGCGATCTGTTTTCTCTCGTCCTCCTGAACCCTCAACAGAGATTGTGTAAGCATTCTGATACGCTCTTCAGCCATGTGCTTCTAATGGGTGGAGAGAATAAACATTAAAAAACCCACCAAAAGCACCAGGGCAATAAAAAGAATCGAACCGCCGATTACATTCTGCTTATAGTTTTTTTGCAGCCTCGATTTCATGCGAATACACGGGAACTAAATTTCTAAGCCGTTCATTTTGTCTACCCGCCGGGTGTGGCGGCCACCGGCAAACTTGGCATCGATATAGGCATCCAGCATTTTGCCGATAGGGTCGGAATATTCAATTCTCCCGCCGAAGGCGAGGAAATTTACATTGTTGTGTTCGCAGGCCATCCGGGCGGCGAAACTGTTCTGCGGCATGGCACAGGTGATGCCTTTCATCTTATTCGCACTGATAGAAATTCCGATGCCGGTACCGCAGCATACGATGCCAAAATCGTAGCCGCCCTTGCGATACTCCTGCACTGCATCAACGGCTTTGTCCGGATAATCAACGGACTCTTCAGTAGAGACTCCAACATCTTTGACCTCGAAACCGCGCTGCTGCAAGTGTTCAATTATCTCCTGCTTTATATTCAACGCTCCGTGGTCTGCGCCGATTACAACTTGTGCTGCCATATAGGGCCTCCTGGTTGGTATTCTAATCACTAACGCTAAAAGCGACAAGCAGATAAAAAATGTAGCCGCTTTCATCAGCAAGCCGGTTGATAGTTCGACCTTGCTCGAATATATTAATAGTAGTCTCAATCGAAGGGTGCACAATGAATAAAGATATTAGTCCTATCAAAGAAGATCTTCTCAGATCACAGAAAAATGAAATAACGGAATATCTGATTTATAAAAAATTAGCCGATCGGGAAAAAGACCGTCGCAATCGGGTTACTCTGCAAAAAATCAGCAATGAAGAGCATCAGCACTACGAGTTCTGGCGAAAATACACCGGGGTGGAATTCAAGCCACACGCTTTTAAAGTCTGGTTTTACCTGTTTGTTTCCAAAGTATTCGGGCTCACCTTCGGAATAAAACTGATGGAACTGGGTGAGGAAAATGCACAGATCAACTATCAGAAGATTAAGGAGTACATTCCGCAGGCACAGCAGATTATTGCCGATGAAGATTCCCACGAAAAAGCCCTCATTAACATAATTGAAGAAGAGCGGCTTTCGTATGTAGGGTCAATCGTGCTTGGCCTGAACGATGCCCTGGTCGAACTTACCGGAACCCTGGCAGGACTCTCGTTTGCATTGCAGAACAATCGCTTGATTGCGACTGTAGGGTTAATTACCGGTATTGCGGCCTCTCTCTCGATGGCGGCCTCCGAGTATCTGTCTAAAAAGTCCGCAGGAGAACACGCCCGGGCCTTGCGCTCCTCCATCTATACCGGTCTGGCCTATATTTGCACTGTGTTTTTCCTGGTGCTGCCGTTCTTTTTACTCTCAATGTACCAGATTGCCCTGCCCGTAACCCTGGCCGTCGGATTATTGATTATTCTGGTATTCAATTTTTACATTTCAGTGGCAAAGGACTATAACTTTCTGCACCGCTTTGGAGAAATGGCGGGTATAAGCTTAGGGGTTGCCTTCTTCTCCTTTCTCATCGGAGTTGCAATTCGTTCTGTGTTCGGGGTGGATGTCTAAGGCCGCCACGAAAGCCGATCATAGTCAAAAACGTCCGCCAGCGCCCATGGGCTTGTTTTTTTTAGCAAACATTAGTATTTTAATAGTGTAAAACCAGCTCAGTTCACACGGAGTAAACTATGTCATTACTACAAATACGCAGTCTCTCCTCCACAGTATACGATGCTGCCGAGGAGCAGAATAAACCGATCCTCAACGGGGTCCATCTGAATATCAATCCCGGCGAGGTTCATATGCTGATGGGAACCAACGGGTCGGGAAAGTCCACCCTGGCCCATGTACTGATGGGCCACCCATACCATTCGGTTACAGAAGGAAGCGTTCAGTTTCAGGGCCGGGACCTGCTGTCCATGAGCACCGACGAACGGGCCCGGGCGGGCATGTACCTGGCCTTCCAGTATCCCACCGCCGTCCCCGGCCTGCCGGTGGCCACTTTCTTAAAAAAGGCCGCCGAGGCCCGCCGCAACCAAGAGATCAGTGTGCGCAATTTCCAGAAAGAGCTGCGCGGGCTGATGGGCGAGCTGGAAATACCGAAAGCCTTTCTGGGAAGGTCTCTGCACGAAGGCTTCTCCGGCGGTGAAAAGAAGCGCATGGAAGTGCTGCAGATGAACCTGCTGAAACCCGAACTGGCAATCCTCGACGAAACCGACAGCGGGCTGGACATCGACGCTCTCAAGCTCCTGTTCTCGAATATTAGAGAAAACACTACCGATGGCCGGTCGCTGCTGATAATTACCCATTATGACCGTATTCTGGACCACATTACCCCGGATTACGTGCACATCATGCAGGCCGGTAAAGTAGTGCGCAGCGGCGGGGTCGAGCTGAGCCGCTTTATTCACAGCGAAGGCTTCGAAGCGGCGGTGCGGTAATCCCCGCCTGCCAGGGAGTGAAAAAAAATGAACAACAGCCAACGTGAACATTTGAGTAAAATAAACACTGACTACGAGCAGTTGTACGGCTTCAAAACCTCCAGCGAATATATGGAGTCGGCCACCAAAGGCCTCAGCGAGGACGTGATCCGTGAAATCTCGCGGTTGAAGGATGAGCCGCAGTGGATGCTCGACTTCCGTCTGCAGGCCCTGGCCACCTTCAACCGTATGCCCAACCCGCAGTGGATCGACGCATCGGTCTTTGCCGACATCAGCTACGCCGACCTGTACTACTACGCCCGGGCCACCGAAAAACAGTTCAACGACTGGGACGACGTGCCCGAGCACATCAAAGCGACCTTCGACAAGCTCGGCGTGCCCGCGGCGGAGAAGAAGTTCCTGGCCGGCGCTTCGGCCCAGTTCGAATCGGAGGTGGTCTACCACCACATGCAGGAGGAGCTGGAGAAGCAGGGCGTCATCTTTATGGACATCGACTCGGGCCTCAAGCAGCACGAGGAGCTCTTCCGCCGCTACTTCGCAACTTTAGTACCACCCGACGACAACAAGTTCGCCGCCCTCAACTCGGCCGCCTGGTCGGGGGGCAGCTTCATCTACATTCCCCCCGGCGTGAAAGTAGACATACCCCTGCAGGCCTACTTCCGCATCAACGCTGAGAGCATGGGGCAGTTCGAGCGCACCCTCATCATCGCCGACAAGGGCGCTTCGGTGCATTACATCGAGGGCTGCACCGCGCCGGTCTACTCCCGCGAATCCTTTCACACCGGCGTCATCGAACTGTTCGCCATGGAGGGGGCCTCGCTGCGCTACACCACCATCCAGAACTGGTCCAACAACGTGCTCAACCTGGTCACCCAGCGGGCTGTCGCTCACAAGGACGCTAAAGTAGAGTGGATGGACGGTAACCTCGGGGCCCGCACCACCATGAAGTACCCGGCGGTCTCGCTGGTCGGGGAGGGGGCCCGCGGACGGGTGCTCTCCATCGGCTACGCCAACGACATTCAGCGTCAGGACGCCGGCGCTAAAATCATCCACGCCGCGCCGCATACCTCCTCGTCAATCACCGCCAAGTCGATCTCCCACAACGGCGGGCGCAGCTCCTATCGCGGACTGGTCAAGGTCTTGCCGAAGGCCACCGATGTAACCAGCAACGTCCAGTGCGACGCCCTGCTGCTGGACGACCGCTCCCGCTCCGACACCTATCCGACCATCGATGTGCAGGAGCAGCGCCAGGTCAATGTCGCCCACGAGGCCACCGTCGGCAAAGTCAACGACGAAGCCCTGTTTTACCTCATGAGCCGCGGCATCTCCGAAGACGAAGCCCTGTTCATGATCGTCAACGGCTTCATCGAAGAGTTCGCCAAAGAGCTGCCCATGGAGTACGCCGTCGAACTCAACCGTCTCATACAACTCGAAATGGAAGGAGCAGTCGGCTAATGACACCCACCCTACAACACAATCTTTACAGCGCAGCACAGCAGCAATTCGCCACTCTGCCACTGCCGGGGGTCCCGGACGAAGCCTGGCGCCGGGTTCCGCTACAATTCGTTTCTCCTTTATTGGAAACTGGACAGCGCCCCGCGCAGCTCAAACTCGGACGGGTAAAGGTTCTGGCGAATAACAAAGAGCTGCCGGCGGTGAAACCGGACGAAGATACGGATGTTGCACTCTTTAAGAGATGGCAGCAACTCGAAGCCGAACGACTACAGCACCGCCTGGCCCGCGCCAACGATGTGGAGCTCAACAAGCTCTTCGCCCTGCCGCTGCTGCACGCGTCCCTGGTCCACCTGCTCGACATCGGCCCCGGGGCCGGCCAGGCTGCTGGCCGCGGCGAGGCCGGAAAAATCCGGCTCGATATCCGGCTTATCTCCGACGAACCGGAGGCCGTCTCCGCACCGGTCTATTACCTGCCGGTACTGATAATCCGTGTGCAGGCCAATACCGCTGCCTCGGTCGAGCTGCAGCTGCACTCCGACACGTATCGGCGGGCGGCGGCCATGCTGGCCCGCAGCGTCTTCATCCTGGAGGAGGGTGCGTCCCTCGAACTGCGCGACGCCCGCGCCGGCGCAGAGGCCCCGCAGCTGACCGCCGGCTTCAATCTGGAGCAGGCCTACCTCGGAGAAAACTCGGCCCTGACCATCGGCCGCGAGCTCGGCCGCTTCGAAACCGGCATGCACGACGCCCGCTATGCATTACAGGGCCGCGGCGGTAAACTGGCCGAGTATACCCTGATGCAGGCCGGCGGCAGTAATTTCAGCGGGCAGAAAACTGTGGTAGAACAGTACGCCCCCCACACCGTCAGCGAAGTGGAGACCCGCAGCATCCTGGCCGGCCAAGCCCACGGCATGTTCGTCGGCACCATCAAAATTCCGCAGGGCGCCCGGGGGGCCGCCGGCCACGAAAATCACCGCAGCCTGTTGCTCAGCCCGCAGGCGCGGATAGAGTCGCTGCCCGAACTCGAGATTGTCGAGAACGATGTCAGCTGCAGCCATGGCTCTACCATTACCGAACTCGACCTCGAGTCGCGCCACTACCTCGAGTCCCGCGGCATCGACCGGGAGGATACCCGCAGACTGCTGACCGCGGCATTCGCAGATCAGCTGCGCGCCAAGATGCCGGGTGCACAGCCCGAACTGAGTAGGTTAGAATATATGCAAGAGGAAGGCGAAAAGGAGGATAACCCCAGTGAGTGACACCTTATACCGTGATATACTGCTAGATCATTATAAATCCAAAAAACATAGGTTCGAAATAGTCGACCCCACCAGCCGAGAGGAGGGCAAGAACCCCCTCTGCGGCGACACTATCACCCTGTACACCAAGATGAAGGGCGACAAAATCGACCAGGTCAGCTATGACGGTCACGGATGCTCCATCTCGATGGCCTCCAGCAGCATGCTCTGCGAAGCCCTGGAAGGCCGCTCGGTGGACGAGGCGCTCGAACGTATTCAGCAGTTCAAAGAGATGCTGCTGACCGACCAAGAAGTGGAGCTGCCCGATGATATCGCCGACCTTGAAGCAATGTCCGGCGTGAAGCAGTATCCGGTGCGCATAAAATGCGCCCTGCTGGTCTGGAACACCGCCGAGCAGATGCTGAACGAGGCCCGGGAAAAAGAGGCCCGGGATACCTCGGACCCGGCTGAGAACAAGGCCTCCGAAAGCGAGGTATGAAATTATGTACAGCGAAGAGGAACTCTTAGAAAAAGTCAGGCCCGTGGAAGATCCCGAGATCGGTTTTTCCATCGTGGATATGGGACTGGTGTACGAAATCTATCAGGACCAGGAGTGGACAGTGCACGTCAAAATGACCCTGACCACTCCCATGTGTCCGATCGGCCCGACCATTGGCGAAAATGTTAAAAATGAACTTCTACAAGACTCCCACATCCCGGAGGTAGCGCTCGAATGGGTTTTCAGTCCCCCCTGGGACCCCAAAACCATGGCCAACGACGAAGTAAAGTGGGCTATGGGAATCTTCGACTAAAACCGGTCGGGATCCGGCCGGCTTGACAATTTTCAATACGCAAATACACTACAGAAAAATACACAAGGAATAACTATGGCAGAAGGCGATAAGAAAATAATCTATTCTATGATGCGTGTGAGTAAATCCCACGGAAAGAATCAGGTGCTCAAAGACATCTCGCTTTCCTATTTTTACGGGGCAAAGATTGGCGTATTGGGCCTCAACGGCGCCGGAAAAAGTTCTCTCCTGCGGATAATGGCCGGTGTAGATACTCAGTTCGAGGGCGAGGCGGTTTTGTCTCCCGGTTACTCGGTAGGATTTCTGGAACAGGAGCCCCATCTTGAAAACGGCAAAACTGTACGACAGATCGTCGAGGAAGGGGCCAAGGAGACCGTCGACCTCCTGGAGGAGTACGATAAAATTAACGAAAAGTTCGCCGAGCCCATGGAGCCGGATGAAATGGAAAAGCTGCTCGAACGGCAGGGCCGGGTGCAGGAGAAACTCGACGAACTGGATGCCTGGAATCTCGATTCCCGGCTGCAGCTGGCAATGGAGGCTCTGCGCTGTCCCCCTGAGGATCAAGTGGTTGACAGCCTCTCCGGCGGTGAGCGCCGCCGGGTAGCCCTGGTACGCCTGCTGCTGCAGCAGCCGGATATTCTGCTGCTCGATGAACCGACCAACCATTTAGACGCCGAATCGGTGGAATGGCTGGAGCACCATCTGCAGCAGTATGCGGGCACAGTAATTGCGGTAACCCACGACCGCTATTTCCTCGACAATGTGGCCGGCTGGATTCTCGAGCTGGATATGGGCCAGGGGATTCCCTACCGCGGCAACTACTCCTCCTGGCTGGAGCAGAAACGGCAGCGACTGGAACTCGAGGAAAAACGTGAGACCGAGCGTCAGAAAACCCTCGGTCGTGAGCTGGAATGGATTCGGATGGCCCCGAAGGGGCGGCAGGCCAAGAGCAAGGCCCGCATTAACTCGTATGAAGAACTGCTTTCGCAGGATCAGGATCAGCGTCAGAAGGAACTGCAGATTTTTATCCCCCCGGGCCCGCGTCTCGGCGATATAGTAATAGAGGCTGATAAGGTCAAAAAAGGCTACGATGACCGGTTATTGGTAGACGACCTCAGTTTTTCGGTTCCCCCGGGAGCTATCGTCGGCATCATTGGGCCGAACGGTGCCGGTAAAACAACTCTGTTCAGAATGATCACGGGAAAAGAGAACCCGGACAGCGGGGCATTAACCGTCGGAGATACCGTCAAGCTCGGCCATGTCGATCAAATGCGGGACTCCCTCGACCCGGATAAAAATGTGTGGGAGATGATCTCCGATGGAAAAGAGGAGATACAGCTCGGCAAACGCAGCATTAATTCACGGGGATATGTATCCCGGTTCAATTTCCTGGGAGCTGATCAACAGAAAAAAGTGGGGGTTCTCTCAGGCGGGGAGCGTAACCGTGTTCAGCTGGCGATGATGCTGAAAAGCGGAGCTAATTGTCTGTTATTGGACGAGCCGACTAATGACTTGGATGTAAACACTATGCGCGCATTGGAAGACGGGCTGTTAGAGTTTGCCGGCTGTGTAGCGGTTATTTCACACGATCGCTGGTTTCTCGACAGAATCGCTACACACATACTTGCCTTCGAGGGCGACAGTTCGGTACGTTGGTTTTATGGAAACTATACCGAATACGAAGAGGATCGCCGCCGGCGTTTAGGTGCTGAAGCCGAAACTCCGCATCGAGTAAAGTATCGTAAATTGATACGGGAGTAATTCAATGGGCAGTGTGATGAGGACATTAGCTTTCGGTGAAGTTTTGTGGGATATAATTAAGGGTAAAGAGTACATTGGCGGAGCACCCTTTAATGTGGCCTCCCATCTTGCAGAAATGGGGGCCGATTCTGCTATGGTGTCGGCGGTCGGTAAAGATGATCGAGGTGTTCGTGCTCTCAAGGCCGTGCGGGAAAAGGGCGTAATCGATAAGTTTATTATCGCCCACACTCACCTGCCGACGGGTATAGTAGCGGTAGAGCTCGATTCAGCCGGAAAACCGACTTATGACATTCGGGAGGGCAGCGCCTGGGATTCCATTGAACTATCCGATTCTCAAATGAAGGCTATCGAAACTGCGGAGTGGGACATAGTCGCATTTGGCTCACTCGCACAGCGCACAGAGCGTAACCGCAAGACCCTCGCGCAGGTGCTTGCGGCCGCCTCCCCGAAAGAAATCTTCTGCGATGTGAATTTACGGCTGGATTACTATTCAAAGGAGATTATTTTGCAATCCCTTGAACATGCTTCGATTCTGAAACTGAATGACGAAGAAGTTCCGGTTATTTCCAATTTGCTGTACGGAAAAGAGATACTTGATTGCGACTTCTGTGCGAAAATGGCTGAGGATTGGAGTATCCATACCACCGCTATTACGCGCGGCAAAGACGGCGCTTCGGTATGCAGAGGCGATCATTACATTCATGTGCCGGTAATCGATGTAAGTGTGGTCGACACCGTCGGGGCGGGTGACAGCTTTTCGGCAGCCTTTCTGTTCGGTCTGTTTTACACCGATGATATTGAAAAAGCCGCTAATCTCGCCGCCCTTGTCAGTTCATTCGTTGCCTCCGAAAGCGGGGCTATACCCCTCTACGATGAGCCGGTGAAAAAGGCAATTGAGCGAGTCCATCGCGAGGCGACCGAAAACACCGAGTAGCTATTCGAAAATAATGAGTGCGATCATAATCAGAGGGATATGGCCGGTGTTTTTTATACTGTGCGACTGCTGATCGCCGGTTATTACTACATCTCCCGGACCAACCTGTTTTACTCCTTCCGCTTCCTGAACTTCCCCTTCCCCCTCCTGAATGAGGTAGTACTCGGTTTCACCTTCGTGTGTATGCGGACCGATGCTTGCCCCTACGGGAATATCTATCCGGGCTATCAGTCGGCCGTTTTTAATCCTGTCCTTATCAACCAGGTGGGTAATAGCTATTGTACCTTCCCCGCCGCGCATCTTTTCCTTTAGCTCGGTTTTCATTGCATCTCTTTTATTGATCATTTTTTATCCTCCTCTATTTGATATTATTTCCGGGGCGGAAAATCGTAATGCCGCTCAAATAGCGCTTTTACCTGTGCGGCCATCTTCTCTTCCTCCGGCCCTTCAACCTTTATTTTAATTTCATCTCCCTGTACCAGCCCGAGGGAAAGCAGGCCCATGACGCTGTTCAGCTCGACACTGAAGCCCTGCGCCTCGGACGTGATAGTGCCTGAATAATCCCTGAGTTCCTCAATAATCACTCCGGAAGGACGAACATGGATCCCTGCTTGGTTTTGTACAACTGCGGTCTTTTCTACCATAGATGGTATTGTAATAGAAAGAAAACGATATTTGAAGCAGTAATTC
>CAZWDV010000021.1:0-47486 GCA_964632675.1 uncultured Sediminispirochaeta sp.
GAAGAAACCGGCGGAAGCCGCAGATGCACTTATCAACGGTATGGCACGCAGGATGGTGGCGATCATGGCATTGGCATGGATGCTCGCCTCCATCATGGGTAAGCTGTTGAGTACCACCGGCCTGGTCGACAGCCTGGTATGGCTCGGCGTGAATGTGGGTGTGTCGGGTGCTTTCCTGCCGCTTGCCATGTTTATAATTGCAGCTCTGTTTTCAACAGCCACAGGGACATCCGGCGGGAGTATCGCGGCGATTGGTCCCCTTATGCTTCCAGTGGGAGTAGGACTCGGTGCTGATCCTCTAGTTATGATAGGTGCTCTGATGAGTGGTGCGTTTTTCGGTGATAATATTGCACCTATTTCGGACACAACCATCGCATCTGCCTACACCCAAGGGGCGGAAATAAAGACCGTTGTACAGAGTCGTCTCAAGTATGCCTTTGTAGCCGCAGGCTTTTCCGTGGTGATGTTTATCATCTTCGGACTCACTACTGCTTCCGGCTCCGGTACGGCAGCTACTCTTGCACGCGAAGTGTCTCCCAACGGCCTCATTATGCTCATAGTACCGGCGGTGCTCATCTTCATCATGTACAAGGGGGTACATCTTGTTACCGCCTTGATGCTGTCGAATGCCTTTGGCATCGTGTTGGGCTTAGTGGCAGGTCTCATGAAACCTACCGATGTCCTTTTCGCCGATGTAGCTTCGAGGAAGTTCGGAGGGGTACTCTACAACGGGATAAACGGCATGCTCCCCATTATTATGTTTACCATGCTGCTACTCGGGCTCGTCGGAGTATTCGATAAAGCCGGACTCTTCGATCGAATCCTCAGCAAGGTTACCCCCTTGACCAAGAGCGTTCGGAATGCAGAGTTCACGGTTCTAGTTATGACTATCTTGGGGAACATAATAACCGCCGGCTCTGCCCGATCTATAGTCGCTTTCGGTCCCCTCGCAAAGGAGATCGGCGACAGCCACAACCTTGCGGCTAAACGCAATGCAAACATCATGGATGGAATCGCAACTGGAAGTATAATGTTCGTTCCCTACAACCCCGGAGTTATGTTGGCCTACGGAATCGCTTTAACCACCGGCATTATCGGTAGCGAGACCAATATTATCCAGGCGATGCCGTTCTTCTTTCATGGCATGGGTTTGATAGTGGTTATGATCATCGCTATTTTCACCGGATGGGGCCGAGTCTATAAGGATGCTGAATCAAAGAAAGAGGAAGAATATATAACCGGATAATGTACAATTGAATAATGGGTTCCTAAAGGGCTGTCTTATAAATAGGTAGGCAGCCCTTTATTATTGACATGCCCGATACTTGCTGTACTTTCATTTATCCGCTTGACCTGGCCCGGTTTAGCCCGTAAGGTTAGTAAGGGGGTAAGCGATGGCGCGTGCACTCGTGAGTGTTTATGATAAAACCGAACTGGATACTTTTGCCATATTTTTAGCTCAACAGGAGCTTGAGATAGTCTCTTCCGGAGGAACTGCGAAGTTTTTGCGCGAATCCGGGGTCAAAGTGACTCCAGTGGGAGCCATTACCGGGTTTCCGGAAGTTCTTGACGGGCGGGTGAAAACTTTGCACCCGGTGGTGCATGCCGGAATTCTGGCCCGGCGCAACTTGCGGGAAGATATGCGCACCCTGCAGGAGTTTTCCATTCAGCAGATAGACTGGGTAGTGGTGAATTTGTACCCCTTCAGAGAGAAGCTCCAAGAAATCGAAGAGGAGGCGGCCCTGTTGGAGTTTATCGATATCGGCGGGCCGACCATGATCCGGGCTGCTGCGAAGAACTTTCACGACGTAGCCGTGGTCTGCGACCCCTCCGACTATGGGTGGATTCAGGCAGAGTGGGCCCAGGGGGGCTCCCTTTCCATCGAAAGCCGCCGCTATCTGGCTGCCAAAGTATTCCATTTGATGGCGGAGTACGATGCGGCCATCGCCGGATTCCTGCAGAGGTAGGGCGCGGCGGTAGAATGCAGCGACCCGGAGATTCCCGTTTGTACGAAATTTGCAGTCGTCACAGCCTGCTGTATACACAGCTCGTTGCCGTTCGCCCCGGGGCGTCGCAGATGCAGGGGGTATATGAAAACTGGATTCATGATGGTTTTCACGGCGAGATGAGCTATCTTGCCCGGCACACCGGCCAGAAATACCATCCCGAACAGCTCTTGCCCGGCACCCGCAGTATACTACATGTGGTGCTGCCCTATTTCCGCCCGCGTACGCTGTCGCCGCTGCCGGCGGGACGGGGCCGGGTTGCCCGTTATGCCTGGGGGCGCGATTATCATAAAGTTCTGAAAAAACGGCTTGTCGCCGTATGCCGTGATCTTGCGGAGGAATTTCCGGGAGACGATTTTCGGGCGTTTGTCGATTCCGGTCCCCTGGATGAGCGCTTCTATGCCCGGCAGGCCCGCTTTGGAGGTATTGGCCGCAACGGCCTGCTGATTCATCCCCAATTCGGAAGCTGGATTTTTCTCGGAGAAATCCTCACTACCCTGGAACCCGGCGAGGAGCCGCCGGGTAGTACAGAACAGCCCGACGCCGGAACCCGCTCAACTGATTCTGTTCCGCAGCCGGGAGAAGTGTGCCCTGCGGCCTGCAGTAATTGCCGGCGAACATGCCCAACCGGAGCCCTGCGTCCTGACGGCCGCTTCGATGCGCGGCGGTGCATCAGTTATCTTACCATTGAATACCGCGGCTCGATTCTGCCGGAACTGCGGCCACTCATAGGCGACTGGTTGTTCGGCTGCGATGTGTGTCAGGATGTCTGCCCCTTGAACCGGCACGTTTCGGAAACCGGCGAACCTGATTTCAGACGCGATATCGCCGGACAGGCATTGGACCTGCAGAAAATCTTAGCCCTCCGCACCCGGGAACAGATGACCCGGCTGTTTGCCGGCTCACCATTAATGCGGGCGTCAGTTGAGCAGCTGCTGCGCAACGCCTGTATAGTTGTCGCCAATACCCGTGCGCAGCAGCTGCGTCCCGCCCTTCAAGAGCTTGTCCGCCACCCGGATTCGATTGTTGCGGAACACGCCGGCTGGGCCTTACAAATGACTTAACAAATGACTTAACGAAACATTTGACCCCTCGTCAGAATTTAGTGTACTCTAAAGCCATGAACTCTCAATTTGCTTCATACGAACTTGCCGACAACAGTACTGTGCATACCCAGCGAAAATTGATCGAGACCCAAACTCTAATGTGTGAAGCTCTGGAAGCGCTTACTGAAGCCGTACTGGTCCTGAACCCCCAGCGCCAGGTCGTCTATGCGAACAGCGCAGTGCGGCAGTATGTCGACTTTGAGAGTCTCGATGAGATAATCGGTTTGCGGCCGGGTAATCTGTTGAGTTGTGTGCATGCTCAGGAGCGGGAAAACGGGTGTGGTACGACTGCATTTTGTCAATACTGCGGAGCGGCTGAGGTTATTCTCAAAACTCTTGATGATAAAATTGAAGAGTCGATCGAGGAGAACTCTTTCCTCAAAGAGTGTCGGATTCGACTGACCGACGGCAGCAGTCTGGATCTTATTGTGAAGGGCCGCCGTGTGCAGCTTGAGGGTGAGGTTTTCACGCTGTTCAGTGTACAGGACATCAGTGACCGCAAGCGGCGCCGGATATTGGAGCGGGTCTTTTTTCACGATATACTGAATACTGTCGGCGGCATCCGGAGTTTGGCGGAGTTGCAGTTGCAAAACGACGGGGATGGCAATTCTCCCCATCTACAGGAGCTGCTGTTTACCCTGGCCAACGACTTGATCTCTGAGATACAGGCCCAGCAGGATCTTGCGGCTGCCGAAGCGGGGGAACTGAAAAGCAATTTTATCGCTTGTCCGGCGGAAGCGGTGCTGCAGCAGGTGGTGGAGCGCTACCGCTCGCATCATCTTTCTCAGGACAAACAGATAAATTTTGAACAGAATTCCGACAGCCGAATGGTGACCACCGACGAGCGAGTTCTGCAGCGGGTACTGGGCAATATGCTGCGCAACGCCCTGGAGGCCAGCCGGAGTGGGGATGTGGTCAAGGTGGGAAGTGATGCCCTACCGGGGGCGGTACGGTTCTGGGTGCATAACCGGGGCTTCATACCGCAGGATGCGCAGATGCAAATTTTTCAACGCTCCTTTTCCACTAAAGGTTCGCGGCGCGGGCTGGGAACCTACAGCATCAAACTGCTCACTGAAAAGTATTTGCATGGTCAGGTCGGATTTACCAGCACTGAAGAGAAAGGAACGCTATTTTATGTCACTATCCCTGAAAAAATCTCTGTTTAACGGAATGAACTTTCAGCACATGCCGGAACTCTCCTTTCCGTGGGCATATCCGCTGGTGTTGGGAGTAATGCTGCTGATTGCAGGGGTGATGCTGGTCTTTTTCAAATACAAAAAGTGGCTGTAAAATTTTACTATGTGAATGTCTTTCACTATGCTGAAAGTAGAAGGAGGATTCAAAGTGAACGGTTTTATTCCAGTAACAGATGATGTGTATTACGTCGGTGTGAACGACCGCGAAACCCATCTTTTCGAAAATATGTGGCCCCTGCCAAAGGGCGTAACTTACAATTCTTATGTAATCAAGGATGAGAAGAACGTTCTGGTGGATACGGTTAAAGTGTCGAAGATGGCGCTCTTTCTGCAAAAGTTGCGCGGACTGCTGGAAGGCGAGCAGCTCGACTACTTGGTTATTAACCATATGGAGCCGGACCACTCCGGTGCTATTCTGGAGATTATTCAGAACTATCCTGAAGTAAAAATTGTAGGCAATAATAAGACCTTCGATTTTCTCAAAGGGTTTTACGGTGTAGAAGAGAACCTCTATGAGGTGCAAGATGGTGACGAGATAAATCTGGGAAAGCATACCCTTACATTTTATCTGACCCCCATGGTCCACTGGCCTGAGACCATGATGACCTATGATCAGAACGATAAGATTCTGTTTGCCGGCGATGCCTTCGGCGGCTTCGGTTCCCTGGACGGCGGAATATTCGACGATGAGGTGAATATCGAATACTATGAGAACGAGATTCGCCGTTACTATTCGAATATAGTTGGTAAATTCGGACCGATGGTGCAAAAGGCTCTGAAGAAGCTGGAAGGGCTGGATGTCAAGATTGTCGCCTCGACCCACGGACCGGTGTGGCGCAGCAATCCGCAGCGCATTATCAACAGCTACGACCGCTGGAGCCGCTACGAAGCCGAACCCGGCGTGGTGATAGTGTTTGGTTCGATGTACGGCAATACCGAAAAGATGGCCGACTATGTGGCCCGCAAACTGGCCGAATACGGGGTTAAAAACGTGCGCATGCTCAGCAGCTCGACCACCCACGACTCCTACATCATTAACGAGATCTGGAAATACAAAGGGGTCATGTTCGGCAGCTGTACCTACAATGTGGGACTCTTCCCGCCGATGGAGGCTCTCATTAAAAATCTGTCGCACAAGGGCATTAAGAACCGGGTGTTCGGAGTGTTCGGTACCTACGGCTGGTCCGGGGGAGGCGTGAAAACTATCATGGAGTACGTTGAAAAGCACAAATGGCCGATTGTTGCTGATCCGATCGAGGTAAAACTCACCCCCTCGGAAGAGCACTATGCCCAGCTGGACGATATGGCCAGAAAAATGGCGGATGCCATCAGTGAATGAGAAGCGAATGAGAATTGTGTGTAATCCAGGGCAATCGCTTGTAGCGCGCCGGCAATTTGTGTACATTTTACGCGATGACACAGATTTGTTTAGTTAGACACGGTGAGACCGACTGGAACCTCAGAGGTCTCGTACAAGGATCAACCGACATACCCCTCAACGAACGCGGGTATTCACAAGCCAGGGCAGCCGGGGTGTATTTGGCCGCAGAACATTGGGATTATTTCTACGCCAGCCCCCTGTCCCGGGCTTATAAAACCGCAGTTATAATTGGAGAGGAAATCGGTATTTCTAAAATAAGCACCGAACCCGCACTGCAGGAGCGCCATTTCGGCCAAGCCGAGGGAATGGAGGTTGCCCTGCGCAAAGAGTTCTTTCGCGGAAAACCGATTCCCGGCGCCGAAACCTGGGAAGAGGTACAGGCCCGCGGGCTTGCAGTAATCGAACAGCTCGCTCTGCAGCATCCGGGGAAACGCATTCTGGCTGTTTCGCACGGCGGTTTTATAGCCGGCCTGCTTTCGGTTATCACTAACGGAGAAATTAGTCCGGGCAATCCTCCCCTCAAGAATGCCTGCATGAATCTGCTCAGTTATGACGGTTCATGGCGGGTGGAGTGGCACAACTATGTAACCCCCGAACTGGAGGCGGTTAGCGCAGCCCGCTAATACTATCCGCATACAGGACAATTTTGGTTTCGCTTTACCGGAATTTCATCGAAAGCGCCGCTCAGTCCCTCGAATATCATCAGCCGCTCCGTGTACAGCTCGCCGATTCCGGTTATTATTTTCAGCACTTCCAGGGCCTGCAGGCTGCCGATTGCCCCCACTACAGCTCCTACAGCCGGGCTGCGCAGCCGCTCGCCAGAATCGTCGGCCGCATCTGCGAGCCCGGCAAACAGACACTCCAGGCAGGGAGTTTTCCCCGGCAGCACGGTTGTTAGTTGTCCGTTGAAGCCGTGAATTCCCGCATGAACCAGGGGAATGTGCTGCTGTACGGCATAGCGGTTGATTGCAAAGCGGGCTGCGTAGTTATCCAGACAGTCTACAATAACATCGGTGGCGGGAAATAGCTGTTCACAGTTCTCAGCGTTTACCCGGGACATGCGGAAGTCTATTGAAATACCGGAGTTCAAGGCCGCCAACCGCCGGGCCGCCTGCTCGGTTTTGTTTAAACCTATATCACTTTCCGAAAAAAGAATCTGGCGGTTCAGGTTTGAAACACTGACCGTATCGTCATCGATGAGAAAAATGGTGCCTACCCCCGCCGCGGCAAGATAGAGCGAGACCGGAGACCCCAGGCCGCCGGTACCCACAATGCTAACGTGGGCTGCCTTCAACTTGCGCTGCTCGGCTTCACCCCACTGCTCCGCAGCCAGCTGGCGGGCGTAGCGTTCGAATTCATTTTGGTTTTCAGTACTCGGCATTTAACCCCCTGTCATTCCGAGCGTCATTTTACCGCTAAGTTCCTTTAGACGGCAAGCCGGACACATAAGAATGAGATCATCGGAGAGGTCTGTCTTTTCACGCAGGTACTCTACCATCCTTTGGGTAATATGCGGTTTTCCGCAGAGCGGGCACTCCTCCAGTGTAAACAGCTGGCGCCAGATGGCCCGCTTGCCCGGAGGCTCGCGCATCGAAATTGCCCCGGTAGGACAGATAGCTGCGCACGACCCGCAGCCGATGCAGTCCGGGTTAGCCTCCTGGTAAGGGGGGGCGATCTGTTTGTGAGCTCCGCGGCCGACGGTATGAATGGCTGCGGTTCCCTGGGCATGACACAGACGGTAACACAGACCGCACAGCACGCATTTTGAGTTCTCGACCTCGAGTTCGGCATATCTGGGCTCGATGGCCCGGCGAAGCAGCTCTTCCAGCTGCGGCCGGGCCTCCGGCGCTCTGGCCAACAGAAGTTCTGCCGACTTGAGCCGGCTTTCCCACACCTTGTCGGAATCGGTGGAAAAGCTCTCGCCGCCGCGTATAAGCGGGTATTCACAGGCAGTTACCAGTTTCGACCATCCGCGGCGGTGCTGTTCCACTACACACAGACGGCAGCCGGCATATCCCGGCAGGGCCGAATGGTAACAGAGGGTGGGGATGTAAATTCCCAGCTCGGTGCAGACATCCAGTAGTCGTGACCCGTGCTCGACCTCTCTCCGGGTTCCGTTTATCTCGACTTGTATTGTTTCCATATCTTCACTTTTCCTACCATATTATTGCTTCGAAGTTGCATGCATTTCGACATTCGCCGCAGCTGACACACTTTTCGAGATTAATCGAGTAGCTTTTCGGCGGGCCCGTGCTGACGGTAATTGCATTCGCCGGACAGACTTTGGCGCAGAGGCCGCAGGCGGTGCACTTATCAGGGTCAATCTGAAAATTGGCGAGCTGTTTACACACTCCGGCGGTGCAGTGCCGGTTTTCGATGTGGTCGAGGTATTCATTCTTGAAGTAGCGCAGGGTGCTGAGCAGCGGGTTTGCAGCGCTTTTGCCGAGCCCGCACAGACTGCTGTCGGCCACGTAATGCCCAAGCTCTTCCAGGGTCTGCAGATCTTCGGGCCGCCCTTCGCCGGCTGTAATGCGGTTGAGGATGCCCAGTATCTGCAGCAGTCCTTCACGGCAGGGGGTACACTTGCCGCAGGACTCTTCCACCAGAAAAGAGGTGTAATAGCGGGCCACTTCGACCATGCAGTCGTGATCGTCCATAACGATCATCCCGCCGGAGCCCATCATCGAGCCCAGTTCATCCAGCGAATCGAAGTCCACCGGCGTATCGGGATATTCGCCGGGAATACAGCCCCCGGAGGGCCCGCCGGTCTGCACCGCCTTGAAGGGGCGGTCTGCAGCAATTCCCCCGCCGATTTCATGGATGATGGTCGCAATGGAAGTTCCGAGTTCCACCTCTATCAGGCCGGCATTTTGTATTTTACCGACCAGTGAGAAAATCTTCGTGCCGGGGGATGACACGGTGCCCATTGACCGGAATTGTTCAGCCCCTTCCCGAATAATGTACGGAACGGTTGCCAGGGTCTCTACGTTGTTGAGTACGGTCGGTTTGCCCCAGAGCCCGCGCTCCGAAGCGTGGATGTACTTTTCATTCGGTTCGCCGATTTTTCCTTCGATCGAACGCATCAGGGCCGAGGACTCTCCGCAGACGAAGGCGCCCGCTCCCCGCTTGATTTCGATGTCGAAAGTAAAACCGCTGCCCATGATGTTCCGGCCGAGCAGATTAGCTTCCTTTGCCAGTGTGATGGCCCGGCGCAGATGCTCAATGGCAATCGGGTACTCATCCCGTACATAGATAAACCCGCGTTGTGCTCCGACTGCGTATGCCCCGATAGCCATGCCCTCTAGAATCATAAAGGGACAGCCCTGCATCAGGCTGCGGTCCATAAACGCACCGGGGTCGCCCTCATCGCCGTTACAGATAAAATAACGGACCTCATCTCCGGCTTCCTGAACGCTCTTCCATTTTTTTCCGGTCGCGAATCCGCCGCCCCCCCGTCCGCGTAAACCGGATGTGGTGATCTCTTCGACTATCTCCTCCGGTTTCATTTTTAGGGCTTTCTCGAGGCCGCGATAGCCGGAGCCGAAAGCGCGGTACTCTTCGAGGGAGAGCGGATCTACGCGGCCGTTCACTGCCAGTACCAGGCGGGTCTGGCCGCGGTAAAACGGAATTTCCGGGCTATGGGCGCGGTGTGTTCGGGCGGTTTTATCCCGGTACAGGCGTGGTTCATACAGGGTTCCGGCTTTGCTTGCTTCGATGATCTTCGGTACATCTTCCGGCTGTACCTTGAAGTACATGATTTCTCCCGGTATCACTTCCACCACCGGCCCCTGGGCGCAGAGACCTTTGCAGCCGGTGCTGCGCACCTCGAACCAGTCTGCTTGGTATTTGTTAAACTCATCTATCAGGCTGGCGCTGCCGGTACCCTGACAACCGATGTCGTTGCACAGCAGGAAACGTACTTTTTTATGGTCCTTATGGTCGGAGGATTTACCCATGTGCACCTCCCTCTGCAGCCTCATTTCGCAGGTCCGCAAGAATCCCTCTGATTTTAGTCCGGGTGAGATAGCCGTAAAGCCGGTCGTTGATCGAGGCTACCGGCGCCATTGCACATGCGCCGAGGCAGTTGACCAGCTCGATACTGAACAGATTATCCGCGGTGGTTTCGCCGGGACCAATGTCAAGTTGAGCCCTGAGCTCCTCCAGAATTTCACCGGAAAGCTTCAGGTGACAGGCTGTGCCGTCACACAGTTTGATAACATAGCGTCCCCGCTCTTTGAGCGCAAAGGCTTTGTAGAATGTGGCAATGGAATAGGCGTAGGAGTAGGGGACCCCGCACTGCCGGGCCGCCGCTTTTAAGTTGTCTTTTGATATATAGCCATAGTGGTTTTGGACATCCTGCAGCGCTTGAATAATAGAGGCCGGATCGTCGCGATACCCTTCAAGCAGCTGTTCTACTGTTTCTGTTTTCATAGTTTTTTCTCTTTATGCGTGTCTGTGTACCGAACTCCGGACCGGCCTGCGGGCCGGCCCGGAAAATTTGTTTTTGATAATTTTTAACCGGCAAACTTGACCGAAGCCAGGCCGAGTTCCTTTAATTTGTTCTTGCCGGGAACTCCGTTCTCATCCCAGCCGCGAACCTGGTAGTACTTCGGCAGCATTTCCGGCGCCCGGGCTACTTTGCCCTTCATGGGGCCGGCGGGTATCGGATCATCTACCAGGCGGGGTGGAAGCACATCGTCGTCTTTGGACAATCCGGCGTTCAGGTTGAACATACGCTCGAGGTTGTAAATTCGCTCTCCGCACTGCATCACCTTACCTTCGTCGTACTCGACTCCGGTAATGGCAGTCAGCTGCTCGGCCACCTCCTTACCACCCAATCCGAAGGTGGTGAACAGGCAAATTCCGGCCGAGTCGACGGCGGCCGTCAGATCCTGAAAGATTTTCAGCCAAGTTTCCTTGTCTTTGATTTCTTGCGGGTCAAGTTTTTGCGGCACTCCGAGTACTTCCGGCGAAATCATGTAACCGCGTACGTGACAGCCGCCGCGGTTGCTGGTGGCGTATTCCAAGCTCATGCCCT
The DNA here is from genome assembly GCA_964632675.1 of uncultured Sediminispirochaeta sp. Taxonomy (GTDB): domain Bacteria; phylum Spirochaetota; class Spirochaetia; order DSM-16054; family Sediminispirochaetaceae; genus DSBN01. Next base: position 10,728 of record CAZWDV010000021.1, read on the forward strand.
GTATACCCCGCGGGTCGTAGGCCGGCATCTCCTGCTTTTTCACCGACATCGACAGCTCCGGGTGGCCGTACTTTTCCGCCATTCGGTAGCTGCCCTGGGCGAGTATCTTGCCGAAGCCTTCGCCTTTGGCCATCATTTCGGTCAGTTTGACGATTGCCGCGCCGCTGCCGAAGGGAATCGGCATGCCGACATCCTTCTCGGGCAGGTAGCCCTTCTCGAACAGCTCCATTGCACAGCCGACTGTCGAGCCGGCGGAAATGGTATCAAGTCCGTACTGGTTGCAGATGTTGTTGGCCTTAATGATCGCCTCCATATCATTAACACCGCATTGCGCCCCATAAGCCCAGGAGGTTTCATATTCCGGGCCTTCGCCGTAGGATTCATACGACTCCTTGGTACTTTTGGTCACCCGTCCGCAGGCGATAGTGCAACCGAAACAGCCTTTGTTTTTCACCAGCTGATGCTCACGCAGGTACTCGCCGCTGGTTACCTCGGCACCTTCGAAAACTGCCTCTTGGAAGTTGCGGGTAGGGTAGGCGCCGGTCTGGTTGATGATATTCACCAGAATGGGGGTTCCCAGAGTCGGCAGCCCCTCACCGGTGACCGGGTGGTCGGCCAGCTGTTTTCTGATCCGCAGGGCTGCGTCGCGGATTGCCGCCGGATCGGCCGGTTTTACGCTGCCGGTACCCCGGACAACCAGAGCTTTCAATTTTTTCGAGCCCATCACGGCCCCTACGCCGGAGCGGCCCGTGGCCCGGTCCTTGTCGTTCATAATGCAGGCGATGTGGGCCATGTGCTCGCCTCCGGGGCCGATACAGGATACTTTCGCATCCGGGTCGGTTTCGCCGACCACCGTATCGGTGGTTTCGTAGGTGGTTTTACCCCACAGGTGCTCGGCACTTCGCAGCTCGACTTGATCGTCATTGATGTACAGGTATACCGGTTTTTTGGAAGCACCGGTAAAGATGACCATATCGTAGCCGGCAAACTTCAATTCGGGGCCAAATAAGCCCCCGGCGTTCGACGCGGCGATTGTGCCGGTAAGCGGCCCTTTGGTCACTACTTCGAAGCGACCGGTAGAAGTGCCCAGGGAACCGGTGGTTGCACCGGTGGCGAAGATAAGATGGTTTTCGGCACTGAAGGGGTCCACTTTCGGACTTACCTCTTCGATAAAGTAGCGGGTGCCGAGTCCCCGTGCGCCGAGGTATTCTGAGGCCCATTGCGTGTTGAGCGGCTCCGTTTTAATTTCACCGGTCTCGAGATTTACTCGCAGTATTTTTCCAGTCCATCCGAATGTCATGATGCACCTCCTTCGGCAAATACCGTCTCGAAGCGCTGGGTCATCATCGCTTTGCGAGCGCGGGTGTCCTGGTTGGCCGGTACCCATTGGATAGCATCGGTGGGACAGAACCGTGCGCATTCCGGGTCTCCCTCGCAGACATCGCATTTGAGCACCTGTGAGCTGCGGCGGTCGTAGGTGATATTGCCGAAGGGGCAGGCGGACACGCACATCCGGCAGCCGATGCACTTGTTTTGATCGTATTCCACTACACCGGTCTCCTGGTTTTTGGTGAGTGCTTTTACTACACATACCGCAGCGCAGGCCGGTTCGTCGCACTGCAGGCAGGTAAGTGGAACCGAAAACCTCAAGGGTGTTTCAAACACCGCTATGCGGGATAGTGTCCGGCTAAACACCCCCGCATGTTTGAGCGAACAGGCCAGTTCGCACGAATGACAGTCGATGCAACTCTCCGGCTGCAACAACAGAACTTTTTCCATTTTGCCCTCCTCTTCATATTTCAACCTCCCCCGCCGGGCGGAAACAGAGCAATTTCGTCTCCGTCATGTGCCAGCGTCTCCAACCCGTGTAGGTGGAGGATGTTGTGCCCATTGAGAAGAATTATAGTTCCCGGGATAATTGTGCGCTGGGTGTCCAACAGTTTGTGCAGGAAGGGTTTCGTACTCTGCTTTTCGCAGAGATCTAAAAGCTGGAGGATAGTTGCCGAGGCGAAGTTGAATCGGACCTCTGTCTTTCGGAGAAATACCTGCAGTGTCGTGAAAAACTTCACAGTGATCATTTTTTTAATCCCATTCAATAATAGAGCCCAAAGATATATCTGTCAAATAATTTTACTTGACCGCAGTAATTCTAATTTTGGAAGTTATAGAACTTCCAAAATTAGAATTACATCAAAATCTTTAAGCTAAGTTGCTCATCTTAAACAAAAGGTGAGCATTCTAAATTTGAAAATTTTAATAAAATTTTCAAATTTAGAATTGCTGACTTGACCGCGGCCGGTTTATGGCCTAGAGTAGCATCGGAAAGTGAAAAGCTTCCGAGTCCGCCGGCCTACGGCTTGCAAAGCCAGGGCCTTGCACTGCTAAGGCCGGCGGACCGATGGGGTAGGCCGGAAACGGCGGCCCTCCCGTGCTTGGAAAGGAAGTCTTATGCAGAAAAGTATATGTAGCGCATTACTACTGTGTGGAATGTTGTGGTTCGTGGCTGTCTCCGATGCAAGAGCTGTGGGCCTTGCTGTCACAGTGAACTCGAATCGCAGTTATTCCTTTACGCCCGCAGAGCTGCAGCGTATAGCCCGCACCCGCCCGGTGGGCGGTGAACTCCTGAAAACAATCGTACTCGAAGAACTGTTTCCGGTCTGCCGGAGTGTGAAGAGCCTTACCGTTTCCTCCAGTACCGGAGAGACCCTGCGCCTGAGCGAGAATGGCTCAGTCTTGCCGCTCTACCGCAGCTATTTGCAATTGGATCCCGGAGGGCAGCTGCACTTTCTGCGCACAGCTGCCGATGGCGGGATTGTCAGCCGCCTCGCTGCGGTGGATTCGCTTGCAATCGAGGCCGATCCGCTCGACTCGAATAGTCTGGAGGTTTGGATTTCCTGGGAGGGCGTTGAAGAGCTCAAAGTTGAAATGGAGCGTTGGGCCGAACTGCACAACATCGATCTGAAGGTAAATGAGGTGCCCAAGAGCGATTCAAAAATGCTCTCGGTGTTGCGCGGAGGCGGCCGCCCGCCGGATGTAGTGCTGATTCAGTCGGATTACATCCCAGCGCTTACTGCCGCCGGAGCGCTGCAGCCGATGGTGCGCTTTCCAAGCGCAGGCTTTGCGGAAAAGAGCCTGGAGGCTCTGAGCTTGAACGGACAACTGTGGGCGGTACCCTTCTATTTCGATACCCAGATGCTGTTTTACCGGCGCGATCTCATGTCGACCGGCCCGGGAAACAGCGGCAACGCCTGGGATTTGCAGCGGTTTGAAGAGATCGCCCGTAGTTTGCAGGCGAGGGGAATTGCGCCTGCCTCCTGGAACGCCTACAGCGCCTACTGGCTGCTTCCCTTCCAGCTCGGCTTCGGGAAAGCGAGCCTTCTGGAGGCGGATGGGAGTGTGCAGGTCGATGATCGTGCCACCGTTGATGCGATTCACTACCTGAAATACCTAATTGATGCGGAAATATTGGACCTGCGGGAACGGTACTCAATGTTTTCCAGGTTTATCTCCGGCGAAGTGGCTATGATGCTATCGGCCAGCTTTGCCATCCCCGAGCTGGAGCGGATTGGCGTCGACTTCGGCGTCGCTCCCTTTCCGGATGGACCGGAGGGGCCGATCCGACCGCTGCTCGATTTCAAAGGTTTTGCCGTGGCCCGAAAAACCCGCCGCCCGCTGCTGGCGCGGCGCTTCCTGCTTTCGATGAGCGATCCGGCGGTGCAATACGCCTTTACCAGTGCGGTGTTCAAACTGCCGGTAAGTGAATTGGCATGGTCGCTGGCGGAAAAAGGAAATCCCTATTTTGATGTGATGCGCTACTCGTATAACACCGGCGTGCCGGTCCCTGCAAGCCGGGGGTATAAAATATATAAAAACACCATGTGGAAGATGCTCCGCTTTCTGCTTACTGGTAAAATTCCGGTGGAGACGGGAGTGCAAAAGGCTCAGAGCCTGATTGATCGCCAAATGACCCGCTAAGACCCTGAAGGACCTGCGGGCAATGACAAGGAGGAATGATGAAACGAAAGGTTGCCCTTTTTACGGCACTACTCACAGTGATGCTCTTCATGTTTATGATCGGCTGCACGAGCGCCCCTTCCGGGCTCAGAACAGCTGATGCCTCTGAGAAGACGGCACCGGAGCTGCCCGCCGAGGAAAAATCGGGTGAGGAAAACGCGGCCAAGGAGCCGGCCGCCGCCGGGGCGAATTGGAAGATCGAACTGAGCGGGGTTCGCAGTGATTCGGTTACGGCACAGGGTTTTGATGAGGCCAAAGCGCACAGCTCGCACTACCAAAAAGTCGCTTTCGAAGGAGACGGGGAGAAGAACGTCTTCATGGCAATGCCCTTGTGGTATATGATTGCCATGGTAGATGGAGAAGATGCACAGCACCCCTGGCTGTTTAATGAAGCGGCCTGGCAGGCCGGATACGATATCACATTGACTGCCTCCGACGGCTATGCGGTTACCTTCTCAACCAAGGATGTTGCGGCGGATGCGCTGTTTTTGGCCGATCAAATGAACGGTGAACTGGTCAAGCCTCGAATTGTGGGCGATGTATCTGAAAAACTGCAGCTCAAAGACCTCGTCAAGGTTGAACTCTCACTATCTGAGACTGCAGTAGAGAAAACTTTTCAGCTCGAGGTGGAGATAAACGGCGAGATTAACGCATTTACCCGTGAGGAACTGGAAGCTTCGCCTTACTACGTCGAGGGCCTCGGCAGCTACACCACCAGCGCCGGCACTACTCATACCCATGAGTACGGCGGAATCAAATTTGCCGATTTCCTGCGCAGCTATGTGGACCTGACCGAAGATACTACCGTGAAGGTGGTTGCAATGGATGGTTATGCCATGAGCTACAGTGCCGGAGATTTGATGGATGAAAGCGACGGTATCTGGATCATGGCCTTCAAAAGCGACGGAAAATATCTACCGCTGGACCCCGGCTACATCCGATCGGTAAAAGTAGGCCCTTCGCAGCCGAATATCGACGGGCATAGTTCCGCCAGAATGATCAAAAAAATTGTAGTAAGCGGCGAAGTGTACAAGGAGTACGAGCTTCTGATACGCGGGCGGATGGAGAATGTCCTCGACCGCCAGACCATCCAGTCGGGAGTGAGCTGCCATGAGAAGACAGTCGCGTACTACGACCGCAAGAGCGAGCAGGTGGAAAATTATACCGGTATTCCGCTGTGGATGCTGCTGGCCTTCGGTGATGATGCCGCCCATGCCCCCCATAAGCAGACCGATAAAGAGATTCTCTCCTATAAACAGGAGGTTGCGCAGGCCGGGTATGGTGTAAAGATTGTGGCCTCCGACGGCTATTCCATCACCCTCGATTCTCGCCAGCTGGACAAGAACCACGAAGTAATTATTGCCACTCAAAAGGAGGGCGAGAGCCTTCCCGAAAGGGAGTGGCCGCTGATTCTGGTGTGGGATCAGGATGCCGAGAGGGTTCCGGACGGAATCAAGGCCGTACGCAATATTACGGAGATCCAGCTTCTGTTTGACTGAGGTTTTTGGTGCTGAAACCAAATAACACCCGTCTAAGGGCCGGTTCGCGGGCGGGGCTGCTGCTGCCGCTGCTGGCAGTAGTGGCTCTGGTCGGGGTGGCGCCTTTCTTCACGGCGCTGCGGGGCTCTTTTTTGCACGATTATTTCGGCCACATCTCCCCGGCCGGGCTGGAAAACTACCGCTATATTCTGGAGGACAAGGCCTTCTCCTACAGTCTCAACATCACTGTGCTGTGGGCCGTACTGCAGACCGTTTTTACCGTATCTTTTGGCCTCCTGATAGCCTACCGCTTGTGGCGGCTCGGTAAACGGGGCCGCTTGCTGCACATGGCGGTTCTGATTCCCTGGGGCGTGCCGGTCTATATTGCAGTGCCGGTGTGGCGGGCGCTCATCCACGGTGACGGAGAGCCCTTCAATCTCCTGTTGCAGCCGCTGTGGGGCTTTCTGTTTCCCCTGGCAGTCAGCGTCTGGCTGAGCCTTCCGGCAACTGTCTTTATCCTCTACAGCGGATTCAAAAAAATCGGACGGCGGATGGTAGAGGCCGCCGCCCTGGACGGGGCCGACGAGGGAACCATAGCCTTTACCATCTGCTTTCCGCAGCTGCGGGAGATCCTCCTGTCGGTGGTGCTGATTAACTTTGTAAAAGCACTGAAGGAGTTTAATGTCGTCTTTCTCATGACCGCCGGCGGCCCGCCGCTGCTGCAGGGAATTACCGAACGCTATATCATCGGAGCCACTACCACCCTCAGCATCTTTCTTTACGATCTGTTCACCGCCTCCTCCGATTACGGTGTCTCTTCCGCCTTTTCGGTTCTACTGTCGCTGGTGGTGATAACCGCCACCCTCATTTATCTGATCGGCCGGTCGCACAACTCACGGTCATCGAAACGGCTGCTCCTCGCCTTGCCCTTGGCAGTACAGCTGTTGACTGGCGGCCACTTGGCTTTTCCCGTGGCGGTAGCATATCTGTGGGTACTGTGGCGACCGTTTGGTTTATCCTGGGTGATTGTTTTTCACACATTGGCGATGGGCGTGCTGCTGGTGTTCAAAGGTTTTCCGGCGGGACTGCAGCCGGCCCTGGCGGTAAGTCTGGCGGTGTGGCTGGCGGCGCGGCGTCGCGGGGGGCTCGGAGGGGCGCGGAAATTCGGCCAAACCGGGCTCACCGGCCGCTTCGGAAGCCGGCGAACAGGGGCCTGGAAAGCGGCGGTCTGGCGGAGCAGCCAGATGGTGTTGCCGGCGGCAATGATGGTTTTGGCAGCGACGATGGTGCTGGCCCTGTTGTGGCTCAGCTTCTCAGGAGTGGATGCGGTCACCTTCGACTCCCCGCTTCCGCCTTCCCCTGGCTTGAGGGCCTATCGGCTGGCCTTCGGAGTCGAGCAGGTTATGCGTTACTTTTATAACAGTTTTCTGGTTGCCCTTGCTACGGCTCTGCTGCTGCCCTTTATCGCCTTTCCGGCGGCCTGGGTAATCGCCAGAGGGCGGGGGCGCACCGGGGCGATTATTCTGGCCTCCGTCCAGCTGCTGGGTACCGTCTCTGGTATGCACGCCTTGATACCGCTGTACATCATTTTTCGCTCGATGGGGGTAATCAATACCTACATCCCGCTGATTCTTATTTACCTTGAGCACAGCTTTGTATTCAGTCTGTTTACTATGAGCGCTTTTCTGCGGAACCTGCCGCTCTCGCTGCGCGAGGCGGCGCTCCTGGAGGGCGCCGGTCCGCTCTATTACCTTAGAAAAGTCCTGATGCCGCTGAGCCGGCCGGTACTAGGGGCCACCATGATCGTAGCCTTCCTGGGGGCCTGGAATGGTTTTCTGCCGGCTCTGCTGTTCATTCGCGACGACTGGAAGTACACCATCGGAGTAAAGATCTACACCTTTGTCGGCAGCATTGCCTCCGGCTCGCCGCAATGGAGTGTGTTTGCGGCTACGTCGGTCGTGAATATGCTGTTTCTGGTAATGCTGTTTACGCTGATGAAACGCTTCGGCGGCTCGACGGCACTGTCGGAGCTGGAGGAGTAGTTACTCCTTTGGGCTTGTCGCTGGCGGTAAAAGTTTTTTTGGTAGCTGAGGGTATTCGGAAATAACCAACATCAGGGAGCGAGAGCTGATCACATAATTATTTTACAGATGTAAATAAAAGATGTATGTTATAACTATTAATATTATAATAAATTAAATATAATGTTGTTGATATTTGAGTTTAGTAGAATATTAAAATGTTTACAATTCTAACTAATTGACATGAATATATAATTTCGTGTATGATACGCCTATGGAAAATTACCGTTCAAGACACAACGAACTGACGAAGAAAATCGATTCCGAGGCGAATCTGACGAATTGGCAGGACTGGAAGTGGCAGCTGCGTAATTCGATCCAAAAAATAACAACCTTTGAAACGTTGACGGGGATTCATTTTGATGCGCAGGAGAGGAAAGTACTGGAGCAGACAGTTGAGATGTTTCCGCTCAGTATTACTCCCTACTATTTGAGCCTGATTGAAACTAATGACTATAAAAACGACCCGATTTTTCTGCAATCCTTTGCCGATCCCCGCGAGTTGATCGTGCAGGACTGGGAACAGGCCGACCCCCTTTCGGAGGACAAGGACAGTCCGGTTCCCGGTATAACCCATCGCTATCCCGACCGGGTATTGTTTCATATCAGTAATGTCTGCTCGATGTACTGCCGGCACTGTACCCGCAAACGGAAAGTCGGTGACGTAGATTACATTCCCGCCAAAGATCAGGTGCAGGAAGGGCTCGAGTATATACGCACTGCTCCCAAGGTTCGGGATGTGCTGCTGTCAGGCGGGGATCCGTTCATGCTCAGCGATGAGTATTTAGACTGGATCCTCACGGAACTGCGAAAAATCGAACATGTGGAGGTAATTCGTATTGGCTCCCGCATGCCGGTAGTGCTGCCGTACCGCATAACCGATGAACTCGTGACAGTGCTGAAAAAACATCATCCGATATGGATCAATACCCACTTCAACCACCCGCGGGAACTGACCACCAGCTCCCGGAAGGCCCTGGCGAAACTGGCCGATGCCGGTATTCCTTTGGGGAATCAAAGCGTGCTGCTGGCCGGGGTAAACGACTGTCCCCGCTTGATGAAGAGCCTGGTGCAGAAACTGGTGTACAATCGCGTGCGTCCCTATTATCTCTATCAGTGTGATCTCTCCGAAGGTTTGAGTCATTTTCGGACACCTGTCGGCAAGGGTATAGAAATTCTAGAAAGTTTGATTGGACACACCAGCGGCTTCTCGGTGCCGACATACGTAATCGACGCCCCCGGCGGTGGCGGAAAGATTCCCGTTATGCCGAATTACCTGCTCTCATGGTCGCCCCACAAGGTAATTCTGCGTAATTTCGAAGGGGTAATTACCACCTATCAGGAACCACAGAATTACCACGATCCCGGCTGTGACGGAAACTGCGAAGCCTGTGATCTGCAGCTGAAGTTTGACGATGCCCAGGAATACAACTCAGTGGGTATCTGGAAACTCTTATCCAACTGGGATGAAACCTACTCTCTGACTCCGGAAAACAACGAGCGGATGGAAAGGCGCGAGGGGATGACGAATGGAATGGGACAGGATTGAGGAGTTTGCAGGGGCGCTCATACAGCACGGTCCCAACAACAATCGCACGTATTTGATGAAGCTCGGCTCCGCCGATCCGGCGGGGGTGGTAAAACATCTACACGAACTCTGCCTGCACAACGGCTACACCAAGGCCTTCGCCAAGGTTCCCAGCACCAAAGCCGGCTGCTTTCTGGCGAGCGGATGGAACCTCGAGGCGTTTGTACCCGGGCTGTTCAACGGAGAACTCGACGGTGTCTTTTTAAGCCGCTATTACGACCCTGCGCGGCGTGAAGTTGAACCGGGGCACTTAGATGCGCTGTGCCGGATGATGGCGACCCTCGGTGCGGAGGCCCCGCGGCCGCTCCCCGAGTCGCTGCAGGCAAGAGTCTGCACCGCGCAGGATGCGTTAAAAATGGCCGCCCTCTACAGTGAAGTGTTCGAACGCTATCCGTTTCCCATTCACGAATCGGATTATCTGCGCTCGACGATGGAAGAGAACATTGAGTACTTTGGGATCTGGGAGGGCGAGAATCTGGTAGCGCTCTCTTCGGCGGAAAAGGATTTCGCGAACAGCAATGTCGAAATGACCGATTTTGCCGTCTCGCCGGAGTATCGCGGATTGGGCCTAGGACTGCTGCTGTTAACCCAAATGGACGCGGGCATGACCGCGCGTGGTATTAAAACCGCCTATACTATTGCCAGACTGCGCTCCAAGGGGATGAATGCCACCTTTTTACGGGCCGGCTACAAATACAGCGGTACACTCTTCCGTAACACCTTTATATCAGAAGGTCTAGAAAGTATGAACATATATTACAAGCGCCTGCAATAAAGAATTACTGGGCTGTCACGATGACTGGGTCGGCTGCAGCAGCTCGTAGTAGCGTGCCAGTTTTTCATCCAGCTGATCGATACTGAAATAGCGGGCAAACCGGACGGTCTCTTTTCCTTGAACAAACAGTATAACCGCCGGAATCGTGAACACAGTATAATGGCCGGCGGCTTCCGGATGCTGCTCGAGGTCAACGAACCAGCTGTCTACCCCCGGATACTCCTCCAGTAGGGCCTCGACTCGGGGCCGCAGGGCATTGCAGACACCGCAATCGGGCTGCGAAAAATACACACACACCATCTCACTCTGTTGGGGCAGCGCGGCAGCATCGCCGTCGGTAAACACTTTCATCGTCCGAATATAATAAAAAAAATATGTAAAAACAAAGGGCTTTACTACAGTAATTCTAATTTTGGAAGCTCTATAACTTCCAAAAGTAGAATTACATCAAAATCTTTAAGCTAAGTTGCTCATCTTAAACCAAATGTGAGCATTCTAAATTTGAAAATTTTAATAAAATTTTCAAATTGCTGGCTTTACAAGGAAACCCCTCTGTTTTATTATAAATCAAAACGATTTGATTGGAGTTCTTATGCTTAGAATTGGAATTGTGGGATTGGGGGTCATCTCTGAAATTCATGCACAGGCTATCAGTGAAGTAAGCGGCGCGGAGTTATCAGCTGGCTTTTCACCGGTGCCTGAACAGGTAAAGGCCTTCGCTGAAAAGTGGGATTGTCGGGGCTACGACTCGCTGGAAGAAATGCTGCAAACCGGCGGGCTCGATGCAGTTGCCATTTGTTCTCCCTCGGGAACTCATTTGGAGGCCGCTTTGCAGGCGATAGGTGCGGGTAAGCATCTGATAATTGAAAAACCGATTGAAGTGACCGCAAACCGGGCGGAAAAAATTGTAGCGGCAGCCCGAAGGAAGGGGCTGGTAATGGCTGGCATATTTCAGTCCCGCTTTTACGAGGCGGCCCGGCATGTGAAGCAGGCGATGGTGCGGGGCAGGTTCGGCCGCGTTTCGCTGGTAGATGCATATGTGAAGTGGTATCGCACTCAAGAGTATTATTCGGCCAGTGGCTGGCGCGGAACCTGGAAGATGGATGGGGGCGGGGCTCTGATGAACCAGTCGATTCATATGGTGGACATGTTGTCATGGCTGATGGGCACTCCAAAAGAGATCTATTGCCGGCAGGATGCTCTTGGACATGATGGCATAGAGGTAGAGGATACTGCTGTGGTAACGATGCAGTTTCCGGGAGGGGCAATCGGGGTAATCGAGGGGACCACCGCTGCATATCCGGGCTTTTTCAAACGGTTTGAAGTTTCGGGCACTGCCGGTTCGGCAATTGTTGAGGAAGACCGGGTTGTCGAATGGAAGTTCGAACAAGAGGATGAGTACGATACAAAGCTGCGAGAAATTTTCGCAGTCGGGACGTTTTCACGGTCGGGGGTAGCGCGGTACGAGGCAGAGCACAGTGCGCACGCTCGCCAATATGAAAATATTGTGTCCGTGTTGGAAGGGAAGGGCGAGTTGGCCGTAAGTGCTGAAGAGGCAATCAGACCGATTCGCTTAATTGAGAGTGCTTACGATTCGGCCGGACAAAACCGCCCGGTAAGAATTAGCACGGATGTAGGCATTTAAGTGGAATTACGCTTGATAAGGGTGCTTTTCAATTTGAATTCGTAGTGTTCCGGTTCATTTCCCTCTATCAAATCGAATAGTATCTGGGCGCTGGTACGTCCCATATCGGTCAGCGGTTGGGCAAAAGATGTTATCGGAATTGGCCAAAAGGAAGCGAATTCCCGGTTGTCGAAGCCCAATATTTTTGTCTCCTCCGGGACTTTTTTACCCGCTTTTGCGGCGGCATTCAAAGCTCCGGCGGCCATATAGTCGTTTGCACAAAAAACCCCGTCCATTGAAGGAATACGGTTCAGCAGTTCAAAAAATCCTAGCTCACCTGAGTAGGCGGAAAAGTCCCCGTAGTAAATTTGCTGCGGCTCCTGAAAGGGAATGTCGGCCTCGCGAACGGCGGAAAGGAAACCTTCGATACGCTCGCTGCTGGCAATACGGTCGGACGGGCCGGCGATAATGGCAAGGGTGCGTGCTCCCCGATCAATCAGATGCGTAGCGGCCCGATAGCCACCGTCAAAATTGTCCGGTAAAACAGCGGGAAAATGGTTAGTCAGTCGAGTATTGATAGTCACCATCGGCAGGTCGAGATTTCGAAGGGAATCCAAAGAGTATCGCTGAGAGATCCCGTAAGAGATGATGAGTCCGTCGATCCGCCTTTTTCTCAAAAAGCGCACCGCCTCACGCACATCGTAGTTGAACTCAACTCCTGAGGCGAACAGCAACACGGTATTCTTTTCGCGGGTTATCTTTTCCGCTCCACGGATAATTTGTGTTACAAATAATTCGGTGATATCTGATGCAAAGAACCCGATTATGCCGGTACGGCTGCTCTTGAGGGCCTGAGCATTGGGGTTCGGTGAGTATCCGAGCTCTTTAATTGCCTGATAGACCTTTGTTTTGGTTTTCTGACTTATGGGCCGTTTTCCGTTCAAAACATGACTGACCGTTGACGGTGAAACACCGGCCGCTTTGGCAACATCGGTTATTCGTACCATGGGCTGTATTATAAACCGATTTATTTGGAATCGAAAGGTATTATTTGCGGAAAAGACTCTTGCAAACTTGAAAGCTTTTGATAAATTTGCTCAATTAACAACAAAATTCCTACTCATTGAATAATGTGTGGGTATTAAAACTGAATTTTGCCAAAAAATTTCTTGACAGCTCAAAATAGCGGGGGTAATCTATAACAGTAATCAAAACCTTTTGATTAAAAGGAGGAGCAAATGGTAAAGAAAACTGCACTTGGTGCCCTGCTGATTATCGTGATGGTAGGTATGGTATGGGCCGGTGGACAGTCGGAAGAAAGTGGAGAAGCGGAACAGGTTGAACTGTCTGTTTTGTGGTTCGACGATGCGAATGAATCAGAAGTTTTTCTTGAAACGATGGCCGATTATCGGGAAGCCAATCCCAATGTAACCTTTGACGTTCAGGTTATTCCTTTCAAAGATTACGAAAAAAAGCTGAAACTGATGATCGCTGGGGGAACGCCTCCCGACATAGCGCGTGTTACCAATAACCATGTGTCGATGCTATACGATAGCCTGCAGCCGCTGAACGGAAACATCAAAAACCTCGATGAATTTTCTGCAAACTTCTTTGAGAGTTCACTTGCATTCGCAACTAATCCGGCGGGGGAACTGGTTGCCCTGCCCACAGAAGCTACCGCGAATGGGATGCTGGTCAACAAAACTGCTTTTGAAAGCGTGGGAATCGATATTGATGAGCTTTCCAAAACCTGGACCTGGGATGACTGGACCGCGGCCATGAAAAAAGTTGTAGCCGAAAACGAAACGGTTAAATACGGTATTGGCTATGACTTCAGCCCGCATCGCTGGTCTACCTTGTTGTTTGAAGCAGGCGGACGCTTTCTGAATGAAGATGCCGACGGGATGAACTTTAATACTCAGGAAGCGGTTGACGCTCTCAAGTTCTTCAAGATGCTGCACGAAGAAGATTTGGCCCCGCACTCGGTATGGATGGGTTCGGAAAAACCCCAGGAACTATTCAAATCTGGATTAGTTGCATGCCATATTGGTGGATCATGGTGGATCAATGCATATGCAAAAGATATCACTAATTTTGAGTGGGGTGCTGTTCGCATGCCGAAACGTGAGATTCGTTCATCTGTTCCCGGCGGCAAGTTCATCGCGACCTTCAAAGGGGCGAAGAACAAAGATGTCGCATATGATGTAATCAAGACTTTCAGCGACAAAGAACACAATGAGCAGTACTGTCGTGACACTTTCAACCTCTCTTCACGCAAAGATGCTGAGATCGATTATCCCAGCAGATCTGCAGATTTTGCTGTATTTGCAGACGACCTGTCGGTTACTCCGGCTTATACGGCAGTCGATTGGAAGAGCCCCGAGCTCAATAAAATCTACTCCTATATTCGCGAGCAGATTGTAGAGGGGCTTCTCGGAAATCAAACAATGGAAGAGACTGCTGAAAACATCAACCAAAAAGGAAACACCTTTTTTGAGTAGCTAACTTAGAACCCCCGCAGCTGTGCTACTGCTGCGGGGGTTCGTCTTTTTTGGAATACAGTATGAAGAAAATAAAAACACACGGAACATTTGAACAGACACTTACTCCGCTTTTATTCCTTACTCCCAACATGCTCATATTCACCGTATTTATCATTCTGCCGGCTGTATTCGGTCTGCGGATGGCTTTTTATGAATGGAGTATTTTAGGAGATGCGCATTTTATCGGACTGAAAAACTTTAGTACGCTGCTGCATGACGGAATGTTTTGGCTCACTCTTTCAAATACAGTGGTTTACGTAATATCGGTGGTTCCGCTCATCATTGTGACCAGCCTCGGACTTTCCCTAATTGCGAGCCAACGCGTTCCGGGTATCGGCATGTTCCGCTCGTTCTACTATTTACCGACAATGCTGAGCTATGTAATCGTTGGAATTGCCTGGCGCTGGATACTCGGCGACGATCTTGGAATAATAAATTATCTTATTACTTCAGCCGGAGCAGCTAGGGTGCACTGGCTCACCGATTCCAGTATGGCTATGGCGAGTCTTGTGTTTGTGACAGTATGGAACCGTACCGGCTACTTCATGATGATGTTCATAGGCGGTCTTACCGCGATTCCCGATACCTATTATGAAGCCGCTAGAATCGATGGAGTATCGCGTTTACAGATGTTCCGTCATATTACCTTGCCGCTACTGCGGCCGACGGTACTGGTGGTAGGCGTGCTTTCCACCATAGAGGCTTTTAAGGCATTCGAGCTGATCTTTGTAATGACCGAGGGCGGGCCCGGATATTCTACAAAGTTTCTGGTGCAGAATATATATCAAATTGCCTTTGAAGAAGACCGTATGGGCTATGGTGCCTCTATGTCGATTGTTCTGTTAATGATTATCGGCGCGTTTGCCTTTTTTCAATTTTTTGCAAACAGGAAGGAGTACATCAATGAGTAAGACCACCCGCTATACTCTCCTGTTGTTTTTTACAATGATATTTGTGTTCCCGATTCTCTGGGTGTTGCTCTCCTCACTGAAGCCACAGTCGGAACTCTTCACGTTTCCTCTGTCGATATTACCCAATAACCCGACACTGAATAATTATTTTAATGCGTTTCGTGAAGGTGAGTTTCTGCTCTACTTCAAGAATTCGATGATGGTGTCGGTCACTGCGACTCTGATTACCGTACTAATCAATACCATGGCCGGATACGCACTCTCGAAGTTTATTTTCAAGGGACGCGACTTAATTTTCTACACGATGATCGCAACTTTGATGATTCCTCTACAGGTAATCATGGTACCAATTTTCCTGTTATTGAAAAATCTGGGTATGCTGAACTCTCTATGGGGAATAATTATACCGCCGGCAGCAACTCCGACCGGCATTTTTCTGGCTCGGCAGTATATTCTCACCATACCTAATTCACTTATAGAGGCGGCCAGAATTGACGGAGGGGGAGAGTTTTATATCTTTCATTCGATCATCCTACCGCTATCAACCCCGATCATTGCCACTATTACAATTTTCTCCTTTATGTGGCGCTGGAACGACTTTCTGTGGCCGTTTATTGTAATTTCAACACCTAAATTAATGACAGTGCAGTTGGCCTTGGCCAATTTTGTGGGACAATATCAGATTAACTGGGCAAGCCTTTTGGCAATGACAATCATTTCAATGGTGCCGATGATCATCGTATTTCTGTTATTTCAGAAATACTTCGTCAAGGGCCTTACTGCCGGAGGGGTGAAGTTTTAGTTATGAAGCTCGCCATAACCAACCTGCAGCGCATAGAAATTGAACGCAACAAAGTACAGCTAATAGGCCAGAAAGGCAGTGTTGAACTGGCTGCTATAGGAGAAAATACATTCTCTGTGATCTACCGTTTTTCGGAACTTACCGAGCCTGACAGGGTACGGAAGTTTTCATCTCATCTGTTCAATGAGCCCTACCGAATGCCGCGGCAAGAGATGTATCAAGAATGGGACGGCATTGAAGAACACGATGCCTACTATCAGCTTTGTTACGGGGAGAATACCTTTTACATTGAAAAAGCGACCGCAACGGTAGCGGTGTATTACCGTGATAAACTGGTACACGGCGGCAAAATCGGCGATAAAGATACGGTGCTGCCCGATTATCCCTTGCGGGTTCAGTACGATCAACTGTCCGGGGCGCATACGGGTAAAATGAACTTCCATCTCTCAAAAGAAGATGCATTTTTCGGTCTGGGCGATAAATCCGGGCATTTGAACAAACGTAACCGTAGGTTCAAGATGTTCAACCGTGATTCACTGGGGTACAATTCCGAATTGTCGGACCCGCTATACAAATCAATTCCCTTTATGGTTCGGATGAACCGTAGCGAAGGCACTATCTGCGGGCTTTTTTTTCCACATTTGAATATCGAAGAAATTGATCTGGGTGTAGAAAGTAATTATTACTACTGCCTCAAGATGAACGGAGGACCGTACGGGTATTTCGTATTTACCGGTGATGAGTATAAGAGCATCTTAGGACAGTATACCCGTGTGACCGGCCGGCCAGCACTTCCGCCTTTATTCACTTTCGGTTTTCTCGGTTCCTCCATGAGCTATACTGAGCCGGAAAATGCCGAGGAGAAGGTGAGTGAGTACTTCGAGAATGTAGAAAAGTATGGTATTCCCTGCGAGGGAATGTATTTTTCTTCCGGGTATGTAAAAGCAGAAAATGGTGAAAGATACTCTTTGTTATGGAATCGTGACAAGTTTCCCGATCCCAAAGTTCCTATTCAGCGTTGGCTGAAGAGAGGCTATCGAATTTGCTGTAATATTAAACCCGGTTTTCTTACTACCCATCCCTGGTACCGCACGATTGCCGATGAGGGAATTTTTATTAAAGACGGCGAAGGCCGTGATTTTAGCGAGTATTACTGGGGGAACAGTGCCTCTTTCGTGGATTTCTCGGTTGAGCACGCCTATAAATGGTGGAAAAAGCAGCTCAAGGAAAAGTTCATCGACTATGGAGTAGTAGGTATCTGGAACGACAACAATGAGTTCGAGCTCGAAGACGAGTCGGTACCTGTCCATCAGGTTAAAGCACTGATGCCGGTTCTGATGTCAAAAGCCGGGTATGAAGCTCTGCGGGAAGCTCATCCGGGAAAACGGCCGTGGATTATAAGCCGTTCCGGTTACACCGGCATTCAACGCTATGCCCGTACGTGGACGGGAGATAATGTGTCCGATTACACCTCTCTGGCATACAATGGGCTGATGGGACTTACCCTAGGACTCAGCGGTGTACCCTATTACGGGCACGATATCGGAGGTTTTTTCGGAGATAGGCCTGACAAAAACCTGTTAATCCGATGGTGTCAGAGTGCGGTATTTCAACCTCGTTTTGTAATTCATTCCTGGAACCCGGACGGAGTTCCGACGGAGCCGTGGAGCTATCCTGAAATAAGCACAACTATTGCCAATTTGGTGAAAGAACATTACCGCTTTATGCCCTACATCTATAACTGCGCCATTGAGAGCGCGGGAAAAGGAATTCCGATGGAGCGCCCGCTGGCGCTTGAGTTTCCCGAAGATCCGTACACCGATTTCGAGGACTTCAATTTTATGTTTGGCCCTTCGATTCTGGTGGTAGCACCGGTTAAGGAGCGCGTGGAGAACTTCCCGGTATACCTGCCGGCTGGCAGTGACTGGTATGATCCTGCGAAAAAGCAGCTGTTGGCTGGGGGACAGGAAATAAAGGTCGATTACCCGCTCGAAGGTGTACGCTATTTTGTGAAAGTCGGCAGTGTGGTTCCGGTGACCGATCATTCTACATCTCTATCTCATTCCTTTTTTAAGCGGGTTGTATTTAGAATATTCCCGCAGAGCAGGAGAAGCGTAGAGTACCGCTATATCGAGGATGACGGCGAGAGCGACTTGGAGGAAGGAAGTTATAATGAGTATCTAATTCGGGTTGAGGAGGAGAGTGACGGTGAGTACCGGCTCGGTATTGAATGGTTAAAAACCGCATCGGATGCTATACAACCTACCGCGCGCTTCTTCGAGTTCGAACTTCCAAGCGGGTTCATTTTCGAACCTTCGAAAAAAGGTTCACCTCAGAACTGTGTGAAGGTTCAGTTGAAACCCGTGACGAGAGATGAAAAATTGCTGTCTACTTGGCATTTTCGAGGTACCTACTAAGGAAAATTCCATAAAGTTTAAGGAGTTTCAGATGAATTCACAGCTGCATGAGTTAATGCTGACCGACACATATACAGTCGAACTACAATCGCGAAGTGCGGAACCCCTTACGCCCCATGGGGTAGGGGTACGCAACACCTTTTCATTAATCAGCCCCGGGACCGAACTTGCCCTCTACACCGGTACTCATATCGGTTTCACCGATCCGGACATCACCTGGGCTGAATATCCCATTCGACCTGGCTATGCTGCGGTTGGGAAAGTAGAGGCAATCGGTACGGCGGTAAAAAAGTTCCGGGTTGGGGACATGGTGCTGCATTACCAGCCCCACGCCGATTATTCTATTGTTGATACCCGCAAATCGCTGATTTTCAAGCTTTCACCCGATATCGAGCCGCAACATGCGCTATTTGCCCGTTTCGGGCAAATAGCTTACACCGCAGTAGCGGCCGCGCAAAAAACAGAGGGACACGTACTGGTGTATGGCGGCGGAATAGTGGGTAATCTCTGTGCACAGATTTTTCTGCACAGAAAGGACCGTCCGGTTATCCTGGCGGACATATCCAACCCACGACTCGAACTTGCCCGCATGTGCGGTTTACATTCCTGCATCAATCCCGCCACTGAGAGTATGGGGGAAGCACTTTCCATGGAGAGCCATGGATCGGGGGTAAATACGGTGGTCGAAGCTACGGGCGTACCTGAACTCGTAGCATTGGCACTAGAGAATGTGAATCCGCAAGGCGAGGTAGTACTGCTGGGTTCTACCCGCGGAAAGGTAGAACTGGATGCGTATAAAATGGTCCACCGCAAGGCAACCATGTTGATAGGGGCCCATGAAAGCCGCTATCCCAGTTTTGGAAGTTGTACAGACCAGCACACGCAGCATTTTTTCAGTTCAGATGTATTATCGATGATTGCCGGTCAAATTATAAAAGTATCTCCTTGTATAACCGATACAGTTACTCCCGAACGGGTAAAGGATGCGTATCAGATGCTTATCGATGATCCGGGCACGCATATCGGAATTCTAATTAAGTGGGATTAGGAGTTTATATGAATATTGATTACGCGCGTTTAACCGGAATAGGCGATGAAGGCTCCCCGGGCATTCTCGATCAAATAGAGAATCACCGTCGACTGGGATGGAATACTATTGAGTTGCGTAATGTAGACGGAAAGAACGTATGCGAGATGAACGCTGACGACTTCGATGCGGTCTATGGGGCTATGGACACCGCCGGATTCACTGCGGCGGGCTTCGGTTCCGCTATTGCCAACTGGGCCAGACCCATCACCATGCCCTTTGAGCGGGATGTGGAGGATTTGCGCCGGGCCGCACCGCGAATGCACACTCTCCAAACCAAGTGTATTCGCATAATGTCCTATCCGAATGATAAACTGCCTGAACCGGAATGGAAAGGGGAAGTATTTAAGCGACTGCGAGAGTTGACCCGAATTGCTGAGGGAGAGGGGATAATCCTCGTCCATGAGAACTGTGACGGCTGGGGCTCAAAGACACCTGAGAATCTGCAAGAACTGATTGCCACCATTGACTCGCCTGCGCTGCGGATTGTGTTTGATGTAGGAAATCCGGTTGGTTATGGCGGAGACCGTAACTCCACATGGAGCTTTTATCGTGCGGCTCGGCCGTTTATAGAACACTTTCATATTAAAGATTGCAGACCTGCCGAAGACGGCTCTATTGAACATACCATGCCTGGTGAAGGAGCCTGTGATGTGGAAGCTATTATGCGGGATTTAGTGGAGAGCGGATATACCGGGCGGTTTTCAATTGAACCGCATATTGCCACACAGGTACATCTTGGCGGTGCTGCGGCCGAAGGTATGGATCAGCGCGGAATATACCTCGAATACGGAAACAAGGCAAATGCAATCTGGAAGCTAATTGCCCGGGTGGCCGAGTAAGCCGAATAGACTGTTTTTACTTACACCTCCACAAAATAGCGCTCCGGAGCTTGGGGCAGGAAATATACTTTGATGTGGTTCAGCTGGAGCTCTGCGCCCTTCGAAACCGGGTAGGGGTCGCTGTAGAAGTTCAGCTCTTCGCCGTCGGTAAATTTTTTCCAGGTGCAATGGATTCGAAGGACCGGAATTTTCATGAGCCACAGCAGTTTGACCGTGGCGTTCTCTATTTCTGCGGTTTGCGGATCTACCTTGCGGCCGTTTTCCTGAATGAAGCGCTGCTTTGCGTTATGAAAAACCGAGCGGATAAAAAAACGAAATCCCAAGCCGCCGATGAGGATTCCGAAAAATATCAGGTATTCCGCTTTGACCGGCGGCGGTACCTGCAGCACAAACTCATTCGGAGCATACAAATTGTAGTGTACCAGCAGATTATCACCGGCTTTTATCTGGGCGGAGCTTTGGCGGGCGGAGCCTTGTACCCTGCCCGTGCCGGTAAACGTGTTTACTCCCGGGATAGTATATTCTATTTTAACCTCGAACTGTCCCGCCCCCAAGGGACGGGCGGACAGCACCTCGCCGGTGGTGCTGTAATAGAAGGATTCGGGCGGTTTTACCGCCTGCATAACGAGTACGCTCCAGCCGATGATCAGAGCCCCTGCGCAGAGCAGTAGGGTATAGAGAATACGCAATGTTTTCTCAGACATCAATGTGAACAACATAGCCTTTTAAATATATAACTTTCACCCCCCTGAATACAAGTAGATTCAATTTTTTGCATTTTGTGATTTCTTTTTTTTATACTAGAAGCAAAGATCTTAATGAAGGAGTGCAGTATGGATCTAAAACAAGCGTTTGAAATTGCTATCAAAGGCGAAATGGAAGGGCGCGAGCTCTATAAGGCCGCAGCTGACAAAACCGATGACAAGAAGGCGAAAGAGGTGTTCCAGATGCTCTCGGATGAAGAGCAGTCCCACCTGGATACTCTGGTAAAGCTTGCCAATGAGTACCAGGAGGGCAAAGATGTATCGATTCCGAATTTGCCCAAACCCACTACGTTTGAAGATGCGGAAAGTCCGATTTTTACCAGAGAGTTCAAAGACAAAGTGAGCAACAAGGATTTTGAAATGGCTACTCTCTCGATCGGAATGAAACTCGAACTCGAGTCTGAAAAATTCTATAAAGAGATGGGGCAGGCTGCCGATCAGGCAAAGCTGAAGGAGTTCTTCAACTATCTGGCCGACTGGGAAAAGGGGCATTATGACTACCTGGAAAAACAGATCGGTTTTCTCAACAGTTACTATACCAATAAGTACAGCTTCTTCCGGTTTTAGATAAACGAATCGAGATTGGCACAAATCAGCGGTAAAGAGTCGGCCTTGTTGCCGGCCCGCCGCTGATATATTACTGATTTATTTGCTAATAAATATATTTACTCTAATAAATTGCAAAAGTCTAAGGTGGTAAAAAAAAGCTTGACTTCAAGAGTCTCCTGTATTTTAATAGAAATATATATTTTACGGGAGGTTTTATTGTATGACTACTCTCATTGTTGTAGTCGGTTTAGCTGTATACGTCCTGCTGTATCTTACTTATGGTAAGAAACTCGAACGGGATGTAGTAAAAGCTACCGATGATGAGACTCCGTCAAAAAGAATGTTTGACGGGGTGGATTATGTTCCTGCTAAGGCGCCGGTACTCTTCGGGCACCACTTCGCCTCCATCGCCGGTGCCGCACCAATTGTAGGTCCGGTTCTTGCAATGGCTTGGGGATGGGTTCCAGGGCTACTGTGGGTCTGGTTCGGAAACATTTTTATCGGTGCTGTGCACGATTACCTGGCACTGATGGCCTCGGTGCGATACGATGGTCGTTCTATCCAGTTCGTCGCGTCCGACGTAATCACAAAGCGTACCAGTAAAATCTTCTATTGGCTGGTGTTCTTCCTGCTGATTCTGGTTATCGGTGCTTTCGGTGCGGTTCTCGGAAATATGTTTATCGGCAACGGTTCAATTCCGAGTGCGTATATTCTGAAACTGGTAGCAGCCCTTATTCTGGGAATGCTGCTCTATCGTGTAAAGATGAACTTTACGGTAGCAACTCTTATTGGTATTGCGATGCTGGTACTGGCAATTATCGGCGGTCATCTGATGCCGATCAATGCCAGCCGCGGTACCTGGATGCTGGTTATGTTCTTCTACATCATCATTGCATCCGCAATTCCGGTGAATGTACTACTGCAGCCCCGTGACTACCTGAACTCCTGGCTGCTCTACATCGGTCTTGCCCTCGGTGGCCTTGCCGCAATTTTTAGTTTTCAGGGCTTTACCGCGCCGGCATTTACTTCCTTCGCACCGATTGTATCAGGCGGACAACCATCTCCTTTTTGGCCGGTAATTCCGCTGATTATCGCCTGCGGATCTCTGTCCGGTTTTCATGCACTGGTTGGTTCCGGTACCTCTTCCAAACAGCTGGACAGCGAAAAACATGGCCTGCCCATCGGCTACGGCGCGATGTTAACTGAGGGTTTTCTTTCAACCATCGTAATTATTTCAGTAGCCGGATTCGGTATGTCGATAATTCAGGGTGCCGGCCAGGATCTGACCGCTGCCAACTGGGGCAATGCCTACGCCGGCGCAATGAACGCCAGTTTCGGGGCCGCTACTACCTTTTCCAATTCGTATGCGGCTATGGTAGACAGTACCTGGCTGCGGTTTATGCCGACTGAGATCGTAAAGGTTATTGCCGGAATGTGGGTAGCTTCGTTCGCAATGACCACTCTCGATACCACCAACCGTCTGGGCCGCTACTGTCTCTCCGAGATCGTGCTTCCTATGAAAGCGAAAAACGAGGGAATGTACAACTTTATTACCAACCGCTGGATTGCTTCTACTATCCCGGCCATTATCGGTATCTATCTGGCCTGGAGCGGTAGTTTTACCATTCTGTGGCCCTCTTTCGGTTCGGCAAATCAGCTGATCGCTTCGATCGCGCTGCTGACCGGTGCCGCCTGGGTTACCAAGCGGCAGAAAACCAAGAACGTAAATATAGTACTGATTCCGGCCTACCTGCTGTGGATTACCGTTACTGCGGCTATCATATGGTTTTCAGTTGTCGTTCTGCCGGGAACCATCGCCGGCAATCCTACTACGGGAATCGTAGTACTGATTATCGAGATTGTGATGTTGATTATGAACTTTATATTCATCATCGACTTCCTAAAGAGCAAAAACAAACC
This sequence comes from uncultured Sediminispirochaeta sp., assembly GCA_964632675.1. Classification (GTDB taxonomy): domain Bacteria; phylum Spirochaetota; class Spirochaetia; order DSM-16054; family Sediminispirochaetaceae; genus DSBN01. The sequence continues at coordinate 34,123 of CAZWDV010000021.1, forward strand.
TCTGACATCAGAGGCGTAAATCCGATGAATGGTGGAAGAGGCGGCGTACTCGCCCGATTGTTTGGCTACATACGTTTTTTCTTTTCCGCCATGGATCAAACCCATCGGAATAAAGTGACCGAGGTCACCGAGTTCGAAGTAAAAGAGCTCGAAAACCTCTTCGTTTTACTGATGATGGGATCGTTTACCGGAGTTCCGTCGCCGCCGTCCTTTGTGGCGGCGGAACTCTTACCTCATCTAGATCACGAAATCAAAGTTCTCAACGAACGGGCGAAAGACTCCTTTGATTCCCTTGCGGACATGGCCAGTTTGCTGGATATCGACTAATACTATGCATGACAGAAGGTTTTAACTCATGAAAACAATCTTTTTTACCGGAAAGGGCGGTGTAGGCAAATCTACGTTGGCTTCAGCGGTTGCCTGGCAGCTGATGGAAGCGGGGAATCGGGTGCTGCTGGTTTCCTTCGATCCGGCCCATAACCTTGGCGACATTTTTCACATGAAGCTTAGCCACCGTAAAAAGCGGTTCAAGAAAACCGACCTTTTTTTACAGGAGACTAATCTGGAGCAGGCGGCCAATGACTATATCGAGGCCAATATGTCGCTGCTGAACGAAGTCTACAGCTATATGAAACCCTTCAACATGGATAACTACTTCAAGGTTTTAAAGTATTCCCCCGGTGTCGAAGAGTATGCTGCTATTACCGCCATGGAAAAACTGTTTCGGGAAGAACAGGAGAACTATGATTTCATTGTAATCGACACCCCGCCGACCGGCCTGACCCTCAGAATTCTGGCATTGCCGAAAATTACCGTTGCCTGGATCGACCGGCTGATCAAGCTGCGTAAGCAGATATTGGAAAAACGTTACACTATTCATAAGCTCAGCGGAAAGTACAATGAAACAGGCACCAAACTGGCCTATGAAGAGAAAGATGATACGGTAATGCGCAAGCTGTATGATATGCGTGAACGCTATGAGGCGGTGCAGCACAGACTGGAGGGTGGGGATAACTCGATTTGCGTAGTGTTCAATCCTGATTATCTGTCTCTGCGGGAGTCACAGCGGCTGATGAACGGGGTGGAAGAACTCGAGCTGCCCCTGCGGGTTGCCTATCACAACAAACTGCAGGATCCGGACAGTGAAGTAGCCCGAAAAGTGGAGCAGGAGTTATTGCAGGGAAGAAAGTATGTAAAGCTGGAACACGTCTACACTGTAGATCATACCGAGCCTACCTGCTACATTATGGATGCCGAATTAATTCAATCATTTCAGGAGAACGCATAATATGGGCGAAGTCGATGTAACACAGCAGCCGCTTTTTTATCTTTTTATTGCATTTACTATTCTACTTACCCTCGGCTACAGCTGGGGCAGACGCGGAAATAAGCGCATATACCTGTCCGCCTTCAATGCGCTGGTGGAGACCCTGCGGCCGAAGGACCAGAACTTTACCACAATCGGCGGTCAGACCGGGTATCATGCCAATTTGATCCCCAAAAAGAACAGCTTTATCCGCAGGGTAGATGCCACTATTACCCTGCTGCCGCGGCAGTCCTGGTTGTATTTGCCCTTTTCTCTGCTTACATTCCGCTTTGACCGCCTCTTTCTGATGATGCTGTTCTCTAAAAAGGCAATGGGAGTATTGAGCGAGGGCCACCTGATCGAGGAAAAGTATTCCAAATTCCGCGGACCGAAAATTACGAATGAGGATCAGCTGCAACAAGAGTCTTTTCGTTGGGGCGACCGAGATTTTCTTCTCTACTATGCTGATGAATCGGTAAAGGCCGACCTGCTCGAGTTGAAAGATCGCCTTAAGGAACCGAAACACCTTCGGCATGTAGCTATTGTTCCCGACCGCGATCAGGCCTTTCTCTTCTTGATTCCTAAAAAGGACTATGTGCGGGAAGTATTTCCGATTATATATAAATGGCTGAACCGGCTGATCGAGCGGCGGCGTTCCGAGAAAGAGGCCTCCAAGGAGGCCTAGAGTCATCCAGGTGCTTCGATACGGGGCTCTCAACGCCGGTTTCCTTTGAGCTGCTTTGAAAAAGGGCGCTGGCGACCAAAAATAAAATCTTCAATACTCGTACATCAATCCGGTGTCCATATGTTTGTCATATGTCTGCAGCTCGTTTATCAGCCCTTTTGGGCCGCTTTTTCCAGGCGGTCATTGACGGCCCGCCCGAGACCATAGTTCGGGGCCTTTTCAGCTACAATCAATTCCAATCCCAGCGCATCCAATTCCTGCATGGCGTGATACAGGTTGATAGCCGCTACGTGCAGGTCGCCCTGGGGGCTAAGAACCCGCACCGCACCGGCCGCCGGGGCGCCGTAGTGTTGAAAACAGAGTTTTCCGATGGCCGGCGAATCCATATAATTCTCGATATCCTCTACCAGTCGCAGCGGCGTCGAGGGGGCATAGTGGTCGGGAAGCATACCGGGGCCGTCGTACTGCACAGGTAATTCTGTGCGGCGCATAACCGGACCGATCAGTCCTTCTATCTCCTCCTGCGCCAGGCCGCCGGCCCGCAATACAAGCGGGCTGTCGCCGGTCAGCGAAAGTACCGTCGACTCTACACCTACGCGGCAGGTGCCGCCGTCGATCAGGGCGGCATAGCTGCCGGACAGCTGGTTCTGCACGTGCCGCGCGGTGGTCGGGCTGGTTCTACCGAACAGATTGGCGCTCGGAGCGGCCACCGGCACCCCGGCGGTGCGGATCAGCTGCAGTGCCAGCGGGTTAGCCGGCATACGGATGGCCACGGTGCTGTTACCAGCGGTCACGATATCGGGCACCCGGGTGCTTTTCGGGAGCACTATGGTTAGGGGACCGGGCCAGAAGTGTTCTATAAGCTGACGGGCTTTGTCCGGTATATGCGTTACGAGAGCTTCCACTTGTTCTGCCGCAGCTACGTGCACAATCAGCGGGTCGTGCAGGGGGCGCTGCTTGGCCTCGAAAATCGAGGCTACCCCATCGGGGTTCAGTGCGTCGGCCCCCAGTCCGTATACCGTTTCGGTGGGAAATACGGTCAGCTTGCCGGCCCGCAGCGCCGCGGCCCCCCGGGCCACTTCTGCATCGAGGTCGGCCCGGGCCTGCGGATGCTGCAGTATCCACTCTCCCGCCGCCGGCAGGTTGTGGAACACCAGCCGGTCAGAGGGAAGTTCCGCCAAATGCCGCATCCCGTGACCGGTCAGCACATATAGGCCGAACGCGCCGACCCCATCGGCGGTGGCCGGGTCGTGGGGATGATCGCCGATCACAAAGGAGCTGCCCAAATCGAGCTGAAACTCTTCGGCGGCCTGCTGCAGAAAAGCGGGGGCCGGCTTCATGCAGGGGCAGTTATCTTCCCGGCTGTGCGGACAGATATACCATTTGCCGATAGTAATGCCCTCGGCCTTGAGGGCTGCATCGATGTGGCGATTGACCGCATCAACCTGATCCCGGCTCAAAAGCCCCTGCGCGATTCCGCTCTGATTGCTCACCACAAACAGGGCATAGTGTTCCTGAAGTGCTCGCAGGGCCGCGAACACCCCGGGAATAAAGCTAATTTTATGTATATCCGACAGATGGCCGACATCTTCGATCAGCGTGCCATCTCTGTCTAAAAATAGTGCCGATTGCTGCATGCAAAACGTTACAAGATATGCCGACCAACTGTCAATGTGCTTAGTCCGGACTCACCTCGTTGCCAACCTTGCGGGCGCGTTCGGGTTTGTCCAGGTCGATTCCGGCGGACAAGCCTATCTCGACCAGCAGGTTCCAGCCGGCGCACAGGTACACGTAGGGGCTCATTCCCCCAGCCGCTGGTACCTTTATGGTGGGAAAGGGGGTGTCGCGATCGGCAATTGCTACTACCGTCAGACCCACTCCCTGCTCGAGAACCTCTTGGAATTTTCCGATTTCTTCCTCGAGCGGATCTATTACGAACACAATATCCTCCGGGGCCATTACCTCTTCAATGCCGTGCACCGCATAGGTTCCTTCGAGGAAGTCCGATTTTTTACGCGTAATTTCATTAGTCTTGAGGGTCAGTTCCTCCGCCGCACCGTCGTTCAGTCCGGCAAAATAGATAGTCGGAGCTTTGACCGCCCAGGAGATTATATCCTTGTCAATCTCCACCGTGAGGGCGGTTTCGAGCTGATCGGCCAGGGCGTGCAGACTGATCCGGTTGAGTGATCCCTGTATGTGGTGCAGGATCGTCTCGTAACACAGGGCCTGTTCCACCACACTCTTTGTGGCAGCCACGGCGTTTTCCCACCCGCACTTCAGAACCAGGGTCTCATCGCATAGCTGTTCCAGGGCTGTGTCGTGGTTGGCTGTCAGTGCATATACATGCCCGTGGCCCGCGGCCTTCAGCTGTTTGGCCAGCAGCACTACCTCTTTCGTGCGTCCCGAGTTAGAGGCACAGAATACTGCCATCTTCGACAGATCGTACATTGCCGCTTGCCGCGAGCCTTCGGTTCTAACCGTAAGATCCATTCCGTCGGTCAGGGCCCGTCGAATACTGTTCTTGGCTGGAAAAATCCGGCTGGAGCCCTCGCCGGTACACATCAGCACTCCGGTCGTTTTTATCATCTCTGCCACTGCGGCAGTACGGGACAGGTCGAAATTGCGCACGACATCCGGAGTCTCCATCATCTCTTTTACTAAGGCATACTTTGAGTAGCGTTCTTCCTGTAAGTTCATTTACTTTTCTCCTTGCAGTTTTACAGTTTGTGTCGGTTCAATTTATTGGTAAAGGCAGTGGTCTCCTCGCGAACCTGTTGAATAAAGTTGTTGTCTTCGATGTTTCCTATCGCTGCACTCATTTCCGCTGCATTTCGATAGGTTGCCAGGCGAAAGGGGTTCTCGAAGTCTTTATTGCGGGAGTCATACACCTGGTCACGGATATACTCTTGAATGGCAATAGTCCTGTCCAGTACCCCGTTCCACTCTTCGGCGCTCAGTTCTGACTTATTCAGCAAATACGTCAATATCGCATAGCCGTGTTTCTGTTTGTGCTCAAGATACTCATCCCACAAGCGGTGGTACTCTTCATGAATGGCATCCCAGCTCTCCAGTTGGCCGCCGCCGATTTTTGCCCGCAGCCCATCCGCTTCTCGGCGCAGCATCAACTGTCCGCCGATATTAACCCACTCGGTTTCACGCTCACCGCCCAGGGTGGTATGCAGGGTTTTCGGCGAGTCCTTCGGATGGGCTTCCAAAAAGTCGATTACATTTTTTACTGCATAGTAAAGCAGCATATCCGCATAGGCGTGGTAGCCCTCAACGCTTTTGAGTATCTGCACCGGCCGGCGCGATTTTTCCATTTTTTCGCCGTACACTGCCAGTCCCGGGGAAGTTTTACTGCTTTTGCCCAGAAACTTGCGTCCGCGGGCGGACATCTCCTCCGCACCGGTCTGCTCGCTCAGCCCGCCCTCGTCCGTCAGTAGTGCCTTGCCGATCCACTTCTCGAGCAGCCCCCGGGCAGAGATGATCTCCTCCACCGAATCCGGTGCAAAGGCGTCGAATTCAATATGCTGGGTTTTCCGGGCTCGCTTGTCACGGGTGTGGAATTTCCAGGTGTTGCGGCTGAGGGCATACATATTGTACATCCACCAGTAGGCGGGCATCACCTCCAGAACTCCGTCGGTGGTATTATTGTTCAGCAGCGAGAAGGGCAGGCGAATGTCGAGTTCCGCCGGATACTGTCCCTTTGAAAGCAGTACAAAGGATGCGAAGCGGCTGGAGTGCTTAATGCTGGTACACAGCCCCGGCCAGAAGCCGCGGCCGGCCTGCACTTCGTTGTCGTTGGCCCGGCTATTGTGGTTCGACCCGATGGTCGCCCCGGCGGCGATATTGCTCTGACCCATTACCACCGAAGCAATCAGGAAAGAGTTGTTGTGGTGCTGTTCGTGGGCCGGAAAGATCAGATTGTTCAGCACTTCGCAGCATGAAATAGTCGAGTTGTCGCCGAGAAAGGAGTTAATGAGACGGGCGCCGTACTTCAGATTAGAATTATCTCCCATAATAAAACGCACCGCTTTGCAGCCGTAGAATATGTGGCAGCCGTAGCCGATGATGCCGTTTACCAGCTCTACTCCCTCGCCGATCTGGCTCGGCTCCTCGGCGGAGGAATTAATGGTAAGATTTTTTAGTTTATTGACGCCCTTGATGTAGCAGTGAGCACCCACTTTCACATCTTTCAGAATTCGTGATGTTTTAATAACAGTTTGAGGTCCGACTGTACCGTAGTACCCGCGCTGGGAATCGAAACGGCACTGGGTCAGTTCTTTCAGTTTCTTCTGCAGGGGGGCATCATCGCGGTATTTTGCCCACAGGTAGGCATCGGCGGGAATCATGCCGTCGAAAGGCAAGATCTGCCGGCTTCCGATTTCGTTCATGACGTCGAGCCATACTCGGTTCTCCTCCGGTTCGCCGTCTTTGAGAATGCCGTTGCCGAATTTGGCGTAGTTGGTGGTGTGCATCTCATCGATGTTTGCCAGAATACAATGGTCGCCGATGATGTAGTGGGCCAGGTAGTCCACGTTGTGAATAACGGTGTCATCGCCGATGTCACAATCCCAGATAAAACTGTTGCGGATTCCACTGGGAAGCTGCAGGTCGTGGTGTTCGAGAATAACATCCCGCAGTCGACCGATTCGAACTAGGCCGCGGAAACTGTTATTGTGAATACGGTGCGGGTCGAACTCATCCGAGACCAGTACGGTGGACCAGTTTTCAGCGGTATTTCCGTTATGCACCAGTATTTCGATCTCGCTGGTTTTCAGGAGGCGCCATTTTTCAGCGGGTTGATTATTTTGAATACTACGCAGATGGTAGGTGTCCTTACCGCGGGGTACATACTCGCGGGGGATAAAATCTTTTTCCTGGCTGTCAGCCGAATGTATCTTTATATTATTCATGCAGCAATTTTAGCAGATCCTTCCCTATTTAGAAATAATTTTCTGCTTTACAGAGTGCATAATATCTGACTTAATAATAATAAAGGTATGATGCGGATTTTTATTGTTGAAGACGAGATGATTCTCAACTATCATCTCTCCCAATTTCTTGAATCAAAAGGCTACTCCACTGCAATGGCAAATTCGGGTGAGAAGTGTCTGGAAAAATTGGGCGAGGGGGATGTTCCCGATCTCATTTTGATGGATATCAATCTCGGAAACGGGAAACTGGACGGCCCGACTACCACCAAGAAAATCTACGAGCAGTACGATATTCCAGTGGTGCTCCACTCTGCGTATACTGACAAGGCCACCATCGATACTACCCGTGAAATGACTAAATACGGCTACATACAGAAAGTTCCCGGAAATGAAGAGTTCATTGTTGCCACAATCGAAATGGCTCTCAAACTTCATAAAACCGAGCAGCATCTGAAGCAGCGCGAGAATATGTACCGCGAACTTTCAAACCACCTGCAGAAAATACGCGAAGAGCAGAATGCTTATCTGGCCAGGGAAATCCATGACGATCTGGGCCAGTCTCTGACTGCTCTAAAAATGAACCTCTCCATTGTAAAAAAAGTGATCAGCAATGATCCTAAGACGGATGCAACCACGCAAAAGATAACTAAGCTGGCAGATGACATGGAGTCTATCCTCAACAGCACTGTCAAGCGCGTGCGTAAAATCTCTACCGAATTACGACCGAGTGTCTTGGATACTTCTGGTATTGCGGAAGCTATTGAATGGCAGATAGATGAGTTCAAGCGTTACTTTGATATTGAAGTCGTTTTTCATTGTTCGACTCCCGAGGTAGAGTTGAATAAACAAAAAGCGCTCATGCTCTTCAGAATTATCCAGGAGGCCCTGACCAATAGTGTTCGCCACGGTGAAGCCAGCCGGGTGGATATCACGATGAACACTCAGAACGGTGAAATTGAGTGCGCAATTAAAGACAATGGACACGGTTTCGAACCACTTTCCATTCCGCAGGAGGCTTCGTTTGGATTGTTGGGGATGCATGAGCGGGCGGCCAACTGCGGCGGTTCATTGCACATCGAAAGTGCGCCCGACTGCGGTACACAAGTAAAGGTGCGGATTCCGTATGCGGAGGATGTGAACTGCCCAAGGTGTCCTTAGTGGGGCAGACGTATTTTGTGAGTGCAAAATTGATCGATGTTCGCGACGGCACCATCTCGACAGCAGGAGAGTTCAACAAGATCTTTTCGAATGATCCGGATTATGATTACTGGAATATGGGTATAAGCGGAGCGGTAGAGTACGGGTTTTGAAAGCTGTAAGCGGTTGAACAGCCGTGTCGCTTACTCTATTATAGAGGAATGGCAGATATTACATACCACAGCACTAGAGGCGGGGCTGATCCCGTGTCTTTTTCAGAAGCAGTGGTGCAGGGAATTGCTCCGGATGGCGGTTTATATGTACCATCGGAATTTCCTTCCATTGATATAACCGATGCGCATCTGCAGAAGCTCTCCTACCGGCAGCTGGCAGAATACATTCTCTCTCTGTTTATCCCCGATTTCAGTCGCGCAGAGCTGGCGGACTGCGTACGGGAAGCCTATGATGACAAGTTTCGGGATCAGGAGATTGCACCGCTTCACAGCTGCGGAGAGGCCCACTTCATAGAACTGCATCACGGCCGGACCCTGGCCTTTAAGGACATGGCACTGTCCATTTTGCCGCTTTTCCTTACTACCGCGGCCAAAAAGCTCGGAATCGACGACACGATTGTGATCCTCACCGCTACCAGCGGAGACACCGGAAAAGCCGCTCTGGAAGGTTTTGCCGATGTGGATGGGGTTAAGATTGTGGTGTTTTATCCGACCGACGGGGTGAGCGATGTACAAAAACGCCAAATGACCACCCAGGAAGGGGCGAACACCGAAGTTATCGGGATTGCCGGTAATTTCGATGATGCGCAGAACGGCGTAAAGTCAATTTTCGGCGACAGTGAGCTGCGGGAGAAAATCTCTACCCGGGGCTACCGCTTCTCATCCGCCAATTCCATCAATCCCGGGCGCCTGCTGCCACAGATAGTCTATTATATCAACGGGTATCTGGAGTTGCTGCGGCGTGGAGAAATGCACGCCGGCGACCCGGTCAACGTGGTGGTTCCTACCGGTAACTTCGGCAATATTCTGGCGGCCTGGTATGCCGGACAAATGGGTTTACCGGTTAATAAATTTATCTGTGCATCCAACCGCAATAATGTCCTGACTGACTTTATCAACACCGGTCGCTACAATCTGAACCGCGATTTTTCAGCTACCGTCAGCCCCTCGATGGATATCCTCATTTCCAGCAATCTCGAGCGCTTCCTGTACGAACTCTCCGGGCGAAACTCGGAGACGGTAACCGAACTCATGGGGCAGCTGAAAGCGAGCGGCGCCTATGAGATTACCCCGGCGATGAAAGCGGGAATGGGCAATTTCTATGGCAATTATGCCGACGACCGCGAAACCGTACAGACCATCGGCGAGCTGTACAGGGATTACGGCTACTTAGTCGACACTCACACCGCAGTCGGTTACCGGGTTTATAAAAAATATGTGGGAGAGAGCGGTGATGAAACTCCCGCACTGATCGCCTCTACTGCAAGTCCTTTTAAATTCGGCCGCAGTGTGGCCGCGGGGCTCGGAATTGACACCGAGGAACGCAGCGATTTTGAATTGATCGATCTGCTGTCCGAATACAGCGGACTCGCTGTGCCGGAACCGATACGGGGCATAGCCGACCGGCCGGTACTTCATCCGGAAACCTGTAAAAAAGATGAGATGAAGCCGGTAGTGGAGGAATATCTGAAATGAAATATATAACTATTCTGGTGGACGGCATGGCCGATTATCCCTTAGAGCAGCTCGGCGGCAAAACCCCCCTCGAAGCGGCCCAGATACCGACTCTCCATAGTCTGGCCCGGCGCGGTGAGGTGGGGATGGTCAAGACGGTGCCCGATGACATGGCCCCCGGCTCTGATGTGGCTAATCTGTCGCTGATGGGTTACGAGCCGGAAGTGTACCACACCGGCCGCTCACCCCTTGAAGCGGCCAGTATGGGAGTGGAGCTTTCGGATACCGATATCACCTTCCGCTGCAATCTGGTGACCCTGGCCGGAGATGGTGTTTTCGAAAGCCGGACAATGTTCGACCACTCGGCGGGCGAGATTAGTAATGATGAGGCTCGCCAATTAATAGAGGTGATTGGAGCAGAATTCGGCAATGAAAACTTCAGGTTTTATCCGGGGGTCAGTTACCGCCATCTGCTGGTGTGGAAAGACGGCCCCTGGGGCTTCGAGCTAACCCCGCCCCACGACATTCTGGGGCAGGGGATTGCCGAGCATCTGCCGGCGGGTGAACAGGGGCCGCTGTTTCTGGACATGACCAGGCGTTCGGTGGAACTGCTCGAAAATCATCCGGTCAACCGGGCTCGCCGTGAGCGTGGCGAGAACCCCGCCAATTCCATCTGGATCTGGGGCGAAGGCAAGCGCCCGCAGCTGACCCCATTTCAAGAAAAGTACGGTTTGAAGGGTGCAGTGATTTCTGCGGTGGATCTTATTTTCGGCATTGGTATTCTGGCCGGACTGCGTCCGATCCACGTGGAAGGGGCCACCGGCAACATCCATACCAATTTCGACGGCAAGGCTGCAGCTGCAATCGAAGCGCTCGGCAACGATGCCGACTACGTATATCTGCATCTGGAGGCGCCGGATGAGTGCGGGCACCAGGGCGATGTTGATGGTAAGGTCCGCTCGATCGAACTGATCGACCGGAAGGTAGTGAAACCGATATTAGCTGCACTGGAAGCTTCCGGAGAGGATTTTCGCATGATGATTCTGCCGGACCATCCCACCCCCATTTCAGTCCGAACCCATGTCTCCGAACCGGTGCCCTATGTGCTGTTCGACAGTACCCGGGTGGTCGAAGAACGGGACCAGCAGTTTACCGAAAACTCGGGACGGGGGGCCGGTAATTACTATGGAACCGGCCCCGGGCTGCTGCAGCACTATCTGAGAAAAAAGGGATGAATGCCGCTGCAATCGTAGTCTGCGAGGCAGACCCGAAAGTGGACATGGACGGCGTTCGCGCTCTTTTCAGACAGTATATTTCAGAACTGGATGAAGATCTCAGTTTTCAGGGCTTTGACGAGAAGCTTCAGAGTCTGCCCGGCGAATACAGCTGGCCCTCCGGCAGCCTCTATTTGGCATGGGCCGATGAGCAGCCGGTCGGCTGTATTGCAATCCGCTCCCGGAAGCGGTGTATATGCAGCTTACACTTTAAAATTACTCTGCAGCTTTCCGGGTGAGTAAAAAAACAACAATCATGAGCGGGGTTGCCATGCTCAAAATGAACGGACCCGGCAGAAACTCGGCGATTCGTCCGGCTATATAGGGAAAGATGCTGGCGCCCAACCCTCCGGCGGCTACGGCAATCGTCGTCACTGTTTCATGCCCCGATGAACCGGTGGTGGCAATAATCAGCGGCCATATGCCCGAAAATGAGATTGCCGCAGTACCAACCGCCAGCCACAGCAGCGGCTCGCTGCTGACAAGCACCAGCAGAACTGATGCGGCCGCGCCGGTCAGAGTGAGGACGCGCAGAAGTGTGGTTGCTGAGAAACGGTCTGTGAGCCGGGCGGTTACCAGGCGGCCTCCGAGGATTCCCATCCAAAACAGGGTTGGTGCAAGCTTGGCCCGCGCCGCCGGCACGCCGTGATACAGCTGCATCACCGTCGGCACCCAGCCGAAAATTACTACCTCCGCTCCTACATATAACCCGATTGCAGTGCAGCCCCGCATAACCGGACGCCAGCGGATGGAACTGTTTTGGGAGGGAGGATGCTGGAATCGCTCCGGTTTAATCAGCAGGCCAATTAGAAGGGCAAGCGTCGCAATGACACTGAGAGCGAGAAACAGGGTGCGCCATTGGTGTCCGCCTAGGGGCTGTGCTGCCGCGAGGTACACCGGCGCCAGCAGAGCTCCCAGGGCAAAAAAGGCCTGGGTAACCGATACAATACGGCCGGCTTCGGCTTCATTTACGGCGGTAATAACCTGAAGGGTGGTGGTGTGGCTTTCGATGATTCCCCCGGCGCCGCCCGCACAGACCAAGGCGAGGGCCAAGAGCACAAACATCGAGGTAGTACCAGCGGTCAGCAGAGCGGCCACATATACTCCGGCGAACACGGTTATCAGCAGCAGCCTGGCCCGCAGTCCGCGAATGAGCAGGGTCAGAAGAATGAAACCCATGAAGCCCGAAAAGTGCAGTGTGTAGAGAATGCCGGCTTTGCTCGGGGTGATTTCGAAGCTTGCAGCAATTTCCAGCAGCGAGGCGCTCAGCCCGGTGCTGACCGAAGCCAGCACCAACATAGTCAGAGCGGTAAAGGAAGCCAGTTTAATTCGTTCGGTCATGGTCGGTACTTACTCAAAGTCTCAGCTCTTCAGCGGTGGTGATGCCTCGGTTCAGAGCTTGTTGCCGCAGTTCGAAGTACAGCTCCGCGTTGGTGGCATCGTAGTAGGGCTGTACGAACAACACCCCGATTCCGAGGGCCAGGGCCCCCAGCAAATACCATCCTATAAACGAGAGATCCAGCACAAAAATATCGAACTTTTCACCCATTGTCATTTGCTTGCTGAGGTCGATGGCGCGCCGGTGGCCGATATGCGGATTGTCGGCCAAGATGTACGGAACCAACCGGTAGGCATACATTTTTATAATACCCGGAATTATCAGCAGCAGAGTCCATAACAACAGGTAGACTCCCCTCAGGAGCATGGTTACCCATATATCCTGGTATCGCTCAGGCCGGAACCCGTAGCCGATCTGTCCCAGGTCGTTGTTGCCGCCAGGCAGCTGCAAAAAGAACCTTCTTCCGCCCACCTCGACTGCGAAGCCGACGAATACGCGGATCGCAACAGCAATAATTACCACGAAAATGATGAGAATCGCCATCCCGAGACTGAATTCATCGCCGCCGGCTCCACCAGCACTGCCTCCGCCGCCCCAATGGTGGCTGCCGCCGGTTATCGCTATCAGTAAACTCACTAAAAAGGCGTACCAGTAGCTGCCGTATAAATCGCCTTTGGCCCTTGTTTTTAATTCTATTCTATTCCAATTCATCATTGATAGTAATAATACGGAGATTTGTTTTTATCAAGGAGTATGAGGCTGTGATAACTGAAAACCCATAAAAAGTCTAGTACTGCAGGGCCTCTCTCCGGTAATCTATATAATTGGGAGTGTTGTAATTCAACTTGTCGATTACCTGCAGCATCGAACCTACCGACTCATCCACCGTTAAGCTGGCCTGGGCGCCGCCCCGGCCGCCCGCTTCATCAACCGTCTGCGGTGTTATGTAGAACGGAATTACACGCAGCTGGTTTAGTTAGACCTCAGTAATATACGCT
>CAZWDV010000022.1:0-37913 GCA_964632675.1 uncultured Sediminispirochaeta sp.
AGCCTTCTCGCCGTTATAGACGCTTACCACCTCAAACCCATGCTTCTCGAGCATTTTAGCTTCCGACATGGCAATGAGGGCTTCGTCTTCGACAAGAAGAATTTTTTTCGACATAGTAAGTTTACTCAAAAGCGAATAGCTGCATTTTCTATTCCTCTCCTGTTGGGAATCTTATAGTGAAGACCGGATTTGGAGATTTCTGTAGTTCTATGCTACCGTTCAACTGAGCTACTAGGGTAGATACCAACTGTAGACCCATTGTTTCCGGACTTTCCAGTCCTATCTCTTCAGGAAATGGATTGCCGGTATTCGAAAGGGTGAGGATGTAGTGCTTACCATCGGAGTCCTTTCTCATATCTACAGAGAACCGGGCCTCTTCAGTATCGGTAAAGCCATATTTTACTGCGTTTGTCGCTATCTCGTTTATCACTATACCTAAAGGCACGAGAGTTATCGGCTTAAGGTTTATATCTTCAACGGTACTTACTATAGCCACCTCTCGGTCGGAGAAAGAAGAGAATACAGAATCCAGAATTTCGTAAATATACTCGTTCGCCTTAATCTGTTCAACTTCTCCGGACTGATGGAGTTTCTCATGGACCAAACGAATAGCGTCTATTCGGTTTTTTAAATCGGATAGATCATAATCGATTTCCACATCTTTTAAACTGATAAGAGAGGAGACCATGTTGAGATTGTTTTTTACCCTGTGGTTGAGTTCTCTCATAAGAAAGTCTTTTTCTTGTAAGGCATTTTTATATGGTGTTATGTCATTAATAGCAACTACCTTTATATCTTTCTCTTTGGATATATACACCCCCATTGTAATATTGCGGACTTCCCCATCAAGAGTTCTTGTTCTCATTTCTCCCTTGACACTTGTTCTCCTTTCGGCTATTGCCACAAACTCATCTCTAAGAAGCTCGTAAGTATTCTCAGTTAGATATAACGTTTTATCGAGAGACCCCAGCATCACTTCTTTCGTATCCGCACCGTAGAGCTTGAGGGTCGCATCGTTTATATCTATTACATCGATTTTTTTCGCTAAGTCCCATACAACATCGGGATTGTTATCAAAATAGCGATAAAAATCGTGTACTCCCTCTTTTTTTAAGCCGTCTATTATTTTTCTTACTTCTGAGAAATCTTCCTCCCAAAGGGATACTTCAGAGTTATAAAAAATTGTCTTAAAACGTTCCTCACTCTTCTTCAAGTGGTCTTCGAGTTGTTTACGTTCCGTAATGTCAATAATATGCGCAAGTACTCTATCCTCTTCTAATGGTGTTATACGAGCTTCAAAATCTAATATCTCATTATCTATTCCGAGCTCATACTCTACTACTTTAAGTGAATTAGTCGTGAGTGCATCATCAATCCCTTGCAAGATGGTAGCAGCAGCTGTCTCAGGTAGAACTTCAGGAATTTTACTTCCTAACATCTCTTCTCTTTTTAAGAATAAATTATTTTCGTTAGTGGTGATTATATCTAAATACTCACCATCTCTTTTGTAGATAATGAAGATGTCGGGAGATACTTCTGCTATGCGATCTATGAAACTGGATTTCATACGCAATTTTTCTTGGGCCTGCTTGAGTTTGGTAATATCGTGCTGGGTTCCGAAGTGCCCGGTAATTCTTCCCTGCTCGTCATACATGCAGCGGTAGCTGCCCACAATCCATAACTGACTTCCGTCGAATCTGCGTTCGTTCGAGTCAATACTGAGAAATCCCTGATCAAACATTTTCCACCAAAGTGAGCGACCATGTTCCACGTCATGGGCAAACAGTTGCTTGGGTGTCTTCCCGAGAAACTCTTCTTCCCGAGCTAAATACTGGTCAAGCATTGCTTTATTAATTTGGCTTATGCGTTGATGGTCAAAGACATAATCGAGGACTTTTTCTTTGTCCACAGAGTCGTTCCACTCAATCGGTTCATCAAGCATCATAAAAAAGGCGCCTGCCGCGGACTCGGAAAAGAACTGATGCGCAGTCTTGCTGTTCTCCCGCAGCGCATCCTCTGCCTGCTTGCCTTCGGTAATGTCGCGGAAGTGTTCTATTATCTT
This sequence comes from uncultured Sediminispirochaeta sp., assembly GCA_964632675.1. Classification (GTDB taxonomy): domain Bacteria; phylum Spirochaetota; class Spirochaetia; order DSM-16054; family Sediminispirochaetaceae; genus DSBN01. Next base: position 2,063 of record CAZWDV010000022.1, read on the forward strand.
TACTACATTGCCGTGGTCGTCGAGTATGGGATACGCCCGCAAATCGATCCATTTGTTCAGGTCGGCTTCATATATCTCGAATTGCTCTATATTTTTTGTAGCGTAGCTTTTTTTTACCGCACAAATTTCACAGGGAGCAGCCCTGTTAATCAACTCGTAGCACTTTTGTCCATCTACTTCAGCGGCGGTTTTCCCGAGGAGCTGATACCCCGCACTGTTGTAGCGGATCACATTGAAGTTGCCCTCCAGCACACCGATGGCATCGGGGATTGCGTTCATTACGCTTTCCAGCAGTTTCTTCGTTTCAACGGTTTCCCTGTGTGCGCCGATACTCTGCAGAGCGTAGGAGACATCCATGGCAATCTCTTCGAAGAGGTGCTGATCGTCCCGGTTGTGTGCATACATTTTCGGTACGAGAACACTTATCCAGCCCTGCAGTTTTCCGGCATATTCAAGCTTTGCCGTAAGGACGTTTTCCTCTGTCTCGGCGCATGCTTTAGAAAGTTCCCGCCGCCGGAATGGGCAATTACCGCAGCGTGTAGTATTCTGTACCAGCGCCCGAATTGCGCCACTCTGCAGAGCCGCTTCGGCACAGACAGGTATTTGACCGCTGTTCAGGAAATCGGTCATCGGTCCGAAGGTGCCGGAAAAGCCGGCATGAAAATAGGGCTCCTCCGGTTTTTCGTCCCGCAGAAGCACAATCCAGGCCCGCTTGTAACCGCTCGTCTCAATAAGCAATCTGCAGGTTTTATCGAGGAGCTCATGGATATCGGTTTCCTTGGTAATAATCTGGTTCACATTGCGGACTGAAAGAAGCAGCCGGTTCAAATGATTTAACCGGGATTCCCGCAACTCCGTTTCCCGAAGGTGGTGCAGGGCCTCCTGTTTCGCTTCAAACAGATTTAATGCCATATCAATGGATTCGATCAGCACAAACTCGCCTGAATTCTTTAAAATATACCCTGAGCCGGTAATGGTTTTTACTTTGTCTACATACTCTTTCTCAGCATGGCTTGTGAGAAACACAATAGGTATATCATGTCGGTCGAGTATTTCTTCGGCTGCCTCCGTCCCGTCCATCCCCTTGCCCAGGTCGATATCCATTAAAATGAGGGAAATAGCGGGGTCTGCGTCTACCGCCACGATAGCCTTCTCGCCGTTATAGACGCTTACCACCTCAAACCCATGCTTCTCGAGCATTTTAGCTTCCGACATGGCAATGAGGGCTTCGTCTTCGACAAGAAGAATTTTTTTCGACATAGTGCGCCTACTCAAAAGCGATTAGTTGCTTGCATTTTACTGCACCCATAGTTATATCGCAAGAACTAACTGCATTTTCTCTAATATGCACTAAACATTTTTCATAAGGATAGGCCTTCAACTCCCGCAGAATCGTATGGTGAACAGCGGCTGAGGTTCCCGCTGCAGCTCAATTGTTCCCTGGAGCTGTGCGACGAGAGCCGCGACAAGCTGCAGCCCGAGTCCACGGGGATTCTCGATGTCCGTGTCTTGCGGGAAGGGGCGGCCGCTATTGGAGATCGTCAGGACATACTGCCTTGTGTCGGCTTCTTCTTCGAGGGCCACCGTAAAGCAGGCCCCCTCCTCTGCAGTAAAACTATGCTGGAGCGCATTGGTCGCGAGCTCGTTTATAATGAGCCCGAGGGGAACTGCAGTTTTCGTTGGCACTGAAATATCGGGGATGTCACTCCTTATGGTAACGTGTTCGCTCGCAGGGGAGTGGAAGACACTCGAAAGAATATCGTCTACGAGACTTTTGAGGCTTATATGGCTAATGTCAGCACTCGTCTGAAGCAATTCATACACTTTCACGATAGCATTGACCTGGTTGCGGAGGTCGGTTAAGTCTATCCCGTTATCGAGAAGCGAAACCTTGAGGTCGATCAGAGACGCAACCACAAGGAGGTTGTTCTTGACGCGGTGGTTGAGTTCCTGCATGAGGAGTTGTTTTTCCTGCAAGGCGACTTCGAGTCTATCCCTCTGTTGTCGATTCTCGGTGATATCGTGCCACGTTCCGATAAGCCCTTTTATGGCGCCGCTCTTCTCGTCGATGAAGGGAAACCTGCTGACGAGGAGCCACCGATGTGCCCCTGTTTTGTTTATGTCCAGTCTTTCCTCGTTGATACGTGGTTTGCCCGTGGTAATAATCTCTTTCTCGGCGGCATAAGTCTTTTCGGCGAACTCTTTTGAAAAGAAGTCGAAGTCACTTTTCCCAATAATCTCGTCCACCGTAGCGACCCCCAAACTATTTTTTTACGAACTTGGCTTTATAGAACATAGAATACTGGATAAGGCCAATTCATCGGGACTCGCGCTTTTTATCCTTCTTGTTCCTATTTTTATGAATCTCTCACAAGCAACACCACAAATGGTTGTCGCTTTTATCATCCCTATTGTTACTGCTTTTGCAATAGCCCTTATCGGAATGATTGCCGTCTCTTTTGTTCTCAGTAAAATAGTAAAATACTCCTGGGAGATAAGCCTTGCCATAAGCACCACCTGTCTCTTCGGTTTTCCAGGAACCTATATCATCTCACAGGAGGTTTCCGAATCGATTTCGGAGAACGACGAGGAGAAAGAGTTTTTGCTAAAGCAAATTCTTCCCAAAATGTTGGTGGCAGGTTTCACCACCGTTACTATCGCCTCGGTAGTCCTTGCCGGAATTATTGTGAAACTATTGTAGGGCTTGCAGAATAACAGCTTTAGCGGCCCAAAAACTCTTCTACCGTCAGCAGCACCACGATTTTTGAGCCTGGCAGAGGAATATGAGTAAACTGCTTGCTCCTCGCCCCTCTTCACTGTAGTATTGGGCGGTATGGCGTCTTTCACGAATATGACCGGCAGTGATGATTCACCCTCCGTTTTGCTGGAGAAGATCAGTAAACGGTTTTCCTCCTCCCCTCGATGGGCTGTAGAGTCTCTCAGTTTTACCTGTTTTCCAGGAGAAATTATAGGGCTCTTGGGGGAGAACGGAGCGGGAAAAACCACGACCCTTCGAATGCTTGCTACTACTATCTTGCCTACCGCCGGCAGAGCCGTAGTGGCGGGACACGATGTGGCGCTTGAACCCGCGGCGGTACGAAGATCAATAGGAATCCTCTTCGGAGGCAATACCGGCCTCTACGAACGTCTAAGCGCAAGGGAGAATATTCTTTACTTTGCAAGGCTCAACGGGATGAGAAGCTCAGAGGCAGATAGAGCTCTTGCGGATACTGCCGAACTACTGCAGATGAACTCTTTTCTCGACAGGCGAGCCGGCACCTTCTCCTCCGGCATGAGGCAGAAGACTTCGATCGCCCGGAGCATCATCCACCGGCCCCGGGTACTCCTTCTCGACGAGCCTGCGGCGGGACTCGATGTAAGCGCATCTCTCAGTATATACTCCTTTATCAAATCCTACAGGGATCTCGGCAATACTGTGCTGTTTTCCAGCCACGATATGGCGGCAGCCGAAAGGCTATGCGACAGAGTAGTAATTATCGACAACGGCATCTCTCTGCGCAGTGGCAAGCCCCGGGAGATAGCTGCCGATGTGGAAGCTGCCTCTTTGGAAGAGGCCTTTGTCTCTCTTGTTCGCAGGGGATTGCCGCTATGAGGAGTTTATTAGGCGAACTTCCTCTCTGGGTGGTGGTGCTTAGGAAAGAGCTGCTCGATATCGTAAGAGACAGGCGCTCGGTCATTATCTCGCTGCTGCTGCCCCTCATACTTTTTCCGAGCCTCTTCTATACACTAAGAGATTACCGTTTGGTTGGAGGTGTGGAGGACGGCGTCATTAACGTACAGTTTACCGGTAGGAATACCGAAGAGGCGCAGAGCCTGGCCGCCCTTCTCAAAGCGGACGAGCGAATAGTTCTGAGCAGTCAGCCTCCCGCTGATGTGCAGCTTTCTCTCAACGAAGATAGCCGGGTGGAACTTCGCTACGACAACACCGACCGCAGCTCCATTTCGGCATCTCACTATGTGCGTCAAATCCTCTCCGCCAGATCTCCTCAACCTCAAGAAGAGAGCTCCTCTGCCGCTGAGACGACGGTTATTCTGCTGCCGAAGTATGAGAGAGCTACCGCCAGGGGGAGGCTATTTCTCTCTCTCGTGCTCCCCTTTATGCTCTTTATGTTTGCATGCACCTGTCCTCTTCCGATTACCGCGGATCTGAGTGCCGGTGAGAAGGAGCGGGGTAGTTTAGAACCGCTGCTCTCTACCGGAATCGATCGGACGGGTATCATCGCGGGCAAGCTGTCGGCGGCGGCTATAGCCGGTTTCCTCAGCGTGTGCGCCTTCTCGCTGGGAGTTTACATCTCCTATAGATTGAGCCCCTCTGTTGTCGGAGATGAGCCGATGAACTTCCTCCTTCCTAAGCTGCACTACCTGTTTTTATTTGTACTTTCACTCCTCCTCACTATCTTCTACGCAGCAGTAGAGCTCGCCGCGGGGATCTTTACTCGCTCGACGAAAGAAGCACAGCTCTTAGGAATGCCCCTGCTCATTCTCTCTATGGCCTGTGTGTATCTTGCACAGTCGCTTGATGCCAGCACCTCATCCTCATACTACTACCACCTTCCGCTGATAAATATAGCACTTGTGATCCGTGAGATAGCGGTAGGAGCGCTGAACAGCCATAATCTGTTCGTGGTAGGTTTCTGGATGCTTCTCTACATCCTCACTGCTTCTATTGTGGCCTGGTGGATTTTCTGTAGAGAAACGGCCGTATTCAGACAGTAGTAATTGATTTTTCCATAAAAGTGTATAATAGTGCTATATAGGTGAAACGAATCTTTTAGCCCTGTTTTCTACGCTATCGATTTGTAAACTTTCTTATTACAGCTCCCGGAGGTAGGCTTAGATGGATATAATAACAGCTCTTGTGGTAATCATTCTCGTTGTAGTGCTCATACGTCTGCTGTAGGGATAAATTGTACCCCGCTGCCGCACGGGCTCCACAACGAGTTTACAGCTTGCATTCTACCCACCTCTCTGTTCACCTTGCAGGGTGATGAGTCTGAAGAAACAGTTCCTTCCTAAGACCCGTTCTATCGATACTGAATTTGAAAAGAACCCGCGAATCTCCGGGGACTGCTCTAACTCTGCAAGAACTCCTCCACCGCCTGCATATTCGGTTTTACCGCTCTCGGCACTGAAACCGCATTGGTCACAGCTTGCATGTCCTTGAAACCGATGCCCGTCAGCAAGGCCACGATTTTTTGGTTGCCCCTGATGCGTCCGGCAGCCAGGTCGGCATTAAAGCCGGCATAGGCGGCGGCCGCGGCCGGTTCGACGAAGGTGCCGGCTTCGGTGGCCAGCTCGAGCTGGGCGGCGGTAATCTCCTCATCCGTAACTTCGGTGGCCCAGGCGTTGCTGTCATTAATATAGTTGACTGCCATGCGGCCGTTGGCCGGGCTGGCGACACTGATCGAATCGGCGGTGGTAGTGGCCTTGTCGATAGTGCGGGCGTCGCCGCTTTTCCAGGCGGTGGCGATGGCGTTGCTCTTGGTCGACTGCACCGCCACCAGTTTCGGCAGCTTGGGAATCAGGCCGGCCACATGCAGGTCGTAGAACCCCTTGAAGACCCCGGAGTAGATTACCCCGTCGCCCACCGGCACGTACATTACATCGGGTATCGAGCGGCCGAGGTCGTTGAACAGTTCGATGGAGATACTCTTCTTGCCTTCGATGGTCATCGGATTGTAGCCGGTGTTGCGGTTGATTCCGCCGTATTTTTCCGTGTACTCGAGGGAAAGGCTGAAGGCGGCATCGTAGGTATCCTCGATCGGCACTACCTTGGCACCGTACAGCACCGACTGCAGCAGTTTGTTTTCGGGTGCAGTGTGAGGAACGAATAGCACGATGTCGAGTCCATAGGCTGCACCGGCGCAGGCCATGGCCGATCCGGCGTTTCCAGTGGATGCCAGGGTGACCGTCGGTATGCCGAAATGCAGGGCCTGCGAGGCCACCACCTGGCTGGCTCGGTCCTTGAACGATCCGGAGGGGTTCATTCCGTCGTTTTTCAGCCACAGGTCGGCGCAGCCGCTCTTCTCACGCAGCCGCTGCGGACCGATGAGGGGAGTGTTTCCCACCGGGTAAGTGGAAATGTGGGGAATGGGGTAGGGCATGAAGTCCGCCGGTGCAACTGACTCCCGCTTTGCCAATCCCTGCAGATAATCGGGATCTATGAGCGTACGCAGATTGCCTTTCTGCATCTCCCCCGGCTGCTCGCTGCGGTTGCACTCCGGGCAGCGGTACATAATTTTGTCGGCCTTATATTCTTTTCCGCATTCGTTGCATACATATTTGAATTCCATTGTAGACGCCTCCATAAGAACTCCAAAAAAAGGCCGGCTCAAGAGCCGGCCTGATGTTGTGCTTAGTCCAGTAGCCCCGGCAATTATCAAACTGAGAATTGCTACAGCAAACCGACCTCGCGGTTGAACTGCTCGATCAGTGTGTCGATTGCGGCGGTCTGTTTCTGGATGTTGGTCCAGTAGTCCTTGTCGTACCATTGGGCATTCAGCTCGTCGAGCTGCTTGCCCTGCTGTTCGATCCAGGTGTAGTACTTCAGGTTGTGGATGCGCTTGCGGTCCTCGTAGCGCAGCTCCAGCAGGTTGTCGGTGCCCTGCTTCTCCAGAGCCTGGAAGTGCACCTTGGCCGCATCGGTGTCGGTGAACTCGCCGTGGTTCCTATGCATCTCGGTCACCCGGGATTCGTACATCTCCATCGAGTCGGTCAGCACGGTCACGATTACATCGTCCGCGTCCATCTCGTAGTATTTGGCCATCTTGATCGCCCCGATCACGTTGCCGATACCGGAAATGCCCAGCAGGTCGGCTTGGTCGATGAACTCCTGCGGGACGCCCTGGGACTTCAAGTACTCTTGACCGGCCGGCTCGTTGAACAGGCGCATCACATTCATCGCATCGTTGTCATCCACTGCAACTACCATGTCGGTGTTGCGCACATTGTGGATCCAGGGCACATGCTTGTCACCGATTCCCTCGATGCGGTGTCCGCCGAAGCCGTTGTTCAGCAGGGTCGGGCACTGCAGTGCCTCGCCGGCGGCCAGTTTCAACTGCGGATAGAGTTTCTTCAGATAGTCGCCGGCCGCCAGAGTTCCCCCTGATCCGGTGGAGGTTATATAGCCCTTGAAGTTCTCCGGATTGGCCACTTCTTTCTTGATCATCTCTTCGATTGCCTCGGCGGTCACTTCATAGTGCCACAGGTAGTTGCCGAACTGGTCGAACTGGTTAAAAATGACAATGTCGTCGCCCCGCTCGGCAGTCAGCTCGTGACACTTGTCGAAAATTTCTTTTACGTTACTTTCGCATCCGGGAGTAGCGATTACCTCGCCGGCCACCTTTTTTAGCCAGTTAAACCGCTCTTCACTCATTTCCTCGGGCAGAATGGCGATAGAGTCGCAGGCCAAGAGGTCCGAGTTATAGGCTCCGCCGCGGCAGTAGTTGCCGGTAGAGGGCCACACGGCTTTCTGTCGCGTGGAGTCGAAGTTTCCACTGGTCAGGGCCGGAGCCAGACAGCCGTAGGTAGCGCCGACTTTGTGAGCACCGGTGGGAAACCACTTGCCGACCAGGGCCAGAATACGGGCCTTGGTGCCGGTAACTTCGCGGGGCAGCTCGATATAGTTCACTCCACCGAAGGTGCCGCCCTGGTGGGTTGGTTCGTTTTTCCAGGTTATACGGAAAAGGTTCAGTGGATTGATGTCCCACAGTCCCACGTTTTTGAGCTTCGCTTTGATGCTGTCGGGGATGAGGGAAGGATCTTTCATCTGGGCAAAGGTCGGGTAGATTATCTTCTGGTCCCGGCATTGCTGGACATTTTTCTTTTTCACATCTTCATGCATGGTAAGATCGATCATGTAAAATCCCTCTCATTCATATTTATTGTGTTCCGGCCCGGCCGGAGTGCGGCTTTACTGTATGGTGTGTGCTGTGTAAGCCTGTTCATTTCTATAATACAAAAGGTGGCAACAGTCAACCCAAAAGGGTTGAAAAATGTTGCGAATTGTTGCAGTTTTTTATTGACAACACTCTTAATAGGGGTACAATAGTCCAAAAGTACCAATAAGAGTCTAGTTTTATCATATTTTGAAGAGGAGTTTATATGGGCGATATAATGCGACCCGTTCCTTTCAAGGAACTCATCCGCAGAATTTTTCAGGAATATGCAGCCCAGGAATCGGTTTTGGGTATTCCTTCAATACATTTTTTCAGGAAGCAGAACGACAAACGGATTACTGCTTTCAACGATCAGTGCGACACTCCTATGGGCCCGGCAGCCGGTCCGCATACACAGATGGCACAAAATATAGTGACCAGTTATCTGGCGGGTGGACGCTTCATGGAGCTGAAAACCGTGCAGAAACTCGACAGTCTCGAGATAGACAAGCCGTGCATCGATGCCCGGGATGAAGGCTACAATACCGAATGGTCGACTGAGTTCAGCTTAGAAAAGGCCTACGATGAGTACATCAAGGCCTGGTTCATTCTGCATCTTCTGGAAGAAGTGTTTGAAACCAGACTGAGCGATGAAAAGCGTTCCTTTATTTTCAATATGAGTGTCGGCTATGACCTTGAAGGTATCAAAACTCCTAAGATGGATTACTTCATCAATTCGATGATCGATGCCTCCGACCACCCGCTGTATGCACAGTATAAGCAGGAATTGCAGGAGTTGATCAGCAAAGCCCAGGCTGGGGATAGCAGCGATATTGCCGGCGGCTTTCTCCGTGGAACCGGGCTCGAAGACCGGTTGGGAGCCCTGATCGGCCTGGCCGATCGGATTCCAGCACAGATTTCTCCGTCGGTTACCCTTTCCACCATGCACGGATGTCCCCCGGACGAGCAGGAGGCCATCTGTACCTATCTGCTCACCGATAAAAAGATCGATACCTATCTGAAGATGAACCCGACACTGCTCGGCTACGACCGGGTTCGGGAGATTCTGGACGGGCTCGGATACACCTATCTCCATGTCAGCCGTGAATCCTTTGACCACGATTTGAAGTATGATGTTGCTGTGGGTATGGTGCAGCGTCTGATGAAACTTGCCAAAGACAACGGTAAAATTTTTGGTGCCAAGCTCTCCAATACTCTCGGATCAATCAACGATCAGGGACAGCTGCCCGGCGACGATATGTATATGTCCGGCCGCGCCCTGTATCCCCTGACCATCAATCTGGCTGCCAAGCTCTCTGAAAAGTTCAAAGGTAAACTGCCGATTTCTTATGCCGGAGGGGCCACTGCCTTTAATGTGGATGCGATATTCTCGGCTGGAATCAAGCCGATTACCGTGGCTACCGATCTCTTGAAGCCGGGTGGTTACATGCGACTGAAAGAGATGGCTCTGAAAACAGAAGCCTCCGACGGATGGAGCGCCAGCAGCGTAGATGTAGAGAAGGTCAAGAACATGGCCCGCGAGGTGCTGCAGGCCGATTATTCCCGCAAAGATTTCCGCGGCACCGACCGCATTTCTACCGGTGAGCCGCTGCCGTTGTTCGACTGTTACGTAGCCCCCTGCCGGACGGCCTGTCCGATCAATCAGGATGTGCCGGAATATATCCGTCTAACCGGCGAAGGTCGTTATGACGAGGCCCTGGATGTAATTTACGAGCGCAATGCGCTGCCGAATATTACCGGTTATATATGTGACCATCAGTGTATGTACAACTGTACGCGTCTCGATTACGAGGGCGCGGTGAAGATTCGCGAGATGAAGCGGATTGCCGCCGAAAACGGCTGGCAGAAATACATCGACAAATGGTCCAAGCCCGAGAAAAAACGCGAAGGTAAGGCTGCGGTAATCGGTGCCGGCCCGGCCGGTCTGTCGGCGGCCTATTTCCTTGCCCGCGAAGGTTTTGAAGTGACAATATTTGAAAAACACGCCAATGCCGGCGGGGTAGTGAGAAACGTGATTCCCCATTTCCGTCTGCCGGTGGAAGCGATCGAAAAGGATATCGAGTTCGTGAAAGCTCACGGAGTCGAGTTCCAGTTCAATGCCGAACCGCACATGACCCGCGACGATCTGCGATCGCAGGGCTTCAGCTACATCTTCCTCGGTATCGGTGCCGAGAAGGATAACCCGATGAAGCTCGACGGCGGTGACGATCGAGTGCTGAAATCCCTCGATTTTCTGTGGGACTACCGTAACACCCTCGAATCGGTGAAGCTCGGGAAGCATGTGGTGGTTGTCGGAGGCGGGAACACCGCTATGGACAGTGCCCGTGCGGCCACGAAGGTTGAAGGAGTTGAATCGGTTACGGTACTGTATCGGCGTGCCTTCGAGCAGATGCCCGCCGATATGGAAGAGTATGAAAACGCCGTAAAAGACGGAGTCTTCTTCGAGTTTCTGCGTAACCCGGAAGCCATGGATGCCGGCGGTACTTTGACAGTCCGGGTGATGGAACTGGGCGAGCAGGACACCAGCGGCCGGGCCCGTCCGGTAAAAACCGACCGGACCGAAACTATTAAGGTTGATAATCTGATTACCGCCATTGGCGAAAAAGTAGACACCGATGCTCTGACGGCTTTCGGCGTACCCATGGGTGAAGACGGATGGCCATCTGTCAACGAAGAAACCCTCGAAACCGGTGCGGAAAATGTGTATCTGGGCGGAGATGCCCAGACCGGTCCTTCCACAGTCGTAGAGTGTATTGCCGCCGGACGTAAAGCTGCCGACGCCATCACTCACAAAGAGGACGCACACTGGCAGCGGGCTAACCGGGTACCGAAGTTCAAGGCTGATGAGATCCGCCGGGAAGTTCTGCCCCGCAAGGGTTCGATTATCCGGACCGACAACGTACAGGCCTCCGAATCGGATGACCTCTTTGCCCAGCATGAGGCGGTGCGGTGTCTGCAGTGCTCCTACATCTGTAACAAGTGCGTGGAGGTCTGTCCGAACCGCGCCAACATGGTTATTTCGGTACCCCGCGGAACCGGTTTTAGCCAGGATCAGCAGATCATCCATCTGGATGCGCTGTGCAACGAATGCGGCAACTGTGCTTCTTTCTGTCCCTGGGAGGGTAAGCCCTACAAGGACAAGTTTACCGTTTTCAACTTGAAAGAGGACTTTGATTCTTCGGAGAATCCCGGATTTATGCTCGCAGGGGAAACCGCCTACATACGGATAAATGATGAGGTACAGGAGCTGCCGATAGAAGAAAACGGGACTGTTCCGGAAGGAGCTCTGGACCCGCGAGTGACTACTCTGATCGAAACCATCGTGCACAAGCACGCCTATCTGCTGGGACAGGTAAAACAATGATAGCAATTAAAAATGCAAATGCAATGCAGTTCGAACCTCCTAAAGTCTGGGAGGGCGTGGATATAATTATTGACGAGAGTACCATTGTAGAGATCGGTGTGAACGCCGCTGACAATTACTCCGGCAAGCTCGACCGGGAGATCGATGCCTCCGGAAAGCTGGTTTTTCCGGGGCTGGTGTGCAGCCACCACCACTACTACTCAGGTCTGGCCCGTGGTATTATGGCCAACGTCGGACCGACCCCCGATTTCGTGTCGGTGCTGCGCAACTTGTGGTGGAAGCTGGACCGGGCCCTGGACGAGGAGACCCTCTATTACTCATCTATCATTAACTCGATCGAGGCGATCAAGTCGGGCACCACTGCCGTCATCGACCATCATGCCAGCCCCAATTATATTGCGGGCAGCCTGAATACGGTCAAAAAGAGCTTTACCGAAACCGGATTGCGCGGGATGACCTGTTACGAGGTGACCGACCGCAATGGTATGGACGATATGTATGCCGGCATTAAGGAGAATCTAGAGTTCGCCAAGCAGGCCGAGCAGGAGAAGCAGAGCGGCGGGCGGCATTTGGTCGAAGCGGCCATCGGCGGACACGCCCCTTTTACCATTCCCGACGAAGGTTTGAAGGCGATTGCCGAAACAATCGAGAAGACCGGCCGCGGTTTCCACGTACACGTGGCCGAAGGCAAGTACGACGCCAGTTATTCACACCTGCATTTTAACAAAGACATCATGGTACGGCTCGCCGAGTTCGGCGTGTTGAACGACAAGGCGATTTTCGTACACGGCGTGCACCTCTCCGAAGAGGATGTGAATATGATCAATGCCGCCGACAGCTTCCTGGTGCACAACCCGAAGAGCAATATGAACAACGGGGTCGGTTACAACCATAAGCTGCCGATGTTCAAGAATGTTGCCATTGGAACCGACGGAATCGGTGCCAACATGTGGGAGGAGTTCAAGTTTGCCTTCTTTAAACACCAGGATGAACACGGCAACCTCTTTTCGGATGCCTTCCTCAAACTGCTGGCGAACGGCAATGAGCTGCTTAGTCGCAATTTCGGCGCGCAGTTCGGCCGCCTGGAAAAAGGCTACAAGGCCGACCTGGTAATTTCCGACTACCAGGCGCCGACCCCGCTGACCGGCGACAATATCGACGGTCACATGGCCTTTGGAATGGCGTCTACCGATGTGCGTACCGTACTGATCGACGGACAGGTGGTATATGAAGACCGCCAGTTTCCCTTCGATGTGGAGAAGATTTTCTCCGAGAGCCGTAAAGCGGCGCAGAAGTTGTGGGATAACATAAACAAGCTGCCGGAATAGGGCAGGTTTATACAGATATAATATTTAAGGAGTTCCTAACATGGCAATCAAAGATGAAATACTGGCAAAAGCCGAAGAGTATCGCGATTATACTGCCAAAACCCTTTCCGAAATGGTAAAAATCAAATCATACGATGGAGAGGAAGAAGCGGTATGCCGCAAAATAGTAGAAATGTGTGAAGAGGCGGGCTTCGATGAAGTTCGTATCGACGGCCTCGGCAGTGTGGTTGCCCGGGTCGGCAATGGGCCCAAGTCCATTGCTATCGACGCTCATATCGATACCGTCGAGGTGGGTGACCCCTCGCAGTGGAAGTTTGATCCCTTTTCCGGTGAAATCAAGGACGGTCTGGTGCACGGCCGTGGTTCAAGTGATCAAAAGGGTGGTGCCGCCTCTATGGTTGCCGCCGGGCGTATTCTCAAAGACCTTGGCTACGACGGCGAATACAGCGTGTACTTCACTTTCACAGTACTGGAAGAAGACTGTGACGGCATGTGCTGGAAGTATCTGATTGAAGAAGAAAACTTCAAACCGAATTACTTCGTATCAACAGAGCCGACCAGTTGCCGCATCTACCGGGGACACCGCGGACGGATGGAAATGATCGTCCGCCTGAAGGGGGTTTCTTCGCACGGCTCGGCCCCTGAACGCGGGCAGAGTGCCGCCTATAAAGCAGCCCGGGCAGCCCTGGCTATGGAGCAGCTGAACGAAGACCTGCAGCCGGACGAAGGTAATTTCCTCGGCAAGGGAACAATTGTTGTCTCTCAGATCGATGTAAAAGGGCCCAGCCAGTGTGCGGTACCCGACCAGGCATATATGTATCTCGACCGCCGGCTTACCTGGGGAGAAGACAAAGAACTGGCTATCAATCAGGTAAAAGAGTATATCAGCAAGGCAATTGGCGAGGACAAGGATGCCGTATCCGTTGAAATGCCGATGTACGAAGAGCGTGGATGGAGAAACCTTGATTACGGTCAGGAACTGTATTTTCCCACATGGAAGATTCCTGAAGATCACGAAATAGTTCGGAACGGTGTAAAGGCTTACAAAGCACTGTTTGACAAAGATCCGGTTGTTGATAAGTGGACCTTTTCTACCAATGCGGTTGCCACCACCGGCCGCCACAAGATTCCAGCCATCGGTTTCGGTCCCGGCGATGAGAATCAGGCCCATGCGCCCAATGAGGTAAACCGGGTAGAAGATCTTGTAATCTGCAGCGCATTTTACGCAATGCTCCCCTATACTCTGGAGGGTAAGCAGTAAATTTAGTATATTAATTACAGTAGCAGTAAGCTAAAGATGTGCGCAGGAGAGGCGGGAAACCGTAGTGTGTGCTCCCGGCTCTTCCTGACGCAGCTCAAATCTTTCTAAGGATGAGGGGCTATGAATAAAAAAATTAGCACATCGATAAAACGTGTAGATGCCGGTATTAAAACCGGAGGCGCTGCCCGGTATATCGGTGATATTCCGTTTGATGGATTACTTTACGGGAAGCTAGTGAGATCTTCCCGTGCACGGGCCAAAATAAAAGGGGTGAAAGTCCCAACCCTGCCGGAAGGGTATTACTACATCGATGCGAAGGATATTCCGGTGGAAGGAAAGAACCGTATAGAGATGATAAAGGACGATTGGCCGGTGTTTGCCGATACAGAGGTTCGCTTTATCGGTGAGACGATCGGTCTGCTGGTCGGTCCCGATCGCAAAGAGCTCAATCGTCTGCGGGATGAGGTAAAGGTCGAATACGAGGATCTTTCACCCGTGTTTACCATAGAAGAATCGGAAGCGGTAAAAGGCGGCCCGATTCATGGCGATAACAATGTGTACGCAGACTACCATCTGGAAAAAGGTGACCCTGAGGGGGCATTCGCCAACGCGACCCGCGTGATCGAAGATACCGTGCGAACCGGATTTCAGGAACACATATATATGGAGCCCCAGGGAGTGGTTGCGCGGGTTGAAGAAGACGGCAAGCTCGGAGTTATCTTTTCCGGTCAGTGCCCGTTTTACGTGCGGCATGCCGTCTCCGCCGCTATGGGAGTTCCCGAGGAGCAGGTACGGGTACAGCAGGCGGTTACCGGTGGAGCATTTGGGGGAAAAGAGCATTACCCCGATGTAATTTCCACTCCCCTGGCGGTAGCTGCAAAAAAAATTGGAAAACCGATCGGTCTGTTTTTCGACCGAGTGGAAGATATAAGTTTTACTCCCAAACGCCATCCCAGCGTAACCCGTTTCAAAACCGCATTGGACGCGGAGGGCAACGTGATTGCAATGGATATCGACGTGCGTCTGGATGCCGGGGCCTACGAGAGCTGTTCGATGGTTGTACTGCAGCGGGCGATTTTCTCAGTAAATAGTGTCTACAACATCCCAAACGTAAAGATTCACGGCCGGGCGTTCGCCACCAACAATGTACCCTCGGATGCATACCGCGGATTCGGCGCTCCCCAGGGGCTGTTTGCCATGGAAGCGCATATGAGTCATGTGGCCCGGGCTATCGATGCCGACGAACTGGAACTGAAACGGCGTTACCTGTTGAAGCAAGGAGACCTAACGGTAACCAACGGACGCATCCATGAAGAGGTCAAGCTGCCCGAGATGATCGACCGCATCGAAGAGATGTCCGGTTACAGTAAAAAGTTGAAAGAATATACTCCGGGCTCCTGGAAGGGTATCGGAATCTCAATGTTCAACCACGGCAGCGGTTTTACCGGCAACGGCGAGCAAGAGATCATTAAGGGTGTAGTGAAGATGCGTAAGCGTTCGGATGGAATCGTCGACCTGCTAGTCTCCAATGTGGAGATGGGGCAGGGGTTGCAGACCACCTTCCGTAAAATTGCCGCGATGGTACTGCAGATCCCGGTAGATTCGGTGGTGTACAACGACCCGAACACCGATCTGGTGCCCGATTCCGGACCCACCTGCGCCAGCCGTTCCATTGCAGTGGTAGGCTATTTGGTGCAGGAAGCGGCCAAAAAGCTGAAAGAACGCTGGGAGGAGAGCGATGTGGTGGAAGTAAGCCATCAGTATCAGCCGCCCGCGGGGCTGGTGCCCTGGGATCAGGACAATCTGCAGGGTGATGCCTACCCCTCCTACGGCTGGGGAGTGAATGTAATCGAGGTCGAGGTTGATCCGCTGACCTACGAGGTGACTACCAAAGGCATTTGGGCGGTGCACGATGTCGGTGTAGCCATTGACGAGAAGGTTGTGGAAGGCCAGGTAGACGGGGGTATTATACAGGCCCTGGGCTATGGAAGTCTTGAAAAACTGGAAGTAAAGGATGGCCGGTTTCAACAGAAGACTATGGCCGATTATACCATTCCTACCTCAATGGATTTTCCAAGAATTAAGAGCGCATTGGTGGACAATCCCTACGAATTCGGCCCCTTCGGCGCGAAAGGGGCCGGTGAGCTGGTATTCGATGGAGCCGCGGCGGCATTTGCCGATGCGGTCCAGATGGCCGTTGACGGCGATATCAAGCAGATACCGGTGACACCCGAGTACATAATGGAGGTGCGCGAAAATGCCCACAGTTAAATTTACAGTGAACGGCGCAAGCCATTCTATAGATACCGATCCGCTGCGGCGGCTGCTGGATGTGCTGCGGGAGGACTTGAAGCTGACCGGAGTAAAAGAGGGCTGCGGCGAAGGGGAGTGCGGCGCCTGTTCGGTACTGAAAGACGGAGTGCTGGTCAACTCCTGCATGATTCCCATTGGCACCTGCGAGGGTTCCGAAATTGTGACGCCCGAGGGGCTGCGCGAGACCGCCCAGGGCAAGATGATTATCGATGCCTACGGAGAATCCGGCGCGGTGCAGTGCGGTTTTTGTACTCCCGGCATGATGATGGCCACCGAGGCGCTGCTGCGGAAGAATCCAGCTCCCACCGAGGACGAGGTGCGCGAGGCGCTGTCCGGAAATCTCTGCCGCTGTACCGGCTACGATATGATTATTGACGGTGTGCTGAAGGCTGCCGAAAGGGGGGATGGCTTATGGTAGACTCCTATCGACCGCTTTCTCTCAAAGAAGCTTTAGAGCTGCGTTCCGAGAAGGGCGTGTTGCCCTTTGCCGGCGGCACCGATTTGATGGTGCGTTACCGTTATGAATCCGGCGCGATTCCCGACTATCCGAAACCGATTATGTTTGTAAACCATCTGGATGAACTGCGGCCAATCCGCCGGGTAGACCACGGGCTTTCGATCGGCGCTGCAGCCACTATGACCGAGGTGCTGGAAAACGATGAGGTGCCGGCACTACTGAAGGAAGCGGTGGTGACGATTGCCGCTCCGGGACTGCGAAATGCAGCTACCCTGGCGGGCAACATTTGCAACGCGTCGCCGGCGGGCGACTCGATCTGTGCCTTGTACGCCCTGGATGCCGGGGTGAAATTGCAGAGCCTGGAGGGCGAACGGATTGTACCCATTTATCAGTTTATCACCGGGCCGGGAAAATCCGATCTGCACGATGATGAGATTCTCACCGAAATAATTGTTCCGAAAGACCGCGCGACCCTCCATCTGTTCAAGAAGGTGGGCACACGCCGGGCAAATGCTCTGACGAAACTTTCATTGGCGGGGGTAGTGCGTATCTCCGGAGAGCGGATTGACGAAATAAGAATCGCCCTCGGAGCAGTGGCCCCGACGGTGGTCCGGTCTATCGAACTTGAAAAGCGGATGGAGGGACGCAGCATAAGCGAGGTGGCCGGAATTGCCGGGGACATCCTGCGCGACTACGACACCCTCGTTCAACCGATCGACGACCAGCGCTCGACTGCAGAGTACCGCAAGCGGGTAGCCATGAACCTGTTGCGCCACTTTCTGCTCGGGATAGTATTGCAGCAGCAGGGAGCTTAAGGAGCGGCATATGGCACGAATATTGTTGAAAGATGTCTTCTACCTGCATACCTCCGCCGATGGCGCGGCGCAGCGGGATGTGGACGTACTAATAAATGAGAATCGAATTGAAAAAATAGCAAAAAACATTGATTTCAGTCCCAGCGGCGAGGACCGGGTAATCGATTGTTCGCAGCACGTGGTGGTGCCCGGTTTCGTAAACACCCATCACCATTTTTATCAGACCCTTACCAGAAACCTGCCGGCGGTGCAAAATGCCGAGCTCTTCGACTGGCTGAAGTATCTGTACAACGTGTGGGAGAAGCTGGATGAGGATGCTGTCTACTATTCATCCCTGCTGGCCATGGGCGAGCTGCTGAAAACCGGCTGTACCACCAGTACCGACCATCACTATCTGTATCCGCGGAGATTAAAGAGCGATTTAATGGGGCTGCAGTTCAAGGCCGCCGACACCCTGGGGATGCGCTTTTCGCCGACCCGCGGATCGATGTCGTTGAGCAAGAAGGACGGCGGACTGCCCCCCGATTCGGTGGTGCAGACAGAGGATGAAATTCTCGCGGACAGCGAGCGAGTAATCAAGCAGTATCACGACGGCAGCGAGTTCTCGATGCGCAAAATCGTCTTGGCACCCTGCAGCCCCTTCAGTGTAACCGAAGATTTGATGAAGAAATCCTCTGAGCTGGCCCGCACCTACGGGGTGCGCCTGCACACCCACGTGGCCGAAACCTACGACGAGAACGACTTTTGTATCGAGGTGTACGGCCGCCGTCCCCTTAAGCTGATGGAAGATACCGGTTTTATCGGGGATGACGTCTTCTACGCCCACGGCATCCACTTTAACGACGAGGAGCTGGATGTACTGGCCGAGACCGGCACCCACATCGCCCACTGCCCCTCGAGCAATATGCGCTTGGGCTCGGGCATCTGCCGGGTAACCGAGATGATTCCTAAAAACATCAATGTGGGACTGGCGGTTGACGGATCGGCATCCAACGATGCCTCCGATATGCTCGGGGAAATGCGCAACGCCCTGCTCTTGCAGCGAGTGAAATACGGTGCGGCCGCGGTGACCGCTCGTGATATTTTCCGGTTGGCCAACGAGAACGGAGCTAAACTGCTCGGGTTTCCGAAAATCGGCCAGTTGAAAGCGGGCTGGGCGGCGGATATGGCAATTTTCGATGTGCACAAGCTCGAATATGCCGGTTCGCTCTCCGATCCTCTGGCAGCCCTGCTGTTCTCCGGCTACAACCACGGCACCGATTACACCATTGTAAACGGTCGGGTGGCGGTTGAACAAGGTCGCTTGGTGGGCTTCCCGGAGGAAGAGCTGACGCAGAAGGCGAATGCGATTGCAGCCCATATGCTGGAGGACTAATCTACAGCGAACACACGTACCTTTTTGGCCGGGCCCTCCACGTACGGTCCGGCCTGCAAAACATATTAACTTAGAAAACAATAGTATCTGGAGGACACAGAATGGACAGAATTGGAATTGAAGAGATGATTCGGTCGCTGGGGCGCTTGCGAGCCGAAGAAATGTACCTGAACGACTTTTTCCTGACATGGGATAAAAGCGATGACGAGATTCAGGCTACATTCAAAGTTGCCGAAATATTACGCGCCCTGCGTCAGAACAATATTTCGACCAACGTATTCGACAGCGGATTGGCAATTTCGCTCTTTCGGGACAACTCTACCAGAACCCGTTTCAGCTACGCCAGTGCTGCGAATATGCTGGGCCTTGAAATACAGGATCTGGACGAGGGCAAGAGCCAGATTGCCCATGGAGAGACCGTACGTGAAACCGCCAACATGATCTCTTTTATGGCGGACGTAATCGGTATTCGCGACGACATGTACATCGGCAAGGGACACACCTATATGCAGGAAGTCTCCGAAGCGGTGTACCAGGGCTACCTGGACGGCGTACTGGAACAACGCCCGACCCTGGTGAACCTGCAGTGCGATATCGACCACCCGACCCAGTCAATGGCCGACCTGGCCCACGTTATTAACCACTTTGGCGGCGTTGAGAACCTGAAGGGCAAGAAAGTTGCCATGACCTGGGCCTACAGCCCCTCCTATGGCAAGCCGCTGTCGGTACCCCAGGGCATCGTGGGTCTCTTCTCCCGCTTCGGAATGGACGTAACCTTGGCGCACCCGGAGGGCTACAACATTATGCCCGAGGTTGAAGATGTTGCTCAAAAGAACTCCGAGCACACCGGTGGTTCTTTCAAACGGGTAAACAGCATGGACGAGGCCTTCCAGGATGCCGATATTGTGTATCCGAAGAGCTGGGCCCCCTTTTCGGTGATGGAAGAGCGGACTAAGCTGGTGGAACAGGGTGATCAGGCAGGTTTAAAGGACCTTGAGAAACGTGGTCTTGAAAACAACAAGCAGTATATGGACTGGGAATGCACCGAAGACCTGATGAAAAAAACCCGCGACGGCAATGCCCTTTACATGCACTGCCTGCCGGCTGATATTACCGGTGTAAGCTGTGAGCACGGCGAGGTCGCGGCCAGCGTATTCGATCGCTACCGCGTACCGCTGTACAAAGAGGCCAGCTACAAGCCCTACATTATCGCGGCGATGATTTTTATGAGCAAGTTCAGAAATCCCTCGGAAAAACTGATGCAGCTGCTGCAGTCCGGCAATAACCGGATTCTGTAGTACCGGTTTAATGTAATATGAGTTGAGCGTCCATGCTCAAAAGCGTTCCGGTAAAATATCGGAACGCTTTTTTTTGTCGCTTCCCTTGACGGTGGGTGGGGCTGAGCATTACGTTGTGGCCCTAGAATTAATTTTTGGAGGCAATGTTTACATGCAATTTAATGTAACGAAGACGAGGGTTTTTCTGATAACCTTGACAGCACTATTCTTTTTACTTATCTCACCACTATCCGCTCAATCCCAGGGCAGCAGCCAGGGACAAACCGAGGCACAACCGGGAATACAACCCGGGCAGGAAAATGCCCCATCCTTTGAAGAGACGGATTTAAAAAAATTCGTCCAGGTAATGCAAGAGATTCAAACAGTTCAAACTGAATCGAATGAAGATATCGAAAGTGCTTTTTCCGAATCACCGATGAGCAAGCAGCGTTTCAATACCCTGTATCAGGCCCGCCAGGGTGGTCAGAACGGGCAAAATGGCCAGAAAGCCGAAGATGAAACAGAAGCTGAAACTAAGCAGTTCAACAAACTGGCACAGGAAATTCAGACTATTCAGAAAGAAAGCCAGGAAGAGATGGTAGAAACCGTCCGCGATAACGATATGACGGTGCAGAAGTTCAATCAAATCGTCAAAGCTATGCGTTCGAACCCCGAACTCGGACAGCGGATTCAACAGATGATGTAAGCCGAATCGGCTATTGTGTTACGAGGTCTGCCTATAAAGGCAGGCCTTTTTTTTGTATTAAAAGTTGTTGTCATGGCAAAAAGTTATTGTAATAAATATTACAACAGTATTGAATAAGGGGGCAATTAAATAGTGAGCCAGCAAATAAATAATTATAATAAAACAAGATACAAGATTTATAAAATATTTAGTACAAATAATTGACTTAACAGAATAAACTTTTATATAATTAAAATGCTTTAATCCTAAATGTCTAAATTTCGAATTTGTAATGGAGGGTAAGATCATAACCGGAGCAGCTGAGGTAATTGTTTCTTTAGAAAGACGTGGGGTAGAAACTGTTTTCGGTATTCCCGGAATTCATAACTTAGATGTATATGATGCGCTTTTATCCTCGAAGTTGCGTCATATAACCAGCCGTAATGAGAGTGGAGCCGGCTTTATGGCGCTGGGGGCTGCACGAACTAGCGGCAAGCCCGGTGTAGCCCTGGTTATTACCGGGCCCGGTCTCACTAACATTCTTACACCCATGGGCGAAGCGTATCATGACTGTGTTCCAATGTTAGTAATCAGCAGTCAGATCCCAAACAGCCAAGTCAATACACATTCCAGATCCCTTCACGAACTGGAAAAATCCACCAATATGACGAGTTCGGTCTGCAAAGCCGCGTGGTGCGTAGAATATCCTGAGGATATTGAAGCGTATATTGCAGGTGCCTACGCGCTTGCATCTCAGGGTCGGCCCGGACCTGTTCATTTGGAAATTCCGTTGGATGTGCTGCGAGCAGAGAAGGAAGGCCAATCTCCCCGCGCCGGTTCGGATGTATTTCAGCACTCTGTTTCTCTTTCCCCTGAAGAGGGACAGATGAAAAGGGCTGTAAAAAGCATCGCGGAATCTACGCGAATCGCCATGGTGTGCGGTGGCGGTGCCGTTGCGGCCGCTGAAGAAGTACGGGGCTTACAAAAACTAACCGGAGCGGTAGTAGTTACTACTACCGCCGGAAAAGGGGTTTTTCCAGAAGATTCTCAACTATCACTCGGCGCGCGGCTCCATTTTCCGGGAACGAAGGATTTCTTGGAATCTATGGACCTCATTATTGCAGTCGGTACCCAGCTTTCATCTACTGACCTATGGGATAACGAGCTCGATATTGATCCCAAGTTGATCCTTATCAATGCCGAAAACGGAGTGCTGCAGCGTTTTCCGAATGCACTTCTGCGTATGCATGCTGATACAGCCGAAACGCTCAGACAAATGCTCACCCGGCTGGAAGAAAAAGCCTGGTCAAAGGAAAAACCGGAAAGTGTTGAAGCCGGGCTTGCGGCTGAAGTCAAGAGTCTGCTCACACGCTGCACCTCTGAAGTAGGTCTTGTCACCGGACTCTCTGCGCAGGAGTTACACCCAATGCTGCGTATGCTAAAGGAAATTCGCACAGTGCTACCGGAGGAGGGGGTATTTGTCACCGATATGACCAGTCCCGCTTATGCTGCTCTTAGTGAATGGAGCGTGAATGCTCCGGCCTCGTTTTTGCATCCGGTAGGATTCGGTGCTCTGGGCTATGCCCTCCCGAGTGCTATTGGAATCCAGGCTACACAACCGCGCCGGCCTGTGTGCGTGTTAGCCGGAGACGGCGGTTTCCAATTTACATTGCAAGAATTAGCGGTTGCAGTAGCGCTGCGGCAGGGCCTGCCGATTGTGATATGGAACAACCGCGGGTACGGAGAAATTCGGCGTACAGAGGAGGCGCGTCATCCCGGCAAGAGAATTGCAGTAGATATTGTTCCTCCCCGCTTTGAACAGATTGCAAAAGCCTATGGAACGGACTATGCCCGCTTTGAATCGGGAACTATAGATGATACAGCAGAGTCTTTTCGAACTGTTTTAAGGAATGCATGGAACAATACTGTGCCGACCTTGATTGAAATTATGGAAACCAACCCCACAGGAGGAGCTGCAGAGTAATGAAACTTACCGGAATAAGGCCTGATATCGATGATGTAAAACCATATGTGGCCGGTAAAACAATCGAAGAAGTAAAACGCTTGTACAACCTGCGCGAGATAGTCAAGCTCGGTTCAAACGAAAACCCGTGGGGTCCCTATCCCGCAGCCTTAGCAGCAATGCGGCGGGAAGTGAGCTTACTGCATACCTACCCGGACAACAGTTTTGTAGAGATTAAGCATTTAATTGGCCGAATGTACGGGCTGGACGAGCAGTGGATTGCGGTATCCCACGGAGCCGGAGGAATGCTGGAAACATTGGCCCGTACTTTTATAGAACCAAGCTCGCATGTACTCATTCCCGAATATACATACGGGTTGTATCGCGAGATTTCCAGGTTGATGGGCGCCTCGATTGAGAACGTACCTATGACCCCCGATATGCGTGTGGACATCGCGCAGATGAAACTGAAACTGCGGGAAAATACGCGGGTGGTGTGGCTCTGCAATCCCAACAATCCAACTGGTACGGTTGCAGATAAGGATGAGCTGGTTGACCTGTTGCAGTCTCTGCCGAAGGGCTGTTGGCTGGTACTCGATGAAGCCTATGCGGAGTTTGCTGACCACATCCTACTGCCGGACCGGGTTGAGCTGATTTCTCAGGAACTCCCGATACTCTCCGTACGAACTTTTTCTAAAGCCTACGGGCTGGCAGGTGCGCGTCTCGGGTATGCCATCGCGCATCCGGATCTGATCCGGGTGATTGACACAGTCGCCGAACCGTTTAATGCAAACCGGATTGGTTTGGCCGGGGCGAAGGCGACTATTGAAAGTGAACGTCACGCAGTCGATGCCACCGTCGAAATTATACGAGCGGAGCGCCACCGAATCAGTGCTGAATTGCGTCGGCGCGGGTACACTGTGTATGAATCGCAGGCTAACTTTGTTCTTTTCGATGCGGGCTGCGATGCAGAGGAACTTGCCGAACGCATGCTCAAACTCGGTGTAATAATTCGTTCGGCCGCTGGATGGGGATTGAATACGCATATACGGGTAACCGTGGGAAAACCGGAGGAAAATGACCTTTTCCTGGAGGCGTTGGATAAGGAAGGAAACAAATGGTTAGATTCGAACAAGTAACGAAAATATACGCCGACGGTACCAAGGCTGTGGATGCTTTGGATTTGAACGTGGAGAAGGGCGAATGTGTTGTGTTTATCGGGCCCTCCGGCTGCGGAAAGACTACCTCCCTCAAAATGATAAACCGATTGGAAGGGATAAGCTCGGGAACTATTTCAATCAACGGTACCGATATTACCCAGGTTGATCCGGTAAAACTACGGCGGAATATTGGCTATGTAATTCAAGAAACCGGTCTTATGCCCCATCTGACAGTATCTGAAAATATTGCAATGGTACTGCATCTGCTGAAATGGGACAAAGCTCGAATTCACCGGAGGGTGAACGAGTTGCTGGAGATGGCAGGGCTGGATCCTGATACATTCAAATATCGCCTTCCGGCGGATATGTCGGGTGGGCAGCGACAGCGGATCGGCGTGCTGCGGGCATTAGCGGCGGAGCCGGATGTGGTGTTGATGGACGAACCCTTCGGTGCCCTCGACCCCATCAGCCGTGAACATCTTCAGGGGGAGTTGCTCGATCTGCAGGAAAAACTGCATAAAACGATTATCTTTGTAACCCATGATATCGACGAAGCCCTCAAACTCGGCGACCGAATAGTTCTGATGCGGGGTGGTCGGGTCGAACAGATCGGAACCCCCGAAGAATTGAAAAACGTACCGAAAAATGAGTTTGTGCGTAATTTTATAGGCGACGATCAACTGAGCAAGATATCTCCCGACGCCTCTATCCAGCAGCTGGTCGAAGAGGCGCCGTTGAAAGTAGATCCCCGCCGTCCGGCAGCCGAAGTCTTGGACCTGATGGAAGAGGCCGGCCGTGAGACTGCCCAGATAGTGAACGGGAAGGGCGAATGGAAGGGCATGGTGCTTCTCAACGAGACCAAAAAAGTTGCCCGGCGTGGTGGGTCGGTAGACGAGATAGTACATACCGACCGCAAGCTGCGGGTTGAGGATGCGACCATCCGGGATGCTGCGCAGATGCTGGCCGACCGTGAGCTGCCTATTCCGATAGTCGATTCAGCCAAACAATTTCACGGTCTTATAACTGCCAACGGTGTCGCACGTCTCACTATCCACCGCTTAACCCGTACCATTCGTCTCGCCGAGACTGCTGAAGAAAAGGCTGCAGAAGGAGTAGAAAGCGCATGAGTGATAAAGGATTTTTTGTATTACTGTGGGAGTTTTCGTCCCGCCATTACGACCGCATTTTGAGTTTGATGCTGGAGCATCTGGCCATTTCATTTATTGCACTCATGATGACTTTGGTAGTGTGCATACCCCTCGGGATCTATCTTACCCGGAACGAAAAAATTGCCCCCTATGTGATCGGGGTCGCGAATGTATTTCAAACGGTTCCAAGCCTGGCTCTGCTCGGCTTTCTGATATTCCTGTTTGGCATTGGGAATGACAATGCGATTTTTGCATTGTTCTTATACGCAATGCTCCCGGTGCTGCAGAATACCTACATTGGCATTAAAAACATTCCTCCTACATTGGTGCAATCTGCCCGGGGAATGGGCCTTACGGATATGCAGATTCTTACCCGTGTGGAACTGCCGCTGGCTCTGCCGGTTATAATAGGCGGTGTGCGGGTCGCAACAGTATGGATTATCGGTACTGCCGCCCTGGCAGCAGCAATTGGCGGCGGCGGTTTGGGCCGGCTTATATTTTCCGGCCTTACCCAAATACGGAATGAGGTGATATTTGCAGGAGCTTTTCCGGCAACAATTCTTGCCTTGGGC
Source organism: uncultured Sediminispirochaeta sp. (assembly GCA_964632675.1). GTDB lineage: Bacteria > Spirochaetota > Spirochaetia > DSM-16054 > Sediminispirochaetaceae > DSBN01. The sequence continues at coordinate 27,700 of CAZWDV010000022.1, forward strand.
GGCGATCAGGGCCTTAAAGCCCTGCGGCACCATTTGCGGCCGGAGAAACGAGCCCGCCGGATAGCACTGCGGGAACGCAAATTCGAACAGAAAATCAAACAACGCCAGGCGGTTACCGGTAACGCGGAATAGCCTACCTGACATAAAGAAAGGAGTTTCTAATGAAAAAGATTATCACAACTCTACTGATTCTTACAGTAGTGGTTGCCGGACTGAGTGCCGGCGGACAACAGGAGGGCGGTAAAATTCGAGTAGCGGCTCAAAATGTAAATGAGACGGTCATTTTAGGGCATATGGCTCACATACTCATTGAAGAGAATACCGAGTATGCGGCTGGAATCAATACCGAGTTCTCAGCCTCATCGGTTCTCCATCAGGCGATGATCGGTGAAGAAATTGATGTATATCCTACCTGGACTGGTACACAGCTGACAGGAATCTTGCGCTATGAAGGGCCGAACCTTCCCCCGGAGGAAACTTACAAGCGGGTAAAAACCGGTTTCGAAGAGAACTTCGAGATGACCTGGTCCGAACCGTTTGGATTCAACAATACTTATGTTTTGACTGTTCGCCAAGCAACTGCGGAGAAGTACGATTTGCAACAGGCCTCTGACTTAGCCCCCTATGCCGAGGAGTGGATACTCGCCGGCGATGAGAACTATGACACCCGGCCCGATGCGCACCCCGGCTGGTCGAAACACTATGGAATCGACTTCAAAAAGGTTCTTCCGATGCAGTACGGACTCATCTACCGAGCTATTGACGGCGGAGAAGTTGATGTTGCCTCAGCCTACGCAACCGACTCGCGAATTGCTAAGCTCAATCTGGTAATACTTGAGGACGACAAAAACTTTTTTCCGGACTACTCCGGTGCTTATGTGGTCAGCAAAAAAGTAAGAGAAGAGTACTCGGATGTACTGGAGGTGCTGAATGTCTTAGGAGGACAAATCGACACCCCTACGATGAGTGCGCTAAACCTGAGGTATGATAACGGAGAAGATCCTGAGGTGATCGCCCGCGATTTTCTCAAAGAGCGTGGTTTTATCAAATAATGTATGGTCTGTTTATTAACGGGCGGTTTGCGGCCGCCCGTTCATCAGCTACTTTTAAGAGCATAGATCCTTCCACTGGAGACACCATTGCTGCAGTAGCATCTGCCGGAACCGAAGACATCGAAGCGGCGGTGAAAGCTGCGCGGGCTGCATTTCCCGGCTGGAGAGACTTCGCGCCGGCTGAGCGCTCGCTGCTGCTTCTGCGGGTTGCCGACCGCATTGAAAAACATACGGAAGAGCTTTCTACGCTGGAAAGTCGTGACACCGGCCGCGCCTTGATTGAGACTCGCGCGGATGTAGCTGCCTTTGTTGATCTGTTTCGCTACTTTGCCGGTGTAATTCGCAGCGAAGAGGACTCTATGGTTACCCACAGTACGAGTGCTTTTTCGGTAATTGTAAGAGAACCGTATGGGGTTGCCGGGCTGATCGTTCCTTGGAACTTTCCTTTTCTTATTGCCGGATGGAAACTCGCTCCTGCATTGGCAGCCGGAAACTGTGTGGTACTCAAACCGGCCTCAAATACACCGATGACGGCCTTGAAGTTTGCCGAGTTGACTGTTGACCTTTTTCCCCCGGGAGTGGTGAACGTAACCCCCGGTCCGGGAAGTGTGTGTGGGCAGGCGCTGGTAGAGCATTCCGGTGTGGATAAAATTGCTTTTACAGGATCGACTGAAGTCGGGCGAGGAATAGCTCAGGCCGCCGGAGACAGGGTCATTCCCATTACACTCGAGCTGGGTGGTAAATCGGCCAATATTGTGTTTCCGGATGCGCCGATGGAGAAAGCGGTCGAAGCTGCGGCAATGGGTATCCTGTACAGTCAAGGGCAAGTCTGCTGTGCGGGTAGTCGTTTGTTATTACATGATTCGGTCCATGATGAATTCCTGCAGGCCCTCATTGCAGAGTTCGACCGGGTTAAAATCGGGAGTGCAACTGATGAAGCTACCCGGATGGGACCATTGGTAGACCAGGCTCAACTAGAAACGGTGCTCGAATATGTAGCAGTCGGTCAACAGGAAGGTGCCGTTTTAGCCTATGGCGGGAGCAGGCTCACTGCAGCAAACTACAGGGGCGGATGTTTTATGCAGCCAACCATATTCACCGAAGTCGAGCCATCAATGCGGATAGCCCGCGAGGAAATATTCGGTCCTGTGCTGGCCGTGAGCCGATTTGCTGACGAGGTCGAAGCGCTGAAAATAGCGAATGACAGCGACTATGGACTGGCCGGTGCTGTGTGGACTCGGGATCTGAACCGTGCGGTGCGCGTGGCAAGAGCGATAGAAGCGGGTACGGTGTGGATTAATGAATACAATCTGGTACCATCAGGGTCACCTTTCGGCGGGTATAAAAAATCCGGATATGGACGGGAGGTGCATAAAATGGCGCTGGAGAATTATAGTCGCACAAAATCGATATATGTAAATATCGATGAAAGCCCCTTTGGCTGGTATAATTAATTGCATACCCTTTGACCCATAAGGCCCGCTTCAAATTCGGATCACAATATTCAGCGGGCCGGCTTGCTCGCAACTCTCTTCTTCATTATCTTTATAGTACTATGAGTATGTTTGTGTCTAAAGACTTCAAATTCGATGCAGCCCACAATATCGTCGAATATCACGGCAAGTGCGAAACTCTCCACGGCCATACCTACCGGCTGCGGATTACGTTGAAAGGGACGCCGGCGGATGACGGAATGATTTTGGATTTTACTGTTCTTAAAAAAGAAGTAAAAGAGAAGGTAGTTGATGTGCTTGACCACAGCTATCTAAACGACATTATCCCCCAATCCACTACTGAAAATATGGCTGAATGGATATGGAACAAGCTGGAATTACCGCTGAACGGTGAAAACTACGCATTATGGGAAGTCGTACTGTGGGAGACAGACACCAGTTTTGTAACTTTGCGGCGCGATGAGAGATAAAGATGAGAGATAAAATGGACAATTCAAAAGATCTAAAAGATATACAGAGTGAAACTGATAAAAGAAACGTAGGTATCCGTAAAGTTGGAGTAAAAAACCTGCGTTACCCGATATCGGTACTTGATCGAAAAAGCGAGCGTCAGCATACGATTGCTTCGATGAATATGTATGTGGACCTGCCCCACCATGATCGGGGAACCCATATGAGCCGGTTTGTGGAGGTTCTGGAACGTCACACTGTAAAGTTGTGGCCGAGTGATTTGGATGAGATTCTCGATGATATGCGAACGACCTTTCAGTGCGAAACAGCGCACATCGATATCACCTTCCCGTACTTCATCCGTAAGGCTGCTCCGGTAAGCGGTATAGAGAGCCTGATGGAATATACTTGCCGGCTTGAAGCGCAGCGGGATGGACATCTTTCAATGAGGTTTTCCGTTGAAGTCCCGGTTATGAATCTCTGTCCCTGTTCAAAGGAAATCAGCGACTATGGAGCGCATAACCAGCGCGGAATAATAAAAATGCGGGTGCATACCAAACATTTTATCTGGTATGAAGAGTTGATCGAACTGGCGGAAGCCTCCGCCTCTTCACCTTTGTACACGATACTAAAGCGACAGGACGAAAAATATGTAACCGAAGGAGCTTATGATAATCCGCGCTTTGTTGAAGATGCAGCCCGGGAAGTTGCGGTTAAGCTGAAAAGCGACAAGCGGATCGACCAATTCAGAGTAGAAGTCGAGAATTATGAGTCCATCCACAATCACAGTGCGTATGCCTGTATTACTTCCGATGATGTAACAACTTAATAAGTCTCACCCGCCGACCGAATCTGCAGAGCGTAGAAGCGGCCTCAGCGGAGGCGGTGCGCCGTACACAGCAGCAGGCGAACCGGACGCGGCGCAGAACCAGACTTCTAAATTGGCTGATTGGAGTACTCAGCTCGGTGAAGACTAAGGTGGCGGTGTTTCTGATTATACTTATTGCAGCCTCAATGGTCGGAATTATTTTATTCGAAAACGGAATCAATACGGCTTTTCAAAGCTTGTGGGACACCTTTTGGTATTCAATGGTAACTATAACAACAGTCGGGTACGGTGACAAAACACCCGCCACAATTGGCGGTAAGATTGTGGGGCTGCTCCTCATGGGAATGGGAGTAATTGTAATGGCGGCAGTAACTGGTCAAATTGCTTCATTCTTAGTTGAACAACAGATGCGCCGCCGGGAGGGCTTAAAGATGTGATTACGCTGTTTGAGGCTTTGGTCAGTGAAGTCGAAGGACAGGACATAGCCCTGTAAAAGAAAAGGCTGCCCGGCGCGAAAGCCGGCAGCCTCTCATAAAACCAATCGGGCTCAGGTCAGATCGGTGCGCAGGTTGTCATGCACCTTCTGTGCTCTATAAGAGCGGGGAAGCACGATATTCAAGAAAATTGCGGTAAGACCACCGGTGGTGATCGGTTCGCTGAAAATCGAGTTGAGAATGCCCGGAAAGGATTTTACTACATCCGGAACCATCAGTACGCCCAAGCCCAGACCGAAAGAGATTGCCATAATCAGAATTCCACGGCGGTCTATGATGCTGGAGGCGATAATCTTAATACCGGACGCGGCCACGGTACCGAACATGATAATGGTCGCACCACCGAGGACCGGAGCTGGGATCAGCGAGAACACACCGCCGATAACCGGAAACATCCCGAACAGCACCAGCAGACCGGCGATAAAGTAGCCCACGTAGCGGCTGGCAACACCGGTAAGCTGAATAACCCCGTTATTCTGACTAAAGGTGGTGTTGGGAAAAGAGTTGAAAATAGCTGCTATAGCTGAGTTAAAACCATCTCCCAGTACTCCGCCGGAAATAGTCTTAATGTATTTATCCCCTTCAATCGGCTGGCCGGATACCATAGAGGTTGCCGTTAAGTCGCCGATGGACTCGACTGTGGTGATCAGGTAGAGTAGACTGATGGTGATAAACGCCGAGAGGTCGAAGCGGAAAAAGCCGAATTTAAAGGGCACCGGCACATTCACCCAGCTGAGCTCCTGCAGTTTACTGAACTCGACCATACCCATAAAGGCGGCCACTATGTAACCAACCGCCAGGCCGATTACAATTGCACTCATACGCAGGAATGCTTTTTTGCTGCGGTTGAAGATGACAATGGTAATCAACACGATTCCGGCCAGCATCAGGTTGGTCAGGCTGCCGAAGGATTCGCTGCCCTGTGCCGCTGCTCCGCCGCCGATATCGGTGATACCCACTTTGATCAGAGAAAGCCCGATCAGAGTAACGACAATCCCGCTTACCAGCGGGGTAATGATCTTCTTCAGGAACTTCAGGAAGCGGCTGAAGATCATTTCGAAGAAGGAACCTAAGAAACAGACTCCGAATACGGTGGTGAGTGCCATTTCTGGAGATCCTCCCGCGGAAAGAATGCTGCTGGCGGTGGCGATAATAGCACCGAGGAATGTAAAACTGGTTCCCTGGATGCTCAGTAGTCCGGAGCCGATCGGTCCGAAGCGTTTGGCCTGAATAAAAGTGGATACACCAGATACAACCAGGGCCATACTGATGATGTACGAGGTGATTTCAATAGGAAGACCGAGTACCGAACAAATGATAGTCGGCGGGGTGACAATTCCGACAAAAATTGCCAGAAGGTGCTGCAGGGCGGCAAACAATGATTCTAAGAATGGGGGACGATCGTCGAGCTGGTAGATCAATTCAATCGCCTGGTCTCCATTTTTTGGTGCTGCAGTAGCGTCTGTGTTACTCATGCTATACCTCTTCAATAGATATTATTTTATCACTTTCTTATTTTGCAACAGTATACAACAAATTGCTCGGTTGTCCAGTAAAAATTTATTGATATAAGCAAAAAATTGTTGTAAACTGTTGCAAACTTCTCGAGGAGTAATAGAATGGGTAGACCCTCCGGAAAGGTATTTCGGAATGATGCATATGCAAAAGTAACCGGCCGGGCAAAATACAGCGATGACTTAAAGTTCTTCAACATGGCCCATGCAGTACCGGTATATAGTGATTATATTCATGCGGAGAATCTTACGGTCGACACAAGTACGGCATTGAAAAGTCCTGGAGTTATCGCGGTTTTTACTGCAGAAGATGTCCCCGGCAGCGTGCGTTTCGGGCAGATCGATCAGGACTACTGCATGTTTGCAGAGAAGAAGATCATGTTCGCCGGTGATGTAGTGGCCCTCATTGTTGCCGAGACCCGTGAACAGGCACTGGCGGCTATGGACAAGGTAAAAATTGCCGCCGATCCCTTGCCGGTAGTGAGCGATCCCGAGGAAGCTCTCTCCCCCGACAGTCCGGTAGTGCGGGAAATAAAAGACAGCAATTTGATGAATCACCACAAAATGCGGCGCGGCGATGCGCCGCATGAGCTGGAGAACTGCGATGTGGTGCTCGAGGAAGAGTTCTCTACCCAGTTTATCGAACATGCCTACATGGAACCCGAGGCGGCAGTGTGTGTGCCGCGGCAGGACGGGGTAATGGAAGTGTACGGGAGCATGCAGCACCCCTTCAGTACCCGCCGCTTTGTCGGCGCTCTACTGGACGAGCCTCTGTCCAATATTGAGGTGTACCAGCCCCCGACGGGCGGCGGTTTCGGAGGCAAGGATGATACCGCGGCGATAGTTTGTGCACGGGCGGCCATGGCAGCCCGTATTTTGAACCGGCCGGTAAAGCTGAACTACACCCGGGAATGGTCGATTCGGGAGAGTTATAAACGCCATCCCTACCGCCTCAAATACAGGGTTGGTTTGGAAAAGAGCGGCCGTGTGAAGGCTGTTCAGGTACGGATGATTTCCGACGGCGGGGCATATCTGTCGGTTAGTCCCTGGGTAAACTGGAGGTCTACCGCGCAGTGTTTCGGCCCTTATGCGGTTGACCATGTGTACGCCGATGTGTTGTGCGTGGCCACTAACAATCCTGTCACCGGGGCAATGCGCGGCTTTGGCGCCCCCCAGGTGAATTTTGCCGTTGAGCAGATCAGTGATATTGCCGCAGAGAAGCTCGGCATAAGTCCACTGGACTATCGCCGAATGAATATGGTTAAACAGGACGGTGAGACCGTCACCGGCCAGGTACTCGACACCCACACCGTCAGTCTGGAGCAGGTAATGGACAAAGTCGCCGTTGAAATAGACTACGAAGAAAAACTCAAGCAGTGTTCCCGTGGAAAGTCCGAGAGCGACGAACTGTACGGTGTCGGACTCTCTATCAGTTACCGGGGTTCGAGTCTCGGTGCCGAAGGAATGGATTTCTGCTCGAGCATAATCAACTGCCAGTTCGACGGTTCGATTCTTCTGGAAACCGGAATCCACGAGAACGGGCAGGGCTCCGAGTCGGTAATGATGCTGTTGTTGGCCGATCAGCTCGGAGTAAAGCTGGATCGCATAAAATACAAGCGTTCATCTACCAGTAACATTCCCGACGGCGGAACTACTGTGGCCACCCGCGGTACTATCATGGGCGGCGGAGCCGTGACAATCGCCGTCCGAAAGCTCAAACAGCTGATGGCGGACAATCTGTACGATGTGCTGCAGTGCCGGCCCGATGAAGTGCGGTTTGAAAACGACTGCATCCTCGGGCCGGATGACGAATCTAAAATTACTTGGGATGAGGCGATGCAGCACCTGTTTCTTAAACGGGTCTATCCCTATGCTTTCGGCAGTTTTCAGGCTCCGGATGTCTCCTGGGACGAAGAGACCGGACAGGGGGACGCCTACTTCACTTACGTGTACAGCTGTCAGGCGGTTGAGCTTACTGTGAACAAGAAAACCGGGAAAATCAAGCTGCAGAATATAGTTGCCGGACACGATATCGGCCGGGCAGTGAATCGTGCGATGGTACTGGGCCAAATGTACGGCGGAATTGCCCAGGGCGTGGGAATGGCATTAACCGAGGATTTGATGATTGAAGATGGGAAATTTACTTATATGGATCTCAATCATTACAAAATTCCGAAAGCCCGGGACCTGCCTGATATGACCGGTATTGTTATTGAGAACCCGGATCCGCAGTCACCTACCAAAGCAAAAGGGATCGGCGAACCGGCCCTGGAGCTGATAGCGCCGGCTATTGCAAATGCGCTTTACAATGCAACCGGCATCCGCTACCGCGATCTTCCCCTACAAGTGAATCCCGAGGAGTTAAAATGAGCACTGAAGATACATCACCTATGATAACTGTAAACGGTATTGAACACGCCTTAAACGAGACGGATTTGAATATGAGCCTGCTTGACTATATCCGCGAGCGACTCGATTTAACCGGCACGAAAAACGGCTGCGGCACCGGCGCCTGCGGAGCCTGTACTGTATTAATTGATGATGCGGCCCGCCGTTCCTGCCTTACAAAGGTCGGCAGTGTAGCCGGCAAGCGGGTTACTACAATCGAAGGCTTGGAGCAGAATGACGGTACCCTGCATCCGATTCAGCAGGCCTTCATCGATGCCGGCGCAATTCAGTGTGGGTTTTGCACTCCCGGTATGGTGCTTTCTGCCTATTCTCTGCTTTTGAAAAGCCGGCGACCGAGCCGGGAAGAGATTCGCAAAGGTATCAATGCAAATCTCTGCAGGTGTACCGGTTATCAACAGATAGTCGATGCAGTCGAACAGGCCTCAAAGACGATGTATCCCTAGATAGTAGGTTTATATTTCACAAGATGTGAGCCATAAAGGAAAAAAAAGCAGCGGGTGAGCCCGCTGCTTTTTAAATTCAGAATGTAAGCGGTACTTATCCGACCACAAACTTGATCAGGAACACAACCGCGACCGCGATGGTCATCAGGTTTACATCTTTCGATTTCCCGCTCAGAAGCTTGAGAATCACGTATCCGAGCATACCGAACATGATACCGTCGGCAATACTGTATGCCAGGGGCATCATGATGATGGTAAGAAATGCCGGAATAGCCTCGGTGTAGTCTTCGAAGTCGATGTGGATAATCGGGGACATCATGAACAGACCGACCAGGACGAGGGCCGGGGCGGTCGCTGCGCCGGGAATCATCAGGAACAGCGGGCTCACGAATAGCGCCAGCAGGAAGAGTACTGCACTGGTTACTGCGGTCAGGCCGGTTCGCCCGCCTTCGGCAACACCGGAAGCACTTTCGACATAGGTGGTTACGGTACTGGTTCCGAGACATGCACCTACGGTAGTTCCGATAGCGTCGGCAAACAGAGCACCTTTAACCTTGGGGATGTTGCCGTCTTTGTCGATTATTCCCGCTTTGGTCGATACACCGATCAGCGTGCCGACAGTATCGAACATATCCACAAACAGAAAGGTGAACAGTACGATCAGCATATCAATTGTAAATACCTGGGAAAAGTCGAACTGGAAGAAAACCGGAGCCAGGGAAGGGGGTGCCCAGCTGCCGGAGGGAAGCTGAGTAATACCGAGGGGCAGACCGATAACGGTGGTGGCTACGATACCGATTAGCAGGGAGCCCTTTACCCGGAAAGCCAGCAGTACACCGGTGATAACCAGACCAATGAGCGCCAGCAGGGGTACCGAGCTGGTGACATCGCCCAGAATAACCAGCGTAGCCTCGTCATTTACAATGATGCCGGCATTCTGCAGTCCAATGAAGGCGATGAAGAGTCCGATACCCACCGAGATAGCCCGTTTTACGTTTACGGGAATACAGTTGATAATTGCCTCACGCACGTTCAGAAGGGTAAGAATGATAAAGATAATACCTTCGAGGAATACGGCGGTCAGCGCGAACTGCCACGAATAGCCCATGGTCAACACGACTGTAAACGCGAAGAATGCGTTCAGTCCCATACCCGGTGCCAGGGCAAACGGAAGGTTTGCTGCAAAGGCCATCACTAGGGTAGCGATTGCTGCCGAGAGTGCAGTTGCAGTAAACACACCGCCTATGTCCATACCTGTGTTAGAGAGAATCTGCGGATTCACTACCAGGATGTAGGCCATAGTAAGGAATGTGGTAACACCGGCTACCACCTCTGTTTTGACTGAAGTATTGTGTGCCTTCAGTTGAAAAAGTTTTTCCATCACATGAACTCCTGTTATTGAGTTTTTTGGTTCATCCGATTGTAACCCTGAATTTTAAATCTTACAAGCCTGATGTTGCGAAATGTTGCGTAAAAAATTATCGATTAGTACCTGTTGCAGTTTGTTGTAGAAATATCCGACTAGATGAATTATACTCTAGCAACAACCAAGCAACAACCAAGCAACAA
>CAZWDV010000022.1:38013-46270 GCA_964632675.1 uncultured Sediminispirochaeta sp.
AGCAACAACCAAGCAACAACCAAGCAACAAACGGATAAGATTAGGAGATGATATGCAACATAATTCAAACAATACCTTGACCAAAGCAGACCTGAAACGACGTATCGATGTAGCCGTCGGTCGCAAACGGGCGGAGCTGGTGTTCAAGGGAGCCCGGGTGGTCAATGTTTTTTCGCATGAAGTGCTCGAAGGCAATCTGGCTGTGGATAACGGGGTTGTAATCGGCTTAGGTGCATATGAGGGTGTGGAAGAGGTGGATGCACACGGGCGCTATCTTATTCCCGGCCTAATCGATGCGCACGTGCATATTGAATCGTCGCTTACTTCGCCGGGGCAGTTCGCCAAGGCGGTGGTTCCCCGCGGAACTACCGCGATTATCGCCGATCCCCACGAGATCGCGAATGTGTCTGGAATCGACGGAATTCAATATATGTTGGAAGCCAGTCGTGATGTTCCCTTGGATGTCTTTTTTATGCTGCCGAGCTGTGTGCCCTCTACAGAGTTTGAAAACGCCGGTGCGGTCCTCGATGCGGACAAGTTGTCCGGTCTGTTTGGCGAAGAGCGGGTATTGGGGCTCGGCGAGGTCATGGATTATCCGGCCCTGCTGGCAGGAAATGACGGGGTGCTGGATAAACTCATGCTGGCACTTTCCGACGGTCATGTAATCGACGGCCACGGTCCGATGATACTGGGAAAAGAGCTGAATGCATATGCGGCTGCCGGAGTCGGCAGCGATCATGAAAGCTCCACCCTCGATGAGCTGCGGGAGAGATTGCGGGTTGGTATGTACTGCCTGATTCGCCAAGGGTCGGCGGCGCAGAATCTGCCCGATTTGATCAGCGGAGTGAATGCGCACAACTCCCGCCGCTGTATGTTCTGCACCGATGACCGGCAGCCGGAGGACATTCTCGCGGAGGGACATATCGACAATCACCTGCGGCTGGCGGTAGAGCGGGGTGTCGATCCGGTTACGGCGGTACAGATGGCCACCATCAACTCGGCCGAAGCCTACCGGCTCGAAAAACGAGGAGCCCTGGCCCCGGGCTATCGGGCAGACATCGTGATGGTAGACGACCTGCAGCAGTTTAATGTACAGCAGGTGTATGTAAAGGGCAAAAGAGTGGCTGATTCACTGAAAGCCGAATTCGTAGTGCCCCATGCCGACATCAGCCGGGTTAGTAACACGGTCAATGCAAAGGAGTTTCAGAAGGATGAGTTCAAGCTAAAGCTCGAAACGGATATTGCCCGGGTAATTCGACTGCAATCGCACAGTCTGATTACCGAGGAGGCCACTCGCAAGGTTCATCGCGATACAGAGGGGTGCTTTGAATATCATGAGAAGCTCGATGTGTTGAAGATGGCGGTAATCGAACGGCACAAGGCAACCGGGCATATAGGCTTGGCATTAGTCGAAAACTATAAACTGAAACAGGGTGCGGTTGCATCGACAATTGCCCACGATTCGCACAATATTATCGTTATCGGTTCGAATGATGAAGATATGTATGCTGCGGTTCAGGAGCTTATTCGAGTCGGGGGCGGCATTACCATGGCCTTAAACGGCGAAATTCTGGCTACTCTGGAACTGCCGATTGCCGGTCTAATGTCCGATGAAACTCCGGAGTTCGTCAGCGAGAAGCTGAGCAAAATGTATCCTATGGCGATCGAACGACTGGGTGTGAACAAAGATCTTGACCCGTTCATGACACTGAGCTTTCTGGCTCTGCCGGTTATTCCCGAGCTCAAACTGACTGATATGGGGCTGTTCGATACCCGCAGCTTTACGTTCACCGAAGTCTCGGTGAAGTAGCTCTATTCGGCCGAAAAGACGATAGTTTTGTTATTGCGGCGCAGTACTTCCATACTTATACCGTACAGCTCGGAAAGATGCTCACCAGTAAGCACTTCTTTCTCGGGGCCGGCGTGAATCACCCGGCCCTGTTTTAGTAGCAGGGCGTGGGTCGAAATGTCCGCCGCTAAGGTCGGGTCATGGGTGGTAAACAGAATGGTAACCCCGTGGTTCAATAATGATTTCAACAGGCTGACTACCCTTTGGCGGTTGCCGGGGTCGAGGCGGCTGGTCGGCTCGTCCAGTATGAGAATCTGGGGTTCCTGCACCAGCGCCCGGGCAATCATCAGCAGTTGATGCTCGCCGCCCGAGAGTTTAGAGGCCGGCCGCTCCTGAAGCTGCAGAAGGCCGACTTTTTGGAGAGACGCCCGGGCAATATCCACATCCTCTGCACCCGGCATCTCGAGTTGAGATAAATACGGGGCCCGGCCGAGAAGCAGGTATTCCAGTACGGTGTAGTCAAAACGCACCTGTTCATCCTGCGGTACCAAGCTCATCCAGCGTCCCATCTGCCGGCGGGTGAAGCTGCGTATCTCCTTCTGGTCCAGCAGAATGCGTCCGGCCTCCGGTTCCTTCCAACCCAGACAGATGTCCAGCAGGGTCGATTTTCCGGCGCCGTTCGGCCCGAGAATCGTGTTTACCGTTCCCTTTTCAATACTCATTGAAAGGTCCTGCAGTACCGGATCGGCATGGGGACGGTAGCGGTAACTGATCTGTTCGATTTCAAGCAACTTGCGTGCCACGGTATTTTCCCTTTTTGATTCGTTTTTTTGTCAGCAGCACCAGGAACAGCGTTGCACCGATCAGACTGGTCAGTACTCCCAGGGGAATCTCGCCGTCCAGGACTGTTCGTGCCAGGGTATCGCAAATAACCACATAAATTGCACCAATGACCATCGATGCGGGCAGGGCGAACCTTCCGTCCGAACTGAACAGGCGGCGGGCAATGTGCGGGACAATCAGCCCGACCCAGCTTACGATACCGCTTATGGAGATAGTCGCCGCCGTTACCGCGGTAGCGGCAATCAGAAGAATCATACGCTCGCGAAAGGGGGCCAGTCCAAGGGAAAAAGCGGTGCGGTCGTCCATCGACAACAGGTTGAGTCTCCAGCGGTAACCGATTAGCAGAATGCTGCCGGCGATGCAGACCGGCAGAATTGACCGGGTTTGCTGCCAATCGACGCCCCACAGGCCTCCCAGCATCCAGAACGTTATCTCGGGCAGCTCGCTCATAGGATCGGCCACGAACTTCACAATTCCTATCCCGGAAGAGAAGAGGGCACTGACGGCAATTCCCGCCAGAATCAAACGCAATATCCATCCGCCGAAGTGGAAATGACGGGCCAAAATGTAAGAGACGGCCAAGCCGATCAGGGCACAGACCGCCGCCGAGACCTGTATCAGCCACAGGGCCGGTGCAAAGGCGACAATACTAAGCGCGGCCCCGAAGGCCGCCCCCTGGCTGACTCCCAGGAAGCCGGGCTCTACCAGCGGGTTGGCGAAAATCATCTGAAACACCAGACCGGCGGCTGCCAGCCCCGCGCCCAGCAGCAGCGACGCCAGTACCCGGGGCAGGCGCAAATTGAGCACCAGTGTTCGGGCCAGGGGATCTTCAAACAACAGCGCCGGTGAAATGAGTCCCGGACTGGGATAGCGCCCGGTAAGGAGGGCCGCCGCCACTGTAAGCGCCAGAGCCAGCAGCAGAAGGAATAACCCCCGTCGCTGCCGCCTTACATTCGTCTGCATATCTGCATCCAATTCTCAGTGAACGTCTAATTGAGCGTAGTTTCGAGGCGGGGCAACACTATAGAGGAGATTTCATCGGCCGAAAGCCCGTACAGAGTGCGATAAAAGCTGATTACCTCTGCACGCATATCCGTGGAGTCGAAAATGTGGGGATGCAGGGTGCGGGCCAGCCACTGGGCTCCGAGTATCCAGCGCACATCCGGCTGAGCCCAGCTGTAAAAATCGGCCGGAAAGGCGTGCACATTCCCCTGCCGGGTCGCCCGCAGCTGCTGCCACTTGTCGCTGTTGATAATATTCTCGAAGAAATCTTCCGGAGCGCTGTGGTAGCTGGTAATCACAATAGAATCGGGGTCCCAGGCGGCAATCTGTTCAAAGTTAACAGTTTTCCATCCGCCGCCGATATTCGAAGCAGTCCAGACGGGTTTGCCGCCGGCTACTTCTACCTGAAAAGTTTGAATCCAGCTTTTCGGGGGAATATTGAAAGCGGTATCAGTGCCGCGCACGCTATAATAGAGCATTAAAACGCGCGGCTTCTCATCCGCCGAAAGCTGATCGGTGCGGTCTTCGATGTCGCTCAGCCGCTGGTCATAAATGGCCGTGATCTCCGCCGCTCGTTCCTGCTGATCGAGTACTTTCCCTAGAATCTTGATGTCCCGGGCAAATGCGTCTGCGCTCTCGAGGTTCAGTGCCAGCACCGGAATTTCGAGCTTTGCAAGCGGAGCGCCGAGACGCTTGTACATAAAGTCCCTTACAATAACCAGGTCCGGTTGATGAGCAACAATCTGTTCAGGTCCGACCTCGCTAGAAAGTTTCGTGACTTTGTTAAAATTTTGCTCAAGGTGGGAAAGGAAGTTTCCCAACCCCTGGTTGGTTTTTCCAATGGCCACCACCTGGTCGCGGGCCTCTTCGAACAGGTAATAGGCATTGGCAGTTATAAGAGTTGCTTTTCCGGCTAAAACTACCCGCTGGGGAACCCCGTCGATAGTAATCTCGTTGCCGAGGGAATCCTCTATTTGCAGCGGATACTGGGTGGACGGCGCCCCGGCCGCATTGAGCGGAAACAGCAGGGTGGCGGTGAACAGCCCGATTCCGAACATCATTCTTACTAGCATATGAGCTCCTTGCTACAATAATTGTTGTCTATCCGAGTCATTATATACAACAATATATAATGGGATGTCAAGGCAAAAAAAAGGGGGGGAACGGCGGGGCATGGCGGTCCTACTGCTGTGCTGCCTTCGAGCATCTGGACATCTGCACCGTCTAATAGATACAATAGGTCAGAATGAGGAGGCGCAACCCGTGAGTATTGAGGAGCGAGCACAACAGGCCAAGCAAGCGCAGATTCGCTGCGCAAGTATCTCGACAGAAGTGAAAAATCGGGCCCTGGAGGCAATCGCTGCATCCCTGACAGACCATCGCGATGAAATTGAAGCGGCCAACCGGGCGGATATCGAGCGGTCGGAACAGGAAAACCTGGCAGCCCCCCTGCTCAAACGGCTCAAGTTTCAGGGCGATAAAATCGATCAGTCCTGCTCCGGCGTCCGGGGAGTGGCCGGACAGAATGACCCGGTGGGCATCATTCAAAGCGGCCGTCAGCTGGATGAAGGCCTCGATCTGTACCGGGTAACCTGTCCAATCGGCGTAATCGGTATGATTTTCGAATCGCGTCCCGATGCCCTGGTCCAGATTGCCGCTCTCAGCCTCAAGAGCGGCAATGCCGTGCTGCTGAAGGGCGGCCGCGAAGCGCTGGAGACCAACCGTGTGCTGACCCGAATAATCGCCGCAGCAACCGAACAGGCGGGCATTCCGGCCGGCTGGATACAGCTGGTCGAAACCCGCGAAGATGTGAACACTATGCTGGCCCTCGACCGGCAGATCGACCTGCTTGTCCCCCGCGGCTCTAACCAGTTTGTGCGCTATATTATGGACAACACCAATATCCCGGTGCTCGGACACGCCGACGGGGTAACCCACCTCTACATCCACTCCGCCGCCGATCTGCCCATGGCCGTCGAACTGGCCGATGACTCTAAGAACCAGTACGTCGCGGTCTGCAACGCCCTGGAAACCCTGCTGGTCGATGCAGCGGTTGCCGCCGAGTTCCTCCCGCTCCTCAAACAACGAATGGATGAACGGGGTACCGAACTGCGGGGCTGTGAACAGACCCGCACCCATATCGATGTAAAACCCGCTACCGAAGAGGACTGGGCGGCGGAATATCTGGATAAAATTCTCGCCGTAAAAATAGTCGACGGGCTCGATGCGGCGGTCGACCATATCAACACCTACGGCTCCGGTCACACCGATGCCCTAGTGACCGGCAACCGCGAAACCGCCGAGCAGTTCATGAACCTGGTCGACTCGGCGGACGTGTTCTGGAATGCCAGCACCCGTTTCTCCGACGGTTTTCGCTTCGGACTCGGGGCGGAAGTCGGTATCAGCACGAACAAGATCCACGCCCGCGGGCCGGTCGGCCTGGAAGGGCTGGTTATTTATAAGTGGCGCTTGTACGGCTCCGGTCAGAAGGTTGCGGACTACGGCGGACCGAAGGGGCGCAGCTTCACCCACCGCCCGCTGAATCCGGAGGCCCGGGGGTGAGGAACTTCAGCACCACCAAGCGGATCGTCATAAAAATCGGTACCAATCTCATCACCACCGAAAACGCCCTTGACACCGCGTATATGGACACCATCAGTGGCCAGATTGCCGAGCTGGTACATATGGACTACCAGGTCCTGCTGGTCAGTTCCGGGGCCATCGGCATGGGCGCCACCGAGCTGGGCATCGCCACGCGGGTCACCGATGTGCGGATGCGCCAAGCCTGCGCCGCTATCGGCCAGCCGCTGCTGATGCACCAGTACCGGGAGTCCTTCGTACCCCACAAAGTTCGCATCGCCCAGGTGCTGATAACCCGCGAAGTGCTCAATAACCGCCAATCGTATTTGAATCTGCGCAACTCCGTCGAAGAGCTGCTGGGCCTGCAGGTGGTGCCGATCTTCAACGAAAACGACAGCATCTCCACCGACGAAATCGGCAACGCCTTCGGCGACAACGACCGGCTCAGCGCCATGGTGGCCAGCAAGGTGGACGCCGACCTGCTGATCATTCTCAGTGACATCGAGGCCCTCTTCGACGGCGACCCGAAAAGCGGTCAGCAGGTGCAGCGCGTTCCGGTGGTGCAGCAGGTGGACGAGAAAATTCTCTCCTACGCCGGGGCGCCCGGCAGCCGCTTTTCGACCGGCGGTATGTTGACCAAACTCAAAGCCGCCTCCATCGCCGCCAGTGCCGGCTGCCGCACTGTTCTGGCCCACGGAACACAGCCGCGTATTCTGCAACGGATCCTGGCAGGCGAAGACATCGGCACCCTCTTCCTGGCCCAGGAGAAACTCTCGGCCCGCACCCGCTGGATTCTCAACAGCTCGCCGAAGGGCAAAATCGTGGTCGATAAGGGAGCTCTAGATGCCCTAAAGCGTCACAAGAGCCTGCTGCCCTCCGGTATCAAGGCGGTGGAAGGGGTTTTCAGCGAAGGTGATGTGGTGTTGATCAACGAAGCGGCCAAAGCGGTGCCGGCCTATAACAGCCGCGAAATCGAATCTCTAATGGGTAAACATACCCGCGAAGTGGCCGAACTCTACGGTACCGGCCGCCGCGACGAAATTGCCCGCCCGGAGGATATTGTCTTTATGGTAGAAGCGTAAACGGGGGTAAAACTCCGCCGTTTCGTGTCGATATACTGAATATGGGAAATGTACTGTTTATACATGCCGTCGGTCTCACCCCTTACGCCCTTGCGGAGAAGCTTCCGCTGAAGCGGCACAATGGCGAGTACGCTACGGCCTTTCAATATGTAATGGAAAAAATTCATTTATTTCCGCAACTCGACCGCGCGGTCGTACTCACGGATCTGCCTGAAGACGAGCTGGCCCGCCACTGGCACCCCGAGTTCGGCGATATCGTCAGCCGGCCCGCCTGGAGCGCCGCCGACCTGCTGCGCAGCATGCACTCCGCCGCCACCGGCGATGCCTCCTCCGACAAGAGGAGCGACGCCGACGACGAATCCTCCGACGACCTGTTTGTTATCAGAGCCGACGCCCCGCTGCTGGATTACACGCTTACGGAAAAAATGTACGCCAACCACCGCCGCTACTTCGCCGATTACAGTTTCGCCGACGGCTACCCCCGCGGCCTGGCCCCGGAAATCCTGCGCAGCAGCGCGCTGCCGCAGCTGATCGAGCTGGCCGAACGCCACTCTGTGCCGGGGGGGCGCGACTTCATCTTCGAGGTGGTTCAGAAGGACATCAACGCCTTCGACCTGGAAACCGAAGTAGCGCCCCGCGACCAGCGACTTCTGCGGGTCAGTCTCAGCGCCGATACCAAACGCAATTTTCATCAGCTGCAGGGTATCATCGATGCCGGCGGCAGCGATGCCGAATCGGTGCAGCGTGTCATAGCCGAACAGCCGGAGCTGCTGCGGACCCTGCCGGCTTATGTAAATGTACAGATTACCGACGGCTGTCCGCAGGCCTGCAGTTATTGTCCCTTTCCCCAGTTTGGCGGAGATATACTCAACAAGCGGGGTGAAATGCCGCTCAAGCGCTGGAAGGAGCTAATAGAAACCGTGCGGGCGTTCTGCGGAGATGCGACCATCGGCGTATCCCT
>CAZWDV010000023.1:0-46265 GCA_964632675.1 uncultured Sediminispirochaeta sp.
CCCCCCCGAATGGCCTCCAGGATGTATTGATTAGTCACATCATTCGCCCAGACTCCCCAATGAGTGATAGATGGAGTTCCGAAAAACGCCCAATCTCGGAAATGCCTTATCGCTTGATCGATAAGGTAATACCTATGCCAACCTGTGGAACCTCCGGACAGATCGATGCGAGAGATGAGATGCCAAACAGGTGCGTTCATAGCAATATCTAAAACAACGTACATAACAACGGTGAAGAACGGGATCCACTTCATCAAGTAGCGATACCTCATCGCAGGCAATACAGAAACCCCAACTATCGCGCCCAATATGGGTGTACTCGATGCAGAGAGCGCAATCATTATTATTAACATGATCGAAGGCAGTATCACGGTCCTCCGCCGCACTCCTGTAACCCACCAACGATACAACACCATTGGCAAAACAGCTGCCCAGAAGCATCCAGCAAGAATCGGATGCGCAAACGCACCCTGCACACGTAGCCGCCCCTCTCTGACTACCGTTATCTCAGGCACTCCGCCAAATACTGCAAACAGATTTCTGCCTGTGAATCTTTCAACAACGAAGAAAATCAGTACTGGAAAAGCAATCAGGATCAGCTGTCTCAGAACTCTGAGGATATCCTGCGGGCCACGGAGAACAGATCGAGCATAGAAGTAGACACCTACCGTGTCAACCATATATCCGAGCCGATTCACGAACCCCGAGACAGAGTGTTGCTGCACGGTATAGGTAACGACCGCCAATGCGCCCCACAATATTAGCACTCTGTCTATTGACGTTACGTGAAACCTAATCGTCTCTCGTCGAAGAAGTATGCGCGCCAATCCAGCCAAGACGGTTACGCGCAACAGCGTAAAATCCAACCCCGTAACCACGATTCGTTGCGCTGAAGGTATGAACACCGCCATCACAAGCATAGGTAACAACGCATACTCCCTGCGGATAACGAGAATCGCAATGATGACCACGAGAAGTGCTATAAGTCCGATGGGATGTAGGGTTGTAACTCCGTAATAGTCTTGATCCATCTGTTTTAAATAGCCAATTGGAACTTTAACTGGATAGCCGAGATACTGAATTTAATAGGGTGTTATTATATGTGCCAAAAAAACCAAACATCAGCAGCTGATTGCTTGCAAATTAGTAACTTCATCGCGATAGCCATATAAATCACAAAGACTTCAGTCAACCATAAAATTAATCTGAGAATAGCAATACATTTCAACATCAATACTCGGACCGTTACTGATCACACATAGTACCAGCAAACGAGGATCAGGATCGAAACGTTCCTTGGTCTGTATTTTGCTGACCTTTTCAGTGTACACAACCGGATCTTGAGTACAGCCTACCGACTCAATTAGTCTAAGGCGATCTTGACAACAATAGCATCCTGATCCACATAGAATATCTGTTCAACAGCGGACCCGGCACCAAACCTGAGTAAAGTGCTCTCTGAATGGTCAAAAACCAACCTTGCAAAACTGTCGAGTTTACCGGGCCGTTCTTCGTCGCAGTTTGCTGGCTATTCGGTGGGGTTGTAAGAGCTTGCGAAGCACTGTCAGAAAGTCCCGCACATCCCCATAGCTGTTGATTGGTACATCAAGTAAATCGGGAGCGATATGGGCAATAGCCCTGCGAATAGCGTTGTTGCGTTTGACGTGCTCGGGGAGCGACATGAGGAGGCTGTAGTTTTCTCGAGTCGCGATTGGGTGTATCTGTTGAGTTGGATGCTTTGTATATGCCGGCGCAAATGCCCATGGGCCAATGCGGAGTTCGATATAGGCTAAATCAAGCAACTGATCTGACGGCAACTGAGGTGCATCATCAAGCCACTCGTCGATAGCGCGCCTTACGAAGTCGCGTTTCGGCAGCCCCATCCTTTGTATCAGACTGGCACTATTCACGCCTGATGGACTCGTCCCTGTCCCAGAGTACCAGAACGCACGACCAACTTCGCCACCAATTCCGCCGACAAAGAACTGGAAGTCCTTCAGCGAATCCACAGAGGGATGAGTCGTACGGTTCACGCCGCCTACGCAATGGCCTACATCGCGTGACCACTCTGCTGCGGCAGAGGCTGTCGCCTCTTTAATTGGCAACAGTCTTTGTTGTAGACCATAGCGTTTCGCCAGCTCAGTCGCACACCAACTGTCCAAAGCTGTGTTTTTCCCGTCGACCGTTACGTATGTAGCATCAACAGCAAGGCCTCGGATACAGCCGAGCAAGAAGCGCGTTTCGTTTCCCGCGGTTAGAGCAATTGCAATAGGACCGGCGGTACCAATGGATTCGATCTGATTCCTGACCGATTGTGCAATTCGCTCATAAGCAAGTGGTTCTTTATCCTGAAATGTAAGTGAGGTTGATACCGGCCAATGCCTAATGCTTTTCCATCTGCGAAGATCTAAATAGTGGTTCGGAAGCAGTCTTTTGACTCCCTTGTGAGCCGTTAGACCGGCTGGAAACCATCCCATATGCTCAACATCAAGCGCTTCGTATGATTCGTGGTACATAAGTGATTCATATTCTTCTTCACTCAAAATCGCTGCTGCGCTTGACCCCACTATCCGACGCTGAGAATCATAGACGATCCCAAGGGATGCGCTCGGGTCTAAATATATTCGCTCAGAACCGGGGATTACTATGATGCAGAGCCAACTACCGGCGTAGCGATAGAGCGCTTCTTCGATTTTATCCATTCGTTGCGGACCGTAGGACTTACAGGTTTTAACTACTATGTTATCCCGTATAATCTTCTGCTTATCGCAGTCAATAACGTGTCCTATCAAGCAGCCGAGTCTATTTCCAAACTCGTCTTCCAGCTGAACCTCTGTATAGAATTCGTTTTTCAAGGTCAACTTGAGAGGGCTTCTCTCTGGCGACAAAGGCAGAGCTTCAACATCCGCAGACACATGCAAGGTGAAATGGCGATTAGAAATCATTGGATATGTCCTTTAATAGGTATGATTCCTCGTCCTTACAAGATATGTTAGTTCAACTTATTTTTTTCCGAATCGAATGCGTAGGTGTTAAACAAGTTAAAGAGTCGCAACTCAAAGATTCCACTTAGAACTTGGATCGATGAGCAGTCCACATTTCGTCTACGAAGGTGCTCTTAGACGTCTGAACGGGGTGGATACCGTCGACGCCATGTCCCTTCGATTCTAGAAATCCCTCGGTTTCGCTCATCCACCTGTCCGCGTAGTCAAAGTAAATATCGAAATCGAACTCGTCCTGAGCACCGAACGCCAACGCAGCAAGTCCAAAGCCAACTGTCGAAACACTATGCATTCGTCGGTAAGACTCCTGCTTTGTGCCACCGCCGGGATATCCCTCTTGCTCAATCCAATCCCATTCATTTGGGTGCAGTTCCTCGTGGGAGAACTGGTTTGGGGCATATTCACCTGGCTTGATGCGCCAAAAGACGTCATGACCTGTCCAGGTTTCGCCAACTGGCAAAATCGCGCTTCGCTTTGTCCGAACGCTATCGGCCCACAGGTAGATCTTATCGTCCTGATAGGCAGATGTTCCGTAGTCACCGTTTTTCCACATGAACCGCATGGAGTCGTTACCAAGCATAATGCCGGCAAAAACGATCGGCCATCGATAGTTATACCGGCCCTCACCTGGGGATTGTTGCATCGTGTAGTAATCGATGGCCACCTGCAAGTAGTTAATAACAAGTTCAGTCCGATCCACGCCAAGATCAGTCAGCATCGCTACGGCACCGTGGCTCAGCAGGATGGCAATGTCCTGATGGTAGTCGGGCATATTGTCGGTTGGGCTAATATATCGGCTAGTCCAGCTTCCATTGTGCAACAGCCAAGGACGCTGGAACGAGCGCTCATAGTAATAAAGTGAATCAGGAGCAGACGGAGTTTCCGAAAGATTCGGGAGAAGGTCCCATCTAATGCTTCCAGCGCGATATTGCGGCTTATCATCCCCAATCAACCCGGGGCGGAATGCATCTTCGTGAGCAGGAGCTCGAATTACCGTCAAAACGGCGGCAGACTTTAGAACCGGGATAGGTGCCTCGTTGTTGAGATCCCTAGAGATAGACGAGATGAGGGATGCGTCCGGCTGAATTGTAACCGGAAACTGGACGCGCGAGGTTGAATCATATGGCGCCCTCGATCGAGTGGTCCGCGAATCATACCCCTGACTACCGAGTCTCGGATTGATCATCGATCCGTGGACGTAATTTCCGTTAACCACAGCAGGTGCAGGGTCCACCTCAACGACTGTCACCGGTCCCACCACCCAGTAGTCACCGTTCACAAACTGCCCAAACTCCACTGGCTCCGCAAACGTCCACGTAATGCCGTACTGAGACAGTTCAGTCGTCGTTCCGCCTGAAGCGTCCAGTTTCAATCCGGACGGCTGGGCACTGAGAGCTGCAGCCACAAACATAAACAATAAAATCACAACAATTTGCCTGCATCCCAAAACAATTCCTGAATGTTTCATATGTCCCCTCCCCCTTGCGTCCAAGGTAACACGCTCGCGACTCTATCTCTACATTTTCGAATTTTTGTTCGCACACACTAACGTTGATGGCTGCAAACTTTTAACTGCTGGGCTGCAGATTCATTTGTTAGCGCATCCTCGAGAGCACCGGTAAGTTCATGGCCATCGTTGGCTATCTGGAATAGTCTGTGGTAAATACCTGAATAATTTTCAGGGCAACCACTGTACGAATCTGATGATAACATGAACACCTAATCTCAATCGGGCAATATTTCATTAGCAAAGGTCAAAAACTTTTCTTTCCAAGTGTGGCTTGCAAGGTAATTGGTAGGAACGGGTGTTTGCCCCTCTACCACTACACGACGTAGCAATTTCACAAACTCTGATGGGGTAGCAACAGCAACTTGGTTTTGGTAATACTCCAACTCTGGAAAAGGAGTACTCACAACAGGACGCCCAGTTGCAAGATACTCTTTTAATTTCACCGGGTTACAAGAACGAATCCACTCATTGTCATTCCACGGCATAATCAATACATCACATGCTGCCATATAGTCAGCTATGAGGTTGTAAGGTTTTTTCCCCAGCAGCCAAAGATTGGGCGCCCTGCACCAGCCATCCTGGAGGGAAATTGCGCCGACAATGACAAAAGAGTATTCCGGTAGCCCTTTAACTACTTCACAGAACAACTCGGCATTGAACGTATGGCTGTCTACTCCGCCAACGAATCCGATGCGAGGTCTTGGAATTGCCCGCATATCTTCCGGTTCTTTTCGCACTAAACCGGCCAAACGAAATTGCTGATAGTCGACACCATGATCAACAAAGAAAGGTGCCGTACATTCCTGCTTTTCTGCCTCCATTAGGTAGTGTGAACAGAAAAGCGTGGCATTGGCTTTCTTTTTAAGAACAAGATCTTGCGCCTTAAGCCGCTTGGAATTCTCAGGGGAGAACTCTTCAAAACGATCGGTTCTTTGATAGATAATGCCCACATTGGGTAGCGTGTCTATTAAATCTGCTGCAGTAGGCAGGGCAATCCACACCAATGGTTTTCTGATTCCAACTCTTTTGAGGGTTGCTCGGATTTGAAGGACAGTTAACCATCGACCTATTCGGGTTGTGCGAATCCCCGGACTCGTAATTGGGCTATATACATAATGGCTGGGTCGAACACGCACAAGCCCACGCAGGAAGCTGCGAGATTTGCGAAAAACTCGTTTAAAGAATACCGCACCTTCGTTCCTACTGGGAGAACGGACTCCAATCGAATTTATGTAGAGCACTGGAAGGCGCTTGCTTGCCTCACGCATCATCTGCATATCGTAATGTCCTCGATTATGGTACCACCAGTCCTCCCCTCCAAAGCAAATTATTCCGTCTGGCTGGGATTCCGTTCTTGCATTAACTCCGGACTCGATAAAATTGGTAACATAGCTAAGCAGATCAGAATCGGGTTTACTGTTTACCACTTCTGGAGGTTTGTGGTTATTTATAGCTTGATCGAGGACAGTCGCCAGTTTCTGTTCGTCCTGCGCGACCATGACCAGTTTCATCTTACCAAACTTATCAGCGGTTGCAATTTGATGATCGGTGCGCTGTTCTTTGAGTTTTGACATTCTTGGCATAACCACGATTGGCTTTCCCTGATCCAAAGCGCCGATAATTGTACCAATGCCCGCATGCGATACGATGAAATCGGCCTGGCTGAGCAAATCATCAAACTCACTGGGAGTAAGGGCCTCATAGAACTTCAGGTTGCGCGGCTTGTAACTAGATCGACCAATCTGCGCAACCACATCAGTACGACCATTTTTTCCCGCCCATTCATCTACAGCTCGTACAAGCCGGTCAAAGGGGAGTTGTGTTCCAACAGTTACCAATATCACAGAACCGATCCATAGTAGTCAGGGCCTTTACTACTCGAAACTTCGGGCCACTGAGTCAGCCACCCATCAGCAAAACGACGAACGTTCCAACCCGAAATGGACAACTTCTCTGCATTGGCGATGCTGTCGACCCAGAGTGTGCGGGCCCCAAATCGTTTTCCGAACCGGAGTGCAAAATAGCCGGGAGCGGCACCAGTAGTTACTACTACTGCCGGTCGAAATCTCCGAACCAATCGATAAATTACAAAGGCCATACGAATGAGTGCCAACTTTGTATGAATATTTCCATCGGGTACAGTGAAAAACGGAGAATTGCCAACATCTCTTCGGTTCTCAGGGTCTACAGTAGCATATACTACACTGTGCTGTTCAAAAGCAGTTGACAGCCTCATCAACTGACGCCAGTGCCCTCCGCTTGATGAAATGGCGAGTACGATTGGTTTATTACATTCGAAGTTATTCACATCGCTTCCTTCGCCATTCATTACGACGACTAAACGCCGCTATCCACCCTGATGCATCGGGGGGTTCCCCATTTATAATCCAATAACGAATCTTGGCTGCACTACTACGGGTGAATGTCAATGCGATAAGCATTATCTCGGCATACCAGGCAGCAATAGGCTTCCAGTGTTTGCAAAACAGTAGTACTTTAGCTCCAAGTAGTCTTACTAATTTATCCGGTCGAACATGGTCAGAGCGCCCTCCGTAATGTATCAAGCAGGCCTGCGGATTGAGAATCGCTTTGCAGCCCTTCGCCATAGCTCGAATACAGAGGTCTACATCTTCACTGTACATGTGGAATCTCTCGTCAAAACCGTCAAGCTCATCCCATAAGTCGTGACCGATCAACAGGAAACATCCGGTCACTATATCCACCTCACGGGGGCTTGCCCAATTCCACCATTCTAGCGATTCCGGATTAAAAAAACGTGAATGGCGGAAGAGGGAGCTAAGACCAACGGCGGAAGAGAAGAGACTCCACGGCGTAGCCATGTTCCAGCCGGCGGTAGGGTTGCGACTCATGTCTTCGAAGAAAGTAGATCCACCATAAATCCCATATTGTGTATTATGCTCCGCAAACTCAACCAGTTTATCAACAGCAGAATCAAGCACAACCGTATCAGGATTGAGCAGAAGTATATACTTTCCGGCAGCATGCTCTGAGGCCAAGTTGTTTGCCGCTGCAAAGCCAATATTCGATTCGAGACGAATGAGATTTAGCTCCGGGAACCTATTCGCTATCTCATCGGCTGATCCGTCGGTAGAGTTGTTATCCACCACAATCAGTTCGAAACTGACTCTCTTTGTTTGATCGTACACCGATTGAATAGCGGCACAGGTGAGTTCCGATGTGTTGTAGCTTACTATGAGGATACTTACGTCAATCATTATTAGATACTACTTCTTCCTCGAATGGTCGTTTCTCCAAGTAGATCACCACCCCCAGGGATGCCTCATTACCCAATTCGGTACCTATACTGAAATTGATATTTGTGTTCTCGGTTTCCGTACCAGAAGAGCTCTGTAGGACCTTCACCCGACTCACCGAAGCGCCCAGGTTGTATTCTGCAAATACCGAGAGGAACTCGTATAAATACACCTCGGTGCCAAACACTGCAGATAGGTTGCCTGTAATGCTTGTGGTATTCATCCAGTTATCGGAATCGGTTTCGTCCTTATCGAGGTTGAAACCAACCTTGCCGGCGATTCCCCAATACGGTGCCACGCGCCCGGCAAAGAAAGGCCTCTCATAGGTGATTCCGATATTGGTATCGAACTCATCGTTGCTGCTCTCATAGCTTATGCTGAACAGCCCCCGAATTGAAGCATCCTCACCCCGAAGTTTGATACCGACTCCCGACTGGTATTCCTTCAGGTCGAGCAGGATATTGCTGGTGTTGAAAATAATGCCTGGAGTATAAGATTTTTCTTCATCACCTGAGAATGATTGTACTTCTGGTTCATCTACCTGGGAAAACACATTAGTATGGACTAGTACAAAGAGAATAAGCATTGTTATGAAGAAGATTGTTATTTTTTTCATTTTGTTGCCTGCTTCACTATAATAATTCATTCTTGGAGTTCACTAATTCGATACTATAAGATACCAGCCCCCTGCAGGTTTTGCAGTAAAATCGGTGGACCCGTGAATCTCCGAAGTTCTGCCGTTTTTATACACCTGCTCTATTCCAAACTCATAGCTGTCATTTCCCCTAAGTTCAGAGACGTTCACCGTAACAATGTTCTTGTTTCCGTAGGTGGATTTAAGAAAAATCCAGTCCTTCGCAAATAATTTTCGATAATAGAGGTTGAAATAACTAGTAGAAGATGGAAGCTCGCTGAGAATTTCTTCCTCGGCATCCCAGGATATAAGAAAGTAATTCGAGGAGACAGTGATAGGCACCGGACCACTGCTTTGGAGTAAAAAAGAACATCCGGAGCATATCATTAGAACTATTGTTATTGTGAATATGTAAAAATGCTTTGCACAGTTCATTTTTATTCTAAATGCAACAAAAAAAGGATGCACAAGATTGTTTCTCCACGCTTTACTCTTACTACTTGAAAACAAATTTTTCACTTGCACCGTAGTTAATTATTCGTCATCAACGTGCTTCTGAAGCCGAGGAATCTCAGTCAACCATGGATGCCGCCGAAACAGGCTATCCCGGTTTTCATGTGCACTTTAGGAAGACTACAAAACGACCAAAATGAACCTATCTCCGGTTAACAAATACCCGGGAAATGAACATGATTCATGCGTGTCTCATTGATAGTAGTATAGCACAAGCGGGGGGCATATTCTAAAATTATTTTGAAATAATTTCTTTTCTAATAAGGAAAAAGATCACATTTAGAGTATTACCTTAAATAGCTCTATCTTATCTCATATACCAAACCGGTGCGCAGAGCTGCACTGAAATTCAGGTTATCATCCATGCTCGGCTCGAGGCTTAGATAGTAGGTTTTTCCCTGGGCCGAAGTTTTGTGGAAAGCCAATTCTATACCGTAGAATAAACCGGTTTCACGTTCAGATAAAAATTCTTGGTCTTCTTCGGCACCCAGGCTGATAGCTTCAACCGTATACCGGTAGCTGCGAAGAGCTGCGAAGGGACCTAGACGGATTGCTGATGAATTGCCGGTTGCAAAATCGTGCAGAAGGTGTAGTTTTAGCTGGTAGCCACGGCCCTCCTTTTGCCTTTCAGGATCAGCGTCGGTATAGTAATCACTCTCAACAAATGAATACCCATAGCTGCCACTCAGCTCGAGGGACACCGGTGAAAGATCTTCCTGTTTAAGCAGCATAATCCCGTATTTCATGCCGATATTTGTCTCTTGGGAAGCTTGACCTTCAATTTCATCGTAGGCCATTGAAAAGTTCAGACCGACATCTAAAATCCCGCCGATCGAGTAGCCAAGTTGGCCGCCGAAGCTCTGCACAATATCGTCCATATTGAAGGCGGTGTGGGCATCGAACAGGGCGCCGTTTAGCCCACTTTTCGTGTAGCTGCTCTGAGCCGTACCGGGAAAAGATGCGATACAGAAAATAGCCAGCGCTAACAATAAAAAAGTTCGCTTGGTTGATGTCATTTTGGGTTCCTTTAGTTAATGATACCCCCCTTTAGAATGATTTACAATCATAAATTGTTAATGCTTTTTTAGATGCCCGTGATATAATTTTAATAGGTGAATAAGGAGCGGCGATGAAGGGAATTATCCTATCGGGCGGAATGGGCACCCGGCTTTATCCAATTACTCAAATTGTGTGTAAACAGTTATTGCCGGTATATGATAAACCGATGATCTATTATCCCCTGTCGGTACTGATGCTGGCCGGCATCAGAGAAATCCTGATTATCTCAACACCTGCCGATTTGCCGCTGTTCGAGAACCTGTTTGGCAGTGGCGAACAGCTGGGTCTCGAGTTCAGTTACATGGAGCAAAAAGAGCCGCGCGGAATTGCCGAGGCCTTTGTTCTTGGAGAAAAGTTCATTAATGAAGAGCCGGTGTCACTGATACTCGGTGACAACATTTTTTACGGCCATTCACTGCCGGAAAGGGTGCAGCGCGCGGCTGAGTTACAAACCGGTGCTACGGTGTTTGGCTACTATGTGAAGGACCCGCAGCGCTATGGTGTAGTGGAGTTTGACAAAAATGGAAAAGTGCTTTCTATTGAGGAGAAACCGCTGCAGCCGAAATCCAACTATGCAGTGGCGGGGCTCTATTTCTATGATCACATGGTAACTTCATACGCCAAACTACTTCAGCCATCACAACGGGGCGAGCTGGAAATAACCGATTTGAATAACCTGTATCTGCACAACGGCCAACTGCAGGTAGAACTGCTGGGCCGCGGGTTTGCCTGGCTCGATACGGGGACCCACAACTCATTAGTTGACGCAACCCAGTATATTCAAACTATCGAGGAACGGCAGGGCCTGAAGATATCTTGCATTGAAGAAATTGCGTATAAGATGGGATACATTGATGCTGAACAATTGGAAAAGCTGGCCGAACCCTTGATGAAATCCGGGTACGGAGAATATCTTATGAATATTATCCGGGAGGAATAGGATGCCCTTCACTTTCAGTCATTACGAACTGTCCGGTTTAGTCTTAATCGAACAAAAAACCTTTGAAGACCCGCGGGGTTTTTTCAAAGAGACTTACCAATATGAAGCCTTTGCAGCTCAGGGTATAGGGGACACTTTTGTCCAAGATAATCTCTCGGTATCCGCCCGGGATGTGCTGCGGGGGCTGCATTTTCAAATTCCCCCGATGGCACAGGCCAAACTGGTGAGTGTAATAAAGGGAACAATACTCGATGTAGTGGTTGACCTTCGGAAGAATTCTCCAACCTTTCAAAAGTGGGCGGCGATTGAACTTGCTGCAGAAAAGCACCAGGCACTCTACATTCCGGTTGGGTTTGCCCACGGTTTTCTTGCTTTGGAGAACGACAGCTATGTGTCCTACAAAACCTCGGCTCCTTACAGCCCCGAACATGAACGGGGTTTACGTTGGAACGATCCTGATATCGGAATTGTATGGCCGATTGCCTCGCCACAGTTATCCGCAAAGGATGCAAAATTGCCATTTATTGGGGAGATAACTAATTCTGTATTTTAGCTGAATAGATTTACTATTGCCCCAAGCGTATTTGAGTGGGAGGTACAACCTTTGCATTACCATAAGGGGTAAACTTAATCCAGTCAATTTGATAAATACACTCCACATCCTGTGGCGGTGGTCCATTAATCCAATTTTCTCTCGACCAGACATTTAATTTTAACATATATGGATCGGTGATACTGATTTCGTGCTCGCTATAGTAATAGGTAAGAAGTGTCGTATTGTCCACGAACCACCTGATATATTCCGGAGTTATCTCAAATCCCCAGGTATGAAAATCAGCCGAGGGATCAAAATCAAGCTGGAGATCAGGATTCGTATTGAAACTGTTAAGTCCCTGAGCATGTACGGCAAAATGTACCTCGCCTGAATCCGGACCAAAAGTATATGTAAGAAACTCGATATCTATCTCTTGTTTTGTACCGTCACTTGTTGAAGAATCATCACTTCTCTCATCCCAATCAATAGTAAAAAAAGAATTGAGAACACCAGGCACAGAGGAAGGCTTTAGACGTGCTTCCCATGTTCCGTAGAGATATTCATCTCTGGTTTGAATTGCTGCGTTCAGATACCCTTCATTGCTATCGTTAATAAAAATCATGTTCAGCTTACCGTTTTCTACAAAGCATCTTTCAGGACCTGTTTGCGCTCCATGCTCACTCCAAGAGGCGACTTGCCACAATGATGAATCCAAAATATCAAAAGGTTCATAAAATGAAGCTTCCGGCTCATTGTCTTGAGCCGGTAATTCACAGCCTGAAGATATGATTAAGAAGATGAATATGGCAATGAAAATGTTCTTTCTATTCAGTATCATCGTAATAGCTCCTGTTTGATCTAATATTGCAATAAACATGCCAGAATATTACAACATCATAAAAACTTTATATTATTTTAATATAAATAATTAGCAATAGCATAATCTCCCATCCAAAAATGTCTTTTCTAAAACGAAATGTGCTTCAACAATTATGTAACAAAGTTTCAAAATTGTAATTTATAAATAAAAAGAGTTCTCTATTTTCTAGAGTGAAAAAAAGTTCTATTATCAACCTCCCGCACATCCTCAACCAGCTGCGGGGGCAGATGCAGGTAGGCAGAGGTACGCCGTTTTTGGTCGATATCGGCGTACACCCGCTGCAGTTGTTCTAAAGAAATGTCGGCGGCAGCCGCAACCTCAGACTCCGTCAGATTATGGTTTTTGCCGTATAGACACAAGTCCATTTTGTCATAGGGCAGGGAAAAGAAGAACTCTTCCTGAGTTTGAGGCAACTGATACGTATCCGCACTAGGCGGCCGCGTCCGAATCTCGGCGGGAATCGACAAGTAGTCTGCCAACTGGTATACTTGAGTTTTGTACAAATGGGCAATTGGTTTTAGATCGGCCGCCCCGTCGCCTCCCTTCACAAAAAAACCCTGGTCGTATTCCACACGGTTATGCGTACCGGCGACCGCATAGTTCAATCGGTCGGCATAATAGTATTCTAACATTTTACGCACGCGTTGTTTAAAATTGGTAGCTGCCACTATCTCGAGGTACGCCTTATGGCTTAATCGCTTTTTTACCATAGTTCCTTCCGGGTCAATTGCTATGACGTAAAAAAGCCTTAAAGAGTTAGCAGCCAATACGTCCGGCAATACAATTTTTGCACTTCACCCTGGCCCATACTGCGGGATAACCTTTTGATAGGCAGCAATTTGCTTTTTATAACAGCCTATAACTTCTAAAATAGGGGTAATATCTTGAAAATGAGTTTCAATGTGAAGATACTGCGCAACTCGATCGCTCAGAAGCTTGGTGTCGGCGGCTGAATGACAGTCTGGCATCTGAACGCCATAGACTTTATCCGGCCCTAGCGCTTTTACACAAAGGGCAGCTACCACACTACTATCGATACCGCCTGAAAGGGCAACTACTGCTCCTTGACGCTTTAGTCTTTTACTCACAATTTCTTTTATGGAATCGACTATGTGCGCAACCTCTTTCGAAGCCTCAATTTTAAGAGTGCGCACGTCATACTCCGCCAACATTAGTCTGCATGTACCTTTCGTACAATAAACGTTTCGACGCGATTCAGAGAATCAAGATTCTCCGGAGTAAGTTCGTCGTCTTCAATGTAGATTGAATATCTCGCTTCTAAGAATTCAATCAATTCTAAAATGCCCGTAGAGTCGATAACCCCTTTTTCCATAAAGGAGTCATCATCTTTCAAAGTAAACGCCTCTACATTGAAGTAGAAGTTTTCTTTTATGAAATACACTAATTCATCTTTCACTTTTTGCCCTTGCTTTACCACACTATCCATTTTCACTGTCCGCTACCATCATTCGTTCGTTTTGGCAAATACCCAGCTTACCGCACACACTCTCCCATACCATTTCGGTGATGGCCGGGACGGTGAGCAGGATAATTTTAAGGTCCAGCCCCAGAGACATTTTGCGTGAGTACTTGATGTCGAGGCTGATCATTTCGTGGAAGGTCAGTTTGTTCTTGCCGCTCACCTGCCACAGACCGGTAGCTCCGGGCATGATGTCGAAGCGCTGGGCATGCCAGCGCAGATAGGTTTCGGCCTCGTAGGGTATACAGGGGCGCGGTCCGACCAGGCTCATGTCCCCACGCAGTACGTTCCACAGCTGCGGGAACTCGTCGATGCAGGCCTTACGAATAACCCGACCGCCGAAAATGATGCGCGGGTCATGATCGTCGAGTTTTTCCATCGGTATGTCGCTGCGAGCAATGAAGTTGGATGCATGGTTGGAATGGAGGCCTTCGTCGTTGTTCTGCTTCATGGTCCGAAACTTGAGGAAGGTAAAACTGCGGCCTTTGAAACCGACCCGCTGCTGGGTGTAGAGGACCGGGCCTTTGGAGACCAGTTTGATGTGCAGGGCGGTGAGTGCGAACAGTGGTGCTAAGAGAATCAGGCCGGCCAGGGAGCCGATAATGTCCAGACTGCGCTTCCACAGGGGGATTTCCCGGCCCAGGAACTGCTTGAGTTTTTCGTTGATGCAGAGATCGTTGTCGCGGTAGATGTTGCGCGATATTTTCAGCTTACCTTCGCCCTGCCCGCGTTCCTGGTCGGGGTAAGAGAACACTTCGTAGGGCGGGGCCGGGTGGCGGCCGTTGCCGGACATGGTTTCGACGCTGCCTTGGATTTTGCGGGCGAACAGCTCGGCGCCGTCGGTGTCGGTGGCGGTCAGTACCACGCAGACGGTTGTGGCGTCGTACCAGCCCAGGTGGTCGATGAGGCGGGTGCTGTTTTTGAGCAGTTTCACGAAGCGGGCATTCTGCGAGTCGGGTTCTTTCAGGGTAAAAAGGACCACTGAAAAGTAGCCGCCTTCGCGGTCGGCCCGGCTGCGCTCGTACTGCAGCACCTGTTGAATGAGAACGGGAGAATAGATCCCGAACTTGCCCGCTTTATCGCCTGCGCCGATAAAGTAGGGCTTCCACAATGCGTTGAGTTTCAGTTTTCGCATATAAATCGCCTCCCTGTTATATGCGGAAGAAATGAGTAGCTCACTTTACCTAGCAGCCTCCGTTGCTCGGTAAAATGCTGTATTTTTTGTCGAACCGAATGCCTACTCCCTCGTGTGTGCTGCGGACTACCTGCCCACTGACTTCGACCCGAACCGAATTGTCCAGCTCGAAGAACTCCTGCAGTTTGTTGATCGAGAGGTAAATCTCAAGATGGACTTTCTGCCCCAGCTCTAAGCCAGAATCCATCTGCAGGAAGGTGCCCCGCGATGAGACATCCTTGGTATACGCCTGCAGACCTCGCAGCTGATGGTTATGATTCATGACGCTGACTTTGGCCGGGACCGTCAGGCAGTACCTCTCCATACCCCGCTTTTCTTCCATTACCATATTTCCTGTATCTATTATTATCACGGTACTCAAAATGGTACATCATAAGGGCTGATGATTTTGAAGTGACAAATAGGTTGTAGAAGAATACCGCAAAAGGTCTAGAGTACTAGGCCGGAAGGGTCAGCAGTACTAATACTGCTCAGAGATGTTTGGCGGCCCACAGGGCGGCCTGCAGGCGGTTGCTGACCTGAATTTTTTTGAAGATGTTGTACATGTGGGTTTTAACGGTGTTGATGCTGATGTAGAGCTTGTCGCTGATCTCCTCGTTGTTGGCGCCGATGCTGACCAGTGAGAGAATCTGCTGCTCGCGCTCGGTGAGCTCTACTTTGGGGCGGGTGTGATGGGTTCTCGCGCTCACGTTCTTCATTACGTAGTCCAGCAGGATCTGCCGGCTAATCCATACCTCGCCTTTGAAGATGGCGTTGATGCCTTTTAAGAACAGATCCATAGTATCGTCCACATAGAAAAAGCCGCGCACCTGTTTGGTGAGGGCTTTAGCTTCGGCTTCGGAGTAGTCGCTTAGATTATAGAGGGCTATCAGCTGGGTGGGGATGAAGGGATTGGCGGTAATTTCAGTAAGCACATCGTCTATTGGCTTTGCATCACAGTCGAAGAGGAACAGGGTGGAATAGCCGTTGGAAATGCTTTCGCTGAGCTCGCTGCGGGTTTCATCTGAAAAGAGCTGGGCCGACTGCGTGCAGATGCTGCACTGTATATCGAGTTCGTGCTGTAGAGAATACACTAACATCTGGTTACCGAGATTGTCAGAACCGATGAGTACAATTTGCTTTTTTTCCGTCGCCGTCATGCCCCGCTACCCGAGTAAATTTCATGAAGGTAATCCCGTTGGTTCTACCCCCAGGCAGCGCAACTTTTGGATTAATACTTCATGCTTTTGTTGACTTTTTGCTGATCTACTTTCTCATGAATTGGTATTACACAGTATCTATTTAAATATACCATGAAATCCTATTTTTCAATGTTTTTATATACAGAAACGTGAATTCTGTGTAAATTCTTTCTGCGGAACTCGTTTTAATATAAATAGTTACAATAACTCCAAGAAGGTGTTTAGCGATCCTTCGCGGGTTTTCTCCAAAGTCTTAACGCCCTAATACTCGATAACCAGGCCGCTGCCTACCTCTTTCAGTGGGGCGGCCGCCGATAATGCGATTTTACTAGGCAGGTCGGTGCAGTGACAGGCCCGCAGCTGCGGCAGGTTCAGAGCGCGCAGGTACTCGACGGTGCCTTCCAGCTGGGCCTTGGGCGGGTCGAGCAGATGGAAGCCGCCGATAATGTCGATTACCTTGTCTATGCCGGTGACACGGCGGGCGGTTTCGACAATGTTGCAGATGCCGGCGTGGGAGCAGCCGGTAATGATGACCAGTCCTTGGTCAGACAGGTAGGCCATGGCGCTGTCGTCCGGCAGATCGTCAGGCTGGTCGCCGGTGGTGTCGGAGGCGTCGCCGCGGCGGCCGATGGGGCCGGGTTGCTCGAAGCCGGTACGCCGTTCTATTTCGCCCAGGAAAACCAGGCGGTCGTCCAGCCAGAGGGGAGTGCGGCTGGTGCGCAGGTCGAAGCTGCGGGCCAGGACGCCGGCGGAGACCGGCGAGCCTATGGACACGACCGCCGATTCGGGGCCGCCGGCCGCGGATGCGCCGGTGCTTATAAACTTGGGGATAAGCGCGTCGGGGTGGGCCACCAGCTGCGGCAGATGCGTGTGGCCGCGTTCGAAGCGGGCCTCCATGTAGGCCTTCAGCAGGGCGTCGAGGCCGCCGGTGTGGTCGATGTGGCCGTGGGAGAGCACCACGTAATCGGCGGTCAGGGGATCGATGCCGGCGGTGCGGGCGTTGCGCAGGAAGGCGTCGGAGTAGCCGACGTCGAATAGAACCCGGCTATCGCCGGTTTCGATGAAATAGGAGACCCCCGGTTCACCGAGGTAGTAGCGGTCGATGAGGGTATTGTTATCGACTAATACGGTTAGTTTCATATACACATAATAGTACAGCCGGACGGGATTTGCCATAAGAAAATTATGCAAGTATACTGAAGGAAAGGAGTACTGCATGTTTCCCGTCAAAAAACGCCCCAATGTAATTCCCATTGAAAAAGAGATTGACGCCCGCTATCTGGAATCGGTCCTGCAGGACCGGGAGATTCCTTACCATATGGTTTCGTACCACGACACCGCCTATGCCGGCCTGTTTCAGCTGGAACACGGCTGGGGCCACGTAGAGGTTCCCCTGGAACGCGTGGAGGAGGCAGAAAAATTATATCAAGAGGTTGTGGAGGCCGGCCCGGAGAACTCAACAGAGGACTCACCGGAAGACCCGGCCGAAGACCGCAGGGAAGAGTAATTTTTTATAGTCTATTTCAAATTGGAAGGAGGCACTCGTGATTACCCCAATTTTTTGGCTGGCTCCGATTACCGCTCTGATTGCCCTCGGAGCAGCGTACTATTTTTACACACAGACCTTGAAAGAGAGCGAGGGCACCGACAGAATGAAGGAGATCGCCCAGGCGGTCCGCGAGGGTGCCATGGCCTATATCCGGCAGCAGTACCGGGTGGTGGCGTACTTTTTCGCCGGCATGGTGCTGCTGTTCGCCTTTCTGTCCTACGTGCTGCACGTGCAGAACCCCTGGGTTCCCTTCGCCTTTTTGACCGGGGGCTTCTTCTCGGCCCTGGCCGGTTATCTGGGCATGCGGATGGCCACTCTGGCCTCCGCGCGCACCACCAACGCCGCCCGCACGTCGCTGAACAAGGGGCTGCAGATTGCCTTTCGCAGCGGCGCAGTAATGGGCCTGGTGGTCGTCGGCCTGGGCCTGCTGGACATTTCGATTTGGTTCGTGGTGCTGCGGCAGGTGTATGCCGATAATCTGATCGTGATTACCACCACCATGCTCACATTTGAAATGGGCGCTTCGGCCTACGCCCTCTTCGCCCGTGTGGGCGGGGGTATCTACACCAAAGCCGCCGATGTGGGCGCCGACCTGGTGGGAAAAGTGGAGGAAGGGATTCCCGAGGACGACCCGCGCAACCCCGCCACCATTGCCGACAACGTCGGCGACAACGTGGGCGACGTAGCCGGTATGGGGGCCGACCTGTACGAGTCGTACTGCGGCTCTATTTTGGCCACTACCGCCCTGGGGGCCACCGCCTTTGCTTCGGCCGGGGGCGAAGAGCAGCTGCGGGCGGTCATCGCCCCAATGCTGATTGCCGGGGTCGGCATTCTGCTTTCGATTCTGGGTATTTTTCTGGTGAAAAGCCGCGAGGACGCCACCCAGAAGAATTTGCTGACCGCTCTCTCCCGCGGGGTGAACAGCAGTGCCGTGCTGATAGCGGTGTTCGCCTTCGTAATACTGTATGTGCTGGGCATCAGCAACTGGGTGGGCATCGGTTTTTCGATTATCACCGGCCTGCTGGCGGGCATCGTGATAGGAAAATCCACCGAGTTCTTTACCTCATCCTCCCACCGCCCGACCCAGCTGATCTCCGAGAGCGGACAGACTGGACCGGCCACCGTCATTATCTCCGGAGTGGGAACCGGAATGATTTCCACTGCAGTACCGGTACTGGCGATTGTAGTGGCCATAATTCTGGCCTTTACCTTTGCCGCCGGCTGGAACTTCGACAACACCGCCATGGGCCTGTACGGCATCGGCATTGCCGCGGTGGGGATGCTCTCGACCCTGGGCATTACCCTGGCCTCCGACGCCTACGGCCCGATTGCCGACAACGCCGGGGGCAACGCCGAGATGGCCGGCCTGGACGAGGAGGTGCGCCGGCGCACCGATGCCCTGGACAGCCTGGGCAACACCAATGCCGCTACCGGCAAGGGCTTTGCCATCGGTTCGGCGGCCCTGACGGCCCTGGCCCTGCTGGCCTCCTACATTCAGGAGGTGAAGATTGCCATGAGCAAGATTATCGGGGGCCAGTTCACCACCCTGGAGCTGCGGGGCGGAGAAGTAATCGAGACCGCCGAGGCCAGTTTTCTGCAGTTTATGGAGGCCTTCCGGGTGAACCTGATGAACCCGAAGGTGCTGGTGGGCATTTTCCTGGGCTCGATGATGGCATTCGTGTTCAGTGGCATTACCATGAACGCGGTGGGCCGGGCGGCGCAGAAGATGATAAACGAGGTGCGCCGGCAGTTTAAGGAGATGCCGGGTATTCTGAAGGGTGAACAGAAGCCCGACTACGCCCGCTGTGTGGAAATCTCGACCAAGGCGGCGCAGTTAGAGATGATTCTGCCCTCGGCTCTGGCCATTCTGGTGCCGATTCTGGCCGGGGTGTTTATCGGGGTGCCGGGCGTGATGGGGCTGCTGATCGGCGCCCTGGGCTCCGGGTTTATTCTGGCGGTTTTTATGGCCAACACCGGCGGGGCCTGGGACAATGCCAAGAAGTATGTAGAAGAGGGCAACTTGGGGGGCAAGGGCTCCGCGGCCCACTCGGCAACTGTGGTGGGCGACACGGTGGGCGACCCCTTCAAGGATACTTCGGGACCCAGCCTAAACATCTTGATCAAGCTGATGAGCATGGTGTCGGTGGTAACCGCTGGTGTGGCGGTGACCTATCACCTGCTGTAAGGCCCGGCTACTGGGGCCGCCGCACGCGGCTGCCCCACGGGCCGATGTTCTACAGGATGTGAATCTTTTTACATATTAAAAGGTAGGCCACCGAGACCTCCGGCAGGTAGTAGTCTCTCTTTATCAAATTTACCGTGTCTAACAGTGACCACATCTATAGGAATCGGTTTTAAGATATACGGATGTGGAGTCGTTGCTTGTATACCCCAATATATCGGATATAGTTGACAGGGGGGTTATTATCCCTTTATGACCCCCGCCGCCCTCCGCATCGCCTGAAAACTTTCATCGGGAATATATTTGGCAATACTGTTCCCGCTGCCCAGGGCGTAGCCGCCCCCTTTCATTCCCATCTTTACAAGAGCAGAAGCACGCTTTTCTATCTCTTCACCGTTGTGACGGACCAGGTAATCCACATCAAGCCCCCCCAGGACAGCGATCCGCCCCTTTAAGAGTTCGTATGCCTTTTCCACTGGCAAGATAAGATCTTCATAGGAGTGTTTTGCGTCAAACCTAAGATCCTCGATTATATCCTCCATGATCTCTCCGTAGAGGTTCCCGCAGGAGTGGAGGATAGCGGGCTTTCCCGCATCGTGGGCCATCTTTACAATCTTCCGGACATGAGGGAAAATAAGCCGGCGCATATCCCCGGGGCTGATCATCGGCCCGGTGTTAAAGCCCCAATCATCGTTGTAGATGATAGCCCCCACACTATCATGCTCCACCGCCCGACGGTAATAACTGACGAATTGATCCCCCACCTTTTGAAAAAGCTCCTCCACCAGGTCGGGCATGTCAAAGAGCATGTAGCAGAGCCGTTCATAGCCGATCAGCTGGAAAACAATCTCCTCAATTCCCATAGGGCCGTGGACAATGAGCTTCATTCCCTCGGGGATATCCCCGGCGAGGCGTTCCAGGTGGCTGTCGTCGAAGCTGTCGGGATCGGACCAGGGAAAAGCCTCAAAGCTCGCCCTGTCCCAGATATGCATCCCCTCGTTCAAGCTCACTGTTTCGGCGTTTCGCTGCTCCCGAATGATGTTGTGGAAAACATCCCAGGCCGAGCCACGGATGGTTACGTGGTCGTAGCCCGCTGCAGCAAAGGCTTTAGCGATAATTTTGCCCCGGGTGTAGAGGTCATCCAGCCGGGGCCAGATACAACCTTCCGGAAACTTCTCCCCCGCATACAGTTCATAGATAGGGTCGTCAAAAAAGAACTCGAAGAGTACCGGACGGTCCGGAATCTCCCTTCTCAAAACCCGTTCCAGTTGACTGAAGTCGGGCTTTCTTTCTGTTCTTATTGCTGTTTTCGTTTCTTTGGTTTCCATGGGATAATTATATTTCAGCTGGCTGGATAAAACTACCTGAAACTTTGCCCGGTTTTCGTCATTTTTTGCCCTTTTTTGACAAAGAGAAACAGGTGGAAGATGATTTTGACACCCTTCCTGAAGATATCGCAAAAGCATTCGGAATGGGAACTTAGAGAATGGATATCCACCTGGATACCCATGCAATTATCTATTGGCTCGAAGATAGTCCCGAATTACCCGGAATATGGGCCACCTTCCAGCTCCCTTCCCTCCTTCCTGTACCTCCCCGGAGCCATCCCCACCTCCCGCCGGAAGGCCCGAAGGAGATGGTCGTGACTGGAAAAACCGGTTCTTTCAACAATTTCACCAACAGCAAGATCAGTTTCCAGCAGGAGCCGCTGAACATGCCGCACCCTAAGGGAAGTAAGAACCTTTAAAAAGGTAGTACCGGTCAGCCGTTTGAAGAGCCGGTTGAAGTGCCAGTAACTCACCCCCACCAGGTCTGCCGCCCGGCTTTCGCACCACTGTTCACAGTAGCTTACTTCCAGCTTTTCCATCAGCTGATCAATCCTTTCTCGATCCCTCTCGGAAAGTTGCACAGGCGGCGCCACCAGCCCCAGTTCCGCCAGTCTTCCGGCAATCCTGAGAAAATTCCCCCGAACAGTCAGCTCAAAGCCCGGAGGCTTCTCAAGAAAAGCTTCAACCATCTCACAGATGGCCACAAAAAGCCGCTGGTCCCTTCCGGCGATCCACGGTTCGGCAGGCCGGTCATGAAAAAGAGGAAAAAGGAAACGCATTCCCGGTTCGTTACCCGAAAAGGTCTTGAAGCTGCTGTTCTTGAATTTCATAACCAGACAATCCGCGGTTCCATCTCCCGAAAAGAGATGGACCGTCCCGGGCCGCAGAAGAATAAAATCCCCCCGCTTTAATTCTCGGCTACTCCCTGCAGCAGACACGGTTACCCGACCCTTATCGACTGCTACAATCTCCAGCGCATCGTGCCAGTGGGAAGGGACTCGACGAACAGCCCGGTTAATAATGATGTTATAGGGAAACTCCGCCGCCTCTTTGGCCCAGGCCTCCCGAAAGGGATGCTCGGTTTTAAGAACAATGCTTCCGGGGCCATCTTCCTTGGCCCTATGCTTGCTACATCTATCCATGGTGATATTGAACCACAGTTTCGGGGATTGGTCAAAACTCCCGGCTTACTGCAAACTGGTACTGATGAGCATGGTGGCGGTGACCTATCACCTGCTGTAAGGCCCGGCTACTGGGGCCGCCGCACGCGGCTGCCCCACGGGCCGATGTTCTACAGGATGTGAATCTTTTTACATATTAAAAGGTAAAGCGCGCAAATACGTCGCCAATATAGGCAAAGTTGTTAAAGTCGGCCGCTTCCGGGGCGAAGAAGAACCCGGCCCCTGTACCGACGCTGAAGCTTTCCGAGAAGCGGTAGGCCACCGAGACCTCCGGAATGTAGAAATGGCCGGTGCCGATGTCGTTTAAGAGGCCGAAGAAGAGAAATACGCCACCGCCCACATGCCCGCTGAACCTGAAGGGCCCTACGTCGGTTTCGAGGGTGACGATGGGATAGGCCATCGATTCGAGGATGATGGTGAACATACGCGCACCGACACCGAATCTAATTCCCGATTCGTTGAAGAAGTAGTTGTATTTGAGATCGGGGACCAGAAAGGCGTAATTGATTGCGGCGCCGGCGTCATCATCTTCGGTTTGCACCCCTATGTAGTACGGGATATGCAGCCCGATATCGACCTGCGAGTCGGCGGCCAGCGGGAGCGCGGCTCCCATTAAAATCAGAACTAATCCAATTAATACAAATTTCCTACCCATAATGCCCTCCTTGATAAAGTGGAATTTAAGCCGGCGGTCGGCTGCAGCCCATACCGGCGACTTCACCATTAATTATAGCACTGATTCGGGAAAATACAGAATTAAATGACTGGCCGAGGTGTCCGGAAAACTTCTTGCTATGCATGCGTTTATATATTATAATGCATGCGTAGGAGGATGCATATGCCGACTTTACAGGTAAGAGACCTTCCTGAAGATATTTATATACGGCTGAATGCGATTGCAAAGGAAAAGAATCGAAGTATAGCCCAGCAGACAATCGTGCTCCTCAAAGAGAGCCTCGGATTGCATATCAACAATAAACTGAGAAGAAAAGCCATCCTAGAAAAAATAGAGGAGAGGCCGATTCCAAAGGGCAGAGTGGTAGACCAAGTCGAACTTATAAGAGAAGACCGCGAAAGATGATTATAGTACTAGATACATCCGCTGCACTGGAGATTCTTCTGAAAAAAGAAAATAGTGACAGATTTAAAAAGGCACTACTTGAAGCAGATACGGTAATTGCACCTGAGCTGTATATTTCCGAAATAACAAACGTTGCGTGGAAATATAACAAAATAGCACAGTTTAAGCATGAAGAGTGTTATCGTATATCTGAAGATGGAATCAATTTAATTGACCAATTTATAGATGCGAAGGACCTGTGGAAAGAAGCACTGAGAGAGGCTATCAACAACAATCAGTCAGTATATGATTGTCAATATTTAATCTGTGCCAGAAGAAATGACGGAATATTGCTCACATTAGACCAAAAACTAAAAAAATTGTGCAGTCAGCTAAAAATAGAAGCTTTATAACACGCACTTAGAGTTGGCCCGGGCTTCAGAACTCATCGCCGAACATAACCACCGGGGCCGGGCCGAAGAGCGCCCGCAGCTCCGCCTCTGTGTTGGGAGTCATCAGCCCGTCTTCGGCACTGGAGACCCGGCCGGCCAGGGACAACTGCTGATAGCTGTAGGCCCCGAACAGCAGGGTTGAAAAACTCTCGAAGGGAATCTCGTTTTCTCCGGTAAAGGCGCCTACCGACAGCTGGCCGTTGTTAATGGTGTAGGTGGCGGTATTCTCCTCTATCAGCGGGTCCTGCAGGGAGAAGCGCACCGCACCGCCGAACTCTGCCTGGCGAATTTTCATCTGCAGCAGTTCGGGCACCGATAGGGGCCGGGCCATCCACTCCGCCATACGGGCCGCCCGCACCCGCGGCTCGCGCATCAGCAAATGCACCGGTACACCCGCCGGGACATGCAGACGAATCTCGACGCACTGGTTGCGGTGCCGGGCCAGAAAGGCGAACAGCGCCTGGAAGCCCTCTGCGGTGGTATAGGCGAGGCGCTGCACCTGTATCTTGACGTTGTCCTCGCGGGCCGGCTTCATTTTGTACTGAATAAAACCGGCGGCCTCGCCGGCGGAATTGCGGTACAGGTAGGCCTGCTCGTTCTGTGTGCCCAGGTAGTGGCGATACTGCTCGGCGGTGTAGGGCAGCTGAATGCCGAGGCTGAAGTTCTGTATCCAGCGGTTGTACACCTGCCGCGCCTCCTCAAAACGCCGTGCAAACAGTTCGATTTTCGCGGGCTTCTCCAGCTCCTCCCGGCCGCCGGCCAGGGGTTCGAAGCTTCCGGCCACCTGTGCGCTTACCTCCGGCTGAATGTCCTCGGGACGAAAGTGGTACCCGTACATAGACCCGACGTTTCCGTAGCCGAACTTGGCATAAAAACGGAAGAGAAAGGGGTACAAGGCCGATGCGTGGAAG
Organism: uncultured Sediminispirochaeta sp.; assembly: GCA_964632675.1. Taxonomy (GTDB): domain Bacteria; phylum Spirochaetota; class Spirochaetia; order DSM-16054; family Sediminispirochaetaceae; genus DSBN01. Next base: position 24,868 of record CAZWDV010000023.1, read on the forward strand.
CCGGCTGCATACGCATCCCGCAGGATTCGTTCCATAAGTACCCGCACGTGTCCGCGGCCCCGCACCTCCGGGGCCGAAGCGACATAGGTAATTCCGTTCAGCTGAAGGGGCTGTCCCCACAAAAATGACTCGAACCTGCGGCTGATAATCCCCGACCCCAGTACGCCGTCTTCATACAGACCGTAGGAGTGGTCCGCATCGCCTATGAAGTTGAACAGCGGCGCGGTCTGGCTGAACTCATCGCTGAAACAGTAGCGAATCAGTTCACGGTAGCGCTCAAAATCCTCTGCATTTTCAAGTACTCTTATTTCACCCACTTCTATTCCTCCTGTCAGGTCGGCTCCGCCCGGTTTAGCAGTGACTGCCAATCAATCTGCATATACTGGTGTTCGGAGATGAACTGCGGACCTTTATACAGATGCTCCAGCACCATTGCCGCCGCGCCCAGGGGCACGGCATTCTCTCCGTACTTAGATAATTGCACGAAATCGCCGGTAGAATCTACCAAACCGAGGTGGGTATGCTGCATCTCGGTCTGCAGCAGGGCCTTCATCTCCTCGAAATAGAACTCCGTGTGGCCCCCGCATATCAGAAAGGCCGGATCCACCGCCGCGGTAATAGTAGACAGGCTGCGGATCAAATCCCGCAGAAACTTCTGTTTGACCGCCCGGTCGGAGGTAATGCGGTCGGCCCCGGGGTGCTCGAAACTCGATTCCGTGCCGCGACGGCTGCTCCAGTGACAGCTGCGGTACTCGCCGGCGGTGAAGGAACTGCCCGAAAACACGTGCCCCTCGATTACAATGCCCAGTCCGATAGAAATAAGCGGGACCGCGCCCCGCAGCTCGGTCAGCAGGAACACAAAGCTGGGGGGTGTGGCGGCCGCACCGCCGGCCGGGGCTGCTTCGGCGAACTCGGCGGCTGAGGCCGATTCGCCGGCCTCAGCCGCCCCGGTGGATCCGGCCGCACCGGCACGGGGCTGAATTTCGCCCCAGGCGCCGCAATTGGCGTCGTTTTCTACGAACACCGGCCGCCGGTAGCGCTTCCACAGCTGCTTTGAAATCTCATAGGTGTGCAGATGATGGGGTTTCGAGTGCAGAATTACCCCGCGGCGACGGTCGATTCGCCCGGGAATCCCGAAGGCGATGGCCGCCGGCCGGTAGCCTTCCCGCTCCAGCCGGTCCAGCACCGCGTCGGTCACCCCCGTGAGCAATGCGGTGAAGCTCCGCTCCGCTGTTGCCTGGGACCATGCCTCGGGCTGGGCATCGTCCGGCGCGCGGCCCGAGGTCTGTCGGCCCGTTTCCTGGCTCGGCCGCCCACCAAATGAGCGCACCACCCTGCCCAGCAGATCCATCAGCACCGCCTGATAGCCGTGGGGCTGCAGCTCGATGCCCAGCAGGTAGCCGTACTCCCCCTCGATCTCCAGGAGAATCGGTTTGCGTCCGCCGGCTATCCCGGCGTCTGCGCGCCCGCCCTCGCGTACCAGGCCGGCCCGCAGCAGTTCGCCGACAATGTTGGTCACCGTCGATTTTTCCAGTCCGATGCGTCTTGATATCTCTACTCGGCTGATACACCCGGCCGTGCGAATTGCATTCAAAGTCAGTGCCCGGTTGTAGCGCTTTTGATAGTTCTGATTTGTCCCGCCGCCTTTCATTCCGGTCCTCATCCAGCCTCCGGATAGTTCATTGACTTAACTAAAAGCAGGGTATTGTTCCACCGGTGAATTGTCAAGCTTCGCAATTCGGAGTATAGTTTTCCTCAGCGGCTCGAACGGATGGGAGCCTACCCCTACCGGGGAGCGCTTGAATAAAAAATACTGCTGTATTATAAAGGTCGCGGGTATGACAAAAGGTCAACTTTCGATACTGGTAGTAGAAGACAATCCGGTGAATCAGCTCTATCTCAAAACTCTGCTCGTACGACAGGGGCATGCGGTGTCTATGGCCAACGACGGGGCCGCAGCAGTAGAAGCGTTCCGGCGCAGCATCGAAAACGACGGCCACCCCTTCGATCTGATCTTTATGGACCTGCAAATGCCCGGCACCGACGGCTTTGAGGCGGCCACCCGAATCAGAGAGATAGAAACCGGCCGCACTCCCGCGCTCAGGAAAACCCCCATCAGTGCCCTTTCCGCGTATCCCCTGCGCGAAGGACTCCACCGCGAAGAGCTGCAGTATTTCGACCACTACCTTACCAAGCCGGTTACCAGGCAGCAGATCGAAGCGGCCATCGAACAACTGATATAACCCGCCGGACTCCCGCCTACCTATTAATCGTGAACTGCACTGCGGTGTGCAGCGGGCGCACCACCCGCCGGCGCTCGCGGGCATAGCGGATGCCCTGCAGCGTCGCCCAGGCGGCGGTGGTAGTGGTGGTGTAGGGAATACGGTATTTTACCGCTGCAATTCGCAGCTGCTCATCATCGTGCTGTGAAAACTGCCCCTTCGGGGTGTTGATAATAGCCTGCACCTTTCCGCTGCGCAGATAATCAACCAAATGCGGCCGCCCCTCATGCACCTTCAACACTACCTCCGGAAACACTCCGTTCCGAAACAGATACTCCGCCGTACCGCGGGTTGCCAGAATATGAAAGCCCAACTCCGCCAGTTCCTGTACAATCGGCAGAATCGTGGCTTTGTCCTTATCGTGCACCGAGACAAACAGGTTGCCTTTTAGGGGCAGTTCGCTGCCGGCGGCCGCCTGGGCCTTGAGAAAAGCCTCGCCCAGGCTGTCACCGCTGCCCATCACCTCGCCGGTCGACTTCATTTCCGGCGAGAGCAGCGGATCGGCCCTCTCAAAACGCTCGAATGAAAACACCGCCTCCTTCACCGCCCACTTCTCCAGGGCTTTACCGGCACCAAAGCCCTGCGTGCACAGGCCCAGTTCATCCAGCCGCCCGCCGTTCCACACATGCACCGCCGCATCCACGAGGTTTACCCCCGAGGCCTTGGCTAAAAAGGGAATGGTCCGGGATGCCCGCGGATTCACCTCGATTACATACAGCTGGTCCGCTTTTACGGCAAACTGGATATTCAGAAAGCCCTTTACCTGCAGCGACCTGGCAATGGCGGCGGCCACCCGCTGCATCTCCTCGTTCTTCTGCGGCGAAGTTTTATAGGCCGGGAACACACAGGCGCTGTCCCCGGAGTGCACCCCCGCCGATTCGATGTGCTGCATCAGCCCGGCAATATACACGTTCTCGCCGTCACAGAGCAGGTCCAGATCGTACTCAAATGCATCTTCCAGAAATTGATCCACCAGCACCGGGTGGGCCGCATCCACCTCTAACTGGGCATGCAGCAGCTGATCAAGCTCGTCATCGGTAAAGGCGACCTTCATGCTCTGCCCGCCCAGTACAAAGGAGGGGCGCAGCAGCACCGGATACCCGATTACAGCGGCGTGCTCCCGCACCTCCTGCGGAGAATAAGCGGTCAGGTTCCGCGGCTGGCGAATGCCCAGGCTGCTCATCAGCTTGCTGAACTGCTGCCGGTCCTCGGTGCGCTGAATGCTTTCTACCGAGGTTCCCACAACCTCAATGCCGCTGCCGACCAGCTCTTCGGCAATGTTCAGCGGAGTTTGTCCGCCCAGCTGCACCACCACCCTGCGAATACCCTCTTTCTGCAGCACCGCCTGCACGAACTCCGGGTGCACCGGTTCGATATACAGCCGGTCGGATATGTTGAAGTCGGTGGACACGGTCTCGGGGTTGGAGTTGAGCATAACCGCCGGCACTCCCCGCCGGCGGTAGGCCAGCGAGGCCAGGGTGCAGCCGGTGTCGAACTCCACTCCCTGGCCAATACGGTTCGGCCCGCTGCCGATAATCAGCACCGCCTGGCTGCCCAGGGGCTCGCCCTCGTCTATTTCGCCGTAGGTTGAGTAGAAATAGGGAGTTTCGGCGCTGAACTCGCCGGCGCAGGTATCCACAAGGTGATAGGCCGGCTGCAGCTTGAGCCTGCGGCGCAGCTCAGTAATGCGCGCGGGGGCCTGGCCGGCCCGCCGGGCGATTCGCCGGTCGGTCAGCCCGCACCGTTTGGCCTGCAGGAGCACCTCATAGCCGGGCGCGACCCCGTTCGCGTCCGCCGCGAAGGCCGCGGACGGCGCGAAGGCCGCCGTAATCTGATCCTCAGCATCGGCAATTTCGCACAAATGCTGCAGTACCCAGGGGGTAAAGCCGGTCTTTGCCGAGAGTGTGGCAATTGCCCGCTGACCCTCGCGCCGAATAACCGTGTAAGCCGCCCACAGGCGCAGTGGATGGGCGGTCTCCAGCATCTTGTCCAGTCCGTCGTAGCCGATATCCAGCTCTTCCAGCCCTTCGTAGCCAATTTCGGCCGCACAGACCGCCTTGTTCAGCGCCTCGGGAAAGGTCCGGCCGATGGCCAGCGCCTCGCCGACCGACTTCATCTGGGTGCCCAGCTGGCTGTGGCCGTGGGGAAACTTCTTCAGCTCGAAGCGCGGCACCTTCACCGCACAGTAGTCCAGGGCCGGCTCAAAACTCGAGACGGTTTTGCCGGTAATCTCGTTCACGATTTCATCCAGGGTATACCCCACCGCCAGTTTGGCCGAGCAGCGGGCAATCGGAAAGCCGGTGGCCTTGCTGGCCAGGGCCGAAGAGCGCGAGACCCGCGGGTTCATCTCGATTACTATCATCCGCCCGCTCTGCGGGTCTACGGCAAACTGCACGTTCGACCCCCCGCAATCCACGCCCACCCGGCGCATAATATTCATGGCCGCCGTGCGCATCCGCTGGTACTCCCGGTCGCTGAGGGTTTGGGCCGGGGCCACCGTAATGCTGTCGCCGGTGTGCACCCCCATCGGGTCGATGTTTTCAATCGAGCAGATGACCGCCGTGTTGTCGGCCTTGTCCCGCACCAGCTCCAGCTCGTACTCCTTCCAGCCCACCAGCGACTCCTCTACCAGGGCCTGATGCACCGGGCTCACCGCCAGGGCATTGCTTATCAACTCGTCGAACTCCTCCTCGGTTTCGGCAATACTGCCGCCCTGTCCCCCGAGGGTATAACTGGGCCGGATGATAATCGGCAAACCGGCCTGCTGTTTAAAGCGGCGGGCCGCCTCCGGGTTTTCGATGAGAGCCGAATGGGGAACATCGATGCCCAGCTCGCCGGCCACCGCCTTGAAGCGGCCGCGGTCCTCGGCCAGCTGAATGGAGTCGATGGTGGCACCGATCAGCTCGACCCCGTACTCGGCCAGTATGCCCGCTGCATACAGCTCAATTGCCAGGTTCAGGGCCGTCTGACCGCCCATCGTCGGCAACACCGCATCCGGCCGCTCCTGTTTGATAATCTCGCGCACATATTCTGCCGACAGGGGCTCGGCATAAGTTGCATCGGCAAGGCCCGGAGTTGTCATGACCGTGGCCGGATTGGGGTTTACCAGCACAATCCGGTAGCCCTCCTCCTTCAGTGCCTGCACCGCCTGGGTCCCCGAATAATCGAACTCGCAGGCCTGACCGATTACGATCGGTCCGGACCCGATGATAAGAATACTTTTGATATCTTCTCTGGCCGGCATACTCACCCCCTCCCGGCTGCAATCGATAGAAATTCGTCAAACACCCAGCGTGTATCCTGCGGCCCCGGAGCCGCCTCCGGGTGAAACTGCACCGACGCCACCGGCCGCTGCCGGTGGCGCACTCCCTCAATGGATCTGTCATTCGCATTACGCATCCACACCTCCAGTTCCGCCGGCAGTCCATCGAGTTCCACCGCAAAGCCGTGGTTCTGCGAAGTAATGTAGACCCGCCGGCTGCCCTCATCGCGCACCGGATGGTTCAAACCGTGGTGGCCGAAGCGCATCTTGTAGGTCCGGGCACCGAAGGCCAGGCTGATAATCTGATGCCCCAGGCAAATCCCGAACAGCGGATAGTCATCGGCCAGTTGGCCGGCCAGCTGAATCGGCCCTGTCAGAACCGCCGGGTCGCCGGGCCCGTTGGAAAGCAGCACCGCTTCGGCGCCGGCGGCCTTGACCTGTGCTGCGCTTACCGCAGCCGGCAGCACTGTCACCCGGCAGCCGCGCCGCTGCAGCTCCCGCAGAATACTGTCCTTGTAGCCGAAATCGATCAGCGCCACGTGGGGCGCATGCCGCAGATGCGCGGCGGCTTTTTCGCCGGCAGACACTTCGCCCGTGGCCGAACCGCCGACGGGCGGCGCTTGCCGGCCCGGCAGCGTTGAAACAATGTTGCACCCCTCCATGTCGGGATAAGCGGCCAGAACTGCGATGCAGCGGTCTATTTCACTGCCGGACAAACCGGCGGGCTTGTCCGGGCTGACCAGCAGCCCCTTCGGATTACCGCTGGTTCTGATTTTGAGGGTAAGTGCGCGGGTATCAATGTCCGAGATACCGGGGATACCCCGGGCCGCCATAAACTCATGCAGGCTGCTGCGGCCCTGCGGGACAGCACCGCGGTACACGCTGCGCACGATCAGCCCCGCCGCCCCGATTCCGGCGGCAGTGCTTCCACCGGCGCCCGACTCCGACCACCCATCGTCATCGCCGTAGTTGCCGATGTGCGGGTAGGTCATTATAATTAGCTGCCCGGTATAGGAGGGATCGGTGATTATTTCGTGATATCCGCTCATACCGGTATTGAACACCACCTCGCCTACCCCGGTCCCCGCCGGAGTTTCCGACCCGGCTTCCAGCTCTGCCACCCTTGCAGCCGGCGCTCCGAAAGAGCTGCCCCGAAACACACTCCCGTCCTCTAATACTAGATACACCTGCTTCTGCATACACCCTCTTTGTATATTTATACTATTATTGGGCGTACAATATTATATTTATACATTATTGGTCAATACCTATTTATCTCCAATTAAAAAAAAACCGCCGCCTTAGTACATCAAACTGTACTAAGGCGGCGCTATAGGGCTACTCCCACTCGATGGTAGATGGAGGTTTGGAGGAGCAGTCGTACACGACCCGCCCGACATCCTTGATGGAGTTGGTAATGCGGGATGAGATGGCCTGTAGATGCTCGAAAGGGAAAGGGTATACATCGGCGGTCATACCGTCGGAAGAGTTGACCGCCCGCAGGGCCAGTACGTAGCCGTAGTGCCGGGCGTCGCCGGTCACCCCCACCGAGCGCACCGGCAGCAGTACGCTAAAGGCCTGCCAAATTTCATCATACAGACCGCGTTTCTTCAGCTCTTCCACGTAAATTGCATCGGCCTCGCGCAGTACACGGCACTTCTCCGGGGTTACCTCGCCGAGAATTCGCACTGCCAGCCCGGGTCCGGGGAAGGGATGGCGGCGCACGACCTCATCGGATATGCCGATGCGCCGGCCGATCCGGCGCACCTCGTCTTTGTACACCCGCTCCAGGGGCTCTACGATCAAGCCGCGTGCACGCTTCTTTTCTACCAGAGGGGAGCGCACGTTGTGATGCGACTTTATTACCTGCGCGTTTGTGCCGACCCCCTTGCCCGATTCGATCAGGTCGGTATAGAGGGTCCCCTGCGCCAGAAAAGCATCTTTTACATCCAGGCGGGCCACTTCCCGCTCCTGAATGGTGATAAATAGGTCGCCGATTATCTCGCGCTTCTTTTCCGGGTCGTCGACACCCTTCAGCTGGCCGAGAAACTCCTCCGAGGCGTCGACGAAGTGGATGTGAGTGGCCCCCAACAGCTCCAGGTCACGGATAACCTCTTCCGATTCGTTTTTGCGCATCAGGCCGGTATCGATGTGCAGCAGGTGTACCTGCTCGGCCGGCAGGGCCTTCAGCAGCAGGCCGGCCACTACAGTCGAATCCACGCCGCCGGAGATCAGCAGCAGGACTTTGCGGCGGCCGACGCGCTCGCGTACAGCGGCCATAGTATCCTCGATGTAGCGGTCCATGTTCCAGGCTTTGGCGGCGCCGCAAATTTTTACGGCAAAGTTTTCGAGAAGCTGGTTGCCGTACTGGCAGTGGCTCACCTCGGGGTGAAACTGCAGGCCGTAAAAACCCAGCGCGGGGTTGTGTACCACCGCCGGAATGCCGTTTTCCGACTCGCCGATTACCTGAAACCCCTTTCCCAGGGCGGAGATGGAGTCGCCGTGGCTCATCCAGGAGGCAAAGCCCTCTTCTACTCTTTCGAAGATTGGTGCTGCTGCACCGCGGATGTGGATTCTGGCCCGGCCGTACTCGCGGGTGGGCAGCGAGGTAATTTCGCCGCCGAAATGCTTCATCAGAATTTGGGTGCCGTAACAGATGCCCAGCAGCGGAAGCCCGCAGCTGAACACACTCGCGTGGGGCCAGGGGGGCGCCTGGTCGTTCACCGAATAGGGAGAGCCGGACAGAATTATGCCGCGGGTCTCCTGTAACAGTTCCGGGGTCAGCTCGGTATCCGCCGGAAAAATTTCGGTGTACACCCCCAGATCGCGTATGCGGCGGCCGATCAGCTGGGTGGTCTGTCCCCCGAAATCTAATATTAAAATTTTATCCATAACGTCCTCGATTCTACTGCGTTACTGCCAGGCGGGCTTCGAGCTCGCTCAATATGCGGCGGTAGCGCTCGGTGATGGTGCCGGTTTTCTCGGCAGTACGGCCGCGGTAGCGGGCCGGGTTGCTAAAGAACTCTTCGGCGCCGATGCCCATTACCCGCAGCAGCTGTGCGTCGATCTGCTGCCAGGTGTCCGGGTTTTCCTGCAGCTTGGCCAGCAGGCTGGCGCCGCTCTGTTCGCACTCCAGGGTAATCTTGCGCACCCGCTCATGGGCCTCCGGGTCGCCGGCCTGCGAGAGCAGGATGTAGGCGGCCTCGGAGAGTATAAAGTCGCCGTTGCCCCGCAGGTTGCGCTCCAGATTCTCCCGCTCGACGTGCAGGGTGCCCACCACTCGCAGCATGCGGTTCACCGCCGCCACGAAGCCGGCCATATAGTCCGAAACGAAGCGCCCGCTGGCCGAATTGGTCAAGTCGCGCTGGTGCTCGGAAATCTGGTCCATAAAAAAGCTCATTACCCGCGGCGAGAAAGCCTTCCACAGACTCTTCACGTGTTCGCTGTTCCAGGGGTTGCGTTTGTGGGGCATGGTAGAAGAGCCGACCTGCGACGAACTGAAGAACTCGCGCAGCTCACCGATTTCGGTGCGCTGCAGGTGGCGCAGGTCGTCGGCCAGGTTGGCCACAATGCCGAAGGCGGTGTTCAGTTCCAGCAGCAGGTGCAGCAGGTACTCCGGCTCTACAATCTGGTTGGAGTATTCGCTGACCGGCAGGTCGAGGCTCTCCAGTACCTGCTGCTCGAAGGCCACCGGGTCTTCGACAATCAGGCTCATGGCGTTGTAGCCGCCCACCGCTCCGGAGAGCTTGCCCGCCAGCGCCTCGGCGGCGTCCAGAATCCGGGGGATGATCTTGCCCAGGCGGGCTACATACTCGGCCAGGGCAAAGCCGACGGTCACCGGCACCGCATGCTGCCCGTGGGTCCGCCCGACCTGCGGCGTTTCGGCCTCCAGTTCGGCCAATTCGATCAGGGTGCGCTCCAGCCGCATCAGCAGGGGCACCAGCACATCCCGGGTTACGTCCCGGTAACGCAGCGAGGCGGCCGTATCCAGCACGTCCACACTGGTGGCTCCCAGGTGTACATACGGGCTCAACTCCTCCGGCAGCGCGCGCTTCATTACATTTACCAACGCGCGCACGTTGTGGCGGGTCTGCTCTTCTTCGAGATACACTGCACCCGGTTCCACGGACTGCACAGCCGTTTCGACCGCCTGCAGGTTCTGCGGAGTGACCAGTCCGAGCCGCTTGAGATGGGCGGACAACAAGGCCCCCTCCACCCGCAGGGCATACCGCACCGCTCCATCCTCGCTGATGTAGCTTTCCAATTTTTCGAACAGCTCCGAGTTGGAAAGATAATAACGATGATCCAGCGGCGAAAGGTTTCTAAATATTGATCGTTCGGTTTGCTTCGACATACCTGCTACTCTACCGAAGTGCGACAGATTTTGGAAGTCCCCGGGCCGGGCTTCTGAGCCTTTATCGCCCCTACGTGAACCTTGGGTTAAAAAATTAATTCTCACTTGGCAGAGGGGCTACACTTCCGATACTATCGCAGTATGAAAACTCTACGCAGACGTCTGCCGACGGCTCTGCCGCTGCTGGTGATTACCGTGGGGGAGCTGCTGATCTACTATAGCGGGCCGCTGTGGCTGCCGGAGAACCGGGGCACCGGCGAGTATCTGTTTCTATCGCTGATTATCGGCCACGCCATGTGGGCCTACGTGCTGTTCACCCGGCCGGCCCGAGGCCTGCACTTCGACTTGTTCCGGCTGCCGGAGATTCTGTTGGCCCTCGGTTCGGCACTGTTTTTGTTCAGCTACATTTTTGCCTCCAACGCCAACATGACTTATGCCCAAATGTTCGCCGAGACCAGCGGAAATCTCAATCTGGCACCCAACTCCAGCATCCAGCGCCTCAATACCCTTATCCGCTACGGGCCCTTTCTGCTGTACGACCTGGCACTACTGCTGTTTTTCCGGCTGAAAAAGCGGCGCAGCTTCGTGCGCTGCACCGGCGTGCAATCGGCGGCCGGGCTGTGGGCCCTGCCCCTCAGCTTTCTGGCCGCAGTGCTCTATACCTTGTCACTGCCCTCGTTTATCAGTACGGAGGGCTGGGCAGCGCTGGCCTTTGTGGCGCTGGTGCCGCTGTTTGCCGCCCTGCGGGCCCACGGCTACCGCTGGGCCCTGTTTTACGGGGTGTCCTTCGGCATCGTTCAGCTGCTGCTGACCAACTACTGGCTGGGGACCTTCAGCCTGATCACTCTGCAGCTGGTCAGCATTTTTCTGACCTCCGAATACATTCTGTTTTTCGCGGTAGTGCTGCTGCTGCGCCGGAAGCTGAAGTCGCCGCATCTGCTGCTGTACCCGCTGGCCTGGGTAGTGTTCGACTACCTGCGCACCCAGGGCTTTCTGGGATACCCCTGGGGCATGCTGGGCAGCAGCCAGTACCAGTTTACCCCCTTTATCCAGGTAGCCGCCCTGACGGGCGTGTGGGGAGTGACCTTCGTGGTGCTGCTGACCAACGGACTGCTGTTCGAGCTCTGGCTGCGCCGCGACGGGCGCCCGGCGGGACGGCAGAGATGGCCCGCCGCGGGCCTGGTGCTTCTATGGCTGGCCACACTCGGCTTCGGGCGGGGCCACATCGGTACCTTATTGAATTCTTCCCCCAAAAAAAGCGTGAAAGTAGCATTAGTACAGCAGAATACCGACCCCCGCAAGCACGATTACCGCTACACCTACGATATTCTCACCCGGCTGACCGACCGGGCCATGCTGCAACAACCGGACCTGGTGGCCTGGTCGGAGACGGCCTTTGTGCCGAACATCCGCAAGTGGGGGGCGATGGAGCGGGATGCGAACTCGCTGACCCGGCTGGTGCACGATTTTCGCGAGTACCAGCGCGGGCTGGGGACCTGGCTGCTGACCGGCAACGACGACTACGAGGAGTACGAGAATGGCGAGGGGCGCATAGTGCAGGAGCATTACAATGCGGCGGTGCTGTTTTCGGATGCGGGCGAGCGAATGGAGACCTACCGCAAGCTGCATCTGGTGCCCTTTTCGGAGTATTTTCCCTATGAAGAGGAGTACCCCTGGGTTTTCAATATTTTGAAAGATTTCGATGCGGACCTGTGGGAGAAAGGCACGGAGCGGGTGATTTTCGAGCATCCGGAGTTTACTTTTTTTACTCCGATCTGTTTCGAGGACAGTTTCCCCGGAGAGATGCGGGCCTTCGTGCGGCGGGGGGCCGATGTCATTTTGAATATTTCCAACGACTACTGGTCGCTGACCGAGGTGGAGGGGCAGCAGCACTTTGCCAATGCCCTGTTCCGGGCGGTGGAGAACGGCCGGCCGCTGCTGCGCTCGACGGCCAGCGGGATGACGGTGTATGTGTCGCCGGTCGGCCAAATTGTAGAGGACCTGCCCTACTACCAGGAGGGGGTAATGGTGCCGGAGGTGGCGCTGTACGAGCGGCCTCCGACGCTGTATCTGCGCTGGGGCAACTGGTTCGTGCTGCTGGCCGCTTTGCTGCTGGCCGGATACGCCCTGCGGGCCGGGTATGCCCTGCGGGCCGCGCGGAAGAAGGCTTAAGCCTCCGGCTGCCAGCGCAGAACCGGGTGTTTGGCCGCCTTTACCTGGTCGACTCGGCGCACCGGTGTGGAGAGCGGCATTTGATGCAGCTTTTCCGGGTCCTTTGCAGCCAGATCGGCAATTTCATGCATAATTTCGATAAAATTATCCAGCGACTCCTTCGACTCGGTTTCGGTGGGCTCGATCATCATGGCCTCGTGCACCACCAGGGGAAAATAGACGGTGGGGGCGTGCACCCCGTACTCCAGCAGGCCCTTGGCTACATCCAGTGCGGTAACCTCGTACTGCTCTTTTAGTTTTTCAGCCGACAGGACGAACTCGTGTTTGCACACCCGGTCGTAGCGCAGATAGTAGCGCCCTTTCAGCTTCTCCTTCAGGTAGTTGGCATTCAGCACGGCCAGTTCGGAGGCGCGCTGCAGGCCGTCGGAACCCATGGTGCTGATGTAGCTGTAGGCCCGCACCAGCACGCCGATGTTGCCGTAAAAACCGCTGATGCGGCCCATGGAATCGGGTATATCATGCTCCAGGTGGTACTGATCGCCCTTCTTGCGCACGGTGGGAGCCGGCAGGAAGGGTTCGAGCTTCTTGTTCACCATGACCGCGCCGCTGCCCGGTCCGCCGCCGCCGTGGGGCGTGGAGAAGGTTTTGTGCAGGTTCAGGTGCACCACGTCGAAGCCCATGTCGCCGGGGCGGCTCTTGCCCATAACGGCGTTCAGGTTGGCCCCGTCGTAGTACAGCAGGCCGCCGGCCTCGTGTACCAGCGCTGCTACTTCAGCAATGTCCTCTTCGTAGATGCCGACGGTGTTGGGGTTGGTTAGCATGATGCCGGCCAGGTTCTCGTCCAGGTGCTTTTTCAGCTCTTCCAGCGAGACCATGCCCTTTTCGTTGGACTTTATCTCCACTACATCGAAGCCAGAGATATGGGCCGATGCGGGGTTGGTTCCGTGGGCCGAGTCGGGCACCAGGATTTTGCTGCGTCCGGTTTCACCGCGCTGTTTGAAGTAGGATTTGAAGAACTTCATGCCGGTGAACTCGCCGTGGGCACCGGCAAAGGGCTGCAGGGTACCCCAGTCCATACCGGTTACTTCGCACAGACGTTCGGTTAGATCGTACATCAGCTCCAGGATACCCTGGGTGGTATGCTGCGGCTGCAGCGGGTGCAGGCCGGTAAATCCGGAGAGGCCGGCCACCGCCTCGTTTATCTTGGGGTTGTACTTCATAGTGCAGCTTCCCAGGGGATAAAATCCCAGGTCGACACAGTAATTTTTCTGTGACAGCCGGGTGTAGTGACGGATTACATCGACTTCCGAGACTTCCGGCAGCGAAGTGTCCTTTTGCCGCAGGAATTGCGCGGCTACCATCTCGGCCGGTTTTTTCGCACCTTCCGCCGGAATATCGAGTTCGGGAACCCGGAATCCCCGGCGTCCCTCCCGGGAGCGTTCGAATATCAGTTTGTCTTTTAAGAGCGCACTCATTTCAGGGCCCCCTTTATGCTTTGTACATAGCGGTCCATCTCTGCGGCGGTCCGCTTCTCGGTTACGGCAACTGTCAGCAGCGTGTCCGGCATTGAAGCGTCGAGCTCCTTTAGCGCTACACCGGCGAATATGCCGTCTTTTTCCATGGCCGCCGCCACTTCGGCCGCCGGTTTCGGCAGTTTAAGGGTAAACTCGTTGAAAAAGGGCTGGTCGGCCATAAGTTCGATGCCGGCTTCCTTCTGCAGTTTTTCGGCCAGATAATGCGCTTTCTGCATGTTCTGTACTGAAAGCTCTTTGAGGCCCTGTTTACCGACGGTTGCAAGATACACGGTGGTGCCGAGCGCCGCCAGAGCCTGGTTCGAACAGATATTGGAAGTGGCCCGTTCGCGCTTTATATGCTGTTCCCGGGCCTGCAGGGTAAGCACAAAGGCCCGCTTGCCCTCCTCGTCCTCCGTCTGACCGACTATGCGGCCGGGCATCTTGCGCAGCACTTTTTCGGTGGCGGCAATGTAGCCCACCGAAGGTCCGCCGTAGTAGGCCGGCAGTCCGAAGGGCTGGGTATCGCCAATGGCAATGTCGGCCCCCCACTCGCCCTGGCTTTTCAGCGCGCCTAAAGACATCGGGTTGGAGGATACAATAAACAGCGACTTGTTCTCGTGCAGCAGATCGGCCAGGCCGCTGTAATCTTCCAGAATACCGTAAATATTGGGACTCTGCACCAGCAGGGCCGCTACCTTATCGCTAAGTTGTTCTTTTATGGCGGAGGTATCGAGTACGCCCTCCTTCTCAGGCAGTTCGACCAGATTCACCTCCAGATCTTCAAAGAAGGTCTCGAGCACCTGTTTGGTATACGGGTGAATTGTACTCGAATAGAGAATAGTGTCGGTTTTGCGGGTGCTGTTGATGGCCAGCGCGCAGGCCTCGGAGGCGGCGGTGTGTCCGTCGTACAGCGAGGCATTCGAGACCTCCAGCGAGGTGAGCTCGCACATCATGGTCTGAAATTCAAAGATTGCCTGCAGCACTCCCTGCGAAATTTCAGCCTGATAGGGCGTATACGAGGTATAGAACTCCGTGCGCCCCATAATTGCGCCTACGGTGCTGGGGATGAGGTGGTCGTAACTTCCGGCGCCTAAAAACGAGACTGCATGCCGGTTTTTATCAGATAGTGCCTGCAGCCGGGTATAGACTTCCAGTTCGGATTGGCTCTTTGGAAGCTTCAGTTCGCCTTTGTAGCGAATTTTCTCGGGAATATCAGCAAATAATTCGTCGATGCTGGCGACTCCGATGTCCGCCAGCATCTGCTGTATTTCCTGCTCGGTATGGGGTAAATACGGGAACATAGGCACGCTCCTTTATTCTAGAAAAAGAAGCCTTCTACTCTTCTTCCTCGATTGCCTTTTGGTATTCTTCGTACGAGAGCAAGTTGTCCAGTTCAGAGCTGTCGCTCATTTCAATTGCAAAAATAAAAGTATCATACGCATTCTGGTTGATCTTTTCCGGTTCGTCTTCGAGTTCCTCATTTACTTTCACAATTTTACCTGAGACAGGCGCATACAGTGGGGAGGCCGCCTTTACAGATTCAATATTGGTAACCTCTTCACCGGCTGCAAACTCCTCATCGATCTCCGGGAGTTCGACAAACACGATATCTCCCAGCTCATCCTGGGCATGATCGGAAATACCAACGTATGCAACCGAACCTTCAACTCGGGTCCACTCGTGAGATTTTTGAAATTTTAATTCTTCAGGACCTGCCATGTAATCCTCCTTAGTTTATTTTCAATATATTGCCTGCCACATACGCAGTCAAGCTTAAGCAGTACAGTACCATATATATCTTAATAAAAAAAGTATTAATCTGCAAAAATGAGTATTTCATCAATATGTCCGGACAATAATTAACGATTCTGAATTATTTGAATCATACTGTGAATAGATCACAAATATAGTTTCATTATTATATTAGCTTTGCACCCAGGAGAGAAAGGAGCCGCTCATAGAATCAACTCCAATCTTCCACCCCTTGCGCAGGAACACCCGCGGTACCCGTTTACCTATCAAACAGGTCACCTCGTAGGTAATAGTATTCGCCCGCCGGGCCAGCTCCTCACTGGTAATATATTCACAGCGGTCTTCCCACTGCTGCCGGCCCAACAGAACCGCTTCGTCCCCAACCTGTACCGCTTCGGGAATATCGGTCAAGTCGACGGTAATCATGTCCATCGACACCCGGCCGACCACCGGCGCCCGCCGGCCGTGTACGATTACCTCGGCATTTCCCGAGTAGTCGCGCACAAAACCGTCACCGTAGCCGATCGGCAATACCCCTATGCGGGACGGCCGCTGGGTGATAAAGCTGCGTCCGTAGCCGATACTGGCCTGGGCCGGAAAACTGTCGACTTTAATAAAAGCGCTTTTGAGGGTAAAGGCCTCTTTGAGCGGAACCGAGTGGTCTACTTCACCGCTGGGATACATTCCGAAGGTAGAAACTCCCGGCCGGATAAGCTGAAAGGCGGACTCCTGCGGAAAATCCAGAACCGCCCCGCTGTTGGCTACATGGGCGTACTGCGGTTCTATTCCGATTTTTTTCAACTTGCCCAACAGGCTGCGAAACTGCTCGATCTGCTGCAGACTGAAACTCTTGTCACTCTCATCCGCTGCCGGAAAATGGGTAAAGACCCCTTCGATGTGCAGGCGGGGGAGTTCCTGCAGGCTTTTAAAAAAGTCCAGTGCCTGCGCGGCCTGGATTCCCAGCCGGCCCATGCCGGTATCCACATTCACGTGAACTTGGGCCGTCGTGTGCATTTTCTCGGCAATTTGGTTCAGTTCACGGGCGTAGCTGAGTGAAGAGAGGCTGAACTTTACATTTCTTTCGAAGGCGGGGGCAATTTCGTCTTTAAAAAGGTCTTCCAGCAGCAATAGGGGCAGTCGCACCCCTTTGCTGCGCACATACTCCACCTCTTCCAGGGCAGCCACTCCACCGGCAAAGGCCCCCACCTCCTCCGCCAGTCGCCCCACCGCCACGCTCCCGTGCCCGTAGGCATCCGCTTTCAACAGCACCATATACTCTTTCTCACGCCCGGCCCGCTCCCAAAGCGTATGTATATTGTGCTCGATTGCATCCAGATCAACTTCCACATGAGTTTTTCGAATCGGTATTCGCATAATAAGGGTAGTGTAGCCCCTCATTTCGGGATGGTCAAATAAATTTGACTTAGATAGTCACCTGCACTACCTTTAAACCAAGGAGGATGTATGCATCACACTTGGGATATTGAAGAAGTAAAAGAAGTAGTCGGACATGAGAAGGTAAATGGTTATCTGCAGCAAGGCTGGGTACTTCTGGCAACCCATGTGGTTGGAGAGATGGAAATGGGGGTTCCCAATCCTCCCCTGGTATATGTGCTGGGACGGCCGCGAAAAAAGGATAACAAACAAGAATAAACTAGGCATCGGTGAGTATGAACTCGAGCATTTCGCGTTTTAATATATGGATCCGGCGCCCTTCCTGCGAAAGGAACCCCTCCGCACAGAGGTGGGAATCAGACTCGGCCCGACCCTCCCGGCCTTTCTCTCAGACAACGTAGTAAAGGTGCTGGTAGAGAACTTTGACATCAAGCCCATCGGAGAGGTAAAAGCGGATGTCGAGGCGATGATGGCCGGGGCATGAGCTATCCCTCTTGCAATTCAGCAACATCCTGATATTCGGGATGCTTTCGAACAAACGCGACTACATACGAACAGGTCGGAAGGACCTTTAGTTTCTGTGTGCGGGCCCACTCCAGTGCGGCCCGCACTACTTTTCCGGCCAGCCCGCCGCCGCGCAGCTCCGGCGGTACATAGGTATGGTTATACACCACTGTTTTCTCATCCTGATAACGGTAGGTCATATGGGCCTCATGCCCTTTCACCTTCAAATAAAACTTTTTTTCCTCCGCATCGTGCTGTACTTCAGCCATTTTGCACCTCTGTTAAATTAAATGTTCAGTTATTTCTTAAATCGGAATATTCAGCACCACGGTAGTTCCATGGCCGTTGATCGCGAGGTTCTGCTGCACTTTATCCCGTACATGGAACTCCCGTACGCTCAGAAAGTACAGCAGCAAGGCCGTGCCGGCCACATATATCCACCCTTTATAGGTCTGCAGCATTTGATAATCCTGAATATCAGCTGCTAAACCGAGAAGGATTCTATCGGAAAAAAGATATATCAAAACGATTCGCAGAGCGGAAAACCGCTTTCCCCTCCATTTATCCTTCCACATACTCACCTATCTCAGTTATACTATAAACAACATGAGTTAAATTGTAATACAAAATCGGGAGATATCAATGCGTAGCCTTACATGGAATGAATTTGAGCAGGTCGAGCTGCGGGTAGGCACTGTGATAGACGTGCAGGATTTTCCGGAAGCTCGCCAGCCGGCCTACAAACTGGAAATAGATTTCGGCGCTGAAATCGGTGTGAAGCAGTCCTCCGCCCAAATCACCCATTTGTACAGCCGGGAGGAGCTCCTGGCCCGCCAGGTGATTGCAGTAATCAACTTTCCCCCGAAGCAGATTGGCCATTACATGTCGGAATGCCTGGTGACCGGCTTTTACAATGCCGCAGGACAGGTGATACTGGCAGTACCGGAACGGCCGGTGGATAACGGTAGCAAATTGCTGTGATATAGACCATCTTTTTCGAAACTTCTATTTACATTGCAATCTCCACATACCAAGATTAATAGCGAAAGTCTGTTGGATTGAAATAGGGGGGGCGCATGTTCAAGAAAATGAAAATAGGCAGCAAAATAATAACTATATTTGTGATACTAATTGTATCCGTTGCTGCAGGCATTGGGATTACAGCTTTTTTACAAGCAAGTGGAGCTGTTGAAAATCAGATGCAAGCAAATATCACCGATAAAGCGAATGAGGCGGCGGTACTGGTACGAACACAGCTGGACCATTATATAGAACTTGGAGAAGAACTGGCTACCAATCTGAGTTTGGAAAATATGGATTTGGACCAACAACTCAGTACCATTGAACAAATGGAAGCCCGTCAAGATTTTATGGGAATGGGTATGATTTATCCGGATGGGACCGCGTACTATCCGGACGGAACCACGGCCGCTCTGGGCGACAGAGATTACTTCCAAACCGCAATGCAGGGCAATGCCAACTTTTCTAATGTGCTTATCTCCCGAGTAACTAATTCGGCGGTTATGATTCTGGCCGTTCCGATACGCGAAAACAACGGCACCACCTCTTCTGTATTGCTTATCCGGCTGGATGCAACTTGGCTTAGTAATATTACCGACAGAATCGGATACGGCGAACAGGGCTATGCCTACATGATAGACGGAACCGGGGTTCTTATTGCCCATGAGAATAGAGACTACGTGCTCAATCAGCGCAATTTTATTGAAGAGGCCAAAACGAATTCTGATTTTGAAAGACTGGCAGAAATGCTGCAGAGAATGACCGAGGGAGAATCCGGCTTTGATGAGTACCCTTTTATGGGCTCCGTCAGATTTTTCGGGTATTCATCTATCGACGACTCGAATTGGTCAATTGCGGTAGGCGGTTTTCGTGATGAAATTTTTAAAGAAATTTACGAAATGCGACTTACCATGATAATTATTGCCTCTTTATTTGTGTTAATCGGAATCGTGGTACTGTTCATCTTTACCCGCAGCATTACCAAACCGATCCGGCAGGGAGTCGATTTTGCCGGTGAGGTTGCGGACGGAAACTTACAGGCAAATATCGAGGTAAAACATGCTGATGAGATAGGAGAACTTGCAGAAGCCCTGCGGAAAATGATAAAAAATCTCAAACAAATGGTTGGAGATGTTATGACTGCCGGCAATCAAGTTACCTCAGGCAGTCAGCAAATGAGCACAACCGCAGAACAGCTTTCGCAGGGATCCACTGAACAGGCTTCATCCATAGAAGAGATTTCTTCTTCAATGGAAGAGATGAGTTCTAATATTGGACAAAATGCCGATAACGCAAGTGAAACAGAAAAAATAGCCCTTCAATCAGCGCAGGATGCGGAGAACAGCAGCCGAGCTGTGATGGAGGCTGTAGAAGCAATGAACAAAATTGCCGAACGAATCACCATCATCGAAGAAATAGCCCGTCAAACGAATATGTTGTCACTAAACGCTTCAATCGAAGCCGCCCGGGCCGGTGAGCACGGCAAGGGCTTTGCAGTGGTGGCTTCCGAGGTGGGAAAACTGGCCGCACGTAGTAAAGATGCCGCCGGTGAAATAAGCGAACTCTCCTCCTCGACTGTCGACGTAGCAGATAAAGCCAGAGTAATGCTGGAACAGTTGGTTCCGAATATTCGCAAAACAGCCGACCTGGTACAGGAGATCAGCGCTGCCAGCCGGGAACAGAGTAACGGGGCCGAACAAATTAACACTGCCATCAGCCAACTCGATCAGGTGATACAGCAAAATGCTTCGGCTTCGGAAGAGATGGCCTCCGTAGCCGAGGAGTTAAACGGACAAGCTGAAGAACTGCAACAGACAATTAGCTTTTTCAGGATAGATGAGCAAAATAGAAAAGGTACCGAGAACCAGCGGAAGTTTCAAATCGAATCAAAAGTTGCTACCGGCCGCGGCGGCACAGCGCAACAGAAGAGCAGCCAGCAGCAGAATCAGTCCCAAGGCGATGAGGAAACCGGTATTACTCCGGCGCAGTCGGGGAACGGACTCGATTCCGATGATTTTGAGCGCTTCTAAATAGTTCCGGAGGACTAATGCGGATTTTAGTCGTAGACGACAGTACATCATCGCGCCGTTTAATTATCGACCTGCTCGGGCCCTTAAAGGCCGAGTTCAGCGAAGCTGAAAACGGACGCATTGCTTTAGACACAGTAGAATCAACCCACTTTGATGCGGTAGTTACGGATATCGATATGCCCGCGATGGATGGCGTTGAATTGTGCAAACGGATAAAAGAGAACACCGCCTTGCGGGATATCCCGATTATCATGGTCAGCAAGTTCGACTCGGACAAAACCATTAACCGTGGATTCGAAGCCGGAGCATCGGAGTACGTTCCCAAACACCTGGTCCGCAGCCAGCTCCTCGAGCGTGTACAGCATATTCTCTCCGAGTCTTCCTTTTATCATAAGCAGAGGATACTGGTGGTCGACGACTCCTACACCACCCTGAAACTGATCGCCGGGAGGCTTTCACGTTACGGGTTCAAGGTAGAGACCGCCCGCAACGGGAAAGAGGCCTTCGAAATTCTGGACAGCAAGAAAATCAACCTTGTTCTGAGCGATGTGTTTATGCCGGTAATGGATGGGATGGAGTTTCTCCACGCCTTCAAGCAAACTGAGTATCACAGACATATACCGGTCATCACCATGAGCACCAACAATGACCGCCGCAGCATTCGCAAAATGCGCGCGATGGGCAGTGCCGCCTATCTCATAAAACCCTTCAACATAGACTCTTTGGTGGTGCTGATAGAAAAACTGCTTTCGGATCAGTATCTGTTCCTGCTCCATGAAAAAGAGCAACTCGAACAGGAACAGCAGACCCTGGTGGACAATATCACCAGTTTGATTACCGCTTTGGAGGCGCGGGATCTTTATACCAAGGGACACTCCGAGAATGTTGCCCATATTGCCTCCGAAATGGTAAAAATAAACGGCGGCAGTGAACAGGAAGTAGAGGAAATAAAACGCGGGGCGCTGCTGCATGACATCGGGAAAATCGGTGTCCCCGATTCAATTCTCAATAAGCCCGGACGCCTGAACGACGAGGAGTATGCCGAAATAAAAAAGCATCCTGAAATCGGGTATCGTATTCTAATGCCGATATCCCGGCTCGACAACGCCCAGG
>CAZWDV010000024.1:0-38050 GCA_964632675.1 uncultured Sediminispirochaeta sp.
GCCACCGCAACAGTATCAGCCGCCCCCACCGCCGCCGCAGTACATCCCGTATCCGATGATGCAGCCATCTCCGCCGCCTCAGTGGCCCCAGTACACCCCGCCGAAGCCCGGACAAACTGCACAAGCACCGCAGCAACAGCAGGCTGCCACCGCAACGGAGGAACCTCTGTTTCCGCAGGATGGCGAAACTATCGAAGATGCTTTCGAACCGCCTGAAGAATCCCAAGCCGACCCCGATCAAGAGCAGCCGCAAGAGCAACCCACCAGCGACGACGATTTGCCCGAACTCGAACCCGAAGAAGAGCCGGAAGAGCAAGATGTTCCGGTGGATGCCGCACAGGGGCTGCTAGATTATCTTTCGGGTCTGACCGAATATCTGCCCGATGATGTACGCACCACCTATGAAGACAGCGAAATGAAGCTGCGTATGGAGGCTCTGCGATCGAGGCTGAAAGGCCAGGGAGGGCTCCACGCAATTGCCGAGCGTATGAAGCTGGAATCAGAGGCTCACGCCCAGGGCTATACTTTTGATAGCCCCGCCGCCGAAACTCACGCCCAGCCGGCGGATGCCGGAACCACTGCCGGAACCTTGGCCGGCTCGGCGAACGGAACCGACACTGCACCGGCTGCACCGGCTGCACCGGCCACCTCTGATGCGCTGGCCGGTACAAAACAGCCGGACCGCCGGCTCAAACAGCCCAGCGGCCATTCGGATTCCCACGTAACCGAAGCCGAGCAGATGGGCTTGTTTAGTAAGAAAGGCCGAATTAATCCGCAGCAGGTCGAATCGACCTTCGGTTATTTAGAAAGTTTGACCGACCAGCATCCAAATCATAGCATAGGTGTTGCCCTGAAAAGGAAAATGCATGATATTATAGAGAAGCTGCGGGGAACATAGTGTATGGAACATGAGAAAAATCTAAAGAAAGTCGGCGCATATATCCGGAAAATGCCGAGCCTGCCTACTTCAGTCACAAAAGTGCTCGAGCTGGCCAACGATCCCAATGTGTCGCCGGCCGATTTGAACCAGGTCATCAGTCTCGACCCCGTGTTGATGGGAAAAGTAATGAAGCTCATCAATTCGGCGTACTACGGACTTCATCAGAAAATTACCTCACTGGTACGGGCCATTATTATGCTCGGTATCAATACGGTCAAAAACCTGGCCCTTTCAACGGCCATTCTGAGTAATCTCGGTTCCGACTCTCACTTTCAGGTAATCAATATGAACGGGTACTGGCGGCACTCCCTCTGTGTCGGGGTAACCGCCAAATTAATTGCCAAGCAAAAAAAGATACCGGCGAATCAGCAGGAGAGTTATTTCGTGGCCGGTCTCCTGCATGATATTGGCAAGATTCCCTTGAACAACACACTCTCGCAAGAGTATCTGGATGCTTTGGCCCTCTCCGACCGTACGCGTCAGCCGCTCTACCGCAGCGAGAAGGAGATGATCGGTTTTTCACATGCAGATGTGGGAAACATCATCTCCAAAGCCTGGAAACTCGGCGATGAGATTCACGATGCAATCGTATATCACCACCGCTGGCAGGATTATGAGGGGCCGCACAGGGTTGTCGTGCTGAGTGTAATCATAGCCAACTATTTTGCAAACAGTTACGACATCGGCTTTTCCGGCAACCGGTATCCGGAGGCAGTACCGCAGGAGCTGTACGATGAGCTGGGAATATCACTGGACTGGCTGGAATCGATCGAAGATCAGGTAAACCAGGAAATTGAAAAGGCCAAGGTCTTTCTCAAGATCACAGAATAACTGCCCGGCGATTGGAGTACTAGTATGATGAAAATTAAACTGTGGGGCGTTCGCGGTTCGATTCCCTGTCCCGGCCCGGAAACAGTAGAATTCGGCGGAAATACCTCCTGTATAGAGCTGCGAGTCGGGAATGAGGACCGCCTTATTATTTTAGATGCCGGGTCGGGGATCCGTAAACTCGGGGAACATATCATGAAACATGATATACCCAAGGGCCCCCTGAAAACATCTCTGTTTTTGACACATACCCATTGGGACCACATTATGGGATTTCCTTTTTTTATTCCGAATTTTATTCCGGGCACCGAAATTGATGTGTTCGGACCGGTTACCTACGAAGACGAGGGGCTGGATAAAATTATCGGCGATCAGCTGCGTTACCGCTACTTTCCGGTAAAGCACAGCGAACTGGCGGCCAAATTTCACTACCATCCCCTGAAAGAGGGTACCATGGACCTGGGAGACGGGCTGTTTGTAACCACCAAATACCTCAATCATCCTATCCTGTGTCTCGGTTACCGCTTTGAATACAAGGGGCGCGCTTTCTGCACAGCCTACGATACCGAACCCTTTCGCAATGTTTTTCCAACCGATCCGGAGGCACCGGGTTACGATGAAGATGCGGCGGCCGAAGGCGAAGCGGCGGCTCGCGAAGAAAACGAAAAGGTACTGCGCTTTTTTCAGGGGGCGGACCTGCTCATCCACGACTCGCAGTACACCAAAGAAGAGTACCTCGCCTCGAAACTCGGCTGGGGTCACTCCCCCTTTGAAACCGCAATAAATAATGCACATAAGGCAAAGGTAAAGCGATTGCTGCTTTTTCACCATGATCCAAACCGCACCGATCAGCAGCTCAAGGAGCTCTTGAACGCTTATAAGAAGCAGGTTGCCGGGAAAACCGACATGCGCATCGAAATTGCCGAAGAGGGAACGGAAATAGTTTTAGATTAAACTACAGTTTTACTAATCTTTTTTTTTGTAGCCTGCCCGGAATTCACTTGGTTTCTCACCCCAGCGATAGTACTTTTATCCTATGGAAAACACACGCACACTACACACAGCATTGGTCACTGGAGCCAGCGGATTTATTGCCGGCTGGCTTGTCAAGAAACTGCTCGAACAGGGTATAGAAGTGCACGGAACTGTCCGTAGTCTCGACAATCAGAGTAAAACAGCGCATTTACGTGCTATGGCCGCGGAACAGCCGGGAAACCTGCAACTCTTCGAGGCCGATCTATTGGAGGAAGGGGCCTTCAATGCCGCCGCCGCCGGATGCGACACCATTTTTCATATGGCCAGCCCCTTTGTCCCGTTCAATGTAAAAGATCCCCAGCGAGAACTCATCGATCCGGCTGTGTACGGCACCCGCAATGTGCTCGAAACAGCCAATCGCAGCAACTCCATAGAACGGGTAGTACTGACCTCGAGCGTTGCCGCGGTAATGGGCGACCCGACGGACAAGGAAGGCGGGGGCAGCCAAACTAACCCGGTATATACTGAGGAAAACTGGAACAACAGCTCCTCTTTGCAGCACCAACCCTACAGTTACTCGAAAGTATCCGCGGAACGAGAGGCCTGGAAGATTGCCGCACAGCAAGGACAATGGAAATTGGTGGTGATAAACCCCAGTTTCGTCCTCGGTCCTACTCTCTCGCAGCGCTCCGACTCCACCTCTACCAATATGGTTTTACAGTTTATCAACGGCGCATACAAGACGGGTGTACCCAACCTTTCTTTCGGGATAGTGGATGTACGGGATGTCGCCGAAGCCCACATTCGGGCAGCCACCCGCTACGCCGCCGAAGGCCGCCATATTATATCCGGTCCTGTAAAAAGCATGCCGCAGATTAACGCAATCCTCCGGCAGCAGTATCCCGGCCGCTTCAAGCTGGCAAAAGGCACTCTACCGAAGCCGCTGCTCTATCTATTCGGCCCGCTGCAGGGTTTTACCTGGCGTTACATCCGCAGCAATATCGGTTATAGCTTTGAACTCAACACTAGCAAAAGCCGTGAAATCCTGGACATGGAGTACCGCCCGGTGCAGGAAACCCTGAAAGATCAAGTGGACAGACTGCTGGAAGCGGGGTTGGTTGAGGCTTAAGTCACAAGACGATAACAACCCGGAAGCGCTTTAGCCCCGGTTGCGCTTTGCCTTAATTTTTTGTAAGTAAGATTCAATCATATCCGTCTCGAATTCGTCATTGGTGCTATAGGCCCGGCTAAAGACGGGCTGCCAGAGGCGCTCGTCCTCCATACACATGTAAAAAAAGACATTGCGCTGCCACTGTTGTGAAAAACTCTGATATGCGTGGCGGAACAGCTCCAGTTTGGTTTCAAAGGGATACGAGAACTTGCCGGCCGCATCCTCGAGGGGCATCTGCAGTATTTTCGACCGTATCGGTTGGGTCCGCAGGTGGCGGATTACCGGCTTGATGAAGGTGAGCGTCCCGAGGGACACCATCACAACGCTCTCGGTGGAGAAGCGCCGTTGCAGCTCGGTGTAAATTCGGCCGTAGTTCTCACGCCAGCCGCGGTGATGAACGATCGGATGAATGTGGAATCCCACCAGGGCTCCCATGTCCGCCACCTTCTGCGCTGCCTCAAGACGCTCTTCCAGCGAAGCGGTCAGGTGTTCCTCGTTGGCGATGATCACCGGGGTATTCAGCGACCAGGTGGTAATCACATTAGCCGGTATGGGGTTCTCTATCAGATACTTCACATTGGCCGATTTGGTTTTCAGCTCCAGCACCACATTCGGATGTGCCGCGGCAAATTCGAATAGGGTATCCAGCAGGCCTTCGCGGTTACCCCACATCAGCGAATCCGAAGACTGTCCGGTCCCGATATGGTACCCCTTATTAGGATCGATCTCCAGGCTCTGCAGCTTTTCCTTGAGGTTCTCCAGAAAGTAGACCCGCCCCTCGTCGTAGAACGACTGAATACTGCAGTAGCTGCAGGCAAAGCCGCACTGCTGCACCGCATCAAGCGTCTGCAGATTGCAGCAGCGGGTCCGTTCGCCGGCCACGGGACAGCGCCCGAGAATGGCCCCGTCCGCCTCGATTTTTCGGTACCGAATCGGCTGGGCCGGCGGCGGCCCGCCTGTAAACCCGCGGTAATCACTCGGCTCGGCTTTGCGCTGCTGCCAGTGCCTCTGAACCCGGTCGAGAATGGCCTTCTTGCGGTTTTTCCCCTTAAGATGCTGTGTATCACCCTCGTCCCAGATCTCCGGCAGGGCCCGTTCGCTCCAGTGTTCCAAATCCGAGGCAATATCGGCCAGCTGTTTCAGCTCCTGAAAAGAGAGCCGCAGCTCCGCGGCCTTTAGTTGTAAGAAGTTTTTGTGTGTATCTGCAAGTGCGGCAAACACCGGGTCCCGGCTCAGCGCCTGTATCTTTTCTTGGCTGTCCATTTTCCCCATAGTAAAAGAGTCCGCCCCCCTTGGTCTATCCCCATTTTTCACGTACTATGCAAGCACACCTATGAACACGGACGAACAGACTTCATCAAACGGCACTTTTCCGCTCACCTCAACGCTGCTGCTAGTGGGCGTGTTTTTCATGACCTTTATCGGCCGCACCATTCTCTCGCCGCTGCTGCTGCCCATCGAACATGAGCTGGGCTTAAGTCACGCCGAGGGCGGCTCGTTCTTCCTGGTCATTTCAGTGGGGTTGATGCTCACAATGCTCTTTTCCGGGCTGCTGACGCAGCACCTGAACCACCACACCACTATTAGCATATCGGTGTGGATCACCGGGGTCGGTCTTTTCATAATTGCCCTCAGCGGCAGTCTGCTTGTGTTTCGCCTAGGGTTGTTTCTTATCGGAGCAGGAGCCGGCCTCTACCTGCCCTCGGGGGTTACCGCCCTCACCGATGTAGTGCCGTCAGGACAGTGGGGCAAGGCAATCGCCTTTCACGAATTGGGCCCTATTTTCGGGCTGGCCGCCGGCCCCTTTTTCGCAGAAATTGCCCTGCGTTACTCCGACTGGCGCAGCCTGCTACTTCTGCTCGGAGCAGTGTCTTTTGTCTCGGGACTGTTGTTTATCCGTTTCGCCCGGGGCGGCCGTTTTCACGGCACTCCGCCGCAGTGGCACGAGCTGTACAAGATTATGCAAAACAAACAGTTTTGGATTATTGCTTTTTTCTTTGTAATGGCCATCGGTCTGGAAATGGGGGTCTACTCGATGCTGCCGGCCTACTTGGTCGACGCCCGGGGAATCGACCAGTCACTGGTGAACACCATGGTCAGCACCTCCCGCCTCACTTCGCTGCTGGGCATCTTTGCCGCCGGATGGTTCTCGGATAAATTCGGCTACCGTCGGGTCATCGCCTTCATTGCACTCACCTGCGGATTAGTTACCGCCATGCTCGGGATGCAGCAGGAGTGGGCTTTAATAGTCGGAGTATATCTGCAGCCGATGCTGGTATCCGCCTTTTTTCCGGCCGGATTCACCGCGCTGGCCAAAGTCGGCAGTGCCAAACAGCGCAACCTCTCGGTTTCGTTGGTCATACCGATTGCGTATCTGTTCGGCGGAGGAGCTTTTCCCACCCTAATCGGCTGGCTGGCGGAATTAGGCGTATTCGGCGCTGGTTTTATAGGTATCGGAGTTCTCACTGCCGCCGGAATTCTGCTGATTCCGGCTATGAAGTACTCCCCGGCAGACGAATTGTAAATAGGGTATGCGGTTCCCGCTCCAGCCCCGCTCCAGCCCCGCTCCAGCCCAGAACAAAATCTTGTATAGATTTTCTTTTTAGATTATAATACCGGCACGTTTTCGGGGGATTAGCTCAGTTGGCTAGAGCGGTTGGTTCGCAATCAACAGGTCGTGGGTTCGAATCCCATATCCTCCACTACTTATTTACAAGGGGGGTTGTAATGCAGGTCTTTATCGAGGCACAGGCCGGCTCCCCGGATAAACACGATTACAACGAACAGACCCTCGAGTTTAAGGGTATTCGAACTGCGGTTGATTTCATCCGTCGCTTTGAAATGCACACCTAAGTTTCTGTAGCTTGTCGGGTGGCAGCCAAGTCTACTTTCAATAAAGGTGAGATTCCTATCCAGGTTGTGTTCGTATATGTTTATGCTTAAAATCATAATAAAATGACTAAATTAGTACAAATTAATCCTGGACAAATCAAATATCTCTTATAAAATAGTTTTAATATTTTGCAAACTGCTTGAACATTTCAAATACTTAATAATACCAACAGTTCACTGATCGGGAGGAAACAATGAAACGTGTCTTTGCCAGGTTCTCAATCTTTACCTTTTTGCTTATCATCTGGCTACTACTCACCTATCCATTCAACATTCAGGAGCTGGCCGCCGGTGCAATAGTAAGCCTGCTAATTGCCATCTTTGCCGTCGGCAGTATTCCCATATTTGCGGAAATGCGGACAGGGCCACGGGCGATCAGCTGGGGAATCGCGTATCTGTTCGTGTTCTTCTTTGAATTGGTAAAATCAAATCTCGATGTTGCCTTCCGTGTGCTGCACCCGCAGCTGCCGATTCATCCGGGCATCGTAAAAGTCCGTACCTCCCTGGGTAGCCGCATGGGGCGCCTGGCACTGGCCAATTCGATCACTCTTACCCCCGGTACCATTACCGTCGAAACCAAGGGTGAGTACTTCTATGTGCACTGGATCGATGTGCGCGCCCGCAATATCGAAGAAACTACTCAGAACATCGTGTCCAAATTCGAGAAATATCTGGAGGTAATCTTTGGCTAATATACTGTTTTATACGGCCGTATCTATTGCCCTGCTGGCGGTGGTTATTTCCTTTTTCCGATTGCTGATCGGTCCCAGCGTAGCCGACCGTGCAGTTGCTTTGGATGGAATGACAATCATCTCCATCTCGGTTATTACCGCCGCGGCATTTTTTCTTGGAAGAGTTATCTATATCGATGTAGCACTGGTATACGCCCTCATCAGCTTTCTGGGTGTAGTTGCCATTGCACGCTTTATCGAAGGGGGGCTGTAATGGGACCTGAAGCTGTTCTTGAACTGGCCGGCGGGCTGCTCTCTGTAGTCGGAGCAGTATTCCTGCTGCTGGCGGCTATCGGAATCATCCGTATGCCCGATGTCTACAACCGCATGCAGACCGGCACGAAGGCCACCACTCTCGGAAGTATTCTGTTTCTGCTCGGCATCGGCCTGGCCGAACCCGCCTGGCTGGGCAAAATCCTGCTGCTGATCGTTTTCATTGTTTTTACCAACCCGATCTCCTCCCACGTACTGGCCCGGGCGGCCCACTACCGCGGCATTCCGCTGGCCGAAGGTTCTGTCCGCGACTGCCTGGCCGACGACGAGGCCGGCGAACAGGGGGTGTGCGAATGAGTGTGATAATTATCGGAATATTCGGTGCCATGATGATCGGTGCCGCCATCTTTGCGGTCTATAGCCGCAGCATTCTTTCGGCCATCATCAGCTCGGGGGTTATCAGCCTGCTGGCCAGCATCATCTACATCCTGCTGGCAGCCCCTGATGTGGCCATGACCGAAGCGGCCATCGGCTCCGGACTAACCACCGTGGTTTTTCTGCTGGCCCTGCGCCGCATCTACGTCTACGCCGGCGCTGCCGGCGAGCGCTCCGCCGAACCCCGCTCTGCCGAGGAGGCCGTCGATGATTAAGAAGTTCTTCACAATCGTAACAATTCTGGTGTTTGCACTGATGATACTGCCCCTGATTCGGCAAATAGTTCCTTTCGCCGAATTGGCTCCGGTGGCCGCCGCATACGCAGAGGATGGACCCGATGAACTGGGAGCCGCCAACCTGGTTACCTCAGTTATCGTCACCTATCGCGGCCTGGATACCCTGGGCGAGGTAACGGTACTGTTCATCGCTACCGCCGGGGTAGGATTCCTCCTGCGCCGGGACGAAGAGGATGAGGCCGATAAAGCGGGTGAGCAGACAGGCGGCACGGGCCCCACGACCGAATCGGCGCACGCTCCCCGGAAAGCCTCGGAGCTGCTCTGCTCCGGCTCTATGCTGCTGTTCCCGCTGCTGATGCTGTTCGGTGTGTACATCTTTCTGCACGGTCATCTGACTCCAGGCGGAGGATTCCAGGGCGGCGTTATCATTGCCTCGGCCTTCTTGCTGCTGATGCTGGCCCGGGTCTCTTTTCAGCTGAACCACTTCGTCATTTCGTTTGTCGAATCAATCTCCGGTTTCGCCTACGTTGTTATCGGAGTACTGGGAATATTCCTGGCCGCGGGCTTCCTGGACAACCGTATACTCCCGCTGGGAGAGTTCGGCAGCCTGCTGAGCGCCGGAGCTATTCCTCTCATCTACTCACTGGTCGGGCTGAAGGTAGGAACCGAGCTCACCAACGTAATTGACACTATGAAAATGAAACCTGCACATCCCGATGAATCAGCATCCGATCACTGCCCACGGGAGGAGGAAGTATGATCTTAGTCACATTCATCGGCTTCGCCCTGATTCTCATTGGAATCTGGGGAATGCTCACTCGAAAAAATATTATTCGCATCATAATTGGTTTTTCAATCATCGATACCGGTATTCACCTGGTGATGGTATCAATAGGATATCTGCCGGGCCGGACCGCTCCCATCATTACCAGCGCAGTCGATAAGGGCGCGGCGGTATCGCAGATCGTCGATCCGATCCCCTCTGCATTGGTGCTGACGGCAATTGTAATCGGATTAGCCATCACTGCGCTGATGCTGACCTATGCAGTCCGCATGTATCGTGAACGAACCTCAATGAATATTGACGATTACAAGGAGCTCAAATGGTAAATCCAATTTATCTCATCGTAATACCCTTGGCAGTCGCCTTTTTCATTTCGTTTTTCGACCGGATAGGCCGGGCGGTTTCTCTGACACTCTTTTATGCCGGTCTGACCGCTCTGGCGGCCATCTCGGGGGGCTGGTTTGTCAGCTTTGTGCAAACCATTATCGGCTCGGGCGCTGTGGTCGCCTCCGACGTACTTGTATACACCGCTGGTTTTGAGCCGCCCCTGTCGATCGCTTTGGCAATGGGACTCGAGGAAGCC
This sequence comes from uncultured Sediminispirochaeta sp., assembly GCA_964632675.1. Lineage (GTDB taxonomy): Bacteria > Spirochaetota > Spirochaetia > DSM-16054 > Sediminispirochaetaceae > DSBN01. The sequence continues at coordinate 9,789 of CAZWDV010000024.1, forward strand.
TTCTTTCTCTTCTTCGCCAACCTGGCCGGGCTGGGTGCTGCGGTGGTACTGAGCCGGCGGATGACCCGGGGATCGGTGACTGGCATGGTCCTGTTCCTGATGGTAATGCTGGGAGCCCAGGGCCTGATAATGACCCAGGACCTCTTCAACCTCTTCGTCTTTCTCGAGATCTCCTCCATCGCCACCTATTCGCTGATCGCACTGGAGAGAAACAACCGCAGCATGAGCGCCGGCTTCAAATACATCATCGCCGGAGGTATCGCTTCGGCACTGTTCCTTATCGGAACTATCTATCTGTACCGTATTGCCGGCTCGCTGGCCATCGCCGACATTATTGCCGCCCAGCCGGCCGCCGCCGGTGCCGCCGGGGTAACCGCCGTATTTCTGCTGGCCGCCGCCCTGCTAATCGAATTAAAGCCCTTTCCGGCCAACGGATGGGCCCTGGATGTGTACCAGGCCGTTCAGAGCGGGGTGGTTTCGGTTATCGCCGTGGTAAACAGCGCCGCCGTCCTGTTTGCCCTGTATAAAGTATTCCCGATGCTGCCGGCCGCACTGATACAATCGCTGCTGTGGATCGGCATCATCACCTTCTTTGCATCCAACCTGATCGGATTGCGGCAGAGCGACGTAAAACGGATGCTCGGCTACTCATCATCCGCTCAGATCGGCCTGCTGATAAGCGCCTTGTCGCTCAGCAATCTCTACGGGTGGTCGCCCCGGCTGCAGCTTCTGGTCTTTGCCACCGTCTTCTTCGGCCACCTGTTCTCCAAGGCCGGACTTTTCTGGCTGACCGCGGTGCAGGGCTCGCCGAACTGGCGCCGCTGGAGCGGTCCGGCGAGAACCGGAGGCATCCTTCTGCTCGGCATTTTTATGGCCGCGCTGGCCGGCCTGCCCCCCTTCCCCAGCTTCTGGGCCAAATGGGTATTGGTAAAGAGCATCATACTGCAGCAGCCGCTGTTTGTTATTCTACTGCTGATCGGCTCGCTGAGTGAAGCGGTGTACCTGCTGCGCTGGTTCGGCCGCACTGTTCATCTGCGACGGGCCGCCCTCGCGACTGGACCGACAGCTGTCGTGCCGGCGGAAGCGACCGCCAATGCGGAAGACGCGCAAGCTGGCTCCAGCCCGGACGCCTCTGCCGCCTCTGCGGCCGCCGGCGAAAACCCGGCCCCCTGGCCCACGCCGGCCCGAGTTGCCGTTCCGGCCTTTGTGGCCGCCGTTCTGCTGACCGCCGGCGGAGTGCTGGCCGGCCTGGCCGCCGATGTGCAGGTACTGTTGTTCATACCCCTAGCGGCGGCGCTGGTCCTCGCTCTGCTAACCTGGATGCCTTCCCGCCTACTGGGTCTGGTGGCCGCCGGCTTGGTTATCGCCACCGGAGCAGTGTATGTGCCGCAGATAGAAGGCATCGCCGCAGTCTTCGCGCTGGTATTCTACGGCGGAGGGCTGCTGATGCTGATGGCTACCTTATACAAGCGCCAGACATCGCCGGCTTTCTACCCGCTGTTTGCAGCGCTGGTCCTCTCCCTCGGCAGCCTGATCCAGGCCGCCAGCCTACTGGAGTTTTTTCTGGCCTGGGAGTTCATGACTTTCAGCTCCTATTTCCTGATTCTCTTGGGCCGTGACGCTGAGAAACCGGCCCTGAACTATATGACCTTTTCGGTCGGTGGAGCATTCACCCTGATGAGCGGCATGCTCCTGATGACCGCCGTGCTACCGGCCGAGCTCTTCCAGGGCTCGCTGATAGCCGCCAAAATATCGGCCCAACCGCTCTTGGCGGCGGCCCCGGGAATAATCCAGCAGGGCCGGGAAGTCTTTGCGGCGGCGCCCGCCGGGCTGCTTGGCGGTCTGGCCTTCGCGCTGATTGCCATAGGCTTCCTTACGAAGATTGGTGCCGCCGGCCTGCACATCTGGCTGCCCGACGCCTACACCGAAGCCGGCGACGATGTCACCCCGCTGTTGTCGGCGGTGCTCAGCAAGGCCGGGATCTTCGGCCTGATGCTGTTCGTCATGCTCTTCCCGGCCGCCCTGTTCAGCTGGTTCGACTTGCCCTTCGTACTGCGCTGGGTAGGAGTGTTAACCGCATTCTTCGGCACACTGATGGCGGTCTTCGAAGAGGACATTAAGCGCGTCTTCGCCTATTCGAGTATGGGCCAGCTCGGCTACATAGTGCTGGCCGTTGGGCTGCTGAACCAGTTAGGATGGGTCACCGCCCTGTATCTGTCGGTAATCCACCTGCTGTTCAAGGGAATGCTATTTCTGACAGCTGCCGCCGTAACCGAACGTACGGGCACCCGCCTGATGTACCGCATGGGTGGGCTTATTAAGAAGATGCCGGTGTCGTTTTTCTCGGCCCTGATTGCCATCATCGCGCTTTCCGGCGTACCGCCTCTGGCCGGTTTCGGCGGAAAATGGCTGTTGTACAACGCGCTGACCGCCAACAACTACGTGCTGCTGGCCGCAGTGGCCTTCTTCTCCAGCACTATCGCCTTTCTCTACCTGTTCAGGTTTATCTATACGGTTTTCCTAGGACAGCTGAAATTTGAGCATCGCCAAGTGCGCGAGGCTCCGGCGCTTCTGCTGCTGCCGCAGATTGTGTTCATCATCGCCATCATGGCCATATCGATGTACCCCAATTTGCTGATCAAACCGCTGCAGGCCGCCCTCCCCATGTTTTCAGCTGATTCAGGTTGGCAGGGCGGCACCATGCTCAGCGCGATCGGCTATTGGAACGGCAATGCAGTAATCTACGTAACTATGGCCGTATTCGCTCTGATGCTGATCTGGCTGCTGATCGTGCAGCGCAAGCCCCAGACGGTCTCGCAGTTCAACATCGTGTTTGCCGCCGAACGGCCCGAACGGCCGGAGACCACCCACTACGGGCACAATTTCTACGCCCCGTACCGTAAAGCCCTGGGCTTTCTGGTTACCCCCCTGGCCGGTCGCTTCTGGCACCGGATTGCCGAAATCACCGGTTCGGTCGGAAGCGCCGCACGACGCCTGTATACCGGCAACGGACAGACCTATGCCCTGCATATTCTGTTGTTCGTGACTCTACTCTACTTTGTGATTGCGAGGTAAGGAATGGAAACACACTTACTCTTAAAAATAGTCTATGCAGCCTTTGCGCTGTTTGTAGTTTTTAATTACGGTATTCTACTCGGTTCGACGATGTACCGCATTCGCGCCCGAGTACAGGGACGCATCGGCATCCGCTGGTATCAGCCCTATCTGGATATCATCAAGAACAACGCCAAACGCACCTCCGTCAGCCACGGAGTGATGTTTTACCTGGGGCCCATCTTCCGCATCGCCGGCGGTATCGGCACTTTTCTCTTCATCCCGGTGCTCTACGGCTCGGTAGTCTGGAGCAACTTCAGTTTCGCCGGCGACGTACTGCTGGTGCTCTATTTTATCTTTTTCGGACAACTCGGTATGGCCCTGGGCGCCGGCGAGGGCGGACATCCCTACAGCGCCATCGGCGTCAGCCGCGGGCTGGCCCAGATGACAGCCTTCGAGGTACCTTTCACCCTGGCCATCATCGCCCTGGCGGTACAGCACGACACCCTCTCGATCACCGAGATAGTGGCCGCCCAGCAGGGGGGTATCCTCAGCTGGAGCCTGTTTACCAACCCGGCTGCTACCATCGCCGCGATCATCGCCTTTTTAGGCATGAGCATGGGCAACCCCTTCAGCGTAGTAACCGCTCCGCAGGAAATTCCCATCGGCCCGCCGGTTGAATACCACAGCAGCTACCTTGGCCTGCTGCAGACCAACCGGGCCATCTTCAACTCGGCCAAGCTGATTCTCTACATGAATCTGTTTTTCGGAGGGGCCACCAATCTGATTGTTATGATTATCAAGACATTTCTGATCTACATGATTACCGTCATTATCGGAGTTGCCTTCCCCCGCTTTCGGGTGGAGCAGTCGATTCGCTTCTTCCTGGTGGTTCCGACCATCATCGGCCTGATCGGCCTGGTAATCGCACTCTGGTAATGGAGACAGGAGCATACATATGAGCACAGAGAAACAGAACGAAGATATACAGATGCAGGCCCACGGTGATGGTTCCCCCGGCCACCCGAACCAAGCCGCCCCGCAAGAGTCCATCCGGCAGGTGGTCGAGGCAATGGGAGTCGACCCGGCCGATTATCCCGGCCCGGCCGACGCGCACGATACCACACTCTTCTGCGACGCCCGCCCCAAGGTCGAAAAGCCCTACCGCGGAATTATCGAGAAGTTCCTCAACTGGGCCCGGGCCAACTCGCTGTGGGTACTCGGATTCGGCACCGGCTGCGGCGCCATCGAGCTGCGACCGCTGATGACCAGCCGCTTCGACGCCAGCCGCTTCGGAGTGGCCGGCCGACCTACCCCGCGGCAGTCGTCGGTGTTCATTATCGGCGGGTACGCCTCGGTGAAGACCCTCAAGAGAATCGTCCGCAGCTATGAGCAGATGCAGAACCCCAAGTTCGTCATCGCCCTCGGCAGCTGCACCATCAACGGCGGCATGTACTGGGACAGCTACAACACCGTCAACCGCATCGACCAGTACATTCCAGTGGATGTGTACATCACCGGCTGCATGCCGCGCCCCGAGGCCATCTTGGCCGGCTTCGTCAAGCTGCAGGAGCTGATCAAAGCGGGCCGCGGAGAGAAAGCCAACGAGTATGCCGAGCACTTCGACTGGTACAAAGCCAACCAGAAGAAGGTCATCACCAACTGGGACATGCCGGACTACAACTGGTAGGCAAGGGAGGATAAATTGAATACAAGCTATCATTACAGATATACAACCATAGAAGAACTGCTGGAGATTGTGGCCGGTTCGGCCGCCAGGCCGCAGCCCGACTCTGCCGCCGGCGGCGCCAAACTACCCGCTGGAAAACAGCCCGCCGGCCAACCCGCTGCAGGCGCAGCCGCCCATCCGATCACCATCGGCCGTACGCAAGTGCAGAGCCGCGATCTGGCCTTTATCACCGTCAGCCACACTGCGGCCCGCCACCTCATCATCGACCTGCGCGACCGCTTCGGCTTCACCCACCTGGTCTTTCTGACGGCGGTGGACTACATCGAAGAGGACAAGTTCCTGCTGACCTACCTGCTACACAACTACGACAAGCACATAGACATCGGCGTGCAGGTGCCGATCGGCCGCGGCGGGGCTTCAATGGAGTCCATCCACGACCTGTGGGCCCAAGCCGGCACCTACCAGCGCGAGCTGAAGGAGATGTTCGGCATCGAGTTTCCCGGCAGCCCGCGGGTGGACGAGGCCTTTATTCTGGAAGGCTGGAACGATGTTCCGCCGATGCGGCGGGAGTTCGACACCAAACAGTACTCCGAAACCACCTACTTTCCGCGCCCCGGCCGCTCGACCAACGCCCCGGCCGACTACATGCGCCGGAAACTCTACCCCAAGGAGTAAGCAATGGAGCACAAAACGCTTAATAAAACGAATAAATCCGCGGGCCCCATAATCCCGATCACCGACAACCACCTGGCCGGCCGGCGGGTCGACCTCTCCTCGGGCAAATACCTCAAGCTGTGGCAGGGCCCGCAGCACCCCGGCATTACCGGGAACATGTCCCTCGAGCTGACCGTAAACGGCGACGAGGTAGTGGACCTGCGGACCCACGTGGGCTACCTGCACCGCGGCTTCGAGAAGCTGATGGAGCGGCGCACTTACATCCAGAACTTTCCCATCGTCTGCCGCATCTGCGTGCCGGAGCCGGACTTCAACGAATACCTGTACGCCGCCACCGTCGAAGAGCTGGCCGGCATACAGGTGCCCGAAAAGGCCGACTGGCTGCGCAACCTCACCCTGGAAATGGCCCGCCTGGCCAGCTTCCTGCAGTGGATCGGCGGGCAGACCGGCGCCTTCGGTATGGGTACCATCGGCCAGTGGGGCATCACCCACCGCGACTACGTGCTCGACCTGTTCGAAGAGCTCTCCGGCGGACGCATCTACCACATGTTCATCATCCCCGGCGGCGTACGCGGCGACCTGCCCGAAGGCTTCGAAGGCCGCGCCCGCAAGGTGCTCGACAAAGTGGAGAATCTGCTGGGCGACATCGAACGGGCCATGTTCCATAATGCCGTGTTCAAAATGCGCGCCAAAGGGCTGGGTGTAGTGCCGCGGGAAATGGTCGACAGCTACGGCATCACCGGCCCCAACGCCCGCGCCGCAGGGGTGGCCCGGGACGTGCGTAAAGACCAGCCCTATTTGCTGTACGACCAGCTCGACTTCGAAGTGGTTACCGGCACTGGCTCCGACGCCTACGACCGCGCCTATGTGCGCTTCCTTGAAATGCACCAGTCCATCTCGCTTATCCGCCAGATGCTCGACCGCATGCCGAAGGTCGGCGAAATCCATACTCAGCTGCCTAATCCGCTGCACTGGAAAATTCCGGCCGGCCAGACCTACCGCCGGGCCGAGTGTACCCGCGGGGAGTACGGCTACTACCTGGCCTCCGACGGCAGCGGCTACCCCCGCCGGGTGTACGTGCGCGGCCCGAGCTATACCCACGCCGTGGCCCTCATGGAGAGCATGGCCGTCGGCGCCAATATCGCCGACATAGCCGGCCTGATGGTCAGTTTTCACACCTATCCCCCCGAGATTGAGAGGTAAGCCCATGAGTTTGAAGGATATACTATCGCCCTTGACCGTGTGGCGCCGCACCGCCGACCGGCCCTACACCGTCATCGACCCTGTCAAGGACCGCCCCGGAGCCCCCCGCTACCGCGGCTTTCATAAAAACGACATGGAGGCCTGCATCGGCTGCGGCACCTGCGAAACCATCTGCCAGAACGCCGCCATCGACATGGTGCCGGTGGAGGGCATCGAAACCACCGGCGAAGACAGCGGCCTGCGCCCGCAGATCGATTACGGCCGCTGTTGCTGGTGCGCCCTGTGTGTGGACATCTGCACCACCAGCTCGCTGAGCATGAGCAACGAGTACATCTGGGTCGACACCGACCCCGACGTCTTCCGCTTCGTCCCCGGCGCCGAGGCCAAGCTCTGGGACAACAACGAGCTCGGCTACCAGCGGGCCGCAGGCTACCAGTTGCTCGATCCCGAGCGGGTCGAAATGCCGGAACTTACCCCGGAGACCCGCCTGACCTCCTTCATCGAAATGGTGCAGGGCTACTCCGCCGAGGAAGCCAAGCGCGAAGCCGACCGCTGCGTGGAGTGCGGCATCTGCGTGGCCACCTGCCCGGCTCACATGGACATCCCCGGCTACATCCGCGCCATCCGCGAAAACAACATCAGCGGCGGACTGGCCCTGATGTACGAAACCAACCCCTTCCCCGCCAGCTGCGGCCGCGTCTGCACCCACCGCTGCGAGGAGGTCTGCGCCATCACCCACACCGGCGACCCCATCGCCATTCGCTGGCTAAAGCGCTACATCGCCGACATGGCCGACCAGAGCGACTACCGGGCCATCGCCAAATCGGCCGAGCCCGACCGCCCGCAGCACATAGCCATTATCGGCGCCGGCCCCGGCGGACTCTCGGCCGCCTACTACCTGCGCCTGATAGGCTACAAGGTAACCGTATTCGAGGCCCTGCCCCACGGCGGCGGCATGCTGCGCTACGGCATCCCCGAGTACCGCCTGCCCTACGACCAGCTGAACAAGGACATCGAGTTTGTGCAATCCCTGGGCGTGGAAATCAGGTACAACACCCGCATCGACGGGGCCGAGGAAGGCGGCCCGGACGAATCCGGCCCGCAGGCACCAAGCTTCGAACAACTGTACCGGGACTACGATGCGGTCTTCTTCTCCACCGGTCTGCCCGACCCCTACACCCTGGGCGTCGAAGGCGAAGACCACCCGCGGGTTATCTCCGGCATCTCTATCCTGGAGGACGTCACCGCCGGCCAGACCCCGGACCTGCGCACAACCGTAGCCGTGATCGGCGGCGGTAACGTGGCCATGGATACCGCCCGCACCGCCCGCCGCATGGGCTGCGAAGTTACCATCCTCTACCGCCGCCGCGAAGTCGACATGCCCGCCGACGAAGAGGAGATCACCGAAGCCAAACAGGAGGGGGTCAAGTTCGTCACCCAGGCCATCCCCGTGCGGGTGGAAGACAACCCCGAAGCCAAGGGCGAACAGGCCGCATTCGTCTGGGGCGAGGCCCAAATGGTCGACCAGGGCGAAGGCCGCCGCCCCAAACCGGTCCTGCAGGAGGAGAAGATCCACACCGACATCTTCGACACCATCGTGCCGGCCATCGGCCAGGGTACCAGCCTCGACTTCATCCCCGCAGACATGGCCGAGAAAATCGGCATCATCAAGTATAAAATCAAGGTCGGCCTGCACGGCGAAACCGGCGAGCCGAAAATCTTCGCCGGCGGCGACATCGCCAACCGCAGCAAGGACGCCATCAGCGCCATCGCCGACGGCCACCGCGCCGCCAAAGGCATCGATCACTATCTCAGAAACACCAAAAACCAAAAGGAGCCCAAATAAATGCCCGACACAAATTACAGCGAAATCATCGATTTCGCCATCAAACGCGAAAAAGAAGCCGTCCAATTCTACACCGAACTCGAGCACATCGCCCAGTTCGCCTCGCAGAAAGAGCTGCTCTCCGAAATCAAAGGCATGGAACAGGGCCATGTCAAAATCCTCGAAAACCTGAAAACCAAGTCCCCCGAGGTCATCCGCGTCGAGTCGGTCCCGGGCTTCATGCCTTCCACCTACCTGGTCGAAGCCCAGCCCACCCGCGACATGAGCTACCAGGACATCCTGATCATCGCCATGAAGCGCGAGGACCGCTCCCACGCCCTCTACCAGGAACTACTTCAGCAAACCGAAAACTCCGACCTGCAAAAAACCTTCCGGATGCTGGCCGGCGAGGAAAGCAAACACAAACGCTTCTTCGAAGACCTCTACGACAAGTACGTCCAGCCGGACAACTAGTCCGGCCCGCCCTTAGCCGCCACACACCGGTTCGGAGCCCACAAGCTTCGCACCGGGCTTTTTATTGGGGGGAATGGGAAATTTTTATAAAAGATTCAATTCTATAGACATGCGGGCCCCCGGCAGCTTCTGGGCCAGCGCCACCACTGCACCGGAGGGCCCTGGTTCTGCGTGGCCAACCTGCGTTTTTTGTACAAAAAATGCAGGTTAACCTACATTTTTCTTTGTATTTTCGCAGGTTTAATAGTATTCTTAAAGACATAGAAGGAGAATACACTGCAAATACTTACACGAGAGCTTGAAAACAGAGTTGAGGAGTGGCTGTTCAAGGGTAAGGTTATTTCCATCTTCGGGGCCCGCCAAGTTGGTAAAACAACGTTAGTACAACACCTGTTGGAAAAGCATGGCGACCCGCGCAACTACTATAATTGTGACATCCCTTCAATCTCAGGGTACTTCGAAACCCCTGAACCGATGCTTTTAGGGCGACTGATAGGTGATGCCCGCCTTATTGTTATTGACGAGGCTCAGCGGGTAAAGAACATCGGCCTAACTCTTAAGGTCCTGCACGACACTATGCCCGAAGTTCAGGTTATAACAACCGGATCAAGCAGTTTCAATTTAGGAAATGCACTCAACGAAGCCCTTACCGGCAGGGGAATGGAATTTCTGCTGTACCCCTTCTCACTAAAAGAGCTGGAACAGATCTATTCACCCCATGAAATCGATGCGCAGCTGCCCTTCTTTATGCGCTTTGGTTTATACCCGGAAATTGCCGATAAACCGGAAAAAGAGGCGGCCGTTTTAATCGAAAACCTGTCATCTAAGTACCTATATAAGGATATCCTTGAACTTGAAAATCTGAAAAAACCCGAACTTCTCACAAATCTGCTGCAGTTATTAGCTTTACAGCTTGGTTCTAAAGTTTCCCGCAATGAAATTGCAAACAAACTTCACACCAGCCGCGAAACCGTTGAAAGATATCTGGATTTACTTGAGAAAAGTTTTGTTATATATCGGCTCAAACCGCTCTCACGAAACAGAAGAAAAGAGATAGCCCGTAAAGAGAAAATCTATTTCTATGACCTGGGAATACGAAATGCCGTGCTCAATTCATTTCAAGACTTATCTTTGCGCAACGATACCGGAGCCCTGTTCGAAAACCTCATGCTCATTGAACGCCTGAAGCATCTTGAAGCGCGTGGGAAGACCCCGAATAAATGGTTTTGGCGTACCCATGACCAAAAAGAGATCGACTACGTGGAAGAAGCGAACGGAACCTTTCAGGCCTTCGAGTTCAAGTGGAACCGCGGTACAATTTCAAATGCACTTCGCAAAAACTTCCGTGAGTACTATCCCAACTCCGCTTTCCATCTAGTTACCCCCCGCGACCACTTCCGCATTACATCGGAAAACTGATAGTAAACACCGGGTGGGGACTCTTCTGCAGTTCGATGTGGCCGTCCAGTTGATCAACCAGGGTGCTGATCAGCTGCAGGCCGAGGGTGCCGGGATTATCAAGTCCCTTGTCCTCCGGGAAGGGACGGCCGGTATTGGACAATGTCAGCACATAGCGGTTTGCAGTGGTATCCGCCGACATTTCCACCCGGAACACCGCCTTTTTCCTGTCATCAAAGCCGTATTTAATGGCGTTGGTGGCAATCTCATTTACGACCAAGCCGAGGGTGACGGCCAGGTTGGTGGACACCTGGATATCCCCGGTACGGTTCACTATTTCGACCGGCCGGGAAGTAAACGAACTAAAGACCCTCTCCAACAGTTCCTGAAAGTAAGCCTGCACCGTAATGCTGCTGATGTTCTCGCCCTGGTACAGCTTATCGTGGATTATTCCCACAGCATCTATCTGGTGCATGATATCCGATAAATCGGTCTCGCTTTCTTCATTTTTCAGGCCGATCAAAGAGTTAACCATACTCAGGTTGTTCTTGATTCGGTGGTTAAGCTCACGCATCAGCAGTTGTTTATCCTCTAAAGCCCGTTGCAGGCCTAACTCGGCCTGCTTGCGGTTGCTGATATCCACCATAAAACCGCGTAGTTTGACCGGCTTTCCCGCCTGGGTTTCAACCGTCACATCATCCCGCAGCCATATGTAATCGCCGCTCTTTTTCCGAAAGCGATACTCAAACTGATGGTTTTTTCCCTGCTGCGTACATTCGGCACAGTACTCGGTGGCCCAGGTTCGATCTTCCGGATGAATCCTATCGGCCCAGAACTGTAGATCGAACCATTCCTCCGGTTCGTAGCCCAGCAGGTATTTCACTTGCGGGGCTACATAGCTCCAGCGGTCGCTGAGAATGTCATACTCCCATAAAACCGCACCCACCGATTCTGCCAAATCCCGGTACTTCTTTTCGCTGGCTGATAGTCGGTTCGCATGTTCCCTCTGCTCGGTTATATCCCGGAAGGAGGCTATCGCTCCCTCCTCCAGCGCTGCAGTGTTTACCGACAGCCAGCGGGTCTCTCCGTCCGGCGCAACAATTCCATGTACAACCCCCTGCACTCCCCGCTTCTCCCGCAGGGTTACTGCCAGCGGCAGCTCCTCAAGGGGAAAAGGCTCACCGTTGGTATCGATCTGTCGGAATTTGCGGTCGCTGTAGTAATTTCCAGTCACGGAATTTTCGTAGACCCCCAATATCCTTCCGGCCGCCGCATTTGCATAGCATATGCGCCCCTCGGCATCCACCCGCACAAAGCCCTCCGGGAGCAGCTGCAGCATACCATCTAACTCGTCTTTGGTACTCAGCAGCTCCTGCCGCTGCTGGTACTCCTCGGTTACATCGCGGAAGACAAGTACCACTCCGCTTATATCCCCGCCATCATCTTTTATCGGGGCGGCGCTGTCGGCTATCTGGTACTCACTTCCATCCCTCGATATCAGCATGGTGTGATTGGCCAGCCCGACTATCTCACCACTCTCCAACGCTTTGGCTACCGGGTTGTGTACTCTGCGGCGGGTATCGGCATTTACTATATGGAAGACTTCATCCAGGCTCCGTCCGCGGGCGGTAACCAGGGGCCAACCGCAGAGTCTTTCGGCCACCGGGTTCATCCTAGTAACGCGGCCCTTCACATCGGTGGAGATAACCGCATCCCCGATCGAATTAAGGGTTATCCACAGGCCTTTTTTTTGCCGTTTCAATTTTAGCTGGGCTTCATACAGGCGAAAGGCCATTTTTATCGAAGCCAGCAGGACTGTCTCGCCGGAGTTTTTCACAATATAACCGTAAGAGCTAATTCCCTCGGTCTTTTCAACCACCTGCGGCTCGGTGTGCGAGGAAAGAAATACTATCGGCAGATCATGCTGCTCAAGAATACGTTCTGCCGCCGCGGTACCATCGATGCCCCTGTCAAGGTCGATATCCATAAGGATAAGGGCAATAGCTGGGTCGGCATCAGCCTTTTCGATTGCCTGCTCACCTGTATACACCGTATCAACCGCAAAGCCGTACTTTTGCAGCATCCGGGCCTCGGAAAGTGCTATAAGGGCCTCATCCTCGACCAACAAAATTTTCTTGGACATCCTAAAATCCCCATCAGACCAGCAGTATTTTTAGTATATTATTATTCTTGCATGATAGTCTGCAAAGAGAAAGGAATCAAGCTCCCGCATCAGCAGTTGTCCTTGCAGAATACTGATATATGAAAATGGCGCCGAGATTTAAACAATTGCAATACTCGCTATATAGGTATATTATTACTTTACTAGTGGTCACCCGCCGATCAATTCCTTCCGATAAATAAAAAGTAAAAACTTATATAAGAAGGCTTGTGTGAACAGAAAAATTCTTCTGGTAGAAGATGAAGCGCTCATTGCCATGCAGGAATCCCGGATACTGCAAAAACACGGGTTTGAAGTGTACGTGGCCTACAGCGGCGAAAAGGCGATTGCAGCTGTCCGTGATGATCCGGCCATTGCTCTCGTTCTGATGGATATCGACCTCGGGGCGGGGATAGATGGAACCGAAGCGGCCCAGCGTATTTTACACACACATAAACTTCCGATTGTCTTTCTTACCAGCCACAGCGAAAAAGAAATAGTAGATAAGGTAAAAGGCATTTCCCGCTACGGTTATGTGCTGAAGAACTCCGGCGTATTTGTACTGGTCGAGTCGATCAATATGGCCTTTGAGCTCTTCGATGCCCACCAGGCCACTCGGGCCCGTGAACGCAGGCAACAGCAGCAGATGGAGGAACTTGAGGCAATTTACCGGCACACCCCCGCCTTGATGGTGCTGGTGAATTCCCAACTCGAAGTACGTAAAGCCAACACTGCCGCCGCGGAATTTGCCAATGCTACCACTGATACACTCAAGGACAGTCGCATAGGGGAGGCCCTTCGCTGCCTGAATCACTTGAACCACCCGCAAGGCTGCGGTTACAGCCCCGCCTGCCGGGAGTGCAGTGTACGTACAACCGTTCTCTCCACCCTCAAAACCAAAAAAAACCATCTGCGGGTTTCCGCCTCGATTCCCGTACACTCTGTCCAGCATTCGGACGGCGAGGTAAACTTTCTGCTTTCATCAGTGTATCTTTCCCTGCGGGATGAGCCCACGGTCCTGGTTACGATCGAGGAAAAAATCCAAACCAGCAGCCAGAAATACCGCAGTCTTTTCAACAGCATCCGCGATGCAATTTTGGTGGCCTCCTTGATCAGCTTAAAAGAGTCGGCCGGCGAGGAGAGTATCGACCTGAGCGATGTAGTCAACCAAATCCATACCTTCAAGCTGGTACATGAACGGCTCTATTGCAGGGACAACGCTACTCATACCGAATTGAATGCATATTTCTCTGAAATTCTTAACTCGGTCTTTTCCGCATGGCCCCATATAGAGGTTCGGATTGAACTCGACATCGATAAAATCACCGTACCGAGTTCCACCGCTGTCACTTTGGGATTGATTACCAATGAAATTGCCACCAATGCCTTGAAATATGGTTTTAGGCCAAATGACGGGCCGCACAATTTTGCCGCGGCCCTCCACGAGGTTCCGGCCGGAAGCCGGAGTTATATTTACTCACTCTCCAACAGCGGACCGCCCTTTCCCGCGGAGGTAGACCCTTCCACTGCCGACTCACTGGGCATGCAGCTACTCACTATTCTGGTCGATCAACTGCATGGAACCCTGCGACTGCAGAAAACCCCACATCCGGTCTTTACCGTTCGTTTCCCAAGCGAAAAAACGGCCTTGCAAACCCTTAGTCAGGTGAATAGCACCGCTGCGGTCGAAAACCAGCCCTTCCACCTGCAGCAGTTGTTCCAGAAAGGTCAGACCGGTCTTTAAGCCCATTACAAACACCGCCGTAGCAAAGGCGTCGGCATCGGTTGCGCCGGCGGCAATCACGCTCCAGAGCTTCGCCAGCCGGTCGATTTCACGAGCCACTTTGGCGGCTATCCTCCGGCTGCGAATGGGGCCACGGCCGTCGACCCGCTGTTCTACCACCGTACCCATCAGAAAATCGCTGCGTTCCACCCTACTTCCTCGGGGCGTCCTTCAGGGCTGTCTCCACGGCCTTCTGAAAGGCGCAGGTGTTGATTGAAGCGCCGGACACCGTATCAATCTGAACAGTTTGGGCTTCAACAATTTTCTGAGCTGCCTTCGAAGTAAAATCTCCATCATCCGGTTTCTTAGTCACTTCGATGTTCGCAATGCAGCCGCCTTTTACCGTCACTTTCACACCTTAATTCCAGCGAGTCTTCTTATAGCTACCTTCATACACACCGTCCTTGATCTGCGATATATCCGGGGCTTCAATACTGAGGTTTCTAATCTCCTTCATCCCCCGGGTTACAGCGAACAGGCCTAGTACAACAAGCACAACCAGCACCGCAATGATAATAAGCACGATTCTTATTTCTTCCTCCGCATATTTTATGGTATGTATAATCTTTAAGCTAAGTTGCTCATCTTAAACAAAATGTGAGCATTCTAAATTTGAAAATTTTAATAAAATTTTCAAATTTAGAATTGATAGTACCAGGTAGAGGAACTGGTAAGCTCCCTCGACCAACAGAAGCCCGAGAGCGCACTCATCTCTCATCGGGAGACCCGCGATATTATGGCGCTAATGGATTCAATCCGCTACTCATGGAACCTAGTGTACGAGTTCGAACAAATACAGTAAGGTCGCCGAATCCCAGGCCTGGGGGCTGCACGCTACTGGATATTCTACCGGTGGCTCATCCTTTATCCGCGAATATCCGGCAATAAGTTCCGGCAGACGCTTGTCCGGGCGGCTGTTCGCCAGATCGAATAAAGCCTTCTTTAGCAGCCCCGCCTCTGAATGGTAACCACAGCGCTGTAAGCCCCCGGCAATAAGGGCGGTATCGTGGGGCCAGACCGAGCCATTATGGTAGCTTACCGGATTGTAACGCTTCTCCTGCGTACCGAGGGTCCGTATTCCCCACCCGGACCATAGGGAACTTGAGAAAAGGGTCCGCACTAATGCCGGCAGCACCGCTTCTGGTACAATGCCGGTAAACAGCAGCTGTCCGGCATTGGAATTTAACACCCGCAAGGGTCTCTTCTCCCCGTCCAGGGCCGCTGCAAAAATTTTCAAATCCTCCAACCAAAAATGCTCATGGAACCGCTGTCTAAGCTCCACCGCCGCATCGCGCCAGTACTCAGCCGCCTGCCCCTCACCCATGAATTCATAAAAATCGGCGGCCCCATTATACGCCGCATATACGTATCCCTGCACCTCGCTGGGAGCTATCGGGCCTTTCGCCAGGGAACCATCGGCGTGACTCATGGAATCCTCCGAGTCCTTCCAAGATTGTATGTGCAAGCCCTTTCCGTCAGAGGCTGCTTCAAACTCCACAAACCCGTCACCATCCGAATCGCCGTAATCCTGAATCCAATGCAGCGCCGCTTCCCAGGTGGATTTTAATTCGACAATCAATTCCGTAGCGCCTCCGGTTCGCCAAAGCTCGTGGAGCAGTACAATATAGAGGGGAGTCGCATCACTACTTCCGTAGTATGGGCTGTGGGGATACACCCCGGTCCGACTGAGCTCTCCAAAACGAATTTCATGCAGTATTTTTCCGGGGGCTTCTCCGCGAAAGCAGTTTACCTCACTTCCCTGATACGCAGCCAGATAACGCAGCACCCCGACCGCCATTTTCGGCATTCGGGGCAGCAGCATATAGGCGGTAATAATAGAATCCCGTCCGAAAAGTGCCACATACCAGGGAATACCCGCCGCCGGAACAATACCATGTTCGGTAAACAACACAAGCGCCCGTACATCATCAACTGCCGTTTTCAGTACCGCCAAATTTTTAACATCACCCGAGGATGTATCGTAAAGAGAAGCAAATTCCCTTCGCCACTCGGAGTAATTGAGTACAGGCGCCGTCACAGAAAAGGGGTGTTCAACCCGCACTCGGCAATGTATCTTTCGCTTTTCCCCCGGATTAAGATTAAATTCAAAAAACAAAGTCCCCCCCTCTATGCGTTGAGGAACAGGGTCCAATCTGATATTGAGGCTGAAAACTAATCCGTCGGCAGCCCGATATTCATAACTCAGACCCGAGGTTTTTTCCCTTCGCTTTGCACTTGTTGGGTGGTGCGAATGCAGGCCGCGGATACTGAAAAGGTCTGAGAAATCGGGTTCCGTTTCCAGCTGCAATGAAAAGTTCTGAACTTCATTAGAGGTATTTTCGATGGAAAGATCATCCTTGAAGCCCTCCGAAACTACTCTAAAACGGCGATACACCCCTATTGTCTGTACTTCCCCCTGCATGCGGGCATGATGGCTGCAGAAATGCTCCGCATCCGGGACATGGAGTAAGAGCTGCTGAAAACATCCGCCATACCTCCAGCAGTAGCGCTGCAAAAAGCGGGTATCATAACTATAAAGGCCCTTTTCATCCCCGGTAATCTGCCCGTTCGAATCGCCCACTAGGAAGGTATAGTTTTCTTTTAATACAATATTTTTGCTGAAGTCCATCTATTCCCGGCTGCGGGCAGTAGTACGGCGGGCAATCAGATAGACCGGCAGAACCTCATGCCGGACAGGTTCTTTAATGAATGACTCCCGCAGAAGCTCGACTGCGGTACTACTGATTTTACCTATATCCTGATGGATAGTAGTAAGGTCCTCACCAATTTCCGGTAAATCATCAAAACCGACTACAGATACATCCGCCGGCACCTGCAAACCCATATCCTGTACAGCAGCAATGGCACCAACTGCCATCTCATCGGACATTGCTGCTATTGCGGTAAACTTCATCCCGCTTTCAATTGCTTTGCGAACCGCCCGGTATCCACCTAAAGAGCTAAACTCTCCGTCCAGAATAAAATCCCGCCGCGGTTCTATTCCCGCTTCCTGCAGTGCAGCTGCATAACCCCTATACCTATCATGATAGGCCTGATTGTTCATTACTCCGCTGAGATGCACAATATTTTTGTGTCCCAGGCGAACAAGATGACGGGTAGCCTGTAAACCGCCGTCGTAATCATCCGACATAACCCAGCGAACCCCCTCGGCTCTGCCGAGCAGAACAAAGGGCACATCCCGGTCCATTAAAAAGGGAATTCGGGGGTCGTCGTCGTGTGCACCTATAAGAATCATACCATCGCTAGTCCATTCGGGCAGTCCGTTGCGCCCCGTCGGGATTTCCTGAAACCGCAGCCCCTTTTCTTGGATAACCGAATTGAGATTTTCGAGCAGCAGGACAAAAAATGGAATCAACCGGGGACTGCCGATGCCCACATTCAGCCCGATGGTAGCATTTTTTCCAAAGGAGAGTTCCCTGGCCGCAAGATCGGGTAAATAGCCCAGTTCGCGCATCACATTGAGCACACGCAGCCGGGTTGCATCATGAACTCCGGCCCGTCCATTTGCCACCCGGCTCACGGTTCCTGTCGACACGCCGGAAGCCTTAGCTACATCTTCTATAGTGGCTCTATGGCGCGGCTTATTTGTTTTTCCATTTTCAGTTGCATCTATTTTGTCCATACTATTACCCATAGTAGTTTTTTTGAGTTCCCGCTGTCAACTTACACTCTTTTTCTCCCGGCATTCATTTTGTCCTTCCATCCACTCCAGATCAAATCGCAAATACTCTTCAAGGACAGCGAAAGAATGATGCCGCTTTCCTATGCGGTAGTTCTTTTCCGCCCTTTCACGATATTTTTTTTGATCCAGTAAAATGTCTATAGAGGACCGAACGGCAGCGTCCACAGCTGTTTCGGGAAGCTTTTTACACTGTGCCCCTTCCGCTGGAAGGTATTGATCGCCAAGCGAGATAACCTCGTACCCTTCACCGGCTATATCCGATTTATATACCGGATATTCGAATACAACGATGTTCTTTTTAGCCGCTACCGCCTCGATAAACTGATTCCCCCAGCCTTCCCAAATACTGGTGTAGGTAACCAGGTCCGCCCATACATAACTATCCCAAAAGGAGTACACCTTTTTATCCTTCTCTGTGCGCCGTTGCGGTTGAATTCTGTCGCCTAAAAACAGGGCCTCTATTCCAAGCCCCCGGGCATACTCCTCAAGGCTCGCCTTATACCAAAGGCGGGCAGACTCGGTGTTTCCCGGAAGCAGCAGCACAATGCGATTAGATGTGGTGAATCTATGCCCGTGGTACAGCCGCCGGTTTTCAAGTTTACTCCGCAGGCTGCACAGATATTGGGTAAATTGAAAGGCGAACTCGATCGCTTTGTTAGGAACTATCCTGGTTGCATGCAGAATAACTATATCACCTTCATCCAGACCGAGTACTTGTTTAAAATTTATATTATAGTCGTCCGCAGTCAGGTTGATGCCCTCAAAATCAAACACATCGTAGTTTATTTCCGGACTGATTCCGAAGGCCCCCTCCATCCTCTGCCGGTCGATACTGTTAATTACCAGATGTCTGAACCCCTTATCCTGAGGAATCAAATACTCGTGTAGTATGTTCGCCACAAAGGGAAAGGCCGGACTAGTTGAAAAATCACCCGCCCAGTAGAAATCGTGGTGCACCCCGACACAGGGTATACCGTACTTGCGCAGGCTGCGCACCAGGGCAATAGAGGCCGGTAAATTAACCGCCATGGAAAGCATATTATGAATATACACTCCATCAAAACTTATACCTTCGAAAATCTCATTTAACTGATGTTCAATTGTATCGGCAATCGAGAACAAGGTGCTTTCCAACTCTTCGGCGGAGGTATAATCGGTGCATTTTTCGACACTGTTTTTTCGCAGACCGGCGATAGGGTCCTGATCGTATTCGAGCTCTGGAATTATAAAATCAGCTCCGTACTGGATCGGACCGGACAACAGGTACACTTTGTGCCCCATATTTCTCAAAAGCCGGCTGCGCTTTCCAATTTCTAGGGATACCCCGTCGGTATGACCGACCCTGTAGTGTGCAATAAGTATAGTTTTGATGCTCTTACCCCTTAACTGATCCTGCAAGAAGCCCCCGCGCAAAGTATTTTTGCAGACCGAAGAACACAATCAACGGCAACAGCATCGAAATAAAGGCCGCGGCGGTAAGCAGCTCCCAATCCTGTCCGCGAGAACCGACCAGATTGGCAATTTTTAATGTGAGCGGACCGACCTCAGGTGAACCTCCGAGAAAAATAAGGGCAACAATCAGATCGTTCCACACCCACAGAAACTGAAAAATAACTACCGATGCCAACGCCGGGACGGAGAGCGGAACAACTATCCGAAAAAATATCTGAATCGAACTTGCTCCGTCAATGGCAGCTGCATCAAACAGGTCGTTTGGAAGTCCTGCGATAAAATTATGCAGTATATATATAATCAGCGGCAAACCATAGCCGGTGTGGGCTATCCATATACCAAGAAAAGTGCCGTTCAGATGTAGTTGCGTAAACAAACGATAAATGGGAATGAAGGACATCTGTATCGGTACTACTAACAGACCGACCATCACCATAAATATCAGATCCCGGGCAAAGAAATCCATCCAGGCAAAGGCGTACGCCGCAAAACCGGCAAACATAACCGGTAAAATTGTGGCCGGAATAGAAATCATCACACTATTCAAAAAAGCCCTTCCGAGCCCCTGCCGGGTAATAACCGACTGGTAATTCTCTAAAGTATACTGGGTAAAATCAAAGGGTGCCTGAAACACCGTCCACCAGCCCGTATGAACAACTTCTCCCGGCAGCCGAAAGGAAGTAACAAACAATCCTAAGGTAGGCAGTAGCCAGGCTAAAGTAAAACCTATAACGATAATGTGCACCGGCAGCCTTCCAACCGTCTGTTTTAACTGTTTTCCCGCATTCATTATCGTTCCTCCCGCTGAGTTTGAAATCTTCTGACATTTCCCAGCATGATGGGGAGTGTAAGCAGAAGAAGAATAACTGCCAGGGTACTTGCCCGTCCGAAATGCTGGAATTTAAACATCTCCTTATACATGCGATTGGCGATCACTTCGGTATTGTAGTTTCCGTTGGTCATCACATACACAAAATCAAAGATCTTCAGTACGAATACGATCATTGTTGTGGTAACTACGGCGAGAGTCGATTTAAGCTGCGGAAGAATTATTCGCCAGAATATTTGCCATTCCGTTGCACCCTCCACGCGGGCGGATTCCAGAAATTGGGTCGGTATATTTTTATAGGCGCCGGATATTACCACCATACAGAATCCGGTCCAAATCCACACACCAACAAAAATGATAAAAAAGGTATTTACCAACTCAATCGTCAACCACGCCTGAGGTGTTCCTCCTAAAAGCTCGACTACGCGGTTTAGCAAGCCGATCTGCGAACTACCGGGAGGTTTCCAGGCGTATACAAATTTCCAGATTACCGAAGCCCCAACCATTGATATGGCCATCGGCATAAACAAAATTGATTTCGAGGTGGATTCATAGGGCACCCGATCCAACAGAACCGCCATTATCAGCCCGATTGAAACGGTAAGAAAAGTAAAAAAAATCACCCATAGAGCCATATTTCGAAAAGAGATCAGCATTTTGGAATCGGTAAAGGCATATACATAGTTCCTGAGTCCTACAAACTCCTCGGAGCTGCCGTCAAAAAACGAAAGGATTATTGTTTGAACAGCCGGATACACCAAAAACAGAGTTAACAGTACCGTTGCCGGGCCGATAAACAGCCAGGGCGTAAATTTTTTCGTTCTTATCATCCTGTTTTCTCTTAATCCTTAATCCGTACAGGCCGGCCCCGATTTTGGGCGGGGCCGAAACCCGTACGATTTTTGGTTTAGTACGCGTCGTCAGCGCTCTTTTCGATAGTCTTAAGGACCTTGTCCAAATCCTCACCATTTACATAATCCATAATACCGCTCCAGAAAGAACCTGAACCGACACCGCTGGGCATCATATCCGAACCATCAAAGCGAAAAACCTCGGCTTCCGCCAAAAATTCCGCCGCTTTTTTCGTAATCGGATCCGGATAAATATCCATGGATACTTTAGTGTTAACTGCCAATTTGCCCAGTTTTTGAGCCCAAATTTCTTGTGCTTCCGCAGAGGCTAAAAACTTCGTCAGCTCCATAGCCTGGGGAGTGTCATTGAATACACTTACTAAATCACCGGCGCCCAACAGAGGGGGAGCATCCTGGCCTTTGGCCTTCGGAAAAAGAAATACCTGGTAATCTTCACCTGCCACCAGATCGGGGTGCTGTTTTTTAATGAAGCTCTGAATGAAGGTTGCCTGACGATGCATATAGGCATTCGGAGGATCGGTAAACATTGCCGCCGGTGAATCTCCGAAATTAGTTGTCAAAGCCCCCTTCGGGCCCCCGTATACGGTTTCTGAATTGCGGGTGATCGCACCAAAGAGTTCCCACGCCTCCTTCACTGCAGGATGGGTCCATTCAATTTCATGATTTATCCATTTGTCATACATCTCCGGTCCGGCGGTACGCAGCATTATATCCTCAATCCAATCCGTTCCGGGCCATCCGCTGGCCGACCCCGATTCAAGGCCGATACACCAGGGAGTTCCCCCGTCGGCTACAATTTCCGCTGAAAGCTCTTCAAGCTCCTCCATAGTCTCAGGAACTTCATACCCATTTTTTTCGAATTCCTTGGGATTGTACCATACCAGACTCTTCAAATCCGCAGAGAGAAAGAAGCCGTATACATCTCCGTCTACACTGGCCAAATCTACAAAAGCCTTCGGATGGTCCTTCACAATTGAAGAATCAAGCTTTACCAGTGCATCCTTTTCTACAAACTCCTGCATCTGTCCGGGATTCGGAATAGCCGACACATCGGGGGGATTACCCGATTGAATGCGGGTAGTAAGGATTGTCGAAATATCCCGTCCGATCGACTCTACTACCACATCAATACCAGTGTCCTCTTCAAACACTGCAATTGTGTCTTTAAATGCCTCTAATTCTTCACCGCTCCAGGTAACCGCAATGGAAACCTCTTCCTTTTCTTGGGCTCCCGCGGCAAAAGCGATGCCGGTACATATCAGCAAAACAATCACAACGCTTACAAATCTTTTCATTTTTCTTCCTCCATTTACAATTTTTTTGTAACTTTACAGATATTTTAACAATAAAATTCAATCTGTGCAACAAAAAATTAAATCAGAACACTACATCAAAACAGGTTTCTCCGCAGTTTTGGGTGGGAAAATGAGCTATTGGATAGAATTGGAGGAGCTGAAGACCCTGTGTGTCAACTTAGATATGGGTGGTATCGCTTAGCTTCTGCTCGAACCGTTGGCGTGCCTTTCCGCTCAGGGGGTTCTCTTCGCCGGCCAGCATGGCCCGCAGGGCAGCTACTTCATCGGCGGAAAAGGTTGCGGCCTTCAGTACATGCTGTTCGAAGGCTTCGGCGGCCAGGGGCGCCACTACCTTTGTGAGTTCGAAAATCTGGTTGGCGTACTCGCGAATTTCCAGCTGCGCGTGGGCGTCCATTCTCAGTCTTAAAAAATGAAACAGATTGTGAAGGTCCATTTGCCAGTACCACTGCGTGTACAGGCTGAGGGGCAGATTGATCCGCGCCAATTCCCGGGCAATCCCTTGATCGATATATCCTGTATAATCATGGTAGGCCCGTTTCTGCTGAGCCGCCAGCTCGCCCTGAATCTCCATCTGCCGTTTCGGGTCCAGAGTCTCGCCACTGCGGCCCTGCTTGTTGTCGTCACTCTGCAGGGCAATGTGGTCGCCGGCGGGAATGTAGAACTCCTCCTCCATCACGCTGTAGCGCCCGGAAATTTCGTTGATACGGGCGGTGCGGTGGCGGATCCACTGCCGGGCAACGAACAAAGGCATTTTTACATGAAAGGTCAGCACCACCTGTTCGAAGGGTGAAGTGTGCCCGTTCCGTAAGAGGTAGTTTATCAGCCCCCGGTCCTCGCGGTAGGTCTTGGTACCGGCTGCATAGGAAACCCGGGCCGCCTGCACGATGCGCTCATCCCCGCCCATGTAGTCGACCAGACGGACAAAACCCTTGTCCAAAACCGGGTATTCTTTATCCAATATTTTATCCGCTGCGGGAACGATTGTACGGGCCATATCTGCTTCCTTTATCAGGTAAAATTTTCTCAGTTATCTTATAACGAAGGGGCGCTCTGTGCAATCGGTTCTTCTATTGTTCCAATAATTCTAAATTTGGTAGCTCTATAACTTCCAAATTTAGAAGTGCTGTTATTGTTCGGATGTTTGAATTTTCTTTTACCGTAAGAGAAAATTACTCTTGCGGTAATGTATTAAGCATCTTACACTTAAAGTTGCCGATTACTGACAACTTTTTTCAGAGCACAAGATTAGGAGCACTGGTGGGAGGATAGAATGAAGATACTAGTTATTGATGATTCGGGCGTCATGCGCAGAATCCATAAGAATACACTCTTAGAGCAAAATATTGCCGAATCAGACATTATTGAAGCGACCGACGGTGAGGAAGCATTAAAAATCGCCAAAGAGGAGGACATCGGTATATTCTTGGTGGATTGGAACATGCCTAAAATTGACGGCCTAAAACTGGTTCAGGTTATTCGCGCTATGGACAAGTATGCCGAAACTCCCATTATCATGATTACCTCCGAAGCTGCCAAATACAACGTGGTGGAAGCCATCAATGCCGGGGTTACCAACTACATAATCAAACCTGTTCGCGGAAATACACTTTGGGAAAAAATAGGCAAATATATTCAGGAGTAGGAGACAGCATGCAGGCAAAATATATCAATCCGTTTATCAAAGCAACTACCAATCTATTCAACAATTTTATCAATGTTGAAGTAACCCCTCAAAAGCCGTATCTCAAAAAAGATCCAAAAAATATGTTTGAGGTTTCGGGTATTATCGGCTTGGCCGGCGAGACGAAGGGAGCGGTAGTTATCAGCTTCTCCCGTGAAACCGCCATTCAGGTGGTTTCCAAGATGGAGCAAAAAACATACCAAGCGTTGAGTAGTGAAGTGATAGACGGGGTGGGGGAGCTCATCAATATCATCGCCGGGAACGCGAAACAGGATTTGCTCGATTTTAGAATCGATATATCCCTGCCGGGAGTTGTCACCGGCACCAGCTATCATATTCATTGGCCGGAGGGAATTCCAATCGTAACAATACCCTTTAATTCCAAGTTCGGCCCGTTCTCAGTAAATGTATCACTAAGAGATATGGCGTAGGGAAAACATATGCGGCAAAGGTCGATTCGAGGCAAAGTAGTTACCGCCATCACTCTGTTACTGTTGATCAGTGTCGCAGTTTCCATCGTAATAGCGGTGACCAATCAACGGAATGCAATTCTCGATACACAGAAAAGAAATCTAATTACCAGCAACGACATTCTCAACAGCGTCATCCAAAACCTCATGCTGAGCGGGGAAGCGCCCCTGGCAGTAAACACCATGGAAGATCTCAGACAAATCCAGGGCTTTGAGCAGCTCGAACTGTTTCGCCGCGACGGAACTATTGCATTCTCCGACTATTCCACCTTAGAGTTCGTAAATTCATTTCAGGATAGAATAATGTTCGATCAAACTCCTAGAGTGGAAACGCAAAGAAATACCCGTGAGGTCTTTCAGGAGGTGGTCAGTTCGAATACTCCCCGCTATGTGGAGAACCT
Organism: uncultured Sediminispirochaeta sp.; assembly: GCA_964632675.1. Taxonomy (GTDB): domain Bacteria; phylum Spirochaetota; class Spirochaetia; order DSM-16054; family Sediminispirochaetaceae; genus DSBN01. The sequence goes on from CAZWDV010000024.1 coordinate 34,776, forward strand.
GGACGAGCAGAACATCGAATACTTCTTTCCTATTCTCAACCACGCAAAATGTCGTCAGTGCCACGGCACCGAAAACTTTACCCGCGGTGTGGCATACTATCAGATATCTCTGGATAGAACCTTCCAGCAGATATCCTCGTCGCGAAACATGCTGACTCTCTTTTTTATCGCCACAGGAATCGCAATTGCAATGCTGCTGATTTTGCTCATGCAGCGTATCATCATCAATCCTCTCCTCGAGATTGGAAGCGTGGTCAGTACGGTAGGAAGCGGAAATCTCGATGTACAATCCCGGGTCAAAACCAAAGACGAACTCGGGTCGCTCTCCGAAAAAATAAACAGCATGATTACGGGCTTGAAAGAGAAGAGCCGTCTCGAGATCGAGAACAGCGTTATCGAAACCAAAAACAGTGAGAACAAGAAATATCTGGACAATATCAACGAGGGTTTACTGCTAATACGCAGGGACGGAACTATCAGCGACCAGTACTCCCGGTACATCGGTGAACTATTTGCCACCGATAAAATTGCCGGACGCCGGTTCAGCGAGTTCATTTATCCCGGCCAACCGGAAGATTCTGACGAACACAAGGAACTCGATCAGTTCATTAGCATGATCTTCCAAAACACACAGACCGACATGGATATGATACTGTCCATCAACCCATTGTCCGAGAGAAATTTGCAGATAAAAACTCCGGAGGGAACCAAAGAAATCGTGGTAGAAGTGAATTTTCAGCGTATCTTCTCCGCAAACCAGGTCGAAAATGTAATGGCTATCTTCAACGATAAAACCGATATCGTTCAAATGCAGGCCGAACTTCAGCAGGAGAAGGAACGCAGTAAATCGGAGCTCGAGCACATCGCCACGCTTCTAAAAATCGGACCGGATTCCTTTGTCGAGTTCGAGGCCGATGCACGCTCGACCCTTGAGAAGCTGAAAGAGGTGCTGGAAAATCCCGATGCGAACCGCAACATCACCGCGTATATGCGCGACCTGCACTCACTGAAAGGATCGGCCCGCTATCTCGAATTTCGCAGAATCGCAGATATTGCCCACGAAACCGAATCGCTGTTGCTGTCGATACGTGACAAGGTACCGGCTAAAAACGAAGATATACTCCAACAGCTCGAATCACGTATCGAGGAACTACGACAGGAGCTGCAGAACATCCGCGATATGAATGAAAAGTTTCAATCATTCGCAAAAATAACTCCGGAATCGGAAGCGGCCGAAAAATCTCTGCACAACTTTTTGAATACCATCGAAAAGATGATTTATGATATAGCCGATGAATTGGGAAAAGCGGTCGAGGTAGAAGTGCATAATGAAGTGAATAAAATTCCGCAGCTGCCCCGTTTACAAAATCCGATCATCCACCTGGTACGCAATTCACTGGACCATGGAATCGAAGAAAGCATAGAGAGGATCAGCCTTGAGAAGTCGGAGAAGGCGCATCTCAGCATCAATTTTACTGAAAAAGACCGGAACATAAAAATAGAGATAAAAGACGACGGACGCGGCATCGATCTGGAACGGGTAAAACGCAAAGCTGTCGAACGGAACCTGCTGGAGCCCGATAAGGAGTATTCAGAAAAAGAACTCATCAAACTTCTGTTCAAGCCCGACTTTAGTACCAAAAGCGAAGCGAACCAACTATCCGGGCGAGGAGTGGGCCTTGATGCAGTTTACGCTGAAGTCAAACGGCTGGGCGGGAAAATCGGTATTTGGACCAGAATGGGTTCCGGCACGCGCTTTACTATTACCTTACCTATGGAGAAAAATGCATGAGACGCACAACAGTCCTATTCGCACTGCTCGCAGTGGCGGTCGGCATGCTTTTTATCGGCTGCAGCCAAAAGGAGCAGCTTGTACTCGAACCGCTCGAAAAGGGCGAAATCGATGCCGAAACCCTCTGGCTGCGCATTAGCGAGGAGAATCCTTATGCCAACTACGAGTACTTGCCAGGTCATGAAGGACTGCGCCCCGGACAAGCGCCGCATGGGCCTTTCCACAAGGTCTTCGTGAACCATACCCTCATCGAGGCACTCCCGGTAGAATCAAAAACCGCCCCCCATGGAACACTCATCGTAAAGGAAAACTACAGCACCGATGAAGAGCTGAATGCAATTACCGTCATGGCAAAGGTGAAGCAGTTCGCACCGAATGATGGAAACTGGTTCTGGGCTAATTATGCGCCGGACGGAACGGTAAGGGTCTCCGGCCAGGTAAGCAGCTGTATTGAGTGTCATGTCGGTATGAAATCGAACGATTATGTGATCATTCGTCCCTTAGACAAACCGATTGAAGATAACTAAGAAGGAAAACTATACCAGTTATACAATATGAGGGATGCGGTCGACAAAGCCTTGATTTGGGTAATGACTGGAGTAAGAGATTTCGCATTTCACGCTTGACCCCGGTACTTTTCGAGGCTATCCTTTGATATATCAGTTTAGGAGGAACGCATGGATAAGCCAAAGATTGCACTGGTAACCGGAGCTGCTGGAACGATGGGTATGGCCGTGAGCGAGACCTTTGTTGCCGAGGGTCTTGAAGTTGTCATGGTCGATATTGTCGAAGACAAGCTCAAAGCGGCGGCCGAACGGCTTGGCCCGAAAGCCTATCCTTACACGTTCGATATCAGCGATCCCGCCGCGGTTGAAGCGGCAGTTAAAAAAATAACTCAAGAGGTCGGGAGGGTTACCATACTGGTCAACAACGCCGGCATTCTATCGAACAATAAGGTAATGCAGACCACCCCAGAAGAGTGGAACCGGGTGCTGGCGGTTAACCTGAGCGGGGCGTTTTATCTCTGCAAAGCGGTACTGCCGGGCATGCGGGCGGCCGGATGGGGACGCATAATTAACACCAGCTCGTACGCGGCCAAGTGCGGCGGAATTACCGCCGGCACCGCTTATGCCGTCTCGAAGGGCGGCCTGATCACCCTCACCTTCTCTATCGCTGCCGAAACCCTGCGCGATGGAATTACTGTAAACGGGATCGCACCGGTGTGGGTGAAAACTCCGATGGTTACCGAGCAGCTGACCGAAGAACAGCGGCAGCAGGTAATCGAAAAAATCCCGGTGGGACGATTTTGCGAGCCGGATGAGTTTGCCCATGTGGTCAGTTTCCTGGCTGCGGAAAAATCCGGGTTTATTACCGGTGAAATCGTTGACCTGAACGGGGGAATTCATTTTGATTAAAACAACAGCTGTAAGGAGGAGTATTCCGTGAGAAATAAAATAGTAGTGTTTGCGACCAGCTTTATGGA
>CAZWDV010000024.1:38150-40719 GCA_964632675.1 uncultured Sediminispirochaeta sp.
GCCCGCTACGGCATAGGCTATAACAATATAGATACGGTGGCAGCCCATGAGGCCGGGGTGCATGTAACCAATACCCCCGGGGCCAGCGCCGCACCTACTGCCGAATGGACAGTTTCTACCCTGCTGGATGTAGCCGGCCGGCGAATACCACATCATGCCCGGGCCGGAAAAGGAATGACCAAAAGCGGCCCTTCCCGGCTGGATGTAAGTAAAAAAACACTAGGTATTATTGGAACCGGGAATATCGGCAAACAAGTTGCAGCGTTGCTGAGGGGTTTCGACCTTAAGATTATCGCCGCTGATCTGGTGCAGGATACGGAGTGGGCCGCGGCCAACGGCGTTGAGTATGTCGACCTGCCTGAGCTATGCGAACGGGCCGACTTCATTACCCTGCACGCCTCCGGCGGAAACTTACTGTTGGGTGCGGATGAAATTGGGCGTATAAAGCCGACTTCCGTGCTGGTAAACTGCGCCCGTGGTGCACTGGTAGATAATCGGGCTGCGTACGAAGCGGTTCGCGCGGGCCGGCTCTACGGGTATGGCATTGACGAAGTCTGGGATTATGAAGACTTGCCGCTCACCGCAGATTTGAATATTGCCGCCAGCCCGCATGTAGGGTCCGACAGCGATATGGGCAAACTGAAAATGCAGCAGATGTCGGCACAGGCAATAATTGACTATGTCGATGGGAAAGAGCCGCAGCACATCGTCAACAAATAACGCAGCAGGGGGTACAGAATGAACGCATTAGTTCTCACCAGTTATAACAATCTGGAATATAAGCAGGTAGAGAAACCGGAAATAAAGCCTGATGAAGTACTGGTCCGTATTGAGGCGGTCGGCATATGCGGCAGCGATGTGCACGGCATGGACGGCAGCACCGGACGCCGCATCCCGCCGCTGATTATGGGGCATGAGGCGGCCGGGGTAATAGAAACAGCCGGTGCGGAGGTCAACAACTACAAACCGGGCGAGAGAGTTACCTTTGATTCAACACTCTACTGCGGCCACTGCCATTACTGCCGGCAGGGCAAGATAAACTTCTGTGAAAACCGGCGGGTCTTGGGCGTGGCCTGCGATGAATACTCTCAGCAGGGCGCCTTTGCCGAGTACGTGAAAATTCCCGCGCACATACTCTACCGGCTGCCAAAAGAGGTGAGCTTTCAGCAGGGAGCAATGGTGGAACCGCTGTCCGTAGCCGCCCATGCGGTGCAAATAACGCCCCTCTCCTTCGGCGACACGGCGGTGGTAATCGGCGCCGGAGTGATCGGGCTACTGACCCTGCAGGTCCTGCGTACCTCCGGATGCAGCCGGATATATGTAGCGGACATCGATGACGCGCGCCTCGCCACCGCGACAAAGCTGGGCGCGACCGAGACCTTCAATACCAAACAGGTAGAGCTGAGCGAAGAAATCATTCGTCGCACCGGCGGGCTGGGAGCCGACTGCGCATTTGACGCGGTAGGACTGCAGGAAACCACCAACACGAGTATCTACTCGGTCCACAAGGGCGGCACCGTTACTATTATTGGTAATCTCACCCCGAAAGCGGAAATGCCGCTGCAGTACATCGTCAGCCGTCAGATTCGGGTGCAGGGATCGAACGCATCCGCCGGCGAGTATCCGGCCTGCATTGAGATGATTCAAAACGGACAGATCGAACTCGAACCGTTGATGTCGAAAGTCGCCCCTTTGTCCGAAGGAGCGAAGTGGTTTGACGAACTCTACCGTGGCGGGTCGGGCTTGTTCAAAGTGATTCTCGAACCATAGAGAGGAGCAACTCATGAGTAATGCGAATTTTAATTTACATGGAAAAGTAGCCATAGTAACCGGGGCCAGCCGCGGTTTAGGACAGTATTTTTCACGGGCTCTGGCCGAAGCCGGTGCGGATCTGGTTATTACCAGCCGCTCGCAGGCGAGTCTGGATGAGTTTACCGCGGAAATCGAGGCTATGGGACGTAAAGTACTGCCGCTGGAGCTGGATGTACGCGACTATAACAGCATACGGGCAATGGTTTCGGCGGGATTCGAGCACTACGGGAAGATAGACATTCTGGTAAATAACGCCGGCTGCAACATTCGTAAACCCGCTCTGGAGATAAGCTGGGATGACTGGAACACGGTACTCGACACCAATCTTCGCGGGCCCTTCTTTGTAGCCCAGGCGGTTGCGGAGAAGATGATTCCCCGGAACTACGGCCGCATCATCAACATCGGTTCGGTAACCAGTGTGTTCGGCTACGCCGGCATCACTCCGTACTGTGCCAGCCGCGGTGGGGTTAAACAGATGACTATGAGCCTGGCCGACGAATGGGGCGGTCAGGGTATTACTGTGAACTGCCTGGCACCGGGCTGGTTCAAAACCGAGCAGAACAAGGTGCTGTACGAAAACCAAGCTTGGGTCGAGTACATCAAGGACCGTATTCCCCTGAACCGTCCCGGCCGGCCCAACGACCTGGACGGTACTGTAGTGTTCCTGGCCTCCGATGCCAGCGCTTACATTACCGGTCAGTGCATCCTGGTGGACGGCGGCATCTCGACCGGCGCCACCAAGGCGACGGTGTAGGAG
>CAZWDV010000025.1:0-30087 GCA_964632675.1 uncultured Sediminispirochaeta sp.
ACATTGGAACCGGAGCGGACAAAGAGATTCCGGTTCGAAAAAATATGCTTTCCCAAGAGCAAGCCGATGCGGTTACCGGTGCTACGATCACTTTTATCGCGATCGCCAAAGCATTGGTTGCAGGAAGCGATTTTGTAGAAGAGCTGGAGGGTAAGTAAATATGAAAGAGTTTGTGAAGGGGCTTATTCGGGAGAATCCGGTATTTGTGCTTGCCCTGGGTTTGTGTCCCGCCCTCGGTGTTTCCACCAGGGTGGTAAATGCACTCGGGATGGGCGCCGGGGTTTTGTTCGTATTGCTGGGATCTAATATTTTCGTTTCGCTGCTGAAGGATTTTATTCCGGAAAAGGTGAGAATACCGTCTTATATCGTTATCATCGCTTCTTTTGTGACCATCGTAGAAATGGTCATGAAGGCGTATCTCCCCGATCTTTACAACAGTTTGGGAGTTTTCGTATCCCTGATAGTTGTAAACTGTATCATCCTCGGACGGGCCGAAGGCTTTGCCAACAAGAACAGCCTGGGGGCATCGATATTGGATGCGATCGGTATGTCGATTGGCTTTACCTTCGCCCTGTTTTTAATTTCCTTTGTCCGCGAGGTACTGGGTGTAGGCACAATTACCCTGTTCCCGATGGGCAGCTTCGACGGAGTGATCGAGATTCCGGTGCTGGTCGATTCGCCGGCCCGGGTATTCGCACTGGCTGCCGGTGCCCTGCTGGTGATGGGATATTTGATTGCCGGCTTCCGATGGGCGCAAGACAAAACCGGGGGAGGAAAATAGAATGATAACTTATATTGGCATAATAATTACATTTGTATTTATCAATAACTTCATCCTGACTCAGTTTTTGGGACTATGTCCCTTTATCGGTGTGTCGAAGAATGTTGAATCGGCAGTGGGGATGGGTTTCGCAGTAACCTTTGTAATGGCTTTGGCATCGATTACAACCTGGGCTATTTTTAATTTAGTACTGATACCCCTGCATATTGAATTCTTGCAGACCATCACCTTTATTTTGGTGATTGCTTCATTGGTGCAATTAGTAGAGATGGTTATTCAGAAGATATCTCCCCCGCTGTACAAGGCGCTGGGGATTTATCTGCCGCTGATAACCACCAACTGCGCGGTGCTCGGTATTGCATTGATCAATGTCCGCAACGAATATAATGCGCTGGAGAGCTTTGTAGCCGGTATTGCCGCCGGACTCGGGTTTCTGTTGGCCATTTTGCTTATGTCCACCATTCGAGAGAAACTCGACAGCGAGTGGGTACCCAAGTACTTCAAGGGTATTCCGATTGCCTTTATAACCGGTGGACTGATGGCCCTGGCGTTTATGGCATTCGACAAAGCACTGCTGAACAATCTGATCGGATAAGTGAGGTTTTCTGAATGATTTTAAGAGTAATATATTCATTTATTTCCGTAGCCGCACTCGGCGGACTACTGGGAATAGGTTTAGCATTTGCATCGCGTGTATTAGCAGTGAAAAAGGATGAGCGGATAGCGCAGGTGGAAGAGGCCCTTCCGGGTGCAAATTGCGGTGCCTGCGGGTATGCCGGTTGCGCTGCGTATGCTGAGGCAATCATAAAAGAGAATGCCCCTATCGATCTATGTAGTCCCGGCGGAGCATCTACAGTGAAAGCCGTTGCGGAAATCATGGGGCTGGATGCCAATGTCGGCAGCGGTGAAAAAATGGTTGCCCAGGTACACTGCCGTGGGTCTCAGGCAACCTCATCCTATCTGTACGAGTATCGGGGAGTGCCGGACTGCAATGCGGTTCATATGTTGTTCGAGGGAGACAAGGAGTGCAAATTCGGCTGTCTCGGGCTTGGCAGCTGTATGAAGGTGTGTCCGACCGATGCAATCTACTACGATGATGAAGGTCTGGTACGGGTAGATAAGGAGAAGTGCATTAGCTGTGAGCAGTGTGTTGAAGTGTGCCCTACCGGAGTTATGCAGATGGTACCATACTCGGCCGACTATATAGTGGCCTGTAACTCCACCGACAAAGGGGCAAAAGTAAGAAAATACTGTAAAGTTGGCTGTATCGGGTGTAAAATATGTGAGAAAAAGTCGCCTGAAGGCGGGTATAAAGTTGAGAACTTCCTCTCACGTATCGATTATTCCTATACCGGCGATCGCAGTGCCGGCGCCGGAGCCTGCCCAACCAAGTGCATTATTCTGGCAGACGACTCTCTTAAAGAAGCTGCCGCAAAAGCAGAAACTAAAAAGGATCAAGAAAAACAGGCCGTGAATGAGAAAGCTTAAACTTGTCCTCGGGACGTACAACAGTTCGCCTGTCGGCACGTCCCGGGAACAGTTTGAAAAAACCTACCAATACTCATACAAGCCCTTTTTAACAATTCTCTACAAGTACGCTATGTTGCGGGGTGCCTTTCACTTTTCCGGTACACTTTTGGAATGGCTGGAAGAACGGCATCCCGAATTCAATATGGTGCTGAATGAGATGGTGAAGCGTAAGCAGATCGAACTGCTGGGTGGCGGCTACTATAGCCCTATTTTTCCTATCATTCCCAGCAAGGACCGTCTGGGACAGATTGAACTGCTTACCACTTACATTCGTAAAAAGTTTAGTAAACGTCCGCGGGGGTGCTGGATTACCGAGGGGGTGTGGGAGCCCTCCATTACCTCGACTATCAAGAGTAGTGGAATGGAGTATCTTTTCCTCGACGATATCCTCTTTTTTCAGAGCGGAGTGACCCAGGAAGATATTTACCGGCCCTTCATCACTGACGATCAAGGAAAAACCGCAATTGTGTTGCCGATCCACAACAATTTTATCAAAAAGATGTTTGTGGAAGAGCCCGAAGCAATGGTGCAGGAACTGGTCGAACTGGCAAAACAGAGCGATCACACTATTATTGTCAATTTGCTGTTAAACGGCGACTTTTTCATGGTGAACAGCAGCTATTATTCGAGCTTCTTCGCAGAAAGCGGGTGGCTGGAACGATTTCTGCAATCCCTCACTGAACACAATCAGGCTATCGATACAATTTTGCCGGGACGCTTTGTCCGTACCCTCGGACCGGTTGAGCGGGTCTATTTCCCTTCGCATTTTCTAAAAGATAACGGCAGTAACGCCAATGGTACGCCGGCTGTGAACGGCGAACTTTTTCATCTATCCACTTTTGTTTCAAGTGAGAGTCGTCCGAACTTCTTTCGCCAGTATATAACTATGTATCCTGAAATTCAGCGTCTGTATGCCAAAATGATGTATATACACCTTATAGTGGGGCAAGTGCGCGGAGACCGCTCGCGTAAGAAAACCGCCAAAGAAGAGAGTTGGCGCGGGCAGACCCATGCCGCCTTCTGGCACAGCCACGACGGAGGAATTTACCGGAACCATGTGAGAAAAGCGGTATACGCCGGTTTGATCAATGCGGAGAAGACGACCCGTGAAAAGGGTATATTCTCTACATCGGTTAACGTGACGGATATCGATCTAGATGGAATTCCGGAATACTTGTATCAAGGCCAGTTCATAAACGCTTATGTGCATCGGCGCGGCGGAGCACTGTTTGAGCTGGATTATGTTGTAACTGCCTGGAATTACCTCGATACGATGGCCCGCCACCGTGAGCCGTATCACGATGAACAGGATGCCTGCAACGGGTACGACGATGATGTTAAGAACAGCTTCTTGGATCATTTCTACGATGAAGAGGTTACAGTCGACAGCCTGGCAACCAACGGGGTAAAAGAGAAAATTGATTTTGTGCACTCACTGTATCGGGCCCGTAAAGTTGAAAAAGAACGCAAAGAGGTGGATTTCGGGATAAAAAAGAAGGTGCAGGTAAACGGGCAAGAGCGTAACGTGGACTTGTTCAAAGATTACGATTTTCTCAAGAATTCTATCAATGTAAGCTATAAAATAACTACTGACAGCCCCGACGCTATTACCGGTCGCTTTGCCACGGAAATAAACCTGTCTTTTCCCGAAGAGGGACGCAGTCAACTAAGTTTTATCGTGACTCATACCGAAGGAAAAACGGAGCTCGAAAATGGAAAGATAGAGCTGTTCAATGTGACCGAGCTCACTTTGCATGACCGCCGCAATCGAACTCTCATCACCATATCGGTGAACAAACCGGCTACACTATGGACGTTTCCGGTTTACACAATTACTGAGCAGTACGGAAAAAAAATCTGGATTTACCAGCATACCACCTGTGTCCTGTCTTGGGAGTGTAGTCTTTCTAAGAACACGACCTTCGACAGCGAAGTGAGTCTAAGAATCGAGAAGAAGTAATTTCGGATAAATACGTTCGAGCCAGGGCCGGACGTGCGGATAGAGCTGTTCCTGTGCCATAATCATTTCAAAAAACGCCTGTTTATATTTTCCCTGAAAGTAGTAAATCTGTCCCATGTAGAAATGAGCTCTGGTTTCAGCTGCTTCAGTTCTGCTTATGTTGAAAAACGCGCCCAGCTGTTTTTCTGCATTCTGCCAAGCCGAAAGGTCCTGCGGATTATCGGGAAAACTATTATTGATGATTCGGGCAAGCTGTTGATCGCTGTCCCTTAAGCTGTCTACATTGTCCGTCCTATCGATCGGCAGAATGGCGGGTGATGCCGTTTCCTCTTCGGAATCGATGGAAACTCGCTTATTGAGACTATTCCATATACTCACTGTCTGCTCGTCTATGGCGAAGGGATTTCTTGAAAAATTAGCGCTTGAAAAGGATCCGTTGCTGAGCAGCAAATACGGCAACGGAGTTATTCTGGTTTCGATTTGAGTGCTGCGCATTGATACTTGCGCACCAAAGGGGAGTTGGACGGGGGTCTCTAAACTGTTTACACCGAAATTGAAGTCGTAAGTGCCGGCTTTTGCCATCTCGGCGTCCAGTACCGCGTAATAGTACGAAATGCCTCCGAGGGGATAGTCGGTATACTGCTTTTTGGCTGCGCTTACCGTTGCTATTGCATTGGCATTGATGAGATCCTGTTTAGATTCGATTCGGCTGCTGCTGCGGTAAATTATTACCTCGCGAATCGGCTTGGTACTCTCGAAATTTAAGGTAATTGAATCTCCCGCGGCAGTAGCGGAGAGATTGCGGATTTTCGCGGCCACCGCCTTTAGGGAATCGGTGGTTTCGACTGCAACCGGGGAAACGGTGATGTTTCTATAGGGAATAAACAGTTTATAGAGGGTCGATTCATCTTTCCGCCCAAGCACGGCATAGTAGTAGTTATCGTCTGTCGGCGGATAATCGATGTAAGTGGTAATGTCGCTGGTAACACTCCCTATCTTGACTGCATTGCGGAAGGTAGCTTCGGTAAAGTTCGCAGTCGAGCGGTAAATTTCATAGGTCTTTATACCGCTGGGGGCCGGTTTCCAGGTGAGGGTAACCGAGTTTGCCTGAACCGAGGCAGAGAGACCGGATACGAAGGGGGCGAATATTTCAGCCGAAAGCGACAGCTGAGACCCGAGAAGAAAACTAAGTAGCAGTACGGCAATTCTCAGTTTGAAATTAAGGACACCTTTACACATATATGTTATATTAATCGACAAGCTTGCTGATGTGCAATAGAAAAAATTTAATAGGGGGATAATAGTGTTTGTTTCTATAGTTCTCGAACCCGGCAGTGAAGGCAGGGACGAAGAAATTGAGGACTTGCTGAGCATGTACGGTTTTACCACCGTGCAAAAAGGGCTTTGGGAATCTGTAAGCTTGTTGGAGAAGTATCTCCCGCGCATAAAACGAGACATTGACAGAAGAACAGACTATTATGATAAGGTAAGAATGTATCAATACCCCTTGGACGGTAAGCTCGTTATAACGACACTAGATCATAAGCGCTGGAAGCGTGTTGTGGTAAAAACATAAGGAGTAGAGAATGTCGACCGATTTTGAACAGCCGATTAGTGAATTAAAAGAGCAAATATTAGATTCCTGGAGGCGTCTTTGACCCCGAGAAGACGGAAGAAGAGATAAAAGCACTGGAACGACAGACCGCGGATCCGAATTTCTGGAATGACCGTGAAAGTGCAGAGAGGGTACTCCAAGATCTGAATAATTTGCATACAAAGATAGACCCGTGGAAAGAACTGAAAGAGAAAATCGAAGAGACCGCGGAGCTGTATCAGCTTGCCGATGAGGAAGAAGACGAATCACTTTCTCCCGAAATAGAAAAGAATGTTGAACAGATTCGCAAAACGGTCGATAAACTGCAGATGCTTGAAATGTTCTCCGGAAAATATGATCAGAGCGATGCCTTCCTTACTATTCACTCCGGTGCCGGCGGCACCGAGGCCTGCGACTGGGTAAGTATGCTCTACAGAATGTATACACGCTGGTGTGAAAACAACAGTTATTCATATGAGCTTATCGATATGCTGGAAGCCGAAGGCGGTATCAAGTCGGTGACGATTCAGGTGAGCGGCAAGTACGTCTACGGGTATCTGCACGTAGAGTCCGGTATCCACCGTTTGGTGCGCATCAGCCCCTTCGACTCGAGTAAACGCCGCCACACTTCATTTGCTTCGGTGTATTGCTCACCGGTAATCGAAGACGACATCGAGGTAGAAGTGAAACCGGAAGATATTCGGGTTGATACCTATCGGGCCTCCGGTGCCGGTGGGCAGCATGTGAACAAGACCGACTCGGCAGTAAGGCTTACCCATCTCGAGACCGGAATAGTAGTACAGTGTCAAAATGAACGCAGTCAGCACAAGAACCGTGAAACGGCAATGAAAGTGCTCAAATCGCGGCTGTACGAGCTTTACAAAGCGCAGCAGGATCAAGAGCACGAAAAGCACGCCCAAGAGAAAAAAGAGATAGCCTGGGGGCACCAGATCAGGTCTTATGTATTTCATCCCTATAACATGGTCAAAGATCACAGAACCGACTATCAGGTAGGTAATGTTCAGGCGGTTATGGATGGTGAAATCGGAGGATTTATAGAAGCCTATTTAAAATGGCGGATGACGGGAGAGACATAGTGAATTCGACAGTGCTGGTAGTCGATGATATCGGAATGATGCGCAGGGTGATCCGTGAGGCTCTGGAAGGGGCGGGGGTGTCGATTGTCGGCGAGGCGCCCAACGGCCGCGAAGCCGTGCGTCTCTACAATAGGCTACGGCCGCAGATCGTAATTATGGATATAACCATGCCGGTGATGAACGGTATCGAGGCGCTTAGGAGAATCAAAACTCTGAATCCGAATGCCGCGGTAATTATGTGTTCTTCAATGAACCAGCAGAAATATATTATGAAATCAATTCAACTCGGGGCACGCGATTTTATTGTAAAGCCGTTTAAGACGGAGCGTATTATTTCGGCAGTTAAGAAGGCTACCCGGAGCAATGGGTATTAAGAATAGAATACGGTCGCATTTTTTAATTTTCATCATCGGGCTTGCCCTAATGCCGGGCCGGGTGGGAGCACAGCAGCAGAGCTGGCAGAACGACGGGAACTGGAAAGTCGGGGTCTGTCGTTTCGAGGGCCAGGACCTGCTGCCGCAGTATCGCCGTTTCACATATCAGATCCCGACAGAGCTGTTTCAAACAATAGCGCGCTGCCCCTCACACAGCTTATCCAGCGAAGAGCAGCAGGGCCGGCAGGCCCAGCTGAATGTTTATGAGCGGATGCAGCTTGAGAAAGAGCTGCACGGATTGCTGGAACAACGGGCATCGGAGTTTATAGAAGCCGGCCGGACCAACAGCAAGCAGCTAAAAGAAATCGAGCGGAGCATTGCAAAAAAGCGTACGGAAATAGGAGAACTCCTTCAGAAGGACCCTTCTGAATGGAGCCTTACAACACGTCCGGCCTGTGTGTTGGCAGATAAGAACGGAGATGGAGCTTTGTATACTCCACCGCGCGTGCCCTTGAAAGTCTGGACAGAGGAACAAAATCTCGACTGCCTCATACAGGGACGCATCGAAGCGCTGGATGACCTTTTGTACATAGAAGTAAGTGCGTATCTCAATGCGACCAATTCGAGTGAATTGCTATACAGAGGAACCTTTTTCCCCAGCGAGGTAGATCAGCTAAAGGACGAGCTAGTACGTGAGTTAAGAAGCTTCCTCTATGCAGAAGAGTGGGGCGACATCACCCTGAAAATCGAACCTTCCATCGCTCAAATACTTATAGACGGTGTACAAGCTCAGACGGATGAAACCGGTACGGTGCGGTATCTTGATCCGGGGTTGCACAGTATAGTAGTGAGCGCACCGGGGTATACCACTCAAAAAAGAACCGTAGAATCGAAAGCGGAAACCCGGAAACTAGTAGAACTTTCTTTGGAGCCGCAAAATCCGCGTACTTGGATAATAGACAGTGATCCCCGCAATGCAGCGGTATTTCTCAACTCTATTCATGTCGGCACTACGCCTCTGATTCTAAAAGAGCAGGTAGCTCCGGCCAATGTATTGCTCACTAGAACGGGTTATACCCCCCGCATGTTTGTGATAGAGGAGGATGTTCTCACATTAGAGGCCAATCTGCATCCGATCGATGTAAACCTCGATACGGTGGTAGCCCGTTCAAGACGGCGGTTTTACCATGGTTTAGCGGGCTTTCTGCTGAGCCTGCCGCTTACCGTTGTCAGTTACGGACTCAGCAGCGAATATGCCTATGCGTATAACTCGGCCCTGACCAATCCTTCGGCCGGCATGGAGGAGCTGGAAAGATTGCACGCGCGTTCGACTCTATGGTACACTGCCTATGCGGGCAGCATGCTCTTAAACGGAATACTGCTGTCCGACACAGTACTGCATATGTGGCGGTATATAAAAAGTTCCCAAGAATATTAAAATTCTATACAATATCATTCATAAAGGAGACGCCTACTGTGAAAAAAAAGGGGTTCTTACGTGCACTATTCAACCGTTCTGTTCAGACAGAGGAGTTCCTCGAAAACCTAGAAGCCCAGCTGATCGAGGGAGACCTCGGGGCTCGTTCGGCAATGGAAATTGTTGAGGAGGTCGAAAAGGCGGTCCGTTCCAACCGAGCTAAAACCCAAGAGGATGTCATTGTCATAATAAGAGAGAAATTACAGAAATATCTGCGTACCGAGGAGCTTGAACTGGATCCTTCCCGTCCGACTCTCCTGCTGATGATGGGAGTAAACGGAGTCGGCAAGACTACCAGTCTGGCCAAGTTGGCCCATTATTTCCGTGAACAGCATCAGCAGGAGAGCCTTCTGGTGGCAGCCGATACCTTTCGTGCGGCGGCAATCGATCAGTTGCAGGAGCACGGTAAACGGCTGAATTTTCGGGTGGTGCGGCAGAATCCCGGATCCGACCCGGGTGCGGTAATTTACGACGGCATTCACAGTGCCAAGAGCAGCAATATTCCCATTATTCTGGTGGATACCGCCGGCAGGATGCACACAAAAGCAAACCTGGTGCGGGAACTGCAGAAAATAGATAAGGTGATCAAAAACCGTTTAGAAGACGGCGTGTACAAAAAGCTGCTGGTAATCGATGCCACCACCGGTCAGAATGGAGTGCGTCAGGCTGAAATGTTTCATGAAGCAATCGGTCTGGACGGGGCGGTATTGGCAAAGTACGATTCGGCCTCAAAGGCAGGCGCCGTTGTCTCCATATGCCGTCAGATAGGTGTGCCCTTCTATTATATGGGTACCGGTGAAAAGTACGGCGATATCGAACCTTTCAATAAGGAGCATTTTTTAGATATACTACTCTCAGATGAATAAACGCGCCTGTACGCATACAGTTTTCCTGATACTCTGGTTCGGATTTTTTATTTGCGCTGTTTCTGCGCAGAAAGACGACCCCTTATACTACCGTTCAAACAGCATCGGAATGGCCTTGGAGGAGATAAGCCGCTATCGAATCAATGAGTATGAATATGTGCTGAAGAGAAATAGCGGTGAAGATGGGCTTTCTGAGATTCTGCTGAAAGACGGAAAAGAACATCAGCGGGCCGAATACCAATGGAAGGGTACGCTGAAATACGGCCGGTTTTATGAGCAGGGAAGGCTCAGCAGAGAAACAATCGAAGCGGAGGGCCGGCTTCAGGAGGAGCGTCTGTTTACTTCGGTCAATTCAAAACAGGCCTTCGAACGCAGGATCTATGAATGGCAGGACGGGGAGCTGCAGGGAGTTACGGTGTTCCGGGACACTACAGATGATGCCGCGGGCGAACGGGCTGATGCAGCGCAGATAAGCGAAGAGTACATCCGCAGTCAAGGGGGAAAGCTTCTGCAAGTTCTGCGGAGCGGGCCCGACGAAGATGTGCAGGTTTCCGGTATCTACTCTCTTCCGGATTCGAGCCATACCCATTGGCACTTTACAGCAGGGGGAAAGAGCTATTTTTTTTATTGGGAGCAGGAGAACCGGGTAAGCGCGGAGTACCTCCGTGGTAATCTAGTTTATAGAAAAGAAACTTTTCGAGGTGAGGAAACAACGATAATAAACGAACTGTATCCGGAGCAGGACACTCGGGTGCGTTCGGTGTACACTCCTGACGGCAGGATTCTCAGCCGCCACACTGTTACTCCGTCTCAAAAAATACAAGCTGAGTACAGCTACCAAGATGGAGAGCTCGCCGAACTGCTGAAAAGTGAAAACGGTGTAGAGACGAGAATTCTTTATTCGAAAGGCGATGGAGATCGACCGGATGAGCGCGTATATGTGGATGGCGTGTTGCAAAAAGAGGTCCAGTATCACGAAGGAAATCGAAAAACAGTTGTACTGTACCGCAGCGGGGAAGCCGTAGCACAAGTTGAATACCAGGGCGAGGAGGCCGTGCGCCGTGAATCGCTGATAGAGGAAGATAGTTAGATGAACTATAAATGGATCATGTACATTGGCCGCCGGTACATCCAGTCCCGCCGTTCAGGGCGGGTGCTCACTCCTTCTCTACTGTCGATCATAGGCATAGGTGTAGGGGTGACGGCCTTAATTGCCGTGCTGAGTGTTATGAACGGCCTGCAGCTCGGGTTTATCGAAGATATACTGGAAATCAATTCCTACCATATCAGAATTACGGGTGAATACCGGAACCCTGAAAAGATAATTTCCGAGGTTGAAAACATAAGTTCAGTTCGCAGCTATTCAAAGTTTATTGACTCGCAGACCCTGATTCAGGGGAAGTTCTCAGACTACCACTCCAGTCTTGTGAGGGCGATTCCGGAGGAGCATGCACTTCGAGATAGCGGGTTGATGGAACAGCTCAATATGATCCGTGGTAAGTTCTCCCTGCAGGGAGGTTCGGCCCCCGGGGTGGTGCTCGGACGGCAGTTAGCTACCACTCTGGGGGTTGGTTTGGGAGATACGGTCCAGATGATCACTATGACCGGTCAGTCTTTTGCAGCTCTAAGCCCGAGAAATACCGCTTTTATTGTAACCGGGATTTTCGAAAGCGGGTATTATCAGTACGATTCGGCCTTCTGTTTTATTGACTATCAATTTGTTGACCGGGTAGATGCCGGAGCATCGGCGCCAACCATAGGCATAAAACTGCACAACCGGTACCGCGATCAGCAGGTGCAGCAGCAACTGCGCACGCGTATGCCCCGGGATATGGAGCAGGTGAATCTGCAGTCGTGGCGCCAATACAACCGCGCTTTTTTCGGAGCACTGCGGGTGGAGAAGTTAACGATGATGGTGGTGCTCGGGTTGATATTCATAGTGGTAGCAGTGAACATAAAAAACTCTCTAGAGCGTTCGGTTATGGAAAAACGCGAGGAAATCGGCATCCTGCGAGCCATCGGTTCCTCAACGGTGTCGATTCGTTCGATTTTTCTGGTTGAAGGTGCGCTGATCGGTATTATCGGTGCCGCTACGGGGACAATGATCGGCATGGCCATTAGTTTGCATATTAACGAGGTGTTTACTGCAACTGAAATTCTGATCAATTCACTGCTCGACCTGATCAGTTTCTTTCTGACTCCGATGCATGCAGGGCAGCAAGTTGAAATTTTCTCAACGGCTACCTTTTACATGCAGGCGGTACCGGTACGTATTCTGTACAGTGATGTGCTGATAATAGTGTTATTTGCAGCGGGTGCATCCGTGTTGGCCGCGTATGCAGCCTCGAAACGAATATCCGAGTTTAAGCCTGCTGAAATCTTAAGAAACGAGTAGGAACATGGTTATTTTAGATAGTGTTGGTAAGTTCTATAAAAACGGTCCCGAAGAGCTCCATATTTTGAACAATATTTCGATGACCCTCGAGAAGGGAAAGACCGTTGTAGTCACCGGAGAAAGCGGAAGCGGCAAAAGTACACTGCTCAATTTGATCGGAGGGCTGGACTATCCGAGTTACGGAACGATACTGGTAGAGGAACTGCAGATAGATTCTGCCGGCGAAGAGAAGCTCAGTTATTACCGCAACCGGCAGGTCGGTTTTATTTTTCAGTTCCATTATCTGATGAAAGATTTCAACGCTCGTGAAAATGTAATGTTGCCGGCTTTTATGGGGGGGGAACGGCGCAGCCGGGCCCTAGAGCGGGCCGATCTGCTGCTCGATCAAGTGGGATTGGAGAATAGGAAGGAATTTCATCCGTCCCAGCTCTCGGGAGGTGAACGCCAGCGGGTAGCGGTTGCCAGAGCCCTCATCAATTCGCCAAAAATCGTGCTGGCCGATGAGCCGACCGGTAATCTCGATGAACGGCATTCGAAAGTTGTTGCGGATATGCTTTTTGAGCTGGCTGAGCAGTACAACACCACTTTGGTAGTAGTGACTCATGATATGTCATTGAGTGAAAAAGCGGATACCCATTTTCACTTACGCGAAGGCAGATTGGAAGTACAATGAGAGAATCGGCACCGGCTTATCTCGGGTTCAAGATGCTGTTCGGTTCCCGGGCCTCGAATAAAGCCACCAAGCATCTCATCGGCGCAATTCTCGGTATCGGACTTTCTCTGGTACCGCTCATCACGGTAATTCAAGCGTCCGGAGGCCTGATAGAGGGTATTACCAGAAGGTTTATTGAAATCGGTTCATACCATTTGCAGGTAAAAACCTATTCGCCGGTTGAAGAGGAACAACGACAAGCTGCTCTGAAAATGATTGCGAATACCGCGGGCGTAACCCACGCCTTTCCGGTAGTGTTCGGCGAGGGCCTGGTGTACTCTCCGAGCGGGAAGACAGGTGTATCGGTTCGTTCACTGCCGGGGGATTATTACCGTTCCGATGCGGGCATAGCGGAGTATCTGAGCATAGAAGCGGGAGAATTCCAGCTGGAGTCGCGACAGGACGCCATGCTGAGCGCGCAAGTGGCTGAAAAACTGAATGTGAAAGTGGGAGACAGAGTAAGGCTTTTAACAGCCAAGCCCATGCCGGGACGGGCTCCGATACTCAGGCCGAGTTTTTTTACTGTGAAGGGAGTGTTCTCGACGGGATACTATGAACTGGACGCCCTGAGTATGTATATTCCGGTGGACACCGGGAAGGTTCTCTTCGATGAGCCCGGCAATTACACTATCGGGGTCAAGCTGGATAATCCTTATCAAAATGCCGGTAATACGGCCCAGGAACTACTGAAACGCCTTTCGAACAACTGGTATGTCTACACCTGGTACAGCCTTGAAAGACCGATGCTCGACAGTTTCAGAACCACCCGTAACTTACTTATTTTTGTGATGGCCCTGATTGTACTGGTTGCGACTGTAAATATTTCCTCCTCTATGATAATGTTAGTACTGGAGAAGGAACCGGAGATTGCCATGCTGAAAAGTGTCGGAGTGGCTCCCGGAACTATAACCAAGTCTTTCCTATATACCGGGATATGGCTGGGAACAGTGGCTACTGTAGTCGGAATTTCGATTGGGTTGGTGGCAGCCGTGAATATCAACGCCTTGCTTACCGGACTCGAACTGGGGTTGAACTCTCTGAATCATCTAGTAAGAGTGTTGTTTTCACCATTCTTCGAGGGAGAAAGTGAAAGAATCAAGGTGTTTGATGAATCTTTTTACCTTGAGACCATCCCGATACGTCTGGAGTTTGTCGAGATCTTTTTAACAGGCGCGGGAGCACTGCTGGCTTCGACTCTGGCGGCCTATTTCCCGGCTCGCAGGGCCGGTAAAATAAAGCCGTTGGAGATATTTAGGAAACATTGAGTGGGCTATACACAATTGGGTACGAAAGTATTATATTGTGGAAGACTCGAATTATTGTTACAATGGAGGAGAGAAAACGGAGGATTTAATGATTTGTGATATTTGTGGAGAGAATGAAGCAATTGTCCACGTGCAACAAATTATGGGCGGAGAAATTTACGAAGTCCATATGTGTGCCGAGTGCGCAAAACAGAAGGGCGTGGCCCTCGAAAACAGCGAAAACGGTGAAGTGTCGCTTTCGCAGCTGTTGAGCGGACTGGTTGAATCATTCTCTCAGGAAGGTGAGCATACGGTAACTAACGAATGTCCTAAATGCGGCACTACGCTTAGCGATCTCAAAGAGAGCGAGACTGCCGGCTGCGCAGAATGTTACACCGCCTTTCGTAATCAAATTGATACCATACTATCCGATCATACGGATATTACTATACATCGCGGAAAATTCCCCGAGAAATTGAAGGCTTATAAAGCTATACTAATAGATAAAGAGGTACTGAAGCGGAAGTTGAGCGAAGCGGTCCAACGGGAAGAGTACGAGCGCGCCGCCCTGCTGAGAGATCAGATCAAGGAGCTCGAACAGAACCCGCACAGGGGAATCGAAGAATGAATGCGGTTAATTTTGAGACAGTTTTACATCGTCCCGGATGGTACAGCGAACAAGGACCGGAACAGCAGGTAGTCTATGCCAGCCGTGCCCGCTTATCCCGAAATTTATCCGGTTATTTTTTTCCGCATAAACTCAATGACAAAGAGTTGCAGGAAGTACAGGACAATATAAAAAACGCCTTTAATAGAGTGAAGTTGGATGACGAAACCCCGGGAAAGCTGACTATAAAAATCTTGGAGCAGCTGCCGGTAGTTGAACGCAGAAAACTGATTGAAAAACATTTCGTTTCACAAAATTACTCACTCGAAAAGGAACGCCTGGTGATCTTCGATCACAATGATTCGATTGCAGCTACGGTGAATCAAAAAGATCATCTACGGATAGCCGCATTCACCGGCGGACTTTCAATACAAAAAGCTTATGATAAAGTCAATGCAATCGACCGACAATTGGAGAAACAGCTGGATTTTGCGGTTTCTTTAGATCGCGGCTACCTGAGTTCCGATTTGAAAAATTGCGGAACCGGGCTGCAGGTATCGGTTTTGCTGCATCTTCCGGCCCTCAAGTATTCCTCGGTACTGGAGAGAGCATTTCGACGGGCTATGGATGCCGGTTTGGAGGTAAAGGGTTTTACAGGTGATGAAGACGGATCTCTCGGATCCCTGTATCAGCTGTACAATCCGGTTGCCATTGGAGAAAATGAAAAAGATATTGTCGAAAAACTTGCACGCATAGCCTCTCAGTTAGTAGATTATGAGCAGAAGGCGCGTGAAGAGATGAAAAGGCACCGTAGGGTAGAGCTTGAAGATATTGTCTACCGTGGCTATGGAACTTTGAAATACTGCAGATTACTGCAGGAGAAAGAAGCAATAAATTTGCTTTCGGATGTACGTTTAGGTGTTGCGCTGGGGTGGATAGATATTCCTATCCAATTTGTAAATGCACTGTTAGTGCTGGTTGGTAAGGCCCATCTGCAGCAAATTGCCGGACACGAGAAGCTGGAGGAATCCTCTCAGCAGATTAAGACTTTACGGGCGCGCCTCGTACAGCATGCATTGAGCGCTTACAAGGAGGATGCCAATGTTTAAAGGACTGACACAACGGGCTCAAAGAATACTGACGATATTTGCGCAGGAAGAGGCAAAGCGGTTTCACTCCGACCAGCTGCTTCCTGAACATATAATTCTTGCACTCCTGAAAGACGGAGAAGGATTGGGCTATAAAGCCTTGACAAATCTCAAAATCGATCCGGGTGAATTGCAGTCCGAAATCGAGAAGAGCATACCAAAGAAACACGCCGGATTCATTCTCGGCGATGTTCCTCCTTCTCACCGCGGCAAGAAGGTACTCGAGGATGCGGCCGAAGAGGCTCGCAGTATGGGTCACGAATACATTGGAACCGAGCACCTATTGCTGGCGGCTGCCAAAGAGACCGGCAGTGTGGTTCAGCGTTTTCTGGTGAAACAGACAGTGTCGATTGAAACGATACGCGACACAATTACCGATCTGCGCGGCAGCGGCAGTATGCGAAAAAAGGGCGGTGGCCAGCAATCGGCGCCCAAGCGCAAGACTGCCCAGCAAAGCGGCAAGGGTACTCCTACTCTGGACGAA
Organism: uncultured Sediminispirochaeta sp.; assembly: GCA_964632675.1. GTDB lineage: Bacteria > Spirochaetota > Spirochaetia > DSM-16054 > Sediminispirochaetaceae > DSBN01. The sequence continues at coordinate 16,270 of CAZWDV010000025.1, forward strand.
TTTGCCCGTGATCTGACCGAGTATGCCCGGGAGGGCAAACTGGACCCGGTCATCGGCCGTACTTGGGAAATCCAGCGGGTGATTCAGATATTAGCCCGGCGTACCAAGAATAATCCCGTATTGATCGGGGAACCGGGAGTCGGAAAAACGGCAATCGTTGAAGGCCTCGCACAACAGATAGAAGAGGGAACTGCCCCCGAGGTGCTGCTCGGCAAACGGGTGGTAACCCTCGATATTGCCTCTTTAATTGCCGGTACTAAGTACCGGGGTGAGTTCGAAGAGCGGCTTAAGAAGGTTATGAAGGAAATCTCCGCCACCGGAAATGTGATCCTGTTTATCGATGAACTGCACACCATTATCGGTGCCGGCGGGGCCGAAGGGGCTATTGACGCCTCTAACATGTTGAAGCCGGCGCTTTCGCGCGGTGAGCTGCAGACAATCGGTGCCACAACCCATAATGAATACCGTAAATACATCGAAAAAGACGCGGCTTTAGAGCGGCGGTTTCAGACGATTTTTGTCGAGGAACCCTCGGTAGATGAAACCATGGAGATCCTCAACGGCATCAAAGAGCAATATGAGGATCATCACAATGTATCTTACACTGAAAAGGCAATCAGCGAAGCGGCACGGCTTTCGAGCCGGTATATAAGCGATCGCTTTCTGCCGGACAAAGCCATAGATTTAATAGACGAAGCCGGCTCGTACAAACGAATCAACAATACTGTTCGTCCGAAAGAGTTAACCGAGCTGGAAGAGGAGATCGAACGGCTGACCGAAAATAAGATCAGTCTGGTGAACAACCAGGATTATGAAAAAGCAGCGGCGGTTCGCGATACGGTTCGGCAGCTGAAGGGCCGGGTAGAAGAGATTAAAAAGGGCTGGCAGAAGTCTTTGAAGAATGAAAAAAATGTGGTGGATGAGGAAGATATTCAGAGTATTATTTCCAGCATCACCGGCATACCTCTGTCCAGAATCGCGCAGAGCGAGTCGGAGAAACTGCTGCGCATCGAAGACGAGCTTCATAAAACGATTATCGGACAGGACGAAGCTATCGGTGCCATTGCTTCGAGCATACGTCGTTCCCGAACCGGATTGAATTCACCAACCCGGCCACTGGGTTCATTTATCTTCCTCGGACCGACGGGGGTAGGAAAAACTTTATTGGCCAAAACATTGGCACAGTTTCTCTTCGGAAATGAAGATTCCCTCATTCGTATTGATATGTCGGACTTTATGGAAAAGCACAACGTCAGCCGGCTGGTTGGAGCGCCTCCCGGCTATGTCGGATACGAAGAGGGCGGCATGTTGACGGAGAAAATCCGTCGCCGGCCGTATTCGGTCATTCTGCTGGATGAGATCGAAAAGGCTCATCCGGATGTATTCAACCTTTTGCTGCAAGTGCTTGAAGAGGGTGAACTACAGGACAACCTGGGCCACAAGGTGTCTTTTCGCAATACGGTTCTCATTATGACATCCAATGCCGGAGCCCGTGAGATTAGCCACGAGGGTACCCTCGGATTTCAGGTGAAAGAGGGTGTTTTCGAATACAAAGACATCAAGGCCTCCGCCCTGAATGAAATGCGGCGGTCCTTCCGGCCCGAGTTTATCAACCGTGTCGATGAGATCGTCGTATTCCAGAGCCTGAGCCGCGAAGAGGTCAGCAAAATACTAGATATTATGCTCTCGGAGGTGTCCCTCAGGCTGCTTGAGATGAACATTATTCTGGAAGTAAAACAGACTGTTAAAGACTATCTCATCGATAATGGGTATGATGCGAAGTACGGTGCCCGTCCGCTGCGCCGCTTGATCAGTAAAGAGATCGAAGATCCAATTTCCATGCAGATGCTAGAGGGCAAGTGCAGCAGCGGGACGCGGCTGGTTTTGAGTATGCGCAAAGGACAGATCAGCTTCACTGCCAAAAAGCCGGAACAGGTGCCCGATCATGCATCGATCAACAACTGAGCAGTAATTAATGAACCACTAGGGTGGGCGGAATCTTGTAATTCCGTCCACCTCTTTATATTATAAGACATTATGAATTTAGAACTATTTATTCTCGGGACTGGTGGCATGATGCCCCTTCCTAACCGTTTTCTCACCTCTATGCTGCTGCGCCGCGAAGGGGACCTGTTTTTGTTCGACTGCGGAGAGGGGACTCAAGTCTCGCTTCGAAAACTTAATCTGCGGTGGAAGAAAATTAACACTATCTTTATCAGTCACACCCATGCCGATCACGTAACCGGATTACCGGGAATCCTGATGCTCTCGAGTCAGGTGGACAGAGAAGAACCGATGTACATAGTCGGACCGCCCAAAATAAAAGAGTACGTGGAAGAGAACCGCAGGGTGCTCGACATGTACATCAACTACGACATAGTTATTCGTGAGGTGACAAGCCCCGGTATCGTGTACCAGGGCGAGGGATTTCACGTTGAGGCCTTCTGGCTGCGGCATACCAAGCCCTGTCTGGGGTATACCCTGGTGGAGGATGACAGGCCGGGAGTGTTTAATCCGCAGGAGGCCGAGCGTCTACAGATTCCCAAAGGACCGAAATGGGCCCTGCTGCAGAAAGGCCAGTCGGTTCGGTCCGCGACGGGTGAAGAGGTCAAACCGGATGCAGTGATGGGGCCTAACCGGGCTGGACGTAAAGTCGCATATATTACCGATACTGTGTATTTCGACGGAATTGCCCCGCAAGTAGCCGGTAGCGATTTTCTGGTCTGTGAAGGCATGTTTAGGCATGAGCTGGAAGAAAGCGCCCGTGAGAAGAAACATCTGACCGCTCATCAGGCGGCTTCAATCGCCAGAGATGCAGGAGGAATTGGTACACTCGGATTAATCCACTACAGCCCGCGCTACACTGAATATGAGTTGAAACAGCTCCTGAAGGAAGCCCGCGCGGTGTTCCCGGATTCTATTCTCACTAAAGATCGTTTATCGATTGATATTCCTTATAGAGAGGAGTAACACGTCATGATTGAAGTACGGAAGGTTAGCAAACGGTACGGTTCAATCGAAGCTGTAAAGGATGTCAGCTTTTCAATCGGAAAGGGGGAGGTCGTCGGACTGCTGGGACCGAACGGTGCCGGAAAAACTACATTAATGAAAATTCTTACCGGTTATCACTTTCCGAGCTCGGGAAATGTAACTATTTTAGGCTACGATGTGTACACAGAATCGCTGAAGATAAAATCCGAGATTGGTTATCTGCCGGAGAACGCTCCGGTGTATCCGGATTTGAACGTGTATGAATATCTCGACTTCATTGCCGACGCCCGCGGCTTAACTGCCGCAGATAAACAGCGCCGGTTACCGGCGGCGATTGAGGAGACCGGTCTGAACTCGGTGGTTTTTCGCCCGATTGCTAAATTGTCCAAAGGATTTCAGCAGCGTGTGGGATTAGCCCAGGCGGTAATTCACTCCCCCGAACTGCTTATTCTGGATGAACCGACCACCGGCCTCGACCCGCATCAGATTATGGAAATACGCAAGCTCATTCAGACTATCGGCCGCGAAAAAACGGTCATCTTATCTACCCATATTCTGCAGGAAGTCGAGGCGGTCTGTTCGCGTGTGTTGATAATGAACCGTGGAGAAATCATCGCCCAGGGATCGACGGAGGCAATCCGCAGTTCAATTCAAGGGGATGCAGTGTTCGTTGCCGAAGTGCGGGGAGCTACTCCGCAAAAGCTCAAAGCAAGTGTTGAAAAAGAATCCCGCTTCCGACAGCTCATTTCGATGGATACTGCTGGAGATACAGCCCGTCTGGAGATTGGTATTCCTCCGGAGACTGCGGATGGGGCCACGATTTTTGAGTGGGCAGTGCGGAATAACTACACCCTCACAGAGCTGCATAGAAAAACTCTGTCATTGGAAGATGTCTTTTTGAATCTAACCGGAAAAGAGGAGGTGTCCAATGCGTAGTATGTGTGCGGTAGTGAGAAAGGAGCTGCGCGGATATTTCAACACACCGATTGCATATATCGTGGCGGTGTTTTTTCTGCTGTTTACGTCGGGCTGGCTTTACTACATAGAACAGTTTTATGCTGCGAATGTGGCTTCCCTACGCGGCTATTTCGGCATTTTTCCGATGGTATTCATCTTTCTGCTGCCGGCGCTTACCATGCGCAGCTGGGCCGAAGAGTCGCGAATGAAGACGGATGAAATCCTGCTCACTCTGCCGCTGCGGACCGCTGAGCTGGTGTTGGGTAAATTTTTGGCGGCCCTTCTGCTGCTGACTCTTCTCATGGTATTGACTATACCGGTTCCCCTGACGCTCATGCCTCTGGGCAAATTTGCTACCGGACAAATCTGGGGTCAGTATATAGGCGCATTTCTGTTGGCCGGGCTTGGTATAGCCGTGGGACTCTGCATTTCGGCCCTCTCGAATAATCAGATTAGTGCGTTCCTCCTCAGCGTAGTCATCCTGCTCGTGTTTACCCTGATGTGGCAGTTTACCATGTTTCTTTCTCTTCCGGCGGCGGTTGCAGATGTGCTGAAATACCTGTCCCTGCAATCCCACTTTCAGAGCTTTTCCAAAGGCCTAATTGATACTCGGGATGTAGTGTTTTATCTTGTGTGGACCGCGTTGTTTCTGTATTTCAACATGAAGATATTGATTCTGAGGAAATGGAGGTAGACGAGGGCATGTTGCACCAAAGATGGAAAGAAATTAGTCTTCTACTGCTGACTGCGGCAGTTGCTGTGCTGGTTTTGATGAATGCCCAGCGCTACTTTACCCGCTTTGACTTAACGGAAGACAAAATTTATACAATTTCAGATGTATCTAAAAATCTGTTCACCGAAGTTGATGAACAGATAACTATCACCTATTATGTGTCTGAAAAACTGCGCAGCGTTACGCAAATTCCCCAGCAAATAGAAGATCTATTGTATGAATATGCAACGTACGGGAGAGGCAAAATACAGGTCTCGGTAGTGGATCCAGATCGCACCGGTGTAGCTCGTGAAATCCAAAAACTCGGAATTCAACCCCGCCAGATACAGGTTGTAGAACAGAATGAACAAACTTATGCACAGGTCTATTCTGGGATACTCATCCGATACCTGGATAAGCGTGAGGTCCTGCCGCTGGTGTTCAATACACAGACCATAGAATACGAGGTAACATCGGGTATCAGAGGCTTGATTCGCCAGGACGAAGGGCGAATCGGTATACTCATTGGAAACTCCGCCATGACCCTGCAGCGAGACTACAGTGCACTCTATGACACCCTTTCCGGGTCTTATGCGGTTGAGGAGCTTGACCGGGATGCGATCATACCTCCTCGAATAGACGTATTGTTTCTTTTGGGGGGCGGGGATTTGACACGCTATGAGCTGCTGCATGTGGATCAGTTCCTGATGAACGGCGGCAAGGCTTTTTTCGGGATAGATGGTGTGGATATTGACCTTGATCAGAATCTGAAGGCAACTCAATATGAAGACGCCCCGATTTTCGAGTTTCTAGAAGCGTACGGCCTTTCGGTCGAGGAAAAACTGGTGTTGGATATCTACGCTAAGGACTTCCGTGTACCGCGCCAGGTATTCGGCGGGATGACCTGGGAGATTATTGACCGGTATCCCCATTGGATCAATATTCGCCCAGGCAATGTGAATGTCGACAATCCCATTACAGCACGATTTCAGGGACTCGATCTGTTGTGGCCGAGTCCTGTACGGGTGACTCGCGAAGGGGAGGGACGCATTGTACCTTTAGTGAAAAGTTCCGATAGAGCTTGGATCATGGATGAGCGCTATGTGACCGATCCGTATCGAATGGGAAGTGTGAATTCCAGCGCCGCAGAAGCGGCCGGACAATACACCCTCGGTGTGGCAGTGGAGAAACAGCTGAAGAGTTTCTTTTCTGAAGAACCCTTTTCCCCGCCGGCGGGAGTAACTGTTCCATATGCTGAGATTCAAACCGAAGGTGAGTTTACCCGGCTGATAGTTTTTGGCGACGCTGATTTTGCCTCAAACATAATTCAATACTCTAACAGTATGTACAATATGGATTTCCTGCTCAATTGTGCGGATTGGTTGTCAAACCAGGATGATTTGATGGAAATACGGACCCGAACAGTCCGGGACACCCGTTTGAACCGCCTTGAACCGCAGAGGGCGCAAGCGCAGTACATATTTTCCCAAATTGTGAATATCGTGCTCATTCCACTCCTGGTTATTGGGTCTGGAATTATTCGCTCTGTGCTGCGCCGTAAACAACATAGTGTACTACAGGAGGCGAACCATGACGTACAGGAATAAGATGATTCTGCTTGCAGCCGCTGCAGTGCTGCTGCTGACAAGTTACCTCCTGGGCACTCTGTTTAGTCCGAACAAGGCCGTTTCCATGAGACCGAAAAAACTGCTTCCGGATATAGAGTACGGCGATATCAAAGGCGTAGATTTTTCGAACGCCGACTACGTATTAGAACGCAAGGGAAAAACTGGCGAATGGGAAGTCCTTATCGATGGCGAAGCATTTCCTGCCGATGAGGTGCAGGTTCAATCTTTTATAGAAACAATCGCCCGGCTTTCCTATTACTCAATCGCTGCAACCGGCAATGCTAACTGGGAAAACTTTGGGGTAGATGCACAGCAGGGAACTGCAGTCTCGTTATTTACCGAAACTCAAAAACAACCGGGAGTGACTCTGGTAATGGGGAATGCCGTTCAGGGCAGTGAACATCAGTATGCTCGGATAAGTGAATCCGAAAACACCTATGTTGTGGAAGATATTTCTGCGTATCTCGGGCATAGTTCGGGATACTGGTCCGATCTGGCGATATTTCCGGAATCCCTGAGTGTGCAGGATATTATCGCCATCGAGTATCAGGAGAAGCGCTTAGAGCGAAGTGAAGGTTCTCAGGGCCAAGTACAGTGGATTCTGACGGATGGAAATGAAGAAGTAATCGATAAAACTAAAACAGTAGACAGATTTATTCGTAGTTTTATCGAACTGAGTGGCGAAGAGTTTGCTTCTGCCCTTGAAAGAAGAAACTCGGGAATTACATCGCCTACCGCAGTTATCGCTATAGAAACAGCTGCAGGTAATTCGTATGAACTTCGCATAGGATCGGGGAATAGTCAGGACCGTGTGTTTGTTCGACCGGCGCATAAGGCATACACTTACTTGGTTAGTGAGTGGAGAATAAATACGGTTTTGAATCCGCTTCAGGAGCTGCTGCGGTAAGCTGAAAACCAATCGGTTTAGTCTTCCTGCGCAGCCAGAAAGGAACGGAATTTACCGGGGTCTGGCCGGAATCCAATTAGGTTGGTTTCGATATCGAATTCGGCTTTCCGAAGTGCTGCACGCGCCTCCTTCAGAATGCGGTCGCTGTTAATCAGGCGGCCGTTTCTGGAACTCAAACCTATTTTGATATCATAGGTACACAACTTTTCACCGGAGTCTTTATAGACCGCTTTTTGGAAGTCTGAAAGCTCATTTATTCCCTGTTCGAGATCGGCGTTTGGTAGAATAACCGCCATCTTATCGTGCTCGATTTCGAACAGCATATCATGAAAATGAAAATGATTCTTAAGACTTTGGGCGAGTTGAATATAGGTAAGACGGTCTTCCCTTGCGTTACCACATTGTATTAGTGCAGTAACCAGATCTTCATCGAATGCCGCCGCCCGGCGCAGTTCATTGCTCAGACGCTCTGCGAGGTGTTGCTCGAAACAGAGACCAGAATCGGGGGCGTACAGAGACTCGTCATCAGTATGTTCGGCTGCGGGTGCCGTTCCGGAGGACGAACTAAAAGAGAGTTCGGAATTATTCGATTTGTTGGGGTGCGAATGCGCCGGAGGAGGCGATACAGCCTGTCCAGCACTTGACTCGGAGAAATCAGTACCGGAATGAGGGGCTGCGCTGCGACCTGCTCCAATCAGGCTAATCAGAAGCAGTATCGTTAGCGCCGCCAGCACATAGAAAATAGTGGTTGAAAGTGAGAGAAGCCCAGCCGGGGTATATATCCGGTATACACCTTCGCCGTAAATTGGTGAATCCTCGCTCAGCTGAACCTTGTGGTTTATCTCCAGTAAGTTATTAAATGGGAGATGGATGGATTGTCGCAAGAACTGCTCGGAGTCTTGAGAGACTTTTATATAGCGCGGGTTTCTGGCATATACGTAAATAAGTTCATCCTCGGCGTTGTAGAGAACAAAACTTTTTATATTGGAGGAACGAACGAGGTTTTGACGGAAGCTGCTGAGGTTTGTTTCAAAATCTTGCTGTTCTAAACTAAGCAGCGTTTTCGCTCTCACACCGAGCCGAGTTATTTCAAGGCGAGCATTGCTGTTTCTGCTGCGGTAAGAACTGAACAGTACAACAGCTGTATAAGCTATTAGAGCAAGCAGAGTAATAAGGGCGATAAGATTGATAGCTTTAAGTAAATTCCGCGTCATGTGTGTATTATAAAGAAAAACAGGCGAAAGTAAAATCGTTTTTTATTTACGGCAGGCACACTGATGTTTTAAACTATTGATATGAATACACGCGAAATAAGAAAAAGAGTTTTGCCGCCGGGATGGTATCCCGCTGATGAAAACGGGACCAGATCGATTCTGAACCAGTGGGAAGAGTCCATCCAGGCACCTGGAGCGCAAGCAGGAGTTGCAGCGATTGTACCGCATGCCGGTTGGGGCTTTTCCGGAAAATTGGCGTATAAAACCATGCGATTGCTAAATCCGAATAGCAAGGTAGTCGTAGTGATCGGGGGGCACCTGCGTACCGGAGACGGTATTGCCATCGCGGAAGAAACTTATTTTGAAACCCCCTTTGGGCCGTTACCGTCCGCTGAGGAGTTCAAAGATAAGTTGCATAGTCAGACTGATGTCAAAATTGATAGAAACCCCGACAACACAGTGGAAGTGCAGCTTCCGATAGTCCGTTACCTGTTTCCAGAGGCAAAAATTGTATGGCTGCGGGTCGGCGCCGGAAAAGAAGCACTGCGGCTGGGCCGTATCTGTGCAGGGATTGCCGGGACGCTATCGGAGACGGTAAGCGTGATCGGCTCTACCGATTTGACTCATTACGGTCCCAATTATGGATTTGCGCCTAAGGGCATCGGTCCTGAAGCGGTAGAATGGGCTCAGCAGACAAACGATGCCGGAATAATTCAGCAGATGTTGGAGATGAAACCGGAGGATGTGCTGCACTGGGGGAATCAACAGAAGGCAGCCTGTTCGGCAGGAGCTGCGGCTGCGGCGATTGAATTTGCAGCCGCGATGGGCTGTGAAGAGGGCGTTCTGGTCGGTTACGACAGCAGTTATTCGGTCCACCCCGATAGTTCGTTCGTCGGATATGCGGGGGTAGTTTACCTCTCTGCGGAGAAATAAGCCTCTATCGTGGATCGGGTCCACTTGATAACATCCTGCAGTATTTCAGGCCCCGCTTTACGGACACCCTGCAGCTCGTGTTCTCGTCTAATAGCCGCTGCGGCCGGCAGCAGTGTCGTTACTATGTCTTTCTGTTCTTTGGAAATTGAAGAACGATAATCACTCAATGATTCCTGGGGCAGCGGTAATTCGCTGACCGACTGTGAATATTCACGAATGAACTCTGTCCAAGAAACCGCGGCTGCTCCGGCGGAAAACAGGGTGCCGATGACACCGGAGCGCTTACGCGGGACACTCTCGTGGGATGTATTGAGGATTTCACCTTTGCCGTGAACTGCAGTCAACTCCGCCGTCAGCCGGGCGCTGGCGTGTTCAAGGCGTTCCTTATAGCTGATCATGGGACTGGTCGTATAGCGAAGGTACCCGCCCTGTTTCACTTTGATTATGTTTTCGTTTCGTAATAAAAACGAGAAAAAGTGGTGTTCAAGTGGTTTTGTACGGGCTGCAGCGGTCTGAAAAAAGGGATACAAATAAGTACCGCGGGTATAACTCTTGCCCTCGGGAAAGGAAAAGTCCGCCCCGAACAGCAGAATCTGCTGTGCGCCGAGGGCTTCGGCCAGACTTACCGCTGCATGACTGACATTGCCCCCCGATGTATCGATGTAGGGAAAACGCCTCCAAACACTGTTTACATATTTGGAGAAGGGGTGCCCACTGGTAAAAAAAACCAGCCGGTCGGTTTTTGTTGTAAGATGATTCGGTGATGCCAGGTCGAGGACTAGGGGAATTTTCTCCGGGTAACCGGCCATAAAGTGATGATACGTAATATGCTGGCAATCGATAGAGATAACTATATCCGGAACTATATCGTTTTTCAACAAGAAGGGTAGGGAAGTGTCTGTAGCGATAAGTCTGCCTTGGCTGCGCTGCTGTTTTATTTCGGAAAGCTGGTCTTCGAGGGAAGGTCCGGCAGCCGTAATCAAGGCCTTCCTGATGGGCGGCAAAGTGGTGGTCGAAGTTTCGGCAACCTGCAAATTACGAACACTATTTACAAACCACCGTTTGCCAAAATACGACTGAACGGAGTAATCTTCCGAAACCGCCTTGATGATTTGCTGAATGTGCTTTTGAATTTCGGTAAAATTTTCCCGTTGCATGTGGACCCGCGAGCGGAGCTGCAGCACTTGAAGATTGCCGGATACAGCCGGTAAATAATTGCCGAGCATCTCACGGTCGATCTCTTGTAGAGTCGGATCAATGAGAAAGCATACCCGTTGATCCAGAAAAAAATCGCGCATATCGATCACATTGAGCAGAGATTTGAACAGGCTAGTATCAAAATCGATGACTACTATTCTCGAAACATCTTTTCGATTGAGGAAGGGTTTGATGTGGTATCCGGCTCCGAAGCCTAAAAACACTAAATAACCGCCGCTCGGAGAGGTATGATAAAAACGTTCGCCTTCACGGCGGGGGTCGATGGTAGAATGCAGACTGTAGTCCCTATCTTTATGCTTAAGTACCGGAACCGGCAGCCCCGTGCGGCTGGTTTTTATGCGCATGTCGGGGGAAGGCGATTCTTTCCCAAGTTTTACAGAGAGTTCGGGTTGACTGGAAGAGAGGGCCAGCATATTTACGTTAAGTAGGTGTGAATCGCTCATTTCATTTGTACCGCCCGAATAATAGAATCGATTTCGTCTAGATGCCTTTCTACCGTTCTCTGTAGTTCAAAAAAGTCGGCGGTTCCTCGCTGCAATCTGAACAGAAGCGGATAATCTGTGTACTGCACGAACTCGAGTAACAGCGGATAATTACGCATATTTTGCAGCAGCCGGCGGGCATCAAGCGCTGAAATCTCTTGGTACTGTGAATGCAGCGTGTGGGAGTAGTGAACGAGTGCCGATTTGGCCTTGGAGTGCGGGATTCGCTGTGTCTCAGCGGTCCAATTATTGATTTGGGTTCCGCCGGAATACCGTGTCAGTATGTGTTCAAAGCCGGCAGCATCTATATCGGTAAAAGCGTCGATTTCAACCTCGCTGGGAAACAGTCTGTAGACTTGATTCCGGTATGAAGAAGGCAGTTTCTGAAACCATGCGGAGTAACGTTCGAGAGCGTAAGTCTGGGATCGATTGCCGGCGTGCGCCTTGGGCGAGCGCTTATAGAAAATCTCCTGAATCGGTTCGAGACGAGAGTGAACGGAAAACAGCAGTGGATCGAAGCTGTGCGGGGTAGTATGACCTAAAATATCGTCAAAACAGAAGTCGAGGCCGCAAAAAAACACCGGCTGGCTGTCTTCTCTGATAAGTTCAAGGGCCAGCTGCAGAGCTATTCCGGCTACAGTACCGTGCGAAGCTAAACTCATCGGAGTTATGTCCAAAGCATGTGCAAAAAACTGTTCGGAAGGGGTAGTCGTCGAAAGCCAAAAAAAGCGGGGAAATTCTTGTCGATATCCCTTCGAATATAGCGGCGCGGCTTCGATTGCCACTGTCATATTGTTTTCAGAAGAAGGCTGTAGGCGCAGGTGATACTCTGCAAAGAATCCTGGATCGGAATGAACTACCATGTCAGTCTGTATCCCGGCATGCGCGAGCGCAGGTAACGCGGAAGGCAGCGCCATGATGAAAAGGGATTTCCGATATTTGCGCAGCAGGGGGGTGGACTTGCTTAAACTCGGTCCGGATGCGGCAATAATTATCGGAGAGTGTACCTTGAGATTCTCCATAAGCGGGGGGAGTGCAGCTACGCGTTTAATCGTATTTCGCAACCAGAGCCTGCCGAACTTTCCGGTAGTGTGAACTGTAGCGCGGCGCTCCTGCAGAAAATGGCGGACTCCGGTCTTGATTCGACTGTACACATCACCGAAGGCTCTTTCGGCTGGAGGCCACTCTACCACTTCAACTGAGCCGATATCAAGATCGGCGATATGGTGCGCTAAAAAGGCAAACAGACTGCAATTTGAACCGGGAGACCAGCGGGCCGGTTGTGCGGCCGGGGCAGAGAGCTCTATCGGAGCCATCTGCTCATTGCAATGAACTTCAATCAGTTTAGCATCAGGATTACGGGTGTGCAGCAGCTGAGTCAGGTAGCCTTTTCCAGGTTCTATCAGTAGATATATTCGGCTGTCTGAGGAGATCGAAGTGTGCCGTAGGTATCTCTCCGCTTCCTTCCAAGGGTCGTATTTAGAATGTAAGGTTGCAGTTTGTATTGCGATATCCATTCCTCGGCTTAGCGGAATTCTTTAAGTAGAGTATTACTGTCCTGACCATCTTCCGGCCACGAACGGGTTGTGATTGAGAGTTCCGGCAATTGTAAGTTCTCTGAAGAGAACCGCTCGGTGAGCAGCTGGTTCATCTGGTGTACCAGCACCGTGCTGCGCTTCAAGCCGCGCGCTTTTAATGCGAGAATGGTCGTTTTGGTTCCGAGGGTACTGCAGAAACCTCCTTCACCGCTGAGTAGCGACAGGGCTCCTTGAATATCTTTGAGCAGGTAATATGTCTCGACATAGGGAAAATGAACTACAATTGCATCAACTATAGGATTGAGGTCCAGGAAGAAAATATGGATTTTGCTGTTATCCCGTTCCGCCGCGAGGATGAGATTATCCAATTCATTTTCGATATCCCTGAGTTCAAAATGCTCTTTGAGCTTGTGCCGGCTTAGATTCTGACGGGCCTCAAACAGAAATGAACCAATTTGATGCGACTCGGTCGCGTCAAGTTTGAAGGGCGACCGCCCCTCCTCTTCAGTTCGGAGTTCGATCAGAGCTCCCGACAGCATACGACTGGACTGGAAGAAGTACATACCGAAGGTATCGCTGGATTGAAATGTGCGACTGGAAAGGTATTGTTCTAAAAATTGAAATGCAGATGCCCTTCCGTGCAACGAAGGTGAATCCAGACCACGGCTTAAAAGGTTTTCATAAGGAATGCGTAAACGGCGGGCGCTGGATACATCCAGGTTCTTGATCAAGCGGGGTACGAACCATTCGGTATCGAGATCGAGCATGAGGAACGCCCCACGTGGAATTTCATTGAGTGATAAAATTTGATGTAGTATACGGAGAGAATTAAGAGGAGTCGGTAAGTGGTCACCGACTCCGTCGGGTATGCTATCTAATAATTTTTTTTTTTAGAAGCGGACTGTTGTATATCTAGTGCTGAGTGTAACAATCCACCCTTTGAATATGCCTGTATGCTCATGTCCTTCTCCAGTTTCGAATTAGGAACTCAAGCCCAATTCATCGAACAAACGTTTATACACGTCGAAATGATCGGAATTTGCAAACTCCTGGATTTTTTCCTCAGGTAGTGACTCAAGCAATTGATCCATATATGAGAGTACTGATTTTATTTCCGTTCGAATTCCTTCGGGAATTGCCTCCACACTACCGGCTTCCTGTGTCTCTTGGGTATCTTGTTCCGAATAATCGGATTGTTCAGGCACCTGGTGTGCGATCTCGTCTTCGATCTCGTCTTC
>CAZWDV010000025.1:30187-40250 GCA_964632675.1 uncultured Sediminispirochaeta sp.
CGATTCTTCCGAAGCCGATTCTTCCGAATAGTCGTCGGGAAGATTTTCCGCAGTTCCGTTTTCTTCGGTTATGTCGGCGGTATTCAAGATGTTATCTAGTTCGTCTCCGGTGAGAGCTATGGTTTCATCTTCATCTTCTTCAAAGAAACCCGCCGCCTCATTGAGTCCGAGTTCTGTCTCCGCGGGTGTATCCGGCGCTACAGAATTTGATGCCGGGGCATGTTTATGTGTTCGCAGGGATGAGAGTTCACTCTTAAGGGAGGAGAGCTCTTCCTTAATCGTCAAAAGCTCCTGTTCGATTTTGGATAGTATTTGAGTTGAGTTGTCTTGGTCGCTTGTCGATTTAGCTTCTGGTTCAACAGACGGGAGTTCTTCTGCTTCACCGGGTTCTTCCTCTACTTCCGTGCCGAGGTCTGCTTCCAGGGCTTGGAGGTCGTCGAACTCTTCGAAATCAAAGTCAGTCTCTTCATTCGAGGAGGGCTCTTGAATCTGGTCCAATTCCTGTAGATTTTCACCGTAATCCGACTGTTCCAGCTCATGCAAGTCGATATCTTCAATTTCCTGTTCGATAAGAGGAATCTCTTCCGCGGCTTCGCTTCTACTTTCCGGTATAGGAGCAGTTTCTGCCTCCTCTACGCTTATCTCTTCTTCCGTTCCAGATGTCTCGAGTTCTGACAGATCTTCTTCTATGAGACTGTCGACGTCAAGATCTTCGATGTCATCGAGGTCACCGCTGTCCAGCAGGAGGTCTTCGTCGATATCGAGTTCATCCTCCTCGACACCGGCCGGTGATTCTTCCTGAAGCTGGTCGCTTTCCGGTTCAAGTTCCTCGTGTAGTTCTTGCGGTTCCTCTTCAGGCAGATCGGGCAGTTCGTCGAGACTTTCAATATCCAATTCTTCGATTTCGTCGAAGTCCTCAGTTCCGAAATCAGTTTCGGCACTCGGCTGAGCTACTTCCTCCGGTTCCTCTTCATCTACGGGCTCTTCAAGACTCAGTTCTTCCAAATCGGAATCTATGTCTAAATCTATATCTTCGAGCTCCGTTTCAATTCCGGAATCTTCTTCCGGCTGCTCTTCAAGTTCTCCAAGCAATTCCTCTTCCTCGTCGGTCAGTTCATCCTTTTCCTGAGACTCAAGATCGTGAAGTTCATATTCATCTTCTATTGCTGCTTCATCCGCAGATGAAATTTCTTCAGGACCTACTTTTACCCATACGCCGTACTGTTCGAGTTCTTGGTCATCGGTTCCGGTGTTGTTATTTTCGTCCTGATATACGTCGTCAAAGGCCATTTTGCTCTCCTACACTCAACATCACGATACTTAATTGTCGGAAAAGAACTACGTTGATTTAACCTCTTCTTACAATAAGAGTACCAAAAAGATAACGAAATAACAAGCTTAATTAAAGTACAAACTGACATACGCCGTTAACGATATTATGAAACGCGGATTCGCATTGTTAGCAGCGGTATACATCGCATTTATGACTTACGGAGTGGAGCTGTATGTATGGGGAGATCATGGAATCCTAGCGTACAACGACTTAGCCGAGTATAAGCACAAACTGGAGAAAAATATTCAAGAGCTCGAGAAAACCGGAGCTACATTGCAGCGAGAAGCCGAGAGCCTGCAATACAGTGCGGAGAAGGTCGCCCTGTATGCTCGTAAACTAGGATATTTTGATTCAAATGATAAGCACCTCATGGTTGAAGGCATGAAAATACGCAATGACTATTATATAGTTGGCGAGCTGGTGAAACCCTATTTCAGAAATAAAATCGATAGAACAGTATTCCGCGTTCTTGCCATTTTAGTCGGCGGTTTCGGCTATATTATTCTACGATACCGCCAACCACAGTAGAGTACCTATTCAGCTTTGATTTTGCGGGCTTCGATATAGTAACGCTTTTCATGGGCATCACCCATCGAAAAGGTCTTTCTAGGCAGAGCTCCGTCATGGATTACTGTTCGGAAGAAGTCCGATTTATCGAGTGCCGGCAAGAACAAGCCGATGTTGCCGGGTTTGCGGCCGAGTGTTTCAGTTGATTGTTGGCCGTGAATATAGTCAACACTAGTTTTTTCCTGCTGAACCAGTGTATCGATTGCCGTCTGTGTTGTACCGGCCGCAATAGTCGAAACAGGGTTGTTTACTGTGAATACGCCGGTACGATCAGCATCTGCATATCCGATAATGTGCTGGTTTTCGAGCGAGGCCACCCGTTTGATAACTTCGTCGGTAGTGGAGAGGGCGGTAAATTCAACCGACCCTATCTTTTCCAGTTCACGGGAAAAGCTTTCGAAATCGGTATTGAAGAGAACTCTGTGAATAGGCTCGAAAATCAGTCCTTCATCGTAAATATTTTCGATCTCAACCAGTGCCCAGCGGGCCGGATGCTGCATGATAGCGGGATCATCAGCACGGGCGGCTTTCAAATCCTCCCATACAGATTTGGCGGTGGCCAATGAATGGTTGCCGTCGCCCATTGCAAACAGCAGCACATCGTCGGCACTGTATTTTTTCGAGAATGCAGCGGGATCGGCTAGTTTCTGCAGCGCCTCTGCAATGTGCTCCAGCTCCTCTGTGCTGTCGACTCTGTAACCGGTAATATGTCCGCCGTTTTTCATAAGATCGAAATCGTAGACTTTGCTGAGGGAATCCACAGTGCGAGCCAGTGGTTCGATAACCGTTTGTTCAGGGTCGTCAATGAGTACCATTATATGGGGCAGTTCTATGGTGGCATTCTTACGGATCTGTTTACGGGGAGGAATACGGTCGAGAATAGTGCCCTCGGTGGCCCGGATCATGCTGGCAGAGTCCTCGGAAAAATCGTACTGTTCGAGATCCAATGCTGTCATCAGCCCCCAGCGGGTAGGAGAGTCGGGAGTCCTGCGTTGTACCAGAAAAAAAGCTTGACCCTGCTCTTCGAGAATTCCCTGTTTAAGATAATCTTCCATTGTCGCATTGATTTTTCCTATTCGCTGCTCCTTCTCATCATCCTCCAGGTACACTTCCGGGAAAACAAGGTTGAGTGTCGAAGGAGACGAACCAACCTCCTCAGCGACTGAACTCCAGTATTCGGGCTCGGAGGTGTACTGATCACAGGCAACCACCGCCCATTTCTGCAGATCAACATCCTTACGCGGCATTAAAATGTTGGGAATGATCATTCCGACCTTGGAAAACTTATCTTTAAGAGAATTCATTCGCTTACTCCTTTCGATTTACTAAAAAAACAAGAAAATTGTAGTTTGATTGTAGAACCTTTATACACTAAAATAAAAACGTGTACAACCTGCATCATCAATCGAAGAACGGAGGCGAAAATTTGAAGGGAGTGCTGGTATTAGGAGGGGAACATCCCTCCGTTGATGTCATAGAAGAGTGTATCATCAATGCCGATTTGGTGGTTGCGGTTGATTCCGGTTTCGACTACTTATGGGATCATGGCTTGAATTTTGATTATGTAGTCGGCGACATGGACTCCACCCGTTACGGTCACGCAATTGCCGATTTGCCTGCGGAAAAAGTTATACACGCACCCACTGAAAAAGATGAAACCGATACAGAGCTTGGTTTGCATTTCCTCAAAGAGCGCAATATTGAAACGGTAATTATGATCGGTGGCGGCGGCGGGCGTTTAGACCATCTTTTAGGCATAGTTGCGCTTTTTGATCGGGAATTTCGTCCGGATGAGTGGTACACTCGTAATGAGGGAGTAATCTCAATCGACCAACCGAAGTCGTTTTGCCGCTTGAAGGGTAAAACTGTTTCACTTTTTCCTGCCGGAAGTGGAACCTGTACAATGCGCAGCAGCGGTCTCAAATGGCCGTTGGACGAACTGGTGTGGGAACGCGGAAGTGTCGGTATCAGTAATGTAGTTGTATCCGATGAAGTAGTGCTTACACCGAAAACCGGTAGATTGCTGTTTATTTACCCTTTTTAAGCTCAAAGAAAGAAAGCGAAAGCAAATGGAACAAAAAAATCGGGTTATGGAAAAACTCGCGCGCTCACTGACGGAAAAGGAACGCCGGCAGTTTCTCAAGCAAATTCACGCCAGCTTGCGAGATGAGGAGGCTGAGCAGCACAAGCTCGACCGGGTCGATACCTCTCAGGAGGAGATAAAAGTGCGGCTGCGCCAGGAGATCCGCCGGATGTCTCCGTTCCGTTATATCATTCTGTATATAAAAAAAATATTCAGTGGTAAAACGATTGAACAGGTGGTGCTTGACTACAAACTCAACCGGCTGCGCCATATTGTACGGCAGAAAGAGTCTGGTTTAGTAAGTTTTGAAACTCGCACCCTCAAGCCTCTCCTGGCTGAAAAGGTATTCGACCTGTTTGTCCATACCATACCTCTTAAACACTTCTTCGAAAAGCTATGGAAGGAAGAGCGGGAAATCGGTAATTTCCATCAGCTCGTGTTCAACATTATAGAAAAACAGATCGGTATTGAGATAGAAACCTGTTATGATCTGCTGCCGCTTGATGAGATGGTAAAACTGTACCGCAGCAACGGTTCTAAAGATGCAATTATACAGGAGACCAATGCGCGCTTGGACAAGTATATTGAATCGATCGATAAGAGCCATTTTCAGCGGATAGAAGAGATCTTGGCCCCCTTTTACCATCTTCGCGACCTGGTCCTGTTTCCTTTTTCCCGTTTTTTCGGTATGTTTCACGGCACCATACGTACGGATAACCCGGAATATCAGCCACTATTTCAGAAAACCTCTGCAGTTGCGATGCTGGGTGAAATCGAGGAACTCTATTACGGCCTTTACAATGCGGCCCAAACCAAGGTATCGCGTCATTTCAATGCAGAAATAGTACGAGAAATTTTTGAAACCATATACCCATCTCAGAAGACGGAAGAGGCAGAGGAGGAGAGTGCTGCAGCCGAGCAGGAGACAGGGCTTGATGGTAATGTAGATACCGATGCGGAGAAATTTATAGGTGACATCGAGACGGTTATCGACAGTGCCGATATGTTTCTAAAAAAAGTACCTCTCCCGCAGTTGATTCGGGCTTTTAAAGAGGACCCGTATTACCGATTGGTGGTGTATTTCCCCCGTATAGATGCAGTTTCATTTTACCGTTCTATGAAGAAACTCACGATACGCGGGGATATCGATGAAAAAATTGCGGAAGTACGCCGGGAAGCTTTAACAGAAGAGCGCAGCGAGCTCTTCAGAAGCGTGAAAATGCGGGCGCTGCATTTCTATCGCTCATACTCTTCTATTGACTACGAGAAACTCGGAATTTCCCCTTTCCGCTACTACCAGGCCTTACTCGTCTTGTTCAACTTTCTTTCTACATTTTACCGTGGTAATATACAGAAAGTTTTGCAGCTACTCGACGGAATGACTTCTGAACAGGACCGTATTACCCGCGAGCGGTTGTTGAAGCACTCTTCTTCCTGTGAGGATGCCCTCTACAAAATATCCGAGCTCGATGATTCGATGTCCCCGGATCAGGACGATGGTAAAAAGTTTCAGAAACTACGGTTTGAAAATACGCTTGATTCGGTGCAGCAGCGTATCTACCAGGCAATTGTAATCAAGAAAGACCGTGAAGCTGCAGAACTGGTGAGCCAGAGCCGCGAGGCTATCCGCGGGATTCGTCTTCTGTTTCAGGATTTCCTGCAGAATCGCGAACCGCAAATTCAGGCGAATATGGAGAAACGGTATCTGCTACAGGGGCAGGCCCTCACTTTGAAGGAAGTTCTGAAACTGAACATTGAACGTATGCTGCTGCTCGAAGTTATATTAAATCAGCTGGACCAAATCAGAGATGAAACGGGTTTTGACGAAGTAGCTCTGTAATCCGGCTCATAGTATCTATCGGGCTCTCGACTAAGACCCGCTTGCCGGCAATCAAATCGGCAATACCGGTTTCACGGGGATAACGCGGGATAATGTGCAGGTGCAGATGTTTAATGCTGGCCCCGGCCGGTAAGCCCATGTTGAAGCCGATGTTGTAGGCACTGGGAGAATAAATTCTATCGAGTATTGTCAAAAACCGTCTCTGCAGGGTATACAGCTGCTGCTCCTCATGCGGGGTAAGCGCGCGTATGTCGGTGATATGTCGCCGCGGGGCAATCAACAAATGTCCGGGGTTGTACGGATACAGGTTAACCGTGACTATAAACTGTTCATTTTCCCATACAGTAAGATTCTGTACCTGATTGGATTTCTCCGCAATAAGACATAGAATACAACCCTTTGGTTTAGGCGTTTTCAGGTACGCCATTTTTTCGAAATTAAAGAAGTATTCACTCAAAGCTTATTCTGGCTCCGGAGCCGTAGCTTCACCGAGATCGATTTGCGGGAGCAAATTCTCTATCTGTTCATTTTTGCCCAGAGCCATGTACTGAATGAGTCCGGGATATTCGGTAAACAGTTCCCCGTATTTTCGCAGTACCGCGAGCTTCGACTCCTGACTGACAACCCATTCTCGCTCACGTTCGAGAGTTGCTGTTTCAGTTTCCTGGCGGGTTTCGAGAAGGTCGAAATAGTATGCCCGCGCCGCTTTATACAGTTCTATGTCGGGAACTTTCAGTTCGGTTATCGCTGCCGACCGGATAGCAACATAGGGTAGCTCGGACTGAATTTTCTCTACCAGTGCCTCCTCGAAGGCTGCGGTCTTGAAGTCACCCGCCGACACATCCTCATTGCGGCTGATCCGATTTTCGATGTAAGCGCTGATTCCAGAATTGATGCGCTGTTCGATTTCAAGATAGTAGTCGTCGAGAGTCTCAGAGGTAAGCGATTCCTCTTTTACCAGTCGAGGAAGCTCTTCGGGACGCAGCGAATAGGTAAGTGATATTTTAAGCAAGTACTCGAAATTGGCGGGAGCATCAATTGACCGGGAATAGACTTCCCCGGAGGGCAAGCTGGCGCTTTTCTGCAATTCTACCGAACGAGAGACTATCGCAATTTTGTGCAGGGCCATATTGGTAGGGATAAGCGCCTCCCAGTGCCAGTTGAATCGACCCGGTTTTACAACCTCATCCTCATATCCGGTGGTTTTGGTAAAAATTACTCCGTAGGTATTCTCTTCCAATTGAAATTGAGTCCAACCGAAATAGAATACGGTGCCGCCGACCAGGATGCTAAAAATGAGAAATAGAAACAGTTTTACTTTCATTGGAGACTACTCCTTTACATACCTCAATTCAAGTATCTGATGCAATTGAGATATATCTGTAATTATAGCGTCAGGTTGCCGTGATTGTACAAAGGAATTTTCTTTTCGAAGACGTAACGATCTTCGGTCGCCGGCAAACAGGGCGGTTTTGCAGCCGGCCAGTGCCGCGGTGTAGACATCGTTCAACATGTCGTTCCCGACGTACAGCACCTCGCCGGGGCGAATACCGTGGGTGGTACGCAATGTTTCGAGTAGCGGGTCGAACATCCGGCGCGATGGCTTCGCCCGGCCGGTTTGATATGACCATACCCGCAGGGCCTGTGAAAAGCCCGTCTCATCGAGTGACCCCTCCAGTAGAGCTTCGAGTATGAGGGGGGTATAAAATTGGGCGTTCGATACGATTCCCAGCAGGCACCCGTCCCGGGAAAGTTTTTGTACGGTTTTCCGCGCATTAGTCATCGGCCAGGTAGGATTTGCGGCAAGTTCATATTCGAGTGCCAGTTTGATGAGCCTAGAGGCGTGCAGTTCAGTTCCACGAGTCTCATCGAGGGAATTCCAGATAGACTGCCAAATTTCTAGAATATCTACCTCCGGATAATCAACTCCGGATTGTTTTAGCTGGGCATGGCGTTGTTGTATAGCATTGAAGTATAAATTACTGCACACTTCATTAAACTTCTCAGCAGAAACTGACGGCGTAACCTCGATTGCGCTGAAAGCCCGGTGGAACGAAAGTGCTTGCGGTCTATCGGATTTGAACTCGGGGCTTCTATCGGCGAAAGTTCCGACCTCTCCGCTTCCGGAAATGAGCAGTGTTCCGTAAATATCGAAGACGACTGTTTTCACACCCTTTAACACAGGCAATGAGGGAGAAATTTCCGTCGGAAGCGGAGACAGAGGTTTTGTTTGAGATTGTATCAGTCTCTGCCATTCGCGCGAGTAAGTTTCAAGCGCCGCTTGGATTTCAGTGTGTGGAATGTAATTGTTCATAGTCACCGCGTTGATATTGTAAGATGATACTGTGATAAAAGGCAACCTTTAGGGGTGCAGAAAAAATAGAATTAAAAATAGAATCGGCAGTCTATGACAAATCATAGAGTTGCTGTTACTATTAGTATAGTATGAAGCGTTGGCGTTTGCGAACAGTATCCGGGCTCGTTTCCCTCTACCTCTTTTTTTGTACAATAGTGGTTGCTATGCTCTTTGTAGTCGGCAACTACCAGGGGTTTCTCGAAAGTACGAATACCTTTCTGCTGAACCTCCTGGAGTGGGTTCTATTTGTATTTTGTATTTCAGATCTGTACTATCTGATATTCTACTTTTACGATTTGCTGAAGCGTAAAAAGCACGAGCGCAGGCGGGTGCGATGGACCGGCTTAATCTGGTCGGGTTTCGGATTTGCATACGGAATAGTATTATTATTTACACTGAACTTGATTCTTATCTGGCTGTAAAGGCGAGGAGGCACTTGCGATGAAGCTGCAGGCGGTACGCGGTGCGGTGCAGATTGCATCGAACAGCAGAGGTGAAATAACCCGGGATACCCAGTTGATGATGCAGACCCTGATTGATGAGAACCAAATTGAAGAGCGCCATATAGTATCGGTACAGTTCTCCATTACCTCGGATTTGACTGCAGTCAATCCTGCTAGTGCGTTCCGGCAGCTCGGGTTCGCCAAAGCGCCGCTATTCTGTTGCCAGGAGCCGGATATTGACAATGCCATGCCGAGAGTAATAAGAGTGCTGGTAACGGTATACAGCGAAGAAGGAGTAGAACTGCGGCCGTGTTATCTGAAGGGAGCTGAAAAACTGCGGCCAGATTTGCTCGAGCGCACAGTTGAATAGTCTGGAATTCAAAAATGAATCACCGAAGGGTTATCAATAAGCGACCGTATGAAGAAGAAGTCCAACTCAAAACAAAAGAGGAAATTTTACGGCTCTCCCGGGCCGGTCATGTGGTTGCACGTATACTCAAAGAACTGGAGAGTGCCGTTCGTCCGGGAACAACAACCGGCAGTATCGAAGCCCTGTGCTGCCAGAGGGTTGTGCACTATTCCAGAAAATGGAAAATTGAACGGTTTCCAGAATTTCCTACCTTCCTTTCAATATCAGTAAACGACATAGCCGCCCACGGTTCACCGGGTGAGTATATGCTGCGTACCGGCGATCTGGTGACCCTTGACCTGGTACTACGGGTAAACGGCTGGTACGGTGATTCGGCAACCACTGTGCCGGTTGGAATGGTCACTCCGGAGCATGCACAGTTAATTCGAGCCGCGCGATGTGCCACAACCAGTGGAATTGCCCAGGCGAAGGCTGGCGGCAGAATTGGGGATATCGGCGCGGAAATCGCGGCGGTGGCTGGCAGTAACGGATGTAATGTTATAGAAAACCTGATCGGACACGGAATCGGTCGCAATCTGCATGAGGGGCCGGCGGTTTATTCGAGCGGAGAGCTGGGGGTAGGCGCGCCGATAGTGCCCGGCATGGTGTTTACAATCGAACCGGTGCTCACTACCGGATACGGCCGGATCTCGGCTGTGGCCGGGCAGCCGGCCTACCGAACCGATGACCACTGCCGAACGGCGTTATTCGAGCACACCGTAGCGGTGTTGTCGGACCGTACTTTGGTGCTGACGGGTCTGTAAGTCTCTTGCCATGATTGGGCAAACCTGCTATAAATAGGCCAATTACATCAAATATGCCGCCTTAGCTCAGCTGGCCAGAGCACGTGACTTGTAATCTCGGGGTCGTCAGTTCGAATCTGACAGGCGGCTGTTTTAAATTAGAATAACTGGCTTGACAAAAAATCGTCTTTTTAGTAAGTTCATTTTCGAGCAACGGGGAGGTTCCCGAGCGGTCAAAGGGGGCAGACTGTAAATCTGTTGGCTTCGCCTTCGAAGGTTCGAATCCTTC